>DATAOC010000029.1:0-152257 GCA_036265915.1 Candidatus Methylomirabilota bacterium | reverse complement strand
CATCGCATACTCGCCGGAGACGGAGTACGCGGCCAGCGGCACGCCGAACTCCGTGCGCGCGCGCGCGATGACGTCCAGGTACGGCAGCGCCGGCTTCACCATCACGATGTCGGCGCCCTCGTCGAGGTCCAGCGCGATCTCGCGCATGGCCTCCTGCGCGTTCGCCGGATCCATCTGATAGCCGCGCCGGTCGCCGAACTGCGGCGTGCTGTCCGCAGCCTCGCGGAAGGGCCCGTAGAACGCCGAGGCGTACTTGGCGGAGTACGCCATGATCGGCGTGTCGGCGAAGGCGGCCTCGTCGAGGGCCTCGCGGATGGCACCCACCCGCCCGTCCATCATGTCCGACGGCGCGATCACGTCCGCGCCGGCGTCGGCGTGCGAGACGGCCGTGCGCGCCAGCAGCTCGACGGTCGGATCGTTGCGCACGGTGCCGTCCTCGACGATGCCGCAGTGGCCGTGGCTCGTGTACTCGCAGAGGCACACGTCCGTGACGACGAGGAGGTCGGGGACGGTGTCCTTCACGGCGCGCACTGCCTGCTGCACGACGCCGTCGTCGGCATAGGCCTCCGAGCCGCGCGGATCCTTGTGGGCCGGCAGGCCGAACAGCAGCACGGCCGGGATGCCCATGCCCGCCACGTCCTTGCACTCCTTCACCAGCTCGTCGATGGACAGTCGCGACTGGCCGGGCATCGACCCGATCGGCTCGCGCACGCCGCGCCCGTGCACGACGAACAGCGGATAGACGAAGTCGGCGGCCGACAGCGTCGTCTCCCGCACGAGCTGGCGCACCAGCGGCTTCTCGCGCAGGCGTCGGGGGCGAATCGACCCGTGACCCATCAGTCGCTCCTCCTGCCCCGGCGCGCGGGGCGCTTCGGAATGCGGGCGAAGTAGTCCGCGATGGCGCGCGCCAGCGCCGGAATCGTGTATTCGCCGGGCATGATGTCGGTGGTGAGCCCGTACTCGGCGGCCGTGGAGGCCGTGATCGGTCCGATCGAGGCGATCGCGACGCGGCCGCGCCACGCGCGCCGCTCGTCGTCGCTGAACGCCTCGGCGAAGTTGCGCGCGGTGGACGAGCTGGTGAACGTCACCGCGTCGATGGCGCCGCCGGCCAGCGCGTCGGCGAGCCGTGCCGCCCCGCCGTCGGCCTTGCGGGTCGCGTACGCCGCCACCTCCGTCACCTCCACGCCGAGCGCGCGCAGGTCGTTCACGAGCACGTCGCGCGTCTGCGCGGCGCGCGGCAGCAGCACGCGGTCGCCGGTGCCGAGCACGGCGCGCAAGCGCGCCACCAGCCCTTCCGCGCGGTACTCGGCGGGCACCAGATCCACGTGCACGCCGTGCTCGCGCAGCGCGTCCGCCGTGGCCGGACCGATGGCGGCCACCCGCCGCCCGGACATCGCCGTCCAGGCGAGGCCGAGCGCTGTCAGGCGGCGGTCCACCATGAGGACGGCGTTCGTCGATGTGAACACGACCCAGGCGAACGTCGGGAGCGCCAGCAGCGCGGCGTCGAGCGGCTCCCACGAGGCCGGCGGGCCGATGACGATGGCGGGCGCCTCGACCACGCGCGCGCCGGCGGCGGCGAGGAGCTCGGAGAAGCGCTGCGCCTGGGCCGCCGCGCGCGTGACGACGATCGTGCGCCCCGCCAGTGGCCGCGGGGCCGGGGCCGGGCGCGATGACGATCGCGGCGACGTGTTCCGGCTACCGCTCATGGCTGGCCTCCGCCGGTCGGAGCGCCACCACGTCCGCGGCCCCGCGCGCGAGCAGCGCGTTGGCGACCCGCACGCCGAGCGCGCCCGCCGCCTCGGCCACGTCCTCCATGGACTCGCGCAGCACCGTTCGCCCGTCCTCGCTGGCCACGACGCCGTCCAGCCGCAATCGTCCTGCCGCCACTGTCCGGGCGTGGGCGGCCATCGGCGTCACGCACGAGGCACCGAGGCGCCGGAGAAACGCGCGCTCGGCCAGCGCGCACACGCGAGTCGGCGTGTGATCGAGCGCGCGGAGGGCATCCAGCGTGGCGCGATCGTCGGCGCGCGCCTCGACCGCGAGAACGCCCTGCCCGACCGCGGGGACGAAGACGTCCGGGGACAGCGGCTCGGCATGGGGCGGCGTGATGCCCAGGCGCTCGAGGCCGGCTGCAGCCAGCACGATGCCGTCGAAGCCTCCCTGCTCCAGCTTGCGCAGGCGAGTGTCCACGTTGCCGCGGATCGGCTGGACCGTGAGATCGGGCCGCACGCCGAGCACCAGCGCGCATCGGCGAGGGCTCGAGGTGCCGATCACCGCCCCTGCCGACAAGTCGCAGAAGCGGACGGCATCGCGCGTCACCAGCACGTCGCGCGCGTCGGCGCGCTCGGGAAACGCGGCGAGGCACAGGCCGGCGGGCTGCTCGGCGGGGAGGTCCTTGAGGCTGTGCACGGCCACGTCGGCGTCGCCGCGCAGCAGGGCCGCCTCGATCTCGCGGACGAACAGCCCCTTGCCGCCGACGGCGGCCAGCCGCGCGTCCGCCAGCCGATCGCCTTCCGTGCGCATGGGCACGACCTCGACACGGGCACCGCGCGCCGAGAGGGCGTCCGCGACCGCGCGCGCTTGGGCCAGCGCGAGCTCGCTCGCGCGCGTGGCCAGGCGGATCATGAGCGCCGCCCCAGCCCGAACAGCTCGTGGACCACCTCGAGCCACGAGCGGTGCGCGCCGGCGCGTGACGACTCGCGCAGCTTGGTGATCGGTGCGTGGAGGACCTTGTTCACGATGGCGGCCGACATCGCCTCGATGGCCGCCCGCGTCTCCGGTGTCGCGTCGGGCAGTCGCGCGAGCGTCTTGCGCACCTCGCCGCGACGGATCTCCTCCAGCCGCTCGCGGAGCGACACGATGGTCGGGATGACCTCGACGTCGCCGAGGCGTGCCGTGAACTTCACGACCTCGCGCTCGACCAGGGCCTCCGCGCGCTGCGCCTCGCGAAGCCGCTCGCGGATGTTGGCGTCGACCACCTGCTTGAGATCGTCGATGTCATAGCAGTAGACGTCCTCGAGGCTCTCCACCCCGTCCTCGACGTCGCGGGGCACCGCGATGTCGATGAAGAACAGCGGGCGAGCGCCGCGCTCGCGCATGGCCCGGGCCACCATGTCGCGGGTGACGATCGCCGCCGGCGCGCCGGTGGACGTGATGACGATGTCGACAGCGGCCAGGGCGGCGCCGAGCTCCTCGAACGGCAGCGCGGTGCCCGAGAGTGTCCGCGCCAGCTCCTGGGCACGGCTCGGCGTGCGGTTCACGACGTAGATCGGAAAGGCGCCCTGCTCGAGCAGGTGCCGGGCGGCCAGCTCGCCCATCTCGCCGGCGCCCACGAGCAGCACGGCGCGACGGGCGAGGCCGGCGAAGATCTTCTTCGCCAGCTCGACCGCGGCGAACGACACGGAGACGGCGTGGCGCGCGATCTCGGTCTCGCTGCGCACGCGCTTGGCGACCGCGAACGCCTGGGTGAACAGCGTGTGCAGGGCGGGCCCGACCGTCTCGCACGACTGCGCCAGCGCGAACGCCTCCTTCACCTGCCCCAGGATCTGCGGCTCGCCGATCATCATGGAATCGAGACTCGCGGCCACACGGAAGGCGTGGCGGATCGCATCCTCGTCCTCGTAGCTGTAGAGCAGCGGCTCCACCGCCGCCGGATCGACACCGTGGTGCCGGCACAGCCGGGCGAACACGCCCGCACGCGCGAGCCCGGGAACGTCGGCCACGCCGTAGACCTCGACCCGGTTGCACGTCGACACGATCACCGCCTCGCGCAGGGCACCGCCGGCGACGGTGTCACGGAGGAGCTCGCGTAGCTTCTCCTCGTCGACGGCGAGCTGTTCCCGGAGCGCCACGGGCGCGTTCTTGTGGCTGAGGCCGGCGGCGAAGAGCGCCATCAGGCCCCGTGCATCCCGGGGAAGAAGAGCCCGGCGCCGAGCGTGAGCACGAGCGCCGCGAAGCCGACGATCGCGTAGTACGCCGCGCGCCGGCCGTGCCAGCCGCCCGCGGTGCGGCCCGCGAGCGTGCCCGCGTAGATCAGCCACGCCACCACGGAAAAGAAGGCGAGCGGATCGGGCGCGAACACGGAGCCCCACGACGTCCGCGCCCACAGCGCGCCGAGGATGAGGCCGACGGTGAGGAAGGGAAAGCCGAGCGCCAGCGTGCGGTACGTCAGATGATCGAGCGTCGCCAGTGCCGGCAGGCGGTAGTAGACGCGGCCGGGACGCTTGGCGCGGATCTGACGCTCCTGAAGGAGATACATGAGGGCGCCGGCGAAGTTGAGCACGAAGGCGGCGATGCCGACGAGCGCGAGTGCGATGTGAACCCAGATCCACGCGCTGCCGAGCGCGGGCGCCAGCGTCGTCGGACGACCCACCGCGGACTTGAGGCTGAGCACGAGCACGACCGGCATGACGAACGCGCCGAGGACCTTCAGGCCCGATTGCCGCTCGACCATCATCTCGAGGAGCACGACGACCCACACGGCGACGGACACGGCGTTCGATAGCGTCCCGAGCGGCGGACGGCCGGTCTCGACCGCCACCACGACGAGACCGACCGTGTGCGCGGCCCATCCTGTCGCCGTCGCCAGCGCGGCCAGACGGTGGACGACTTCCTGGCGCTGGACGAGGTAGGCCAGCGCCAGGCCGGTGGCGCAAGCGTAGGCGACGACGGCGGCGTTCAGGAGATACGCGTGCATATTCTCAAAAAGTCAAATCCACCGCGAGTTTACCACAATCCCGATGCGCTGAGCGGGATCAGAACGCGAGGAGATCGAGCAGCGCGGACACGGGCTTTCGGTAGCCTTCGCGCCGCGCGACCACGTCGAGATGCGGCGTCGCCCAGTCTTCGAGCAGCGGCGGGCCGCCGTTCCACCGCTCCCGCCGATCGAGCTCTTTCAGGTAACCGCGACAGCTCCGACAGCCCGAGACGACGTAGCCCTCGTCGGCGCCTTCGGCCTTCAGCCGATAGAGCGGGCCGGTGCCTTCCGCGTCGCACAGCGGACAGCGCAGCCGCGCGAACGTCCAGGCGCCGCCACAGAAGTGGCACGCCAGGCGACGGTGGCCGCCCTCGATCACATCGATGAATCCGGGTGGTGCGCCGCAGAACGGGCACACGCCACGCGTCCATTCCTGGGCCTCGAGATGTGCGCGTGCGCCGGTCAGCCACGCGTCCAGATACGGCCGGAGCGTCGCGCACGCGAGCCAGCTCACCACCTCGGGCGCGAGACCGCTGGCGTCGGTGGCGGGGGCACCGATGACGGCCGCCCGGGGCAGCAGCGCGGCCGCGTCCACCGCCCCCGCGTCCCAGGCATCCGCGAGCCGCTGCAGCGCGGGCGCGCGCGCGGCATCCAGCCGAGCGAGCTGTTCCATCGCCGCGCCGAGCGCGTCCTCGACGTCGGCGGCGTCGAGCGGTGGGGGGAACGCATCGGTGAGCGGCGCGCCGCGTCGCCAGGACGCCGCACACTCGGCGGCGCTCCACCGGCGCTCGGCCAGCGAGTCAGCCGCCTCCGCCCAGCGCGCGAGAACGTCGCCGTACGGCGCCAGGCTCGCCGCCAGCGGCCGGCGGCGCTCGAGCATCTCGCCCCACGCCGCCCGAAGATCGAGCGTCACTCAGCCATGCTGGGACATCACGACCACGTAGCGGAGCACGAACCCGCCCACCAGCACGAGCACCGCGGACACGACGCCGAGCGCGCGAACCCGACGACCGCCGAAGCTGAGGAGAAGCGGCACGATCAGCCCGAGCCCGACCAGACCTCCCCAGAACAGCGGCGCGAAATGCCCGCTCGTGATCGGGTGCGCGGCGGAGCCGAGCAGGGCGACGAACGCGGCCAGCACGACGAGCTCGATGATCATCGAATAGCGGTCGGCGCGCTCGATCTTGTGCCACCCGTCGCCGACGCCCGTTCGCGTCAGGAACATCACCAGGGCCACCGCCGCCATGCCCGTGGACGCGCCCGAGGCCAGGAAGAGGGCGCCCATCAGGCGCGCGTCGCTCCAGAACGGCAGCGCGGTGTTGCTGAGCAGGACGCCGGTGTAGCTGGCGAGGAAGAACCCGAACAGCATGCCGAGGAGGCCGATCCGCCGGCGCAGCACCGCCGTCGACTCGGAGGTGGAGAAGCTCAGCACCGAGGACACGAAGGTGAAGGCCCCGAAGATTCCGACCGCCCACGCGCCGACCGACATCGGATCCCAGAACTTCAGCACGCGCATCATGTTCAGGAAGCGCGACGGAACACCGAGGTCGATGATGAGCAGCACACCACAGACGGCGACCAGCGGCAGCGAGAGCAGGTAGCCGACGCGCGCCACCGCCCGGTCGCGGTGGCTGCCGAAATTGTCGGCGATGGCCGCCGTGAAGTACGAGCCGCCCGCGATCCCGCCCAGGAAGAAGTACAGGACGATCGACATCTCCCAGCCCGGCGCCTTCAGCATCACGCGTCCTCCCTTCCACCGCGCTCGCGGAACGCCAGCAGCGCCCCCAGGCCAACGACGACCGCGGAGCCGATCGACAGCAGCGAGTCCACGACGACATTGCGCTGGGGAACCTTCGGATCGTCGGGAAGGTTGTACGTCGCCGGCTTCGCCAGCAGCAGGAAGAACGCGTTCAGCCCGCCCAGGAAGCCTTTCGAGTCCGCGCCGTACAGCTGGGCGTCCTTGAACCCCATGGCGCGCAGCGTCTCGACGCGTTTCTCGGCCTTGGCCACGAGCTCGTCGCGGAATCCGAACTGGATCGACTCCGTCGGGCACGCCTTGGCGCACGCCGGTCCGAGTCCATTGTGGATGCGATCGTTACAGAACGTGCATTTTCGCGCCGTCCCCGTCTGCGTGTTGAACGAGACGACACCGAACGGGCACGAGGACACGCAGTAGCGACAGCCGTTGCAAACGTCCTGGTTGATGTCCACCGTCCCGTACTCGGTGCGGTAGATGGCGCCGGTCGGGCAGGCCTCGAGACAGCCGGCCTGCGCGCAGTGCTTGCAGACGTCGGACATGAGCAGCCACGCCAGATCCCCGTTCGGCTTGGGCTCCTCGATGAAGCGCACGAGTCGGAAGGTCTTGTCCGTGAAGTGGGCGTGGTTCTGGTAGCCGCCCGTCCACTCCGGCTGCTCGAGCCCGAGCTCGTTCCACTGCTTGCAGGCGACCTGGCACGCGCGGCAGCCGATGCACAGCGACGTGTCCGTGAACATCGCGAGCGTGCGCGCCATGGCTACACCACCCCCTTCTTCACGTTGCAGACGAAGGCTTTCGTCTCCTGGATGTAGACGTTGGGATCGCCGACGGTTGCCGAGAGGTCGTTGGTGATGTCGCCCATGCTCCCGGGCAGCTCGGGAACGCCCTTCCAGCCCCAGTGCCACGGCACGCCGATCTGGTGGACCGTCTTGCCGTCGATGAGGAAGGGTTTGATCCGGTGCGTCACCATCGCCGTCAGATGCACCTTGCCGCGCGGGCTGGTGACCGTGACTTTTTCGCCGTTCTCGATGCCGAGCTCCCTGGCCAGCTCGTGACTGATCTCGGCGAAGTGCGCGTAATGCAGCTCGGCGAGCATGGGCAGGTAGCGCGACATGACGCCGGACAGATGGTGCTCCGTGAGCCGGTAGGTGGTGATCACGTACGGGTAGTCGCGCGAGCCGACCGGCGCCAGCTCGTTCTTCTGATCCGCCACCTTCCAGATCTTCGCGACCGGATTGCTCTGCTGCCGGGAGAGCAGGTTCTTCGTGGGCGACTCCACCGGCTCGTAGTGCTCCGGGAACGGCCCGTCGTTGAGCGGCCCGAACAGCCCGCCCACGAGGTCCGCGCGCATGATGAACGGCTTGTCGCCGTTCTTCGCGTCCGGCGCCAGAAACGCGTTGAAGTCGGGAACGTCGAGGCCGACCCACTTCCCGGGCTTGTCCTCGGGCTTCTGCCCCGGCGCCGCGGGATCCCACCAGATCAGCTTCTTCCGCTCGCTCCACGGCTTGCCGTTGAGGTCGGCGGCGGCGCGGTTGTAGAGGATGCGGCGGTTGGCCGGCCACGCGAAGCCCCAGCCGTGCGCCAGGTAATCATTGGCCTCGGCCGGCTTGCGCCCGGCCGCGCGGTTCACGAGCTTGCCGTCCGTCTCGACGGTGACGCCCGTGTAGATCCAGCAGCCGGAGGCCGTCTTGCCGTCGTCGGTCAGGTGCGCGAACGACGCGATGGCCTGCCCCTTCTTGTAGACGACCTTGCCGTCCTTGTCGGTGATGTCCTCGGTCGCGAAGCCGTTGATCTCCTTCAGGACCTGCACCATCTCGGGATGGTCGGGCTTCTCGCCGTACGTGAAGCTCGCGGCGAGGAAACCGCGGTCCCGCTCCTTCTTCGAGCCGGCGTACATCTTCTGCAGCCGGTGGCCCAGCGTGCAGAAGAACTGGGCGTCGGTCTGCACGTCGCCGGGCGGCGTCACCGCCTGCTCGTGCCACTGGATCAGGCGCATGGTATTGGTGAGACTGCCGTCCTTCTCCGCCGCCGGCGCCGCTGGAATGTAGAAGACCTCCGTCTTCACGTCCTTCGGATCCGTGCCGGGCGCCTTCCACATCTCGGCCGTCTCGGTGAGGAAGATGTCGACGACCACGAGCCAGTCGAGCCGTTGCATGGCCGCCCGCGCCAGCTTGGCGTTCGGCCCGCCCACGGCGGGGTTCTGGCCGTCCGCGAGGAAGCCCTTGATGGTGCCGGCGTACATGTCCGCGAAGATGTGCTGGTGGCTGTAGGCGTCGGCCGAGGCGCGCTTGGGCAGCCACTGATAGCCGTACTCGTTGCCGGCCGTCGCCGCGTCACCGTAGAACGCCTTCAGCAGACTGACCATGAACTTCGGCTTGTTGACCCAGAAGCCGCCCTTCGGCGTCTCCTTCTCGAGGTAGGTCTTGAGATCCGGATGCGCGTCACGCAGCGGCATGGCGAGATAGCCGGGCAGCTCGTGGTAGAGCAGCTCCAGATCCGTCGCCCCCTGCACGTTGGCGTGGCCGCGGAGCGCGACGATGCCGCCGCCGGGGCGGCCGATGTTGCCGAGCAGCAGCTGCAGCATGCACAGCGCGCGGATGTTCTCCACGCCGTTGGTGTGCTGGGTGAGGTTCAGCGCATAGGTCACCGTCCCCGTCTTGTCGGGGCCCGAGGTGGAGCAGAACAGCCGGGCAACCTCCTCGAACTTCGCGCGCGGGATGCCGCACACGCGCTCGACCATCTCCGGCGTGTAGCGGCTGTAGTGCCGCCGCAGGAGCTGGAACACCGTGTTCGGGTCCTTCAGCGTGGGATCCCGCTTCGGGTTGCCCTCGCCGTCGAGCTGGTATTTCCAGCTGCCGCGGTCGTACGACTTCTTCGCCTCGTCCCAGCCCGTGAAGAGCCCGGCCAGGTCCGTGGCCGTCTTGAAGGCCGGATCGATCAGAAACGGCGCGTTGGTGTAGTGGACGACGTAGTCCTTGAAGTAGAGGTTCTGTTCCATCGCGTAGCGCATGAGGCCGCCGAAGAACGCGATGTTGGTGCCCGAGCGCAGCGGCACGTGGATGTCGGCGGCCGCGCTGGTCCGCGTGTAGCGCGGATCGACGTGGATGATCTTCGCTCCGCGCTCCTTGGCCTTCATCACCCACTGGAAGCCCACCGGGTGGTTCTCGGCCATGTTCGACGTGATCATGATGACATCCGTGTTCTGGATGTCGATCAGGTTCGTCGTCATCGCTCCCCGACCGAACGTGGTCCCCAAAGCTGGGACCGTGGCGCTGTGTCAGACCCTGGCCTGGTGCTCGTGATAGACGATGCCGAGCGTCCGGTTCAGCTTCGACAGGAGATAGCATTCCTCGTTGTCGATGCAGGCCGAGCCGAGCGAGGCGATCGCGTCCAGCCGGTTCACCACGACGTCCTTGCCGTCCTTGTCCTTCTCCTTCTCGATGAAATACCGCTCGCGCGTGTCGTAGTAACGCCTGGCGATCTCGTCGTACATCCACGCGATCGGCTTCTCTTCCCAGTGGTCCGAGCCCGGCGCGCGGTACAGCGCCTTCGTGGGTCGTAGCGGGTTGTTCGACAGCTGGATGGTCGCCGCGCCCTTCGGACAGAGCCGTCCCAGCGTGTGCGGCGTGTCCGGGTTGCCCTCGATGTCGATGATCCGGTTGTCCTTGGCGTAGATGAGCTGACCGCAGCCCACCGCGCAGTACGGACACACGCCGGCGAAGGCCTTCGCCTCCTTGATCTTGAGCGACACGGCCGCCGCCTGCACCGGCGCCAGGTCCACGCCGCCGCCGAGGGCGGCGCCGGTCGCGGTGGCGCCTCCGTACTTCATGAAGTCACGACGGGACAAGCTCATGGCGTTCCTCCCCGACGGCCGACTGCGCCGTGATCTGGCGTGACGACGAGCGTTCGGCTCACCACTCCGGACTGGATAGTTCGTCCCAGACGCGACGCACCACGACGATGCGCTGCGGCCGCAGGGCGTGTCCTTCGAGGCGCACGATGTCGCCGGCATTGAGCCGGCTGAGATCGGCGTGCGTGCCCTCGTCGCTGACCACGAGCGTCTGCTCCGAGCAGGACAGATCGGTGCACGTCTCGGCAGCGCTTTTGATCCGCACGGTCCCGGAAGATCGATCGACGGACACGACGATGTGGCGATCCTGCTGCAGCGATGTCGTGAAGCCCATCAGCCTGCCTCCCTCGCCCCTGAGGCGGCCTGGAAAGGCCGGTGAGGCTGAACGGAACTTTAGTAGCGGTCAGACCACGAAGTCAAGTTTGCACGTCCGACAACTGCTTAATCTTGTGAAATTTTCCACTCCGCGCCGGCGTCCCCTGTGTCCACGGGAGCATACCGGTTGCGGCACTCGTCCAGGAGGGCGGTGGCGGTCGCCCGGTCTCCGGCCTGGAGGCACTCGACGATCCGGCGGCGGGTGTCCAGGCCGACGATCGGCGCATCGGCCACGGGGTTGTAGAGCTTACCCAGCTCGCGGAGGATGCCGTTCACGCGATGCGTGTCGTCGAGGTACGCGGCCGCCTCGCGGAAGAGATCGAGCGCGTAGTCGTCGCGCTTGTTGCGGCCCTTGTCCTTGCCGCCGAAGCGTCGCTTGAAGGCGCGCTCGGCGGCGGACTCGACCGGGTCGTCGGCGCTCATGGCCGCACGCTTAGCGGCTCCAGCGCGAGCCCGCTTCCGGCGTAGAGGTTCAGCGCGTCCGGCCGCACGTAGCCGCACACCGTCACGTTCAGCTGCTCGGCGAGGGCAACCGCCATCTCCGTGGGCGAGGTCCGGGAGGCGACGACGGGCACGCCCATCCGCACGGCCTTCAGCAGCATCTCGGACGAGATCCGCCCGGTCGATAACAAGATGCGGTCCACCGTGTCGATGCCCTCCAGCAGGGCGTGGCCCTTCAGCTTGTCGACGGCGTTGTGCCGGCCGACATCCTCGGCCACGAGCAACAGGCGCTCGCCGTCGAAGAGCGCGGCGCCGTGGATGCCGCGCGAGCGACGGTAGTGCTGGGCCGCCTGGAACAGCTGCTTCATCCCGTCCGCGAGCTGCCCGGCGGACACGGTGACCGCGGAGTGCAAGCTCGGGAACAATCGGTGATCGATGCGGAACGTGATCCCGCCGCCACAGCCGGAGGTGAGGATTCGCTCGCTCGGCAGCGTGACCGGCCCGCCGAGGGTGACGTCGGCCCGACCGTCGACGGCGGACACCTCGAGGGCCACGATGTCGGCGCGGCCGGCGATGACCTTCTCCATCCACAGATAGCCGATGACGAGCGCCTCGAGATCGATCGGAGAGCACAGGAGGGTCAGGAACTTCTCGCCGTTGACGTACACGGTGAGCGGCTGCTCGCGGACGACCTCGCCGACGACTTCGCTGCTCCGACCGCCGCGGACGCTGAGATACGTGCGCATCGAACTCCGCCCGTATTCTAGCCCGGGTAACGGACGCGGACCAACACGAGGCCCTGCGCCGGCGCCGTGGGCCCCGCCTGCGTGCGGTCACGCGCCTGCAGCACGTCGGCGAGCCAGGCAGGCGACCGCGCGCCGCGTCCCACCTCCACCAGGCTGCCCACGATGTTGCGCACCATGT
The DNA here is from genome assembly GCA_036265915.1 of Candidatus Methylomirabilota bacterium. GTDB lineage: Bacteria > Methylomirabilota > Methylomirabilia > Rokubacteriales > CSP1-6 > AR12. Next base: position 140,215 of record DATAOC010000029.1, on the reverse strand, counting down.
GGTGGAGGAAGCGGTCGGCGGAGATCAGCACCGCAACACGCGTGCGGCGGCGCATGACGTGCAGACCGCGGACGCGGCACACGGGAGTCGCCTCGCGGCCGGGCGCGGCACAGAACGCGCTGAAGTCGTGCGCGCCGCACAGCACCGCCGCCGCCGCCCGCATGGCCGGGACGTCCAGCGGCGCTGCGACGTGCCAGGCGACACGGCGCCACAACGGCATCGCCACCCGAGCATTGTCGATGACATAGGCGTAGCGCTTGCCGGCGGCGCTGCGTCGGGCGTCGAAGCCGGCCGGCGCCTCCGCGACGTGGCGCACGCGGATGGCGGCGGGCAGCGCGGCGTTCAGCGCGCCCTGCACCGCCGCCGCGTCGAGCTCGCGACGCGCGAGCGAGAGCGACGCCACCTGCCCGAGGGCGTGGACACCGGCGTCGGTGCGACTCGCGCCCACGATCCGGGCGTCGTCGCCGAGGAATCGGCGCGCCGCCTCCAGCAGCGCGCCCTGAATGGTCGGCGCGTCGGGCTGGACCTGCCAGCCGTGGAAGTCCGTGCCGTCGTACGCCAGCACCAGGGCGAAGGTGCGCCGGGCGTCTACGGAAACGGGCTGCGTCGGCGTGTCGACCGCGTGGGAACGAACGTCAGCCACACCACCGCCACCAGGAGGAACAGCACGATGCCGACGACGGTGTCCCAGTCGAGGCCGCCGAGGACCGGCGTCTGCTCGCGCAGCCACCGCTCGCGGTCGAAGTCCTTCGGCTCGTAGCCGACCGGGTTGTAGCGGCCGAACGACTCGAGAAGATGCGCGACGCGCGGCACGGCGACATAGGCGACGACGAAGATGGTGAAGGCGACCGCGAGATGGAAGCGACCGTGATACCCGAAGCGTCGATGATAGCGCTGACGCAGCGACACGCTCGCCTACGACTGCAACAGCAGCTCGGCGATCTGCACGGCGTTCGTCGCCGCTCCCTTCCGTAGCTGGTCGCCCACCACCCAGAAGCTCAGACCCCGGGGATGCGAGAGGTCCTCGCGCACGCGGCCCACCCAGCAGTCGTCCTGTCCCTCGACGGCGATCGGCATCGGATAGCGCTGCTCGGCGGGCTCGTCCCAGACCTTGAGCCCGGGGAAGCGGGCAAACAGCTCGCGCGCACGGTCGGCGGTGACCTTCACGTCGGTCTCGGCGTTCACGGCCACCGAGTGACAGGTGAAGACCGGCACCCGCACGGTGGTCGGCGCGATCAAGAGATCGGGCGTCTCGAGGATCTTCCGCGTCTCGTTGACGAGCTTGATCTCCTCGCCCGTATACCCGTCGGGGCGGAACGCGTCGATGGCGGGGATGAGATTGAAAGCGATCTGGTGCGCAAAATGTCTCGGCACCATGGCCTCGCCCCGGGCCCACGCCTGCGTCTGCTGACGCAGGTCCTCGATCCCGGCCACGCCGGCGCCGGAGACGGACTGGTACGAGCTGACGACCACGCGACGCAGGCGCGCGGCGTCGTGCAGCGGCTTGAGCGGCATGACGGTGACGATCGTGGTGCAGTTCGGCGAGGCCACGATGCCGCGATGGTGCTTCGCGGCTTGCGCGTTGATCTCGGGCACCACCAGCGGCACCTGCGGATCCATGCGAAACGCGTTCGACTTGTCCACCACCACCGCGCCGGCCCGCGCGATCATCGGCGAGTACTCCTTCGACTGCGCGGTGCCCGCGGCGCAGATCGCGATGTCGACGCCCTTGAACGCCGCCGCCTCGATGCGCTGGATCCGGACCGCCTCACCCTTGAAGGTGACCGTCTTGCCGACCGACCGCTCCGAGGCGAACGCGCGCAGCTCGCGCACGGGGAACTTCCGTTCCTCGAGGATGCGCAAGGTTGTTCCGCCCGCGGCGCCCGTCGCGCCGACCACCGCCACCGTCACCCCGGCCGCCATCAGCGGTGTCCCTCCATGTCCTTGATCACGTGATCGGCCATCTCTCGCGTCCCCACGCTCTTGCCGCCGGCGACGGCGATGTCCGCCGTGCGGTATCCGGCTTCGAGCACGCGGCGGACGGCCGCCTCGATCCAGCCCGCCGGCTCGCTCATGTTCAGAGAGTACCGCAGCAAGAGGGCGGCGGACAAAATCGCGGCCAGCGGATTGGCGATCCCCCGGCCGGCGATGTCGGGCGCGGTGCCATGCACCGGCTCGTAGAGGCCGAACTGCCGCCCGCCGGCGGCCACCGGCCCCAGCGAGGCGGACGGCAGCATGCCCATCGACCCGGCCAGGATCGCCGCCTCATCCGACAGGATGTCACCGAAGGTGTTCTCGGTCACGATCGTGTCGAAGTGCGTGGGCTTGTGCACGAGCGCCATGGCGCAGTTGTCCACCAGCACGTGCTCCAGCGCGACGTCCGGATATTCGGCGCCGACACGCGTGACGGTCTCGCGCCAGAGCTGCGACACGGTCAGCACGTTGGCCTTGTCGACCGACGCGAGTCGCTTGCGGCGCTTGCGCGCCACGTCGAACCCGACGCGCGCGACGCGCTCGATCTCGGCCGTGGTGTAGACCATGGTGTTCACGCCTCGCTCGCCGCCGCCGGCCAGGCGCTCGCGTCCGCGCGGCTCGCCGAAGTACAGCCCGCCGGTGAGCTCGCGGATGACCATGATGTCGGTGCCCTCGACCACTGATCGCTTGAGCGGCGAGGCGTCCACCAGCATCGGAAAGCACGTGGCGGGGCGGAGGTTCGCGAAGAGGTCCAGCTCCTTTCGCAGGCGCAATAGTCCCCGCTCCGGTCGCTGCTCCTGCGGCAGCGCGTCCCATTTCGGGCCGCCCACGGCCCCGAAGAGGATCGCGTCGGCCCGTCGGCACACGGCGAGGGACACGTCCGGCAACGGCGAGCCCGCGGCGTCGATGGCGGCGCCACCGCAGAGCGCCTGCTCGAACCGGATCGCGATCGACGCCCGACGGGCGACGGCCTCCAGCACGCGGACGGCCTCCGGTGTCACTTCCTGCCCGATGCCGTCACCGGGCAGCACTGCGATGGCGTAGGTCGTCATCGGGACGTCGTTCTCCTTGCGGGGCCTGTCACGCGTGCTCCCTGCCCGACGGCTCGTTGGCCGCCCCGCCGGCCGGCGAGCGACCGAAGAGCAGCCAGCGAATCGGACCGGAGAGCGCGTATCCCGTGAATACCAGGAAGAGAAACACCTCGTGCTTGGTGGCGACGATCATCACCGCCAGCACGACGATGAGCAGGCTCTGGACCGGCCGCCGGCGCGCCCAGTCGACTTCCTTGAAGCTCCAGTAGCGGAACGTCGACACCATCAGCAGCGCCACCAGATAGGTCATGACGGCAATGGCGCCGCGCATCCACACGGTCAGCTCCTCGTCGTGGAGGAAGATGACGGTGCCGCACACGACGGCGGCCGCGGCCGGGATGGGCAGGCCGACGAAGAACCGCTTGTCGATGACGCCGGTGAAGACGTTGAACCGCGCCAGACGTAACGCGCCGCAGATGGTGAACAGGAACGCCGCAAACCATGCCGGACGCCCGAGATCGCGCAGCGCGAAGGCGTAGAGCAGGAACGCGGGCGCCACGCCGAAGGACACCACGTCGGCCAGGGAGTCGTACTCGACCCCGAACTGGCTGGTCGCCTTCATCAGCCGTGCGACGCGGCCGTCCAGCATGTCCATGATCATGGCCACGAAGATGGCGAGCGCCGCTTCCGCGTAGCGCGCGTCGACGGTGAGCAGCATGGCGAAGAAGCCGCAGAACAGGTTGCCGGTGGTGAGCAGGCTCGGCAGCAGGAAGATGCCCTTGCGCCGGCGGTCACGGAGCTCCTGCCACGGACGCCGCCGGAGCCGCTTGTGCGGCCGGCGCGGGATCATCGCAGGAGGCCGATCACCGTGACGCCGCCGACGACCCGGTCGCCGACGTGGACGCGCACGTCGGTGCCCTTCGGCATGTAGCAGTCGGTGCGCGAGCCGAAGCGAATCATCCCGAATCGCTCGCCGGCGGCCAGCTTGTCGCCGGCGCCGACACGACAGACGATCCGGCGCGCCACCACGCCCGCGACCTGAACCACGGTCACACGCGCGTCGTCGCCCTGGATCCGGACCGCACACCGCTCGTTGACCTCGCCTGCCGACGGGTCATACGCGGCCACAAACCGGCCGGGCGTGTACACGGTATCGGTGACGAGACCGGCGATCGGTGCGCGATTGACGTGAACGTCCAGGGGGGAGAGGAAGATCGAGACGCGCCGGGCGGGACCGACGAACGGGTCCACCGCGTCCTCGACCGACGTGACGCGGCCGTCGGCCGGCGCCAGCACGCCGTGCGCCACCGGGGGGATGGCGCGATCGGGATCGCGAAAGAATCCCAGCGAGGCGGCCGACGCGGCCCAGCACGGCAGCGCGAGGCGCCGATGGCCAAGCAGCGTCAGGCCCAGGGCGGCCACCGCGGGCCCCAGGACGAACGGCCAGCCTTCCCTGGCGATCGGAATGCGTCGGGCCATCACTCCCTCGGCGGCTTGATCCAGGACATCATCGAGCGCAGGCGCTTGCCGACTTCCTCGATCTGGTGATCGGCGTCGCGGCGGCGCATGGCGAGGAACCCGGCGCGGTTCGCCTGATTCTCGAGCACCCACTCGCGCGCGAACTGACCGGACTGGATCTCGCCCAGGATCTTCTTCATCTCGACCTTCGTCTGCTCGCTCACCACACGGGGGCCGCGCGTGTAGTCGCCGTACTCGGCGGTGTCGGACACGGAGTAGCGCATGTACGCGAGGCCACCCTGGTAGAACAGGTCGACGATCAGCTTCATCTCGTGCATGCACTCGAAGTAGGCGACCTCCGGCTGGTACCCGGCCTCGACCAGCGTCTCGAAGGCGGCCTTGATCAGGTGCGAGACGCCGCCGCAGAGCGTCGTCTGCTCACCGAACAGGTCGGTCTCCGTCTCCTCCTTGAACGTGGTCTCGATCACGCCGGCCCGCGTGCACCCGACGCCGCGCCCGTACGCCAGGGCCAGATCGCGCGCCTTGCCGGAGACGTCCTGATAGACCGCGACCAGCGCAGGCACCCCGGGCCCCTGCGTGAAGAGATCGCGCATGACGTGCCCCGGCGCCTTCGGCGCGATCATGGTCACGTCGACGTCGGGCGGCGGCACCACCTGGTTGAAGTGAATGTTGAAGCCATGCGCGAACATCAGGATCTTGCCCTTGCCGAGCGCGCCCTTGATCGACTCCTCGAACACCTGGCGCTGGCTCTGATCCGGCAGAAGGATCATGACCACGTCGCTCATCTTGGCCGCCTCGGCCACCGTGGTCACCCTCACGCCGTCCTTCTCCGCGCGCGCCCAGGACTTGCTGCCCTTGTACAGGCCGACGACCACGTTCTGGCCGGAGTCCTTCAGGTTCAGCGCGTGAGCGTGGCCCTGGCTGCCGTAGCCGATGATCGCGATGCTCTTGCCCTTGAGCAGGCCGAGATCGGCGTCCTGGTCGTAGTAGATCTTCGCCGGCATCGTCGTGAGCGTCCTTTCCTGGGTTGGGGGTGAGTCAGTCCGCGAAGCCGACCACGCGGGGGTCGTCGGCGACGCGCGCGCGCGGCTTCGGGGTCTCGGCCTTGCGACTGCGCGTCTTCGGCCCGCGCGAGATGGCCACCTTGCCCGTCCGCACGATCTCCTGGATGCCCATCGGCCGCAGCAGCTCGATGAGCGCCTCGAGCTTGCCCTCGTCGCCGGTCGCCTCCAGCACGAACGACAGCGGCGTCACGTCGACCACCTTGGCGCGGAAGATGTCGGCCGTGCGCATGATCTCCGACCGGTGCTGCGGCTCGGCGTTGACGCGGATGAGCATGAGCTCCCGCTCGACGTGACTGTCATCCGTGAGGTCGTTGACCTTGATGACGTCGATCAGCTTGTGCAGCTGCTTCATCACCTGCTCGATGACGAACTCGTCGCCGGAGACGACCAGCGTCATGCGCGAGATGCTGGGGTCGAGGGTCTCGCCCACCGACAGGCTCTCGATGTTGTAGCCGCGCGCGGAAAAGAGTCCGGCCACGCGCGAGAGCACGCCGAACTTGTTCTCCACGAGCACGGAGATCGTGTGCTTGCGCGGCTCGGTGCCGTTCAGCGTCATGATCGTGCTGGGGGCCCCGAGACGGCCGCCAGCCCCCCATCGCTCGGACGCGCGGATATGTCCATCAGAATCCCGTCTGCGACTTCTCCGCCTTCTCGCGGAGCTCGCGGGAGGGCGGGGCGAGGATCATGTCCGTGTTGGCCCCGCCCGCCGGCACCATCGGAAACACGCACTCGTCCTTGTCGACGCACACATCGAGGATGACCGGCGCCGGCGTCGCGAGCATCTTCTCCACCGCGCTCGGCACCTCCGAGGGTCTGGTGACCCGGAGGCCCATGCAGCCGTACGCCTCCGCGAGCTTGACCCAGTCGGGGATGCCCGGCAGATCGATGGCGCAGTAGCGCTCCTTGTAGATGATCCGCTGCCACTGCCGCACCATGCCGTGGCCGCTGTTGTTGATGATGACCGTCTTCACCGGCAGCTTCTCGGTGAAGCACGTCGCGAGCTCCTGGCTGTTCATCGCGAACGAGCCGTCGCCGTCGATGTTCACGACCTGACGGCTCGGATGCGCGGCCTGCACGCCCATGGCCGTGGGCAGGCCATACCCCATGGTCCCGAGGCCGCCCGACGTGAACCACGCGCGCGGATGCTTGAACTTGTAGTACTGGGCCGCCCACATCTGGTGCTGGCCCACGCCGGTCACCACCATGGCCTCACCCTGCGTCTGCCGCGAGATCTCCTCGATGACGTACTGGGGCTTGATGACCTCGTCGCTCCACTCGTAGCGCAGCGGCTGCTTGGCGCGCCACTCGGCGATCTGGGCGTGCCAGGCGTTGCGGGCGTCGCGGGCGGCGGCGGCCGCCTCTCCGCGCTGCTCCTCCTTCACGGCCGCGATGAGCGCGGTCAGCACCCGCCGGCAATCGCCGACGATCGGCACGTCGACCTTGATGTTCTTGGAGATCGACGACGGATCGATGTCGATGTGGATGATCTCGGCGTCCGGCGCGAACGCGTCCACCTTGCCCGTCACGCGGTCGTCGAAGCGCGCGCCGACGGCGATGAGCACGTCGGAATGGTGGACGGCGAAGTTGGCGTAGTACGTCCCGTGCATCCCGAGCATCTCGAGGCTGAGCGGGTGCTCCGACGGAAACGCGCCGAGCCCCATGAGCGTGGTGGTGACGGGAATCTGGGTCAGCTCGGCGAGGGTGCGCAGCTCTGCGTGCGCGTCGGAGGAGATGACGCCCCCGCCGACGTAGAGGACCGGACGCCGGGCGCGCACCATCGCGCGCGCGGCCCGCTTGATCTGGCCGGGGTGCCCGTCGTAGTTCGGGTTGTAGGAGCGCATCACGACCTTCTCGGGCCAGATGAGCTCGGCCTCCTTGACCAGGATGTCCTTGGGCAGGTCGACGTGGACGGGCCCGGGCCGGCCCGTGGAGGCGATGTGAAACGCCTCGCGGACGATCGGGCCCAGATCCTTGCCGTCCTTCACCAGGAAGTTGTGCTTGGTGCACGAGCGCGTGATGCCGACGTTGTCCGCCTCCTGGAACGCGTCGTTGCCGATGAGGTGCGTCGGAACCTGCCCGGTGAACGCGACGATCGGAATGGAGTCCATCATGGCGTCCTGGAGCGCCGTCACGAGGTTGGTGCAGGCGGGGCCGGAGGTCACCAGGCAGACGCCGACGCGTCCCGTGGCACGCGCATAGCCCTCCGCCGCGTGGCCGGCGGCGGCCTCTTGACGGACGAGCACGTGGCGCAGCCCCTCGAAGTCGTACAGCGCATCGTAGATCGGCAGCACGGCGCCACCGGGAAGGCCGAAGATGAGATCGACGCCTTCACGCTTGAGACACTCCAGGAGGATCCTGGCCCCTGACAGTTTCACTTCAGCCTCCTACGCATTCGGCGCTCCCTCCGCGGACGCTTCGCGCGCGCGGAGTCGGGCCTGCGCGGCGCTCAGCCGCGCGATGGGAATCATGAATGGTGAGCAGGACACGTACGTCATCCCGACCTTGTGGCAGAACTCGACGGACGACGGCTCGCCGCCGTGCTCGCCACAGATCCCGATCTTCAGATCGGGGCGGACGCGCCGACCCCGCTCGATGCCGATCCGCACCAGCTCGCCGACGCCCTCCTGGTCGAGCACGGAGAACGGATCGTGCGGCAAGAGTCCCTTCTGCAGATACTCGGGCAGGAACTTGGCGACGTCGTCGCGGCTGTACCCGAACGTCATCTGCGTCAGGTCGTTCGTCCCGAACGAGAAGAACTCGGCGTCCTGCGCGATCTTGTCCGCGATGAGGGCGGCCCGCGGGACCTCGATCATCGTGCCGACCGAGTACTTGACGGGCACCCCCATCTCGACGAGCACGGCGTCGGCGACCTTCTTCGTGTTGTTGTACGTCAGCGTCATCTCGCCGACGGTGCCGGTGAGCGGGATCATGATCTCGGGCTCCACACGCAGTCCCTGCTCAGCCACCGTGCAGGCGGCCTCCATGATGGCGCGCACCTGCATGGCGTAGATCTCGGGCGACGTGATTCCGAGCCGGCAACCGCGGTGACCGAGCATTGGATTGGCCTCGCGCAGGGCGTCGATCTTCGCCAGCTTCTCGTCGAGGGCGGCCTTGCGCGCGGGGTTGATGTTCAGCGCCTCCAGCCGCGCGCGCTCCTCCAGCATCTCGCGATACTCCTTGGGGTTCGCGAGGAACTCGTGGAGCGGCGGGTCGAGCAGGCGAATCGTGACCGGCAGTCCTTCCATGGCGCGAAAGATGCCGACGAAGTCCTCGCGCTGGAACGGCAGCAGCTTCTGGACGGCGGCGCGCCGCGAGACGGTATCGGCGGCCATGATCATCTCGCGCACGATGGAGATCCGCTCGGGGGCGAAGAACATGTGCTCCGTGCGGACGAGGCCGATGCCTTCGGCGCCGAACTCGCGCGCCCGCGTGGCGTCCGCCGGCGTGTCGGCATTCGCGCGCACGCCGAGCGTGCGGTAGCGATCGGCCCAGGCCAGAAACTCCTGCGCGGCCCCGCTCACCTGCGGCTCGGTGCGGCCGAGCTCGTCGAGGATGACCTCGCCCGTCTCGCCGTCGATGGCGATCACGTCGCCCTCGCGCACGATGCGGCCGCCGGCCTCGAACACGCGCCGCTCCTCGTGGACGACGATGTCGCCGGCGCCGACGATACAGGGCTTGCCCATCCCGACCGCCACGACGGCGGCATGCGAGGTCCGGCCCCCGCGCGCGGTCACGATGCCCTCGGCCGCGTACATCCCCGCCACGTCTTCGGGCGAGGTCTCGGGCCGGACGAGGATGACGTGCTGGCCGTTCTTCGCCAGCTCGACCGCGCGGTCCGCCTCGAACACGACCTGGCCGACGGCGCCCCCGGGCGCGGCGGGCAGGCCGCGCGCGAGAAGGCGCCCGTGCTCGATGGCCGCCTGCTTGTCGCGCGGATCGAGCAGCGGCACGAAGAGGCGCGCCAGGTCGCGCGGGTTCACGCGCAGGAGCGCGGTGTGCTGGTCGATGACCGCCTCGTGCACGAGGTCGACGGCCACCTTCACCGCGGCCGCCGCCGAGCGCTTGCCCGCTCGCGTCTGGAGCAGGTAGAGCTTGCCCTCCTGGATCGTGAACTCGATGTCCTGCATGTCCTTGTAGTGGCGCTCGAGCCGGCCCGCGATCGCGAAAAGCTCGTCGTAGATCTCGGGCATGCGGCGCTTGAGATCGTCGATGTGCTCAGGGGTGCGGATGCCGGCCACGACGTCCTCGCCCTGGGCGTTGGCGAGGAACTCGGCGTAGAAGTGTCGCTCGCCGGTGCGCGGGTCGCGCGTGAAGCCGACACCGGTGCCCGAGGTGTCGCCGAGGTTGCCGAACACCATCGACATCACGGTGACCGCCGTGCCCCAGTCGCCCGGGATGTTGTTGATGCGGCGATACTCGATCGCCTTCTTGCCGTACCAGGAATCGAACACGGCGCGCACCGCGAGCTCCAGCTGCTCGCGCGGGTCCTGGGGGAAGGGCGCGTTGATGCGGGACGCGACCACGTCCTTGTAGGTCTGCGTCAGCTTGCGCAGCTCCACGGCGGGGACCTCGGGATCCGTCGCGACGCCGATGCGAGCCTTCAGCGTCGTCAGGTGCTCGTCGAACGCCTCGCGGCGGATGCCGAGCACGACGTCGCCGAACATCGTGATGAACCGGCGATAGCAGTCCCACGCGAATCGCTCGTTGCGCGTCCACGCGGCGAGGCCCTCGACCGTCTCGTCGTTGAGGCCGAGGTTGAGGACGGTCTCCATCATGCCTGGCATCGAGACCCGCGCGCCGGACCGCACGGAGACGAGCAGCGGCCGCTTGGGGTCGCCGAGCACGAGTCCCGCGTCCTGCTCGAGCTTCTCGAGGGCGGCCGCGACCTGCTCCATCATGCCGTCGGGGAAGACGCGGTCGCCGCGGTTGTAGGCGGCCCACGCCTGGGTGGTGATGGTGAAGCCGGGAGGGACGGGAATTCCGAGGTTCGTCATCTCGGCCAGCTCGCAGCCTTTGCCGCCGAGAAGGTTGCGCATCACCGACGAGCCTTCTGCCTTGCCGCCTCCGAAGGAGTAGACGTATTTCGTCATGGGCTCATGGTCTCCGCGTCGGGATGGCCAAAAAAGTCTTTCGATTCTATTGGATATCCCGCACGCCTGTCAATTGCACCGACATCACTGCCCCCCTCCGGAAAAGCAAAGGGCCACGGGTCGCTCCACCCGTGGCCCCGATTCGATTCGATGCCACGGGCGGTGCTCCTGCCCGTGGCGCTCCGCGCGGTCTAGGTCGCGGACGCTCCGGGCAGGCCTCGCAGCCCCAGAATTAGCCCGAGCGGCAGAATCCGCGACGTGGCGCTCATCGTTGTCCGAGTTTACCGGCCGGCCCGAGGGCCGTCAAGGCACGCTCTTGCCGAGCACCAGCGCTTCCACGGCCTCGAGATGGTCAGTCATGGCGTGGCGGGCGGCTGCCTCGTCGCGCGCGCGGATGGCGGCGAGCAGGCGGCGATGGTCGTTGTGCGAGCGCTCCGGACGTCCCGGCGTGTTGAGCGAGTCCTCGCGACTCTGGCGCAGCAGATCCATCACGGCGTGCGCGATGCGCGTGATGGCCCGATTGTGTGCGGCGGCGCCCACGGCCGCATGGAACTCCGCATCCTGCTCGAGACCGGTGCGGCCGGCCGCGACTTCCTTGGCCTGCGCCTCGAGGATGCGCTCCATCTCGTGGACGTCCTCCGGCGTGGCCCGCCGCGCCGCCAGCGCAGCGAGCGCCGGCTCGATCATCCGGCGCGCCTCGAACAGCTCGCTGATCGCCTCCCGCTGGGAGAGCATCACGAGGGCGAGCGGCTCGATCAGCGATTCGACCGAGACCTCGCGCACGAACGTGCCCTCGCCTGGCCTGATCTCCACCAGCCCGAGGCTCTCGAGTGCGCGCAGGGCCTCACGCACCGAGGTGCGGCTGACGACGAACTTCTCGGCCAGATCGCGCTCGGGCGGCAGCTGGTCACCGCTCTTGAGGCGGCCCTCGGCGATCATCGCCTTCACCTGCCGCACGATCTCCTGATAGATGCGGGTGGACTTGATCGGGGCGATGCCCATCGCGTCGTCGCCGCGGCGGCGGAGGTCCTCGGCCACGGTCAGCGCTCCCGGCGGGCGGCAGGCGCCGCCGGCACCGCACGGTAGCGGCGCCACCACGGGGTGAGGACCGGCATGAGCAGGAAGAATAGCGCGACAGCCGTGATGGCGCCGGCGATCGGACGGGTCACGAAGACGCCGAGCGAGCCCTGCGACATGATGAGGCTCTGCCGCAGCGCGTTCTCCGCCAGATCGCCGAGCACGAGCGCCAGCACGAGCGGCGCCAGCGGATAGTCCAGCTTCTTGAACACGTAGCCGATCACGCCGAAGATCAGCATGTACCAGACGTCGATCATGCTGGAGTGGACCGCGTAGGCGCCGATCGCGCACACGACGACGATCAACGGGGTGAGGATCGCGAACGGAATCTTCAGGATCGCGGCGAAGAACGGGACGAAGGCCAGCACCATCAGCACGCCGATGATGTTACCCGTGTACATGCTCGCGATGAGGCCCCACACGAAGTCCGGCTTTTCCGTGAACAGCAGCGGCCCGGGCTGCAGTCCCCAGATGATGAGGCCGCCCAGCATGACGGCGGCCGTGGGCGAGCCGGGAATGCCGAGCGTCAGCATCGGCAGCATCGCGGCCACGCCGGCCGAGTGCGCGGCGGTCTCGGGCGCCACCACGCCCTCCAGCTCGCCGTGGCCGAACCGGTCCGGATGCTTGCTGAAGCGCTTGGCGAACGCGTAGCTCATGAACGAGGCCGGCGTCGCGCCTCCCGGCTTGAAGCCCATCCAGAACCCGATGAACGAGCCGCGGACGAACGTCCGGTAGTAGCGCGGCAGGATCTTCCAGGTGTCGAGCACCACGCCCAGGTTCATGCCGGTGGCGGCGCCTCGAAAGGTGAGCCCCTCCTCGACCGACAACAAGATCTCGCCGATGCCGAACAGGCCGATGACCGCGATGATGAAGTCGAAGCCCTTCATGAGGTCGGTCACGCCGAACGTCAGCCGCAGCTGGCCGGTGACGATGTCGAGGCCGACCGCGGCCAGGATGAAGCCGAGCAGGACGGACACGAGCGACTTGAGCGGGTCGCCGCCGCCGAGCCCGATGAAGCTCGAGAATGTCAGCAGCTGGATTGCGAAGAACTCCGGCGGCCCGAACTTGAGCGCGACCTCCGCCAGCACCGGGGCGAACAGCGTGATCAGGATGATGGAGAACAGGGCGCCCACGAACGAGGAGGTGAAGGCGGCGGTGAGCGCCTGCCCCCCCCGCCCCTGTCGCGCCAGCGGATAGCCGTCGAAGGTCGTCGCCACCGACCACGGCTCGCCGGGAATGTTGAAGAGGATCGACGTGATCGCGCCGCCGAAGAGCGCGCCCCAGTACAGCGACGTGAGCAGGATGATGGCCGACGTCGGCGGCATCGTGAACGTGAGCGGCAGCAGGATGGCCACGCCGTTGGCGCCGCCGAGACCGGGCAAGACGCCGATGATCGTGCCGAGCGTGATGCCGACCACGGCCATGAGCAAGTTGAAGGGGGTGATGGCGACCTGAAATCCCAGGAACAGGTTCTCGATGCCCACGTCAGTAGCCGAGCCAGGCCTCGAGCGGTCCCTTCGGCATGGGGACGAGGAACCATTGCTCGAAGATGATGAACGTGGCCACCGGGATGCCGACGGCGAGGAGGATGACGGTGGACCAGCGGTGCGCGCCCACGGCGCGCATGTAGACGCCGAGGTACAGCGCGGACGCGACGTAGAAGCCGATGAGATGCGTCAGCAGGACCAGCCCGATCGCCGGCACGAGGACGATGAGGACCGGCTTCAGCCGCTCACGGCTGACGAATCGGGTGGTGGCGGCGCGGCGCCACGCCTGCACGAGGAGCGCGCACGCCGTCAACCCGAGCACGGTGCCGAGCCAGAACGGGAAGAATCCGCTCTGCGGACCGTCGCTTCCCCAGCCGGCCCCGAGGCGCAGCGAGTCGCCAACGACGACGAGGCCGACGACGAGCAACGCCCCGGCCGTCACCAGGTCGATCGTCCGCGTCATTTCTTGAGCAATCCGCCCTTCGTCATGAGGTCCTTGTGCAACGCCTCGTTCTGCTCGACCCACTTCACGTACTCGGGCCCGGTCAGGAACGCCGGTTTCAGCGCGCCCTCCTCCATGTACTTCTTCCACTCCGGCGTCTCGGTGACCTTGCGCAGGAAGCCGACGTACCAGTCGACCGCCTCCTTCGGCATGTCGGGGGCGCCGAAGATGCCGCGCAGCATCAGGTACTGCAGATCCACGCCGAGCGCCTCTTTGACGGTCGGGATGTCTTTCCATTCGCCGACGGCGAGCCGCTCGGCGTCGAACACCGCCAGCGGCCGCACACGGTTGGCCTTCCAGTGACTGACGCACTCGATCGGATTGTTCACGGTCGAGTCGATGTGCTTGCCGACGAGGTTCACGCACACCTCGCCGCCGCCCTTGAACGGCACGTAGGTGAACTTCACGCCCTGGGACTGCTCGACGAGGATCGTGATGATCTGATCCTCCTGCGCGGAGCCGGTGCCCCCCATCTTCATGCTGCCGCCTTTGGCCTTCACCGCGTCGAGATACTCGCGCGCCGTCTTGTACGGCGTCTCCGCGTTCACCCAGAGGACGAACTCGTCCAGCGCGAGCCGGGCGACCGGGGTGAGGTCACGCCAGGTGAACGGCACGCCGGTGTGCAGCGGCGTGGTGAAGAGGTTCGATAGCGTGATGATGATGGTGTGCGCGTCGCCCTTCTTGGCCTTGACGTGCAAGAACCCCTCGGCGCCGGCGCCGCCCGACTTGTTCACGACGATGATCGGCCGCGGCGCCAGGCGGTGCTTCTCCGCGATCCCGTGGATGAGGCGTGCCATCTGATCGGCCCCGCCTCCGGTCCCGGCCGGGACGATGAACTCGATCGGCTTCGTCGGCTCCCAGGCGGCGGCCGGCGAGGCGAGCGCAAGCGGACTGGCGAGCAGCAGCAGCAGGCCGTATTTCAACGCGTTGACCATCAACGCCTCCTCTCGACGGTGAGAGCGCGCCCTCACTGCTCCGCGTGGGCGAGCGTGCAACGCAGCGCGGCAGCCGAAAAACAAAACGGGGCCAGACGCCACTGGCGTCTGGCCCCGTCACCTCACCGGTGAGCCGCTCACCGGCACCCGAAAATTATTTCACGTCCAGCGCCGCGTGCGCGACGTCCAGCCGTCTGAAGGGAATCACGCCCGGCATCTCCCATTTGTCCCACATCTCGTCGACCTTGGCCTGGAAGTACCCCAGGTCCTCCTCGGTGAAGTGGGCGAAGCGCCCCTGCTTGAGAAGATACTCGCGGACCGGCTTGCGCGCGCGACCGTCCACGATCGCCTTCGTCTTGCCGTAGTACTTGAGCACGCCGTCCTCGATCTCGTAGAGCGGGAACAGGCCCGTCTCGATCGCCAGCTCGCCCAGCTCGTGCGAGAGCATCGGATCGTAGTCCCAGCCCTTCGGGCACGGGTCGAGCGAGTGGATGAAGGTCGGGCCGCCGATGGTCAGCGCGCGGCGGACCTTGTTCATCATCTCGACCGCGTAGGAGGCGCAGACGGTGGCCACGTAGCGGCACTCCGGATGCCCGGCGGCCATCATCCCCGCCATGTTCTTCTTCCAGCGCGTGTGGATCAGGCGCTTCACCTTGCCGGGCGGACTGAACGTCGTGTTGGCGCCGTACGGGGTCATGCCCGACAGCTGGATGTCCGTATTCGCGTACGACTCGTTGTCGTAGAGCAGGATCAGCGAGTTGTACTCGCGGTGCGTCAGCGTCGCCGAGATGGCGCCGACGCCCATGTCGGCGCCGCCGCCGTCGCCGCAGAACGCGATGACGTTGATCGGCTCGCTCTTCATCTTGCCCTTGCGCATGAGCACCTTGAGGCCGGCCGCCGTTCCCAGCGCCGCGGAGCCCGAGGAGCCGAGCTGCGTGTGCATCCACGGCACCACCCAGGGCGTCGTGTAGTACGTCGTGTTCGCGACGTACATGCACCCGGTGGACCCGAGGACGATCGTGCGCGGCCCGGCCGCCTTCACCATGAGCTTCATCACCAGGGCCGACTCGCAGCCCTGGCAGGTGCGATGCCCGGAGGTGAAGTACTCCTCGATGGTCACGCGCTTGATGCCGCGGAACGGCTCGAGGACCTGCGTCGCGTTGCTGAAGGTCTCCGCCATGAGCGTGTCCTTTCCTATTCCCGTACGCCGAGCCAGTGCGTCTTGGCGTCCGACTTCCCGGCGTTCGCCGCGCCGTAGCACATCTCGACGGCCTGGTTCACGTCCTCCAGCGTCACCTCGCGGCCGCCGAGGCCCGAGATGAAGCTCAGCAGCGGCGGCCGGCGCGGCGCGTTGTACATGGCCGCGCGGATCTCGTTGGCCACCACGCCGGAGGCGAACGGCGAGCCGAACGAATAGTCGCGGTCGATCACCCCGATGGCCTGCGCCCGCGACAGCGCGGTCACGACCTGCTCGGTCGGGAACGGCCGGAACCACCGCAGGCGCAGCAGGCCGACCTTCTTGCCCTTGCTCCGCAGCTCGCGGATCGCCACCTTGATCGGCAGCGAGATCGTCCCCATCCCGACCAGGACGATCTCGGCATCGTCGAGCATGTAGCTCTCGAACCACGGATTCTCGGGTCCGCGGCCGAAGACGCGCCGGAAGTCGGCGTAGGCTTCCTCGATCACGCCGTAGGCGCGCTTCATCGCCTCGTCGTTCTGTCGGCGGATCTCGATGACCCAGTCCTCGTTCGCCTGCGGGGCCACCGTGATCGGATTGTCCGGATGCAGCAGCAGGTCGCCGCGGTCGTAGCGGGGCAGGAAGCGGTCGACCTTCTCCTTCGGCGGCACCAGCGTCAGCGCCTGCGAATGCGTGAGGAACGCGCCGTCAGCGGAGATCGCCAGCGGCAGGAACACCCGACGATCCTCGGCGACGCGATAGGCGATCAGCGTGGTGTCGAGCGCTTCCTGCGAGGTGTCGATCCAGCACAGCATCCAGCCGAGGTCGCGCACGACGAGCGCGTCGTTGTGCTCCACGCCGAAGGCCCCGGGATCGTCGAGCGCGCGGTTGCCGACGAGCGCCACCATCGGCACGCGCAGCGGCGGCGTCACCACCAGGCACTCCATCGCGTACATCCAGCCCACGCCGGAGGAGCCGCAGAACACGCGCGCGCCGACGGTCGAGGCGTGCTTGACGATCTCGAACTGGCTGTGCTCGCCCTCGGCCACGATGTACTCGGCGACCAGCTGGCCGTTCGCGATCTTCTTGGCGATGGCCTGCATGACCGTGTCATAGGGCCGGATGGGGTACGCGGTGACCACGTCGAGGTCGGCCAGGGCCAGCGCCTCGGCCACCGCCTCGCTACCGGAGATCAGCAGCTCCTTGTCGTCGCCGACCGCTGGAGCCGCACTGGTGACTGTCGCCATGGCTGTCTCCTAGACCGTCTTGTGCCCGGCATTCTCGCCCGGGATGCCCGCGGTGATCTCCACGCCGCCGGAGTCGAGGTCCTTCTTCAGCTCCTCGTCGTACTGACCGCGGAAGCGGAACCCGTGCGAGCGGACGGTGGCCTGCTTGTCGGCGATCTTGTCGAGCAGCCAGGTCTTGTAGCCGGCCTTGTCCTGCCGCCACATCTCCCACTGGCTCGCGTTGTCCTCGAAGACGGCCTCGTTCACCATGGTGATGCAGTTCTCCACGGGACACACCGCCTCGCACACGCCGCAGCCACAGCACGCCTCCATCGCGGCATCGAAGGTACCGTCCGGCATCACGTCGAAGACGGAGTCCGGGCACGAGATCCAGCAGAGGTTGCACTTCACACACGTGTCGAAGTCGATCACGGGACGCATCGTCCGCGTCGTGTACTTCTTGAAGTACGGGTTGCGTTCCGGGACGTAGCCCTGCCCGCCCTCCTTCGGCTTGCCGATGGGAATGGCCGGGATGGTCACGCCTTCGCGCATCTCCCACCACTTCGGCATCTCGAACGAGTACGGGACCTCGGCGTTGCCCTCGGTGATCTTCACCTCGCGCGTCTCGAGCCGGTCGTGGGCCTTGCGGGCGGACGCGACCTTGAGGTCGGAGCCCCACTCCGACTCCGGGATCGCTTGACAGACGCCTTCGAGCGACAGGAAGTGCGGCGCGATCCTGGCGAGGGCGCCGAGCACCCGCACCTCGGTGTGATCTTCCTTGTGCACCCAGAGCCCGGAGAACGACGCCTTGGCCCGGATCAGCGAGAGGTTGTAGGGCGCATCCTTCTTGTGGATGTCCTTGAGCAGGCTGTCGAAGCTCTGGAGCGACGTCATCAGGACGGTGCCGTTGGCGACGGTCAGCCGGTTGATCGGCTGCAGCCCGTACCAGGCCCAGGACTCGACGCCCTTGCACAAGGTGTCGTCGAGGACCACGGTGATGTCCGTGTGCTTGGGCTCGTAGCGCGCCATGTTCTGCTCGAGCTCTTCCTTGGTGTCCGCCACGATCGCGAAGTCCTTGGCCGGAATGCCGTTGCGCTGCGGACTGTCGCCGTATCGACCGAAGGCGATGCCCCAGCGGCCCGACTTGCGCGCGGACAGCACGATGCCGCGGCAGATGCGGGCGGCGAGGTTCTTCTGGAAGATACCGCGATACACGACCTCACAGATCAGCGCTGACATACCGTCCTCCTGGCCGCCGTCGACCCCGAGCTGGTCGGCTGGTTGGACCAGGACGATACGCCCGGCCGACCTGCGGGTCAAGCGCTCGCGGGCTCAGCTCATGCGAGCTTCGTGAGAAACCTCTCCAGCGCGCGGGTGAAGTGCTCCGGTTGCTCCAGATTCGAGAGGTGCGATGCGGGGTCCAGAATCACGAGCTCCGAGCCCTTGATGCGCTCGTGGATCGCCTGCGATGCTGCGACCGGCGTCCCGACGTCCTGCGCGCCGACGATGATGAGCGTGGGAATGGTGATGGCGTCGAGCCGATCGGTCAGGTCGAGCGATCTGATGGCGTGGCAGCAGCCGGCATAGCCGCGCGGATTCGTCCGGCGGATCATGTCGCGCACGGGATTGACGACGTCGGGTCGCGACTCGACGAACTTCGGCGTGAACCAGCGCGCGATCGTCGGCTCGACGTGCGGGTCCATGCCCTTCGTCTCCGCGACCGCGATGCGCTCGTCCCACGTGGGCTTCGCCTCCGGCGGCACGCGGCTGGAGGTGTCGCAGAGGCTCAGGCTCTGGAACAGGCCCGGTGTCGACAGCGCGAGGGTCTGGCCGATCATGCCGCCCATGGACAGGCCGACCCAGTGTGTGCGCGCGATCCCGAGCGCCTTCAGAAGCCCGCGGGCGTCGTCGGCCAGCTGGGCGAGCGAATACGCGCCGGAGGGCGCATCCGTGTTGCCATGGCCGCGCGTGTCATACCGGAGAACGCGATACCGCTTCGCCAGCGCCGCCGCCTGCGGATTCCACATCGAGAGGTCCGTTGCCAGCGAGTGGCTGAAGGTCACCGTCGGAGCGTGAGCAGGCCCTTCGAGGACGTAGTTTACGTCGATGTCGTTCACACGGATCTTCATGGCAGTGTCGACTCCAGCGCCTCGGCCGCCCGGATGTCGTTGGGCCGCCCACGCTCTCGAAGAAAGTGAATGATCTGACGCCTGGTTTCCGGTGGTCGATTCTGAGCGAGCTTGAACTTCACCCGGGTGCGCTCGACGCCGAGTCGCACGGCCGCGAGCTGCGCAAGCGCGCCACGATACAGCGGGTCGTCCGGGCGGATGGCGCGGAAGCGACCCTCGGGCTGATACCGCGCCATGAGTCGCTCCTGCTGCGCGGCCACCGCCGCGGGCTCGTCGAGCACGCTCGCAACGCAGTCGAAGATCACGGTGCGATGATACGCCGTGGCGGAACCGCCGTACTCCGGGTGGACCCAGTACGACGGAATGACGCCCAGCACCTCATCGACCTCGAACACGCAGCGCGGACGCACTCGGAGGTCCGTCGCCACCTCGTCCGTGCGCACCAGGTGCAGGTCCACCGCGCCGGGCACGCGAACGAACGGATAGAGGCCGATGTGCGGCGTGCCATCCGACCCGACGCTGATCAGCCGGCCGAGCTCCTGTGCGTCGACGAACCGGTCCACAGCGTCGGCCGGAACGGCCGTGTACTCCGCATGGAAGATCACGCCGCGACCCCCTCGCGCGCCTTGGCGACCATGTCGCAGAAATAGGCGTGCACGGTCGCATCGTCGGTGAGCTCGGGATGAAAGGTGGCGACGAGGACGCTGCCTTCGCGGGCCATGACCGGCTCCTCGCCGTGCCGGGCGAGCACCTCGACGCCGCTTCCCACGCGCCGGATCCGTGGCGCGCGGATGAAGACCATCTCCACCGGCGTCGCCTGGCCCTCGAGCGTCGCCATGCCGGCGGTCTCGAAGGACTCGCGCTGCCGGCCGTACGCGTTGCGCTCGACTCCGACGTCGATGAAGCCGAGCGCGAACTGCTTCGGGTTCGTCACCTCCCGCGCGAGCAGGATGAGGCCGGCGCACGTGCCGAAGATCGGCTTGCCCGCCCGATGGAAGCCCTCCAGCGCGGGCACGAAGCCCCACTCGTGCATCAGCTTCAGCAGCGTGGTGCTCTCGCCCCCGGGCATGATCAGGCCGTCGACCTCCGCCAGCTGCGCGGGCTTGCGAATCTCGATCGCCTCGGCGCCGCAGCGCGCGAGCGCTGCGGCGTGGCGGGAGAAGTCGCCCTGGAGCGCGAGAACGCCGATCTTCACGTCTACCAGCCGCGCGTCTGCATCAGATCCTTCTCGGCCAGCTTGGACGTCTCGATGCCGACCATCGCCTCGCCGAGATCCTCGCTCACCCGCACCAGCACGTCCGCGTCCTTGAAGTGCGTCGTCGCCTGCACGATCGCCTTCGCGCGCCTGGCGGGATCCGCCGACTTGAAGATGCCGGAGCCGACGAACACCGCCTCGGCGCCGAGCTGCATCATGAGCGCGGCGTCGGCCGGCGTGGCGATGCCGCCCGCCGAGAAGTTGGGCACCGGCAGCTTGCCCGCCTGCGCCACCCAGCGCACCAGCTCGTACGGCGCGCCGAGATTCTTGGCCTCCGTCATGAGCTCCTCGGGAGAGAGGGTCGTGAGTCGGCGGATACCGCTCACGATCGCGCGCATGTGGCGAACGGCCTCGACGATGTTGCCCGAGCCGGCCTCGCCCTTGGTGCGGATCATCGCCGCCCCCTCGCCGATGCGCCGCAGCGCCTCGCCGAGATCCCGGCAGCCGCAGACGAAGGGCACGCGGAACGCGAACTTGTCGATGTGAAAGTGCTCGTCGGCGGGCGTGAGGACCTCGGACTCGTCGATGAAGTCGATGCCGAGCGCCTCGAGGATCTGAGCCTCGACGAAGTGGCCGATGCGCGCCTTGGCCATGACGGGGATCGTCACCGCTTTCTGGATCTCCTGGATCTTCTTCACCGGCGACATCCGTGCCACGCCGCCGTCCTTGCGGATGTCCGAGGGCACGCGCTCGAGCGCCATGACCGACGCCGCCCCCGCGTCCTCGGCGATCTTCGCCTGCTCCGCGTTCGTGACGTCCATGATCACGCCGCCCTTGAGCATCTCCGCCAGTCCGATGTGCTTGCGATCCGCGATCCGCAGTCCGTTGACGTCTGCCATCCCCGATCTCCTTTCGTGCGGGCCTACACCAGTGGTGCGGCCACCCGCTCCAGTCCGTCTCGACGCGCCGGCTCTCGCCGCGCGCTCCTGATCACATCCGCCAGTCGTCGCACGCCTTCCTCGATCTGTGCCGCCGTCACCGCCGAGAACGACAGCCGCAGCGTTCGCTCGCCCGTGCCATCCACCCAGAAGGCCGCACCCGGCGTGAAGGCCACCCCCCGCTCGATGGCGGCGGGCAGCAGCCGCGCGGCGTCGAGCCCGGCGGGGAGCGTGAGCAACAGCGAGAACCCGCCCTGCGGCTCGGTCCACGTGACGTCCTCGGGCATGCGGCGCCTGAGCGCCCCGAGCACCACCGCGCGCCGGCGTCCGTACTCGGCGGCCACGCGCGCCACGTGCCGGTCGAGGAGCTTGCGCTCGCAGAACCGGTGCACGGCGGCCTGGATCAGCGCGCTCGTGTGCAGGTCGGCGAGCTGCTTGGCGGCCTGCAGACGCTCCGCCACCGCCGGCGGCGCCACCAGCCAGCCGAGCCGCAGTCCCGGGAACAGAATTTTCGAGAACGTGCCGATGTAGATGACCACGCCGTCGCGGTCCAGCGCCTTGAGCGGTCCCGGCGGGCGCTCGCCATAGTAGAGGCTCCCGTCGAAGCCGTCCTCGACGATCGGCACCTGATGCCGTGCCGCCGCCGCCAGCAGCCGCACGCCGACCTCCCGACGCATCGTGAGCCCGGTCGGGTTGTGCGCGCTCGGCTGGCAGTAGAACATCTTCGGCGCGTGCCGCTCGAGCACACGCTCGAAGAGGTCGGCACGCGGCCCGCCGGCATCGCGATCGACCGGCACGAGCTGCGCGCCGAACGACCGGAACACCTGCATCGCGCGCGGGTACGTCGGCTGCTCGATCGCGACCGCGTCGCCCGGATCGATGAGCGTCCGCGCGATGAGATCGAAGCCCTGCTGCGAGCCGTTGACGATGAGGATGTCCTCGGCGCGGGCCTCGAGCCCGAAGCGCAGGAGATACGTCGCGAGATACCGCCGGAGGGGCGGGTAGCCGCCGACCGGATAGTACTGCAGGAGCGACTCGCCCTCGTCGCGCACGACCTCGTTGAGCACGCGCCGGAACGCATCGGTCGGGAAGAGCCCGCTGTCCGGCATCCCGCCCGAAAAGGAGATCAACGCCGCGCCACCCGCGCGCGGCGCCATGGCCCGCACGCGTCCGGCGTCCGCCTCCACCAGCCGGGCGCTGCGAGAGAGCAGATTCGACCAGTTGATCGGCGTCGTCGCCAGCGTCGGCGGCGCCGGCACGCCCGCGCCGTCGGGCGGCCCGGCCACGAACGTCCCCTGCCCGACGTGCGCGCGCGCCCACCCGGCGGCCACGAGCTCCTCGTACGCGAGTGCCACGGTCGCCCGGTTCACGCCGAGCGACTGCGCGAGCTCCCGCGTGGCGGGCAGCTTCACGCCCGGCGCGAGCAGCCGCTCGGCGATCAGGCGCTCGAGGTGGGCCTGGATCTGCCGCGCGAGCGGGACCGCCTTGTCGCGATCGAGCGGAATGTGCATGCAAGCCATTTTGGACGCCCGAGAGCCCTCGTCAAGTGCCAATTGGCGGGTACCGGCGCCAGCCAATCGTGCACGGTCGGGACCCGGCAGAACCGGGCGATATACTGCGGCCAACCGCCCGCAAGGAGGGCAGCCGTGAGCCAGGACCCGATCCGGTGAGCGCCGGCGAAGCGCCGATCAAGCAGGCCGTGAAGTGGATCGACGATCAGCTGCACGACAACCCGGGCGCCGACCCGACGCAGCTGATCGACCAGGCCTCCCGGCGATTCGACCTCTCGCCGCTCGACGCGGACTTCCTCTCGCGGCATCTCGCGGCGCGGCGGCCGAAACAGCCCTGAGCTAGCTAGCCGCGGAGGCGGACGAGGGTGGCGCCCCGCCCGCCGCGCTCGGCGGGCGCGTCGGCGAAGTCGGCAACGAGCGGATGTCCGTGCAGCAGCGACTGGACGATCGCGCGCTGCACGCCGATGCCGCGCCCGTGGATCAGGCGCACCTCACGAATACCGTGCGCGTGCGCGGCACGCAGGTATTCGTCGACGACCGAGGGCACGTCGCGCGGCAAGAAGGAGTGCAGATCGAGGCTGTCCTCGATCGGAACCTCGACGGGGTCGTCCTCGCTCAGCTGCCTACAGCCGCGGACCGG
The DNA here is from genome assembly GCA_036265915.1 of Candidatus Methylomirabilota bacterium. Lineage (GTDB taxonomy): Bacteria > Methylomirabilota > Methylomirabilia > Rokubacteriales > CSP1-6 > AR12. Next base: position 116,760 of record DATAOC010000029.1, on the reverse strand, counting down.
CCATCACGTGCTCCTGCCAGTGCTGGAACGTCAGGAGATCCTCCCCTGACAGCTTGCACTGTCAGAACGTGGCGGCGCGCTCGAAGAAGACGACGTCGACGACGCCGACGTGCTCGGCCCGCGCGGTATCGGCCACTTTCTGCGTCACCATCTGGCGGACGAACGGAATCGGGATGCGACCGAGGCGATGCAGGACCTCGTCGGTGCACCGAACCCGCGTGCCCGGAAGCACCGGGCCTTCGGCGACGGCAGCCACGGCCTCGCCCTCGGGATGCTCGCAGGTCTCGGGCACGAGCTGCTGCAGACGCATCGACACGTATTCGGTGACCCACGCCTCGATGGAGCGTCGGGCCCCGCTCGCGTCGTGCGCCGGGCCGTCGAGCTTGTCGCCGAGCGTGCCGAGCAGCTGCTCGACGCGCGCGAGCCGGGATTCGAGCGTGGCGAGACGCGCATCGAGACCGTGCGACGGATCGTTCATGGCGGTCACGCTAGCACAGGGCGTCGCGTGTGCCAATCCGAGAGCCGCTGGTAGCCGTCCGCCGCGCGCAGCACGGTGGCCTCGTCGAACGGCCGACCGACGATCTGCATGCCGATCGGCAATCCATCGCGCGTGAAGCCGCAGGGAACCGAGCACGCGGGATGTCCCGAGAAGTTGAACGGCCGCGTGAGGCGGATGAGCGCGGAGCGAATGTCGGACGGTCCATCGCCCAGCGTGGTCTGGCGCTCGGTGACCGCCGGCGCCGGGATCGGCGTCGCCGGCGCCAGCAGCACGTCACGTCGGGCGAGCGCTTCGTCGACCTCGCGGCGCACGAGCGCGCGGGCCTGCTGGCCGCGCACGTAGTGCACGCCGGAGATGAACGCGCCCGCCATGAGCCGGTGGCTCACGTCGGGGTCGTACTCCGCCGCACGGCGACGCAGCCAACCGGCATGGTAGGTCATGGCCTCGGTTCCGACGACGGCCAGCGCGCCGGCCGCCGTGTAGCGGACGCTCGGCAGCGCCACCTCGTCCACGATCGCGCCGGCCTTCTCCAGCGCCCTGGCCGCCGCCTCGACCGCCGCTCGCACGTCCGGCGTCGCGGACTCGAGGAAGAACGCGCGGAGCAGCCCGACGCGCAGGCCGCGCACGTCGCCCGTCAGCGCGGCGGTGTAGTCGGGCACCGGCAGCACGCTCGTCGTCGGATCGGCGGGGTCGTAGCCGGCCATGGCGCGCAGCACCAGCGCGCAGTCGGCGGCCGTGCGGGTCATCGGACCGGCATGATCCATCGACCAGGAGAGCGGCAGCACGCCGGCACGGCTGACCCGTCCGTAGGTCGGCTTGATGCCCGTCAGACCGCAGAGCGAGCACGGGATACGAATGGACCCGCCGGTGTCCGAGCCGAGGGCGACGGGCGCGAGCCCCGCCGCCACCGCCACGCCGGAGCCCGACGACGAGCCGCCCGCCATGCGGTGCGTCGCGCTGTCCCAGGGATTTCGCGCGTGGCCATAGTGCGGGTTCAGCCCCTCCGGACCGTAGGCAAACTCGACCATGTTCAGCTTGCCGAGCACGATCATGCCGGCCTCGCGCAGCCGCTTCACGACGGTCGCGTCGGCCGCCGGCACGCGGTCACCGAGGATCCTGGAGCCGCCGGTGGTCCGCACGCCCGCCGTGTCGTAGAGGTCCTTCAGCCCGAGCGGAACACCGTGCAGCGGGCCGAGCGGCCTGCCGCTGGTGAGCGCGCGCTCCGCGTCGGCCGCCGCCGCCAGCGCCGACTCGGCGGTGACCGTGATGAAAGCGCGCACGGAGCCGTCTAACGCTGTGATGCGGTCGAGATGGGCGCGAACGACCTCCACGGGCGACACCTGCTTGCCCGCGATCATCCGCGCGAGCTCGGTCGCGGAGGCGAAAATCAGCTCCGCCATGTCACAGGATCCGGTACTGCGTGGTGGGCTCGACCTCCTCGAGGGGCAGCCCCTCGAGGTCGGCGAGCAGGCGCAGGGAAGCCTCCACCATCGGCCGGATGGCCTCGAGCTGGGTGTCGGTCCAGTCGAAGCCGGCGAGGCGCGCCGAGCGGCGCAGCGAATCGAGATCAAGAGGCTGGCTCATGGCCGGCAGTCTAGCATCGGACCGCGCGGCGGTCTTATGCTGGGATCGAGAACGCCGCCGTGACGCGACGCCACACGATCTGGCTCGCCGCGCTGGTCGCGACCCTCGCCGTCGTGCTGGTGGGCGTGATGGCGGTCGCGACGCTGCCGGAGCTCGTCCGGCGCGCCGCCGTGTGGCGGCTGGCCAGCCTGACCCAGCGCAACGTCACCATCGACCGCGTCGACGTCAACCTGTTCACGGGCGACCTCGCCGTGCACGGCCTGCAGATCGACGACCGCGACGAGCCCGGTCCGCTGCTCCGCGTGGAGCGCGTGGCCGGCCGCGTGCATCGCCGCTCGCTGCTCGAGCTGCACGTGTGGATCGACGAGCTCGTGATCGAGCGGTCCGCGGTGCGGATCGTCCGGCTCGCGACGAACCGGTTCAACATCTCCGATCTCCTCGAGCGTCCGGCGCCGCCACCGAGCCGGATCGGCGTGACGATCGACCACATGCGCGTCGTCGACGGCACCGTCGTCCTCGAGGACCGCACGCTGCGACCGGCCCGCAGCTGGCGCTCGGAGCGCATCACCATCGACGCGCGCAACATCTCGACCGCGCGCGGCGACGGAACCGCCGACGGCTCCACGATCGTCGCCGGCGCGCCGGTCCACATCCGCGTCGACGACCTTCGGCTGGTGCCCGTGCATGGCCGCGCCCACGTGACCGTCGGCAACGTGGATCTGGCGCTCCTGCGGCTCTATCTGCCGGGCGATGCCGCTGTCCTTCCGGAGAGCGGTGTGCTGGCGGCGGGGATCACGCTCGTGCACGACGCGCACGAGGGCACCACGATCAGCGCAGGCGCGCGGGTCCACCGGCTCGCGCTGGAGCGGCGGGGGCAAAGTGTGCCCGTCGCCACGTCGCCCGAGGTCCTCATCACGCTGAACGATCTTCGTCTGAAGGGCGGCGAGTTCGGATTCGCCCGGGCCGAGGTCGAAGGCGACGTCGACCTCACCGAAGCGGTCGTGGGACCGCCGCAGACGTACCGCTTGACGGGCACGCGACTCGTGGCCGAGGACCTCACCTGGCCGACGCCACGACCCGGCCGGCTCGCGTTCACGAGCGCGCTGCCGGGCGGCGGGACGGCCGACGTCCGCGGCACCGTGCAGTTGCGTCCCACCCGCGTCGACGTGCAGGTCAAGGCCACCGGCGCGCGCCTCGAGCATGTGAATCGCTACGCGGCGCTCACCGGCTCTCTCGCCGGGCTCGCGGACGCGAACGCGCGCGTGGTGGCGACGTGGGACCGCAGGCTGCGCCTGACCGTCACCGGCGCCGTCGGCGCCAACCGTGTGGTGGTCCGCGACTCGCGCGCACCGTCGGCGCCGGCCGCGCTGAGCGCCGAGCGTATCGAGGCGAGCGGGATCGATTACGAGTGGCCTGCCCGCATCAAGCTCGCCTCGCTGCGCGTCCAGCGCCCGGTGGCCGTGCTCGAGCGCGATGCCGCGGGCACGCTGACGCTGCCGGAGCTCTTCCGTCGGCAGACGCCGGCCGGCGGCGCGGGCGAGGAGGCGGCCGGCGGGATCACGCCCGACGTCACCGTGGACAGCCTGCGCGTCGACGGCGGCACCGTGAGCGTCGTCGATAACACGACGACGCCCGTCGCACGATTCGAGATCGGCGGCGTCGCGCTGACCGTCCGGGACCTCACGTGGCCGTCGCAGCGGCCGCCCAGTGTCGAGCTCGCGGCCGGGCTGCCGGGCGGCGGCGTGCTCAGCGTGACCGGCGGCGCCGACCTGGATCGCCGACGCGCGCGCGCCAGGATCTCACTCAAGAACGTCGATCTCGCCCAGGCGCAGCCATACCTTCCCTTCCGCGGCCGCGTCAGCGGTCGCGCCGACGCGGACCTCGACGCGCGCGGCAGGCTCGACCCCTTGCGCCTGCGCGTGCGCGGCGACGTGACGGTGAGCGAGGCCGGTGTCGAGGATCTCGACCGGCCGCTGCTCGCGGTGGAGCGGATCGCGCTGACCGGGCTCGATTACACCTGGCCGATGCGCGTGTCGGTCGAGCAGGTGACGGTGCGGAGCCCGTGGGCCAAGATCGACCGCAACGAGCGCGGTGAGCTGACGCTGCGTGCCGCGTTCCTGGCGCGCCGACGTCCCGCCGCCGACGGCGCCACGCCGGGCACGGCCACCGCGGCGCGACCGGAGATCAGCGTGAAGCGCGCGCTCGTGGAGGAGGCGGCCAGCTCGGTGATCGACGACTCCGTCGAGCCGGCGGCCCGGTTCGAGGTACGCGGCACGCGGGTCGAGGCTCGCAACATCACCTACCCCGTGACGATCCCTGCCGAGGTCACGCTGGCCACGCCGATGCCCGGCGGCGGCCGTCTCGAGGGCCGCGGGACGTTCCAGCTCGAGCCGGCGCGCCTGGAGCTGCGCGCCGCACTGAGCGGCGTCGACCTCGCCCCGGCTCGGCCCTACTTGCCGGTCGACGCCCGCGTGAGCGGCACCATCGACGGAGACGCGCGGCTGAGCGCGACCTTCGAGCCGTTCGCGCTCACGGTGCGCGGCAATGCCACCGTCGCGGACCTCGCCGTGGGCGACCAGAACCGGTCGCTGCTCACGGCGGGCCGCGCGCGCGCGCAAGGCATCAACGTCGAGTGGCCCGGCCGCGTGCGCGTGGACGCCGTCCAGGTCGACAAGCCGTGGCTGCTGCTCGAGCGCGAGCAATCCGGCCGGTTTCCGCTCGTGGCGCTGCTCACGCCGCGCTCGCGTGCCGCACCACCGCGTCCGGCGGAAGAGCGGCGCCAACCGCCGGCTCCGCCGCGCGTCGACATCGCGACCGTCAGCGTCACCGACGGCTTCGGACGCTTCGTCGACCGCGTCACCACGCCGGAGTACGCAGAAGAGCTGTCCGCGGTGGACCTCACCGTGGTCGGCTTCGGCACCGCACCCGGGACGATGGCCCGCACCACTTTGCGGGGGACGGTGGGGCCGAGCGCGCCACTGGCGATCAGCGGCGAGTTCACGCTGCCGACCGGCCCACGGCACCTCGACATCCTTCTCACGCTGGGTGACTACGCCGCGCCGCGCGCCAACGCCTATCTGCGAACGCTCTTCGGCTGGACGGCCCAGCAGGGCAAGATCACGCTGGCGGCGCACTACGTCGTCGACGGCGACGCTCTGCAGGCCACCAACGACGTCGGCGCCAGTGGCCTGAAGCTGGCGCGCGCGCCCGGCGATACGCCGCCCCGCTGGCCGATCGGGCTGCCGCTGGACACGTTCGTCGCGCTGCTGAAGAACCGTGAGGGCGACGTGGAGCTCTCGGTGCCGGTGGCCGGGACGCTGTCCTCTCCGAAGTTCGACCTCGGCGACGCCATCGCGAGCGCTCTGCGTGGCATCGCCGTGAAGACGGTCACGCTGCCCTTCAGCACGATCGGACGCCTGTTCGCCGGTAACGACGACGCGCGCGTCGAGTCGCTGCAGATCAACCCCGTGCTCTTCGAGCCCGGAACGACGAGCCTCGCGGCGGGCATGGCCGACCACGTCGACAAGCTCGCGGCGTTCCTTCGCGAGCGGCCCGGCGTGCGTGTGGAGCTCCGTCCGGTGCTGAGCGTGGAGGACGTGACGCGGCTGAAGCGTCAGGTGCTGCGCGAGCGCGTTGCCGCGCAGGCCGGCGAGCGCACGCGCACCGCCATGCGCGACGCCCTCGCGAAGCTCTATGCCGAGCAGTTCCCGCGGCGCGGCGAGGCGCCCGTTGACGAGATGGTGGCCGCCCTCGCCGAGAACGATCCGGCGCCCACCGCCGCCACCGCCGCGCTCGCCACGCGGCGGGTCGAGGCCGTGCGCGAGGCGCTCACCGGGCGCGGCGTGGAGGCCGCGCGTCTCCCCGCGCTCGACGCCACCGCCGCCGTCGAAGCCTCGGGCACGGGCCGCGTCGAGTTCGAGCTGGTCGAGTAGGGCGCGCTACAATCGCCGGGATGCCCGTTCCGCTGGTGATCGCCACCGACGCCCGCGACCCGCGGCCGCGCCGCGAGCTCAGCGTGGCCGCCGGCACCCGGCTGCTCACCGCCGCGCACGAGGCGGGCATCGACCTGACCGCGACCTGCGGGGGACGCGGCCGCTGCACGTCGTGCCGCGTGAAGTTTCTCGAGGGCACGGTGCCGCCGCCGACAATCATGGACGAGGTGCAGCTCGGCGACGACCTGGTCCGGGAAGGCTACCGGCTGTCCTGCCAGTGTCTGGTGATCGACCGCGTCGTCGTGCAGGTGGCGCCGCCGCTCGACGAGCAGTCGTTCCAGATCCTCGGCGCCGGCCCGGGCGTGCGCGCGAGTGCGCCCGCCCTCACGCTCGATGCGGGAATCACCAAGGAGCTGCTCAAGGTCACGCTGCCACGCGAGGAGCATCACCAGACGTCGGATCTGGAGTGCCTGGCCGCCGCCGTCGGCGTGGCGCCGGAGACGGTGCCGCTCGGCGTGCTCAGCACCCTGCCGCAGGCGCTGCGCGACGATCCCGCCGGCGTGACGGTCACCACGTTCAGTCCCGGCGGGCGCGCCGCCGGCGGCGCGCGCCGGGTGATCGCGTGCGAGCGGGGGGACACCACGGCCCTCAAGTTCGGGCTCGCCATCGACATCGGCACGACGAGCGTGGTGACCACGCTGATCGAGCTCGAGTCGGGCGAGCAGCTCGCCTCCGTCTCGAGCCTCAATCCCCAGGCGGTGTTCGGCGGCGACCTCATGTCGCGCATCGCGTTCGCGCAGTTCAACCCCGGCAACCTCCGCAAGCTGCACACGCGGATCGTCGGGTTGCTGAACCAGCACGTGGCCGAGGTGTGCCGGCAGTCGGGCGTGCTCTCCAAGTGGATCTACAAGGCCGTGCTCGTGGGCAACACGTGCATGCATCACCTGCTCCTCGGCATCGATCCCTCGCATGTGGGACTGGCTCCGTACGCGCCGGTGATGCGGCACGCCGCGGTGCTGCCCGCCCGTGAGGTACCGCTGAAGATCGCGCCCGAGGCGCGCGTGTGCCTGCTGCCGCTCGTGGCCGGCTTCGTCGGCGCCGACGCCGTCGCGGTCACGCTGGCCACGCGCCTGGCGGACAGCGACGCGCTGCGCATCGCCGTCGACATCGGCACCAACGGCGAGGTGATCCTCGGCTCGCGTGCCCGGCTCATGGCGTGCTCCGCGCCGGCCGGCCCCGCCCTCGAGGGCGCGCAGATCCGCCACGGCATGCGCGGCGCGGTCGGCGCCATCGATCGGGCGACGGTCGACGACGACGTGCGCGTCCACACGATCGGCGACGCGCCGGCCCTCGGCATCTGCGGCTCGGGCCTGATCGACCTCCTCGCGGGCTTGCTCGAAGCCGGCGCCATCGACTGGACCGGCCTCATCGCGATGGACTCGCGCGCGGCGCTGCCGCCGCGGCTCGGTGCCCGCCTGGTGATGCGGGGCGAGGAACGGCAGATCGTCGTCCTGCGCGCCGGCGAGGCGGGCGCGCCGGCCGAGATCGTGCTCACCCAGGACGACGTTCGCCAGGTGCAGCTGGCCAAGGGGGCCATCGCGTCCGGCATCGCGATGCTCCAGCACGTGGCCGGCGTCCCTGACGCCCGCGTGCAGGAGCTGCTGCTCGCGGGCGGCTTCGGCAACTATGTGTCGATCGACAGCGCCGTGCGGATCGGCCTCGTGCCGGATCTGCCCGGCCGCATCCGCTACGTCGGCAATGCGGCCTCGCTCGGCGCGCAGCTGGCCCTGCTCTCCGAGCGCGAGCGGGCACGCGCCGCGGAGCTGGCGGCGCGGATCGAGCACGTGTCGCTCGCCGCCCATCCCGACTTCGAGGAGATCTTCGTGAACGCCATGAACTTTCCGCGGCGCTGATGACGGCCACCATCGATGCCGGCATCGTCGGCCTCACCGTCGGTCCCGTCGCGTGCACCGTGGACGCGCGGTGGCTCATGGCGTACGCCGCCGGGCTCGGCGAGACGGACGCCCGCTACTACGACACCGTGGCGCGCGGCGGCCCGATGGCGCATCCGCTGTTCGCCGTGTGCTACGAGTGGCCGGTCGCGCTCGCGCTCCGCGCGAAGGCGATCGACCCGGCGCTCGCATCGCTGAGCGTGCACGTCAGTCACGAGCTGCTGGTGCACCGCCCCGTCCGTGCCGGTGACAGCCTGCGCATCTCCGCGCGGGTGACGGCGGTGCGGCAGCGGCGCAGCGGCACGCTCGTCGTCGCGCGCTACACGACGATGGACCGTAGCGGAGTGCTGGTCTCCACCACCGACTACGGCTCGCTCTATCGCGGCGTCGAGCTGCGCGGCCCCGAGGTCTCGGCTGACGCCGAGCGCGCGGAAGCCGAGACGGCCGTCCGGTGGGAGTCGGCGGTATCGCTGCCAGCCTACGCGGCACACGTCTACACGGAGTGCGCGCGGATCTTCAATCCGATCCACAGCGATGTTGGCGTCGCACGCGCGGCAGGGCTTCCGGGTGTGATCCTGCATGGCACGGCGACGCTCGCGCTCGCCGTCTCCCGTGTGGTGGTCAACGACCTGGCCGGCGATCCCGGCCGCGTGCGGGGCGTCTCCGCTCGCTTCACCGACATGGTGGAGCTTCCGTCCACGGTGATGGTCCGCGGCCGTGGCGCCGCCGACGGCCGGCTCGCGTTCGACGTCGTCGCCCCCGACCGCGCGCGCGTCATGGCGCGCGGGGCGGTGACGTCGTGAAGCAGATGAGCCGGCGGGAGCGTCTGCAGGCCGCCGTCAGGCGCGAGCCGGTCGATCGCGTGCCGTACGCCGTGTGGCGGCACTTCCCGGCCGTCGACCGCTCGCCGGCCGGTCTCGCGCAGTCGACGCTGCGATTCCACGAGCACTACGGCTCCGACTTCCTGAAGATCACGCCGCGCGGCGGCTACGGCGTCGAGGCCTGGGGCTGCGTGGAGTCCGACCACGTGCTGCCCACGGGCCATCGGGCGTGCGCCTCCTGCGCGATCAAGACCGGTGACGACTGGAAGCGCATCCGGCCCCTCGATCCCGGCACCGCGCCGGGATGGGTCGAGGAGCTGGAGACGATCGTCCGGATCGGCTTCGACCGGCGCATCGGCGACGCGCCCGTGCTCCCGACCGTGTTCTCGCCGCTGTCCCTGGCGCGCAAGCTGTCGGGCGATCGGCTGCCGACCGACCTGCGCGAGCGCCCGGACATCGTCATCGGCGCTCTCGAGGCGATCACGGACACGCTGCTGAGGTTCGTCGACCTGGCGCTACGCGAGGGGGTCTCCGGCGTCTTCTACTCCATCCAGACGGCAAGCCGGAGCGTGCTCACGGAGGAGCAGTACGCGCGCTTCGGGGAGCCGTACGACCGCCGGGTGCTGGAGGCGATCTACCCCCGATCGTTCCTCACCGTCGTTCACGGCCACGGCGACGCGCTGATGTTCGCCCGGCTGGCCGCGCTCCCTGGCCACGTCTGGAACTGGGACGATCGCGCCGCGGGTCCTCCGCTTGCCGACGCACGGGCTCGCGTGCTCGGCGCGGTGTGTGGCGGGCTCGATCAGGTGCGGACGCTGCGCGACGGCACCGCGGAGGCGGCGGCGGAGGAGGCGAAGGATGCCGCCGCCCAGGTGGATGGCGTCGGCGTCATCGTGGCGCCCGGATGCGTCCTCATGGCCGGAACGCCGGACAGCACGGTGTCGGCCGTGGTCAGGGCGCTGGGCGGGCCGCTGAAGCCCATCCCAGGCCTCAAGCCGGAAGCCTAGGCCGCCCGCTTTCGCGCCGCCGGCGCGGAGGCCACCGTGGCGACCGGGACGCTGACACGGGCGACCGGGCGCAGCGCGCCGAGGCGCGACTCACGCCACCGATCGATCCACGCGACGACGACCCCGAGGACGGCCACGAAGGCGCAGGTGGCGACGAGGAACGATAGCGTCATGGCGACGATAGGTGATTCAACTTCCGTGCCGGTGAGGCCGGTTACTTCGCCACGTTGAACCGGAAGTGACACACCTCGCCGTCACGGACGACGTAGTCCTTGCCCTCGAGACGCAGCTGGCCACGCGACCGCAGCTCGGCGAAGGAGCCGCCGACCGCCACCAGCTCCTCGTAGCCGTTGACCTCGGCGCGGATGAAGCCGCGCGCGATGTCCGAGTGCACGGTGCCGGCGGCGTCCTGCGCCCGCGTGCCCGCCGGGATCGGCCACGCCCGGACCTCGTCCTCGCCGCAGGTGAAGAAGGAGATGAGCCCGAGCAGCGCGTAGCACTCGCGGAGCACGCGCCGGATGGCCGGCTCGCGCAGTCCCAGATCGCCGAGAAACGCCTGCTGCTCGTCGCCCTCGAGGCGGGCGATCTCGGTCTCGATGACCGCCGACACCCAGCCCACGCGCGTGCGCGGACGCGCCGCCACCTCGGCCAGACCGTACGTCTCGACCACGCGCTCGCCCTCCGCGATCGCCTTCTCGTCCACGTTCACGATGTGGAAGATCGGCTTCTGTGACAGGAACGTGAAGCCGCGCACGGCCTTCGCGTCCTCGGGGGAGAGCTCCGCCGCCCGCAGCGGCGTCTCCGACTCGAGCGCGGTCTTCAGGCGGGCGAGGATGTCGCGCTCCTTCACCTCGGCGTCCTTGCGCTGCTTCTTCAGTGACGCGTCCAGGCGCTCGAGCCGCCGCTCCACGATTTCGAGATCGGCGAGGATCAGCTCCGTCTCGAGATCGCGGATGTCGCGCCGGGGATCCGGCACGCCGAGCGCGTCGTCGGCGAAGGCGCGCACCACGTGCAGCAGCGCGTCCGCGTTCCGGAACTCCTTCGTGTCGAGGGCCGCCCGCTCGCCGCGCGCGATGCCGGCCAGGTCCACCACCTCGAACGTCGCCGCCGTCGTCTTCTTCGGCTTGAACAGCGCGCTCAGTCGGTCGACGCGCTCGTCGGGCACGCGCGCGATGCCCGTGTGCAGCTCCGCACGGCCGGCGTCGTAGCGCGAGGTGGCGACGGCGGCGCCGGTGAGGAGATTGAACAGCGTCGTCTTGCCGCTCTTCGACAGCCCGATGAGACCGATCCTCATTCCTCGATTATAGTGGACCGCCTTGAGCGACCGGCGAGCCATCGATTCCCGCGGCGCCCTGCTCGCGCTGCTCGCGTCGCTCTTCTGGGGCGCCAACACGGTGGCCATCAAGCTCGGTCTCGCCGACGCACCGCCGCTGCGGCTGGCGTGGATGCGCTTCGTCGTCGGCGGCGCCACCATCGCGCTGTGGGCGTGGCTCACCGGCCGCTTCATCGGCATGCGGTTGCCACGCGCCGAGTGGCGGCCGCTCATCACGCTGGCGCTGATCTTCACGGCCCAGATCGCCACCATGAACATCGGCACCGCGCTCACCAGCGCGGCACACGCGAGCATCATCCTCAACCTCTACGCGGTGCACACGGTCGTGCTGTCGCACTTCCTGATTCCCGGCGATCGGCTGACGGTCGCGCGGCTGGCCGGCGTGCTCGTCGCGTACGGAGGCATCGTCGTGCTGTTCGCCGGCCAGCGCGGCGGCGCCTCCGCCTCGCTGCTGGGCGATGCGATCGTGTTCGTGAGCGCCTTCCTGCTCGCCGAGCGCACCGTCTATCTCGCGCGCGCCGTTCAGGCGCTCGAGCCCGTGAAGCTGCTGCTCGCGCAGGCCACCATCGGCTCGGCGCTGCTGATGCTCGGCTCGATCCTGACCGAGACCGCGACGCCCACGACGTGGAGTCCGCGCCTGGCGGCCTCGGTCGCCTACCAGGGCGTCCTCATCGCCGGCTTCAACTTCATCGTCAACCTGTGGCTGCTCCGCCGGTACCGGCCGAGCAGCCTGGTGCCGTTCTTTCTGACCCAGCCGCTCTTCGGCGTGGTGGCGGCGGCGGTCATGGCCGGCGAGCCGCTGACCTGGCCGCTGCTGGTGGCCGGGGCCGCCGTCGCCATCGGCATGGGGCTCGCCACGCGCTGACGCGCCGCAGCCGCCGGCGCCCGGTATACTTCCGGCATGCCGAGCCAACCGGCGCGCGCGCTCGAAGCCGTCCCCAATCCGCATCCGGACCGCGACTACGAAGTCGCCATGGTCATTCCGGAGTTCACGTGCCTGTGCCCGATCACGGGGCAGCCGGACTTCGCGACGATCCGCATTCGCTACGTGCCGGACCAGCATCTGGTGGAGCTGAAGTCGGTCAAGCTCTACATGTGGTCGTATCGCGACGCGGGCGCCTTCCACGAGGACGTGACCAATCGCATCCTCGACGACCTCGTGGCCGCCGTCCGTCCCCGCTGGGCCGAGGTCACCGGCGATTTCAACGTGCGGGGCGGCATCAAGACCGAGGTGCGCGCGGCCTACGGCAAGCGGCCCGACATCTCGTAATTGGCCTTTCCGCCGCACCGTCTGATATAAGGGAACGTGCGATTCCCGACCGCATGGCTGCTGTGCGGCCTCCTGCTGCTGTCGCTCGTCGCCCCGGCTCACGCGCAGACCACCGAAGCCGACGTGTACGTCGCGCAGGCCATCATCGACTTCGACGACAAGCGGTACGACGACGCGCTCCGAAACCTCCAGGAGGCGCTGAAGCGCGAGCCGGATCACGTCGAGGCGCTGTACTACGCCGGCGTCGTGAACATGGCGCTGCGCCGGCCGGCCGACGCGGTGCCCTTCCTCCGGCGCGCGCAGCAGAAGAGCCCCACCGACCCGTCCATCACGTTCCAGCTCGGGCTGGCGTACTTCGCGCAGCAGCAATACGACGAGGCCGCCCCGCTCCTGGAGCGAGTGTTCGCCGCCGACCCGACCATCGACGGCCTCGGCTACTACGTCGGCTTCACCCGCTATCGCGCGAAGGACTATCGCGGCGCGCTGAACGCGTTTCGGGCCGGACGCACGGCGGACCCGCAGCTGCAGCAGCTGACGCGCTTCTACACCGGCCTGTCGCTCGCCGTCCTCGGACTGCCCGCGCAGGCCTCGGCCGAGGTGGAGCAGGCGTTGCGGCTGGCGCCGGGCTCGGCGCTCACCGGCCCGGCCGAGCGCCTGCGCGACACCATCCGCGCCGCCGCCGAGCAGGGCCGTCGGCTGAGCGCCGAGGTACGCCTGGGGTTCCTGTACGACGACAACGTGATCGTGCGCCCGGGACCGAACTCGCGGGAGCCGCTGGTTCCGCAGCTGCGCGACAAGCGCTTCGACTCCATCGGCGAGCTGTTCGGCGCGCAGTTCAATTACATCTGGTGGCAGACGGAGACATGGGAGTCGGCGTTCGGCTACTCGTTCTTCGGCGTCTACAACAACGAGCTGCCGTCGTTCAACATCACCGACCACATGGTGAACGGCAGCCTGACCTACAAGACCGCGCTGTTCAACATGCCGGCCCAGGCGAGCCTCCAGTACGCCTGGGACATGCTGTACCTCAGAGAGACGGAGTTCCTGCGCCGGAACACGGCGACCCTGTCTGCCCTCCTCGTGGAGAGCGAGCGGCACCTCACGCAGGCCTTCTTCAGGTACCAGAACAAGGAATTCTTCGAGGACAATCCGCGCCCGATCGCCGAGGAGTTCCGCGACGCGGACAATTACATGGTCGGGGTCCTGCACCTGCTACGGTTCGCGCAGGACCGCCACTTCATCAAGGGCGGTTACCAGTTCGACGTCGAGGACGCCCAGGGACGCAACTACAGCTACGAGGGCCACCGGTTCCTGCTCGGCGCGCAGTACACGCTGCCGTGGTACGGCATCCGGCTCGCGTACGATTTCGACGCGCATCTGCGCGACTACCTGTATCGCAACACCATCCTGCCGACGTACGCGCCGGGTCGGCGCTCGCGCTACGACGAGGAGCTGAACAACACCGTGCGCATCGAGCTGCCGTTCGCGGGACCGAGCCTCTGGGGCAACACGACGCGCATGACGCTCTCGGGCTCGTATCAGAACACGATCGCAAAGTCGAATCTGGAGATCTTCCAGTACACCCGGAACGTCTACTCCCTCACGCTTTCCTGGGCGTACTAGCCGCGTCGCTGCCGGCCGCGTCGACCGCAGGCCACCCCCGAGCTACTGTCCCGGGCGCGATCCCGCTGGTCGCCACCGCTCCTCGACCCGGTAATGCCACCGAGAGTACGTCTTCGGCGGACAGTATTCGTGCGGCGGCGGGGCAGGCGCGACAGGTGGTGAGCTGACGACGGGGGCCGCAATGGTGCTCACACCGCCCGGCAGGACGGGCGCCGTCAGGGGCTGGTTGAAGTCGACCTGCCGCGGTGTTTCGCGACCAAACGCTGCCATCGATCCACCGAACGCCGCGACGGTGGCGTTCATCGCAGCCTCGTTCGTCGCCTGCTGGCCCTCGCCTCCGACGATCGGCACCCGCGTCCGCAATCCGGCCTCGGCGCGCTGTCGCAGATCCAGGGTCAAGGCTCCCTGGACGGGAAGCTGGTTGCCGATCCGGCTGAAGATCGTGTTGGCGCCGACCGTGTACAGCCGGTTGTCGGCGTTGACGACCACCTGTCCCGCAAATCCATAGAGCCACGTCGTCGGCGTCGCGTCCGCCTCGAGGGCCGCCGTCGAGCGCACGACCTCGACCACGAATACCGTTCCACGCACCCCGGCGACCGCGTTCGGCGTCCGGACCTCGATCTCGTCACCGGGCTTCATCCGTTCATGTGCGACGGCGACCGCGATCTTGCCGCTGTCCAGGGCAATCGTCGACTTGCCCGGCAACTCGGTGATGGTCAGCGCCGAGCGCTCGCGCACGGTCACGACCGCTCTGCCGCCGAGCAGCATCCGGGCGATCGAGCGATCACCGGTGACGATGCGGTCGTTCACGAAGACGTCGTCGCGGAACTTCAGCGGGCGCGACTGCGCCGCCGCGAGACTGCTCGCCGTGACCGTCCCTTCGAGCGTGGTCACGAGGCCCGCTCTGGTCGGTTCGGCGAGCGTCACGGATGGGACGGCAGTCGCGAGCAGTGCGCAGACGAGGGCGAGGCTGGATGTCGACATCGGGATCTCCAAATCAGAGCCGGTCGCGGGGGCCGGAACCCGGAAACAGATGGCCCGAGGACTATCGACTCAGCCGGCGAGCCTGTCAATGGGGGGCGCGGACGGCCCCCGATCGATGCCCAGGCCGCCCTCGCGGAGCATGGCATCGGTCCACGGATCGGCGGCGGGGTCGAAGCCCGGCCATCCGGCCGAGCGCCACCGCTCGGCGTGCTCCTTCACGTCCTCGGCGCCGCGAGCGGCCATGACCTCGGCTGCCATCCCGGCCTGCGCCTCGTCGCCCCGAACGGCGACGAGGGTGCCGCCGCGGCGCAGGGCCTCGGCGTAGAGCCGGGCATCGTCCTCGGCGATCCCGAGCCCGGTGAGCGAGCCAACGACTCCTCCGGCCGCGGCGCCGAGCCCCGCGCCCGCGAGCGCGGCGGCCACCGGACCGGCGGCGAGGACAGGACCAATCCCCGGCACGGCGAGCGCGCCCAGCCCCAGCAACAGGCCGCCGAGACCCCCGACCGCCGCGCCAGCGCCCGCGCCGGCGGCGACACCGCTGGCCCGGTCGGCATCCGTCTCGCTCTCGGCGATCGCGCTCTCCGCGATCTGCGCCTCGGACGTCCGGGACACGACGCTCACCGCGTCGCGGTCGATACCGCGCGCGAGCAGCTCGTCGACGACGGCAGGAACGTGCGCGGCGCTGGCGAAGAGGGCGACGGCGACATGGTTCATGCGCTCCGTCGGTGCAACGCCCGTACCGTCGCATTGCCCGATCGCGCCCTGCCCGTCAACGCACACGGAAATCGTTTGCCCTTTCGTCGGTCGGATCCCCGCGAAATGCAGGTGCGGCACTGCCCTTGCACCTTGCTCCGCATGGAGGTCAGCCATGCGGATGATTCTCAGGACAATCGCCGGGGCGCTGCTGCTGCTCGCGATGCCCGTGTCGTCGCACGCCGGTGAGGCGGCCGACGAGATCAACGTTCAGGCAGAGCGCATCCTCGCGGTTCTCGCCGACCCTCAGCTGCGTGCGCCCGGGCGGGAGCGCGCGCGTCGACAGGCCGTGCGCCGGGTGGCCGAGGACGCCATCGACTTCAGCGAGACGGGCCGGCGCACGCTCGGCCCCCACTGGGACGCGCGCTCGGACAGCGAGCGGCGGGCCTTCGTGGCGCTGTTCACGGACCTCCTGGATCGCGCGTTCCTGCGCCACATCGATCGCTGGGACGGCGAGAAGCTCGTAGTGGCCGGCGACACCGCGGACGGCGATCGCGCCATCGTGCACACCAGGGTCGTGCTGCGCGACGGCTCGCACGTACCCGTCGATCTCGCGGTGGTGCGCTGTGGCGACGCACGCTGGCGCGTCTGGGACGTTCGCGCCATGGGGTCGAGCCTCGTCTCGTCGTACCGGGCGCAGTTTGCGCGGATGCTGCAGAACGCCCCGTACGGCGACATGGTGACCAAGCTTCGCGCCAAGGTGGACTCGCTCGAACCGTAGTAGCATGACGGTTCGATGGAGCTGATCAGCCGGATCCTCGACGGCTCGATTCCGGAGAGCCTGCGCGCGGCCGCGCCGGGCGCGCGGTTCTTCAGCGGTCGCGTCAGCCAGGACGACAAGATCGCGCGGCTGGAGGCGGTGCCGCTCCTGGCCGAGTGCTCTCGGCGGCAGCTCAAGGCCGTCGCTCGTATCACCGACGTCATCGAGGTTCCCGCCGGCACCGTGCTCGCCCGCGCCGGCCAGCCCGGCAACGAGTTCTACCTCATCGTGGACGGCAGCGCGCGCGTGGAAGTCTCGCCACGCAAGCGCGCGAAGCTGGCGCCCGGCGCGTACTTCGGGGAGATGAGCCTGCTCGACGGCGGCGAGCGGTCGGCGAGCGTCATTGCCGAGACGCCGATGCGCCTGCTCGTCATCAAGCGCCGGGACTTCACCACGCTGCTGCGCGAGGCGCCCGAGCTGACGCAGAACATCCTCGCCACGCTGTCGCGCCGCGTGCGGCAGGCAGAGCAGGCGCTCGGCTGAGGCACGACGATGGGAGGCGCGCCCGCGCCCCCCACCGTCCCCCTGCGCCGGAGCTTACCGAGGCAGGGCAGCCGGCACGGCCGGCGTGAACGTGAAGTCGATCGTCACGTTGTCACCCTTCCGGATACCGGTCTGCTTGGCACCGCGCATCGGGACCTCGAACCGGTCGTTCGGCGTGCGGATCTTGATCTCGTCGCGATCCACGTCGACCACCTGACCCTGCACGGTCTGTCGCACCGCCGGCGTCGTCGTCGTCACGCCCGCCGGCTGCTGCACGAGCATGTACCGCCCGTCCCGCAGCTCGACGAGCTGCGCGTTCGGCATCACGACCCGCGTACCCGGCTGCACGCTCGTGTAGGCCACCGGCTGGCCATTCACGTACACCATCGAGTCAGCGGGCACCTGATACATCCGGCCGTCGCTCAGCACGACGACGCGCTGCGGCGCATCGACACGCGCCACCGTACCCTCGAAGGAGTTCGACGGGGACGACCCGTAGACACCGTGCGCCGCCCCCGCATCCGTGGTGGTGGTGGCACTGCAGCCGGCGGCCGCCAGCAGCGCGACCCCCGAAACGATCACTCCGAGACGTGAAATCATTGCGTTCCCTCCTCGCGGTCTATCCGAGCAAGGAAACTGCCAGCGAGAGCGTTTACCGATCGCTCCGGAGGGAGGGCCGGCTCACGCCGCCAGCGCCAGCAGAACCATGCCAACGAGCATCACCACGGCGCCCAGCGCCGACTCCCGGACCCGCTGCGCCTCGCCGAACACGGCCACGCCGATGCCCATCGCGAACAGGATCTCGACCTGCTTCACCGCCTCCACGTACGAGGACAGCGTGAGCGTGTACGCCTTGCCCTGCAGGATCGTCGTCAGTGCCGCGAACAGACCCAGCGCCACGAACTCTTTCCAGTGGCGTGGCACGGCACGGAAGTGCGACGCGGAGGTCCGCGCCGCGAGCACGCTCATCAGCACGCTGGCCACGAGATAGCCGCCGAAGGTCCCCATGGCGGCGTTCGACGCAAGGATGGCCTGCTTGATGGTGATCACGCTCGGCGCGTAAAAGACGGCGGCGAGCAGCGTGTACCGCTGGCCGCGATCGGTGAAGAGCACGGCCAGCGGCGCCCACGGCGACACACGCGCGCGCTGGATGTTGAGCAGGTACACACCCGCCGCGCTGAGCAGGACACCGGCGATCCCGAGCGGGCTCGGATGCTCGCCGATGGTCACCCACGCCAGCCCGAGCAGGATGAGCAGGCTGATCTTCCACAGCGCGGTGACCAGCGAGATCGCCGAGAGCTTCAGCGCTTTCGACAGCGCGAGCGTGGACAGCGTCTGGCACACGCCGAAGGCGAGGCACCAGCCCCAGAAGCCCGGCTTCAGCGCCGGAACGCCGGTGACGAGGCAGGTCGCGAGCGCGAACGGCAGCAAGAACGTGAAGCGGCCCCATACGTTGATGTACTCGTCGAGCGCGTGCCCGAGGCGCTTCATCGACGTGTTGCGCAGGACCTGAAAGAGCGCGGCGGCGAGCGCCAGCAGCAGCCACATGGCGCGCGATTGTAGCCCGGCTCAGTGCGCGGCGATGAACTCCCGCAGCACGGCATTGAACTCGTCGGCGCGGTCGACGCTCGTCACGTGACCGGACCCGGGGACGACGACCCAGCGCGCTCCGGCGATGCCGTGCGCGAGCGCGTCCTTGGCGGCGAGCGCGATCGTTCGATCGTCCGCACCCGCGACCACCATCGTGGGACACCGTAGCCGCGCCAGCGAGGGGCGCGCGTCGAAGCGAGCCAGCGCCCTCACCGAAGCGACGTACGCGCGGCGCGGAGTGCGCGCCAGGCTGGCGGCGGCCGCCCGGCGCAGTGCCGCCTGCTCCGGGTGCGGGAACGCCGTGGCGGCCACGAACCGCCCGACCGCGCTCATCGGCGCCAGGGCCAGGAGCGCGCCGCGGAGGAGCATCCGGAGCGCCGCGCCGGTGTCGGCAGGCCGGAGAACGGCAAAGGCGTTCACGAGCGTGAGCGATCGCACGCGGGCGGGGTGGCGCAGCGCGAGCGCCAGGCCGACGCAACCGCCCAGGGACAGGCCGACCACGTGCGCCGGCGGCTCCGCAACGTCGTCGAGGAGTGCCGCGACGCGATCGGCCATCGCCTCCACGGTCGGGCGGCCGCGCGGAATGGACGACCGTCCGTGGCCGGGCAGATCCACGAGGAGAAGCCGATAGTCGCCGGCGAACGCGGCGAGCTGCGCATTCCAGTCGTCCGCGCTCGAGCCGAGGCCGTGCAGCCACAGGATGCCGGGCGCCCGGGCGTCCACCCGGCCGCGGCGCTCGTAGTAGACGTCAAACTCCCTGCACCGGCATCACGTCGTTCACCAGTCGTCCTCGCGCTCGGGGTTACCTCAGGTCTAGCGCGCCTCGGTACCGCCAGGCAAGAAAAGTGAGGCCGGCGCATCACCGCCGGCCTCACGCACCCGTTCGGCCGCGTTCAGCGCGCGTCGCCGACGATCGTGCCGCACTCGTTCTTGGTCTTGTAGGCGCCGTAGCCGCCGCCAAGCGCCGCGCCCGCGATGCCGCCGATGATCGCGCCCTTGCCAGCCGCCTTGCCGCCGTCCGCGATGCCGCCGCCGACGGCTCCGAGACCAGCGCCGAGAAGGGCGCCCAGTGCGCCGGGCTTGGCGATGCGCAGCGCACGGTCGGCGCCGGTGTTGCAGTCCTCCGGGCGCGTCGTCGTCGCCGCGACCGTTGCCGCCGGCGCGCGCGGCACGGGCGCGGCAGCGGCCGGGACGGCCGGCTCGCTCGCGCGCGCCGTCTGCGGCGGTACGACCACCGGCGCGGGAGGCGACACGGGTGACATCGACGCCGCGCGGACGGTCGCCGCGTGGGCGGGCGTGACTCTCACGACCGCCGGGCGATACGCGGGGGGCTCGGAAGCTTCCGCCGGCGCGGGAGCATCTGTCGGCATCGGGGGCCGCATCAGGTACGCCGTCGTGAGCGTCGAGGTGCCGACGGTGGCACCGAGCGCCACCAGGGCGAGCGTGGTCACCTTCCACGGGTTGTGCATGTCCGCCTCCTTGCTTCCTGAGACGGCCCTGGCGGCCACACCATTCGCCGCCCGGATCGATTGCTCCGCCGCGCTATCATGGCGCCCGATGAAGACCGTCTACCAGGCATTCACGGCCACGGCCGCGGCCGCGGGCGACCACGCCTTCCTGTGCGCTCCGGCGGCGCCCGACCGCAGCTATCACCCCGAGGGCGTCGAGTTCACCTACGCGAGCGCGCGCGTCGAGATCGAGCGGCTGCGCGCCGCCTACGCCACGGCGGGATTTGGCCACGGGCATCGGGTGGCCCTGCTGCTCGAGAACCGTCCCGAGTTCTTCTTCCACTATCTGGCGCTGAACGCGCTCGGCTGCGGCATCGTGCCGATCAACCCGGACTACCGGCACGACGAGCTGTGCTACCAGATGGAGCACTCCGAGGCCGACCTCGCGGTCGTGATCAGCTCCCGCGTCGGCGATCTGCAGGCCGTCGCGCGCGCGCGCGCCAAGCCGCTTCCGGTCGTCGACGCCCTCCGCTGGCCCGACACGTTGCCGATGGCGCGCGTGGCGCCGCGTGGAGGCGAGCCCGGACTCGACAGCGAGTGCAGCCTGCTCTACACGTCGGGCACGACCGGACGGCCGAAGGGCTGCATCCTGACCAACCTGTACTACCTGAACGCGGGCGCGTGGTATCGCGACCTCGGCGGCCTCTGCGTCATCGAGCCGGGCCGCGACCGCTTCCTCAACCCGCTGCCGCTGTTCCACATGAACTGCCAGGCGCTGACGGCGACGTGCGCGATGCTCACGGCGAACTGCCTCATCCTGCCGGAGCGCTTCAGCCCGACGCGCTGGTGGAAGGACGTCCTCTCCACGCGCGCGACGATCGTGCATTACCTCGGCGTCGTTCCACCGCTGCTCCTCAACCAGCCCGTCGTCCCCGAGGAGCGCCAGCATCGTGTGAAATTCGGCGTCGGCGCCGGCGTCGAGCCAGAGCTTCACGAGGCGTTCGAGAAGCGGTTCGGCTTCCCGCTCCTGGAGGCGTGGGGCATGACCGAGACCGGACGCATCACGCTCGTCACCCACGAGCCGCGGATGATTCACACGCGCGCGTTCGGTCGTCCCGGTCGCGGCCTCGAAGCGAAGGTCGTGGACGAGCAGGATCGCGAGCTGCCACGCGAGACGCCGGGCGAGATGCTCGTCCGCTGGGGCGGCCCGGAAGGGCCCCGTCATGGCTTCTTCGCCGGCTACCTCAAGGACGAGGCGGCCACGGAGGCCGCGTGGCGCGGCGGGTGGTTCCACACCGGCGACGTCGTGCGCCAGGACGTCGGGGGCATGCTGTACT
This sequence comes from Candidatus Methylomirabilota bacterium, assembly GCA_036265915.1. Lineage (GTDB taxonomy): Bacteria > Methylomirabilota > Methylomirabilia > Rokubacteriales > CSP1-6 > AR12. The sequence continues at coordinate 95,384 of DATAOC010000029.1, read as the reverse complement.
TCATCGACCGGAAGAAGAACATCATCCGCCGCGCCGGCGAGAACATCGCGGCCGCGGAGGTCGAGGCGACGCTCCAGGCACACGAGGCGGTCGCGCAGGTGGCCGTGCTCGCTGTCCCCGACGAGGTGCGCGAAGAAGAGGTCATGGCGTGCGTGGTGCCAATGCCCGGCGTCGCGCCCACGGCGGCGCTGGCCGAGCAGCTCGTCGACTGGTGTCTCGAGCGGCTCGCCTACTTCAAGGCGCCGGGGTTCGTGCTCTTCGTGGCCGCGCTGCCCACCACCGGCACCCAGAAGGTCCAGAAGACGCAGATCTTCCCGGCCGGAGACGATCCGCGCAAGCGGGACGGCGTGCTCGACCTGCGCGCGAGAAAGCGGCGGCGGTAGCGGCGCTCAGCGCGCCTCGCGCGCGGGCCGCATCACCGCCTGCGCCACGTGGCGCAGGATGTCGTATGCCTGGAACGGCTTGGCCACGACGAAGTCCACGCCGGCGCGCGCGAGCCGCTCCGGGTCGAGCTGATCGCCCCAGCCCGTCACGAAGCCGATCGGGATGAGCGGGTGACGCGCACGCAGGCGGGCGGCGACGTCCCAGCCCGAGATGCCGGGCATCGAGATGTCGCTCAGCACCAGGTCCACTGCCTCCCGCTCGCAATGCTCGATCCCCGCCGTGCCGTCGCGCGCCACCGCCACCCCGTAGCCGGCCTCGCGCAGCATCTCCGCGAGCACCGCCTGCACCTCCGGCTCGTCCTCGATGAGCAGCAGGCGGGCCGGCCGCGGCGCGAACGTCATCGGCACGCCGACCACGGCGTCGGGCAGCGTCACCGGTATGGGCAGGCGGAGGCGGAACGTCGTGCCGCGGCCCGGCGCGCTGTCGACGTCGATCGTGCCGCCATGCCGGGTCACGATGCCCCACGACACGGCGAGCCCGAGGCCCGTGCCGCGCGGCCCCTTGGACGTGAAGAACGGCTCGAAGACCCGCAGCCTCATCTCCTCCGGCATGCCGACGCCGGTGTCGGACACCGTCATCACGGCCCAATCGCCGTCCACGTGCACGCGGAGCCGGCACACGCCGCCGGCCGGCATCGCATCGACGGCGTTGGTGATGAGGTTCGTCAGCACCTCGCGCAGCTCCTCGGGTCGCCCGGCCACCGGCGGGGCCACGCCGTCCACGCCGAACTCGTAGGTGACGCCCTTCGCCTGCGCCTCGAGCTCCCACCGCGGCCGGGTGAGCTCGATCACCTCGCGCGCCACCTCGGCCAGATCGACGCGCTCGAACGCCCGCGTCCGGCGGGTCCGCGTGAACTCCTGGATCCGGCGCACGGTGTCGGCGCCGTCCTGCGCGGCCCGGCGGACGGCGTCGAGATCGCGCATGGTTTCGGGCTCGCCCACCCGCCGCAGCATCAACTCGGTACGTCCGAGGATCACCGAGAGCAGATTGTTGAAGTCGTGCGCGACACCGGCCGCCATCTCGCCCAGCGCGCGGAGGCGCTCGGTCTTCACCAGCGAGCTCTGGCTGCGCTCGAGGTTGTGCGCCATCCGCTCGGCGTCCTGCCGGCGGCGATCGGCCTCGGCGTACAGCTGCGCCTGGCGGATGGCGATGGCGGCGTGGTCGGCGAGCAGGCGGGCCAGCTCCTTCTCCTCGGCGCTGAACTCGTCGCGCGCGTCGAACAGCGCGGACAGCACGCCCACGACGTGGTCGCCGGCGACGAGCGGGATGCCGGCGTAGAACCGCACGTTGGCGACGTCCACGAGATCGCGGTTGAGCCAGCGCGGCTCCTGCCTCAGGTCGGAGATGAAGACCGGCGCGCGCGAGGCATAGACTTCCGCGGTGAGGCCGTGCCCGTGCGGAATCTCGGTGAGACCGCGCAGCGCGGAGGCGATCAGCGGATCGACGGTGTAGCTGCCCTCGGCGCGCAGCACGCCGGCCGCCGGATCGTCGACCCACACCTGGCTGCTGCGGGCCTCCAGCAGCCGCGCGGCCGCCTCGGCGACGGCGCCGAAGACCTCGTGGCTGGACGCCGCCGATGTGATGAGCCGCGTCAGCGTGCTGAGCGCCGTCAGCTTGTCGGCCCGGGATTGCGCGCGCCGGTACAGGGCCGCGTTCTCCACCGCGATCGCCGCCTGGGCGGCGAAGAGCTGCATCACGTCGACGTCGTCCTCCGAGAACGGCCCGGGCGCGTCACGGTAGAGCACCAGCGCGCCAAGCGGGCGGTCGCGTGCCAGCAGCGGGACCGACAGGACCGCGCGGTAGCCCTCGGCCTCCACCATCGCGCGCGTGCTGGGTGCGAGATCGAACTGCGGGTCGTTCAGCAGGTCGGCCGACCACACCGGGCGCCGCTCGCGGATCGCGCTCGGGGTCGTGCCGTCGCGCCAGTGCAGCGGCCGCAGATGGTCGGTGAACGTGCGGCTGAGGCCGCGCGCGGCGGCGAACCGGATGACCGGCGTCGGATCCGTGCGCTCGAGGACGGCGAGCGACACCCGCGGCGCGCCGAGCAGCAGCGAGGCCTGGTCGACGATGCGCTCGAGCAGCGGCTGCACGTCGAGCGACGACGTGATGGCGCGGGCGACGTCGAGCATGAACTTCCCCTGGGACACCCGGCGGCGCAGCTCCTGCTCGGCCCGCTGGTGCTCGGCGGTCATGCGCTCGGCGCGCGCGGTCCGGAGGAGGGCGCGCGTGGTGGCCAGCAGCTCGCGGGTCGTGACCGGCTTCGTCAGGTACGCGTCGGACCCGTCCTCGAGCGCCTGGCTACGATCGGCCGAGTCCACGTACACGCCGGACAGCATCAGGATCGGCACCGTCGCCGTCTCGGGCGCCGCCTTGATGCGCCGGCACACCTCGCGTCCCGAAAGATCGGGCAGGCCGACGTCCAGCACGACGAGGTCCGGACGGGACGCGACGAGCCGGAGGGCGTCTGCACCACTGCCGGCCTGGGTCACCGCCCAGCCCGCGCTTTGCAGCGCGGCGCAGAGAAAGGCGCGCACGCGGACGTCGTCGTCGACGACGAGAGCCCGGGCCGTCTCCGACTCCGCCATTCGTCGATGATACGCCGCGTTCCGCCGCCGGCCGGCATGTTGCGGGCGGCGCCGGCGGCCCTGAAGGCCTGTCCCGTGCCGTAAAAGTCGCGAAATCGACGGGGCGGCATAGTACGGTGAAAGCGTAGGGGGCAAAGGGAGGAGGCGGCATGTTCGACCGGTCGGTCGGCGCCCTGTTCCTGGCCTACGCACGGCGGCTCGTCGCCCGCGGCTACGTCCACAACACGCTCGGGAACCTCGCCATCCGCGTCCCGGACCCCGCCCACGCCGACGGCGTCGTCTACACCAAGCACGCCGGCGTGTCGCTCGAGGAGGCGACGATCGACCACATCGTCGTCACCGATGTGCCGACGGGCCGCCTGCTGCACGGCACGCGGCCGACGAGCGTCGGTCACCAGCTGAACCGGGAGATCCTCCGCCTCCGCCCCGACGTCAACGCGGTGATCCACGTGCATCACGACGAGAGCATCGCGTTCTTCACCGGCGGCCGAACGCTGCAGGCGCTGTCACTCGACTTCCCGCTCGTCATGGGCGCTCCCGTGCACGTCCTGCCGTCGCACGTGAACGTCGAGCTCGACGTGGCGCCGCTTCGCGACTTCATCGCCGCCACCAACGCCATCGTGATGGAGCATCACGGCCTGACGACGCTCGGCCGATCGATCTCCGAGGCCTATCACCGCCTCAACACGCTGGCGGCCGAGGTGCGGCGCAACATCACGGCGCTGACGCTGGCGGGCGCCACCGGCGAGAAGCCGTCGGCGGTCGACGCCGAGGCGGTGGAATGGGGCTACCGCCACGGCGACGCCGTCATCTATCCCTGAGGCGCCCGTTCACCGCTCGTTGAATCGCCAGCGCTGGAAGCGCCACGCGCTCGAGGGCGCCGTACGCCCCTCGGCAACCAGGCGGGCACCCTCGCGCGCGAAGTCGAAGATGCGCAGCACGCCGTCGTGGGCCGCCGCGTCCACGCGCGCGTCGGTGGTGGTGAGGAACACCTCGTCGAGGACGCCGGCGCTCCGCAGCGCCATCAGCACCGTCATGCCGCCCTCGCACGCGAGGTAGCGGACACCCTGCTCGCGCCCGAGACGCTCGTGCGCCCGGCGCAGCGCCTCGACATTCGACACCGGCTCCACGATCTTCGTCAGACCCGTGTCGCCGCGCCGCACCAGCTCGTCCGCCCCGCGCTCGCTCGTGATGACGATCACCTGAACGCCCGGCGTGCGGAAGAGCTTGTTGCCGAGCGGCAGCCGCCCGAAGAGCGAGTAGACGACGATGCGTGGCTGGCGCTGCAACCCCCGCTGGCGCCGAAACTCGTAGAGCTCGGGGGCGGGCGGCTCGCCGGGCTCCTGCGGCAGCTGGACCAGGTCCGGCTGCTCGCGAAGCGTCTGGGCGCCGATCCCGACGTCGCCGTAGCAGCGCAGCACACGCATCAGCCGCTTGTCGGCCAGACGTTCCGGCCGCGACGGATCACCGCCCAGCACCCCGAGCACGGGATCATCGTCCGGCCCCCGGCGTCGCCACGCCACGACGCCGTCCTGCGACGCGACCATCACGCCGAACACCCACGGCCGCTCCGGCCACGGCGGCGGAAATCCGATCGGGCTGTCACGCGCCGGATCCGGAGTGCCGGCGTCGCGCTGCTCGGTGTTCGGCTGCCAGACGATGCGAGGCGCGTCCATCGCGACCAGCGTGCCATACGCTGCCGCCAACGCGCCGGGCCGTGCGCGCGGTCCGAGCCGGCGTCGCGATGGCGGCGCCGGTCCGAGAGCGCAGGCCGCAGGAACGGTCAGGCGCGCGCGGTGTCGAGGACGCGGCGCACGACGCGCGCGAGCTGGGCGGGCGTGAACGGCTTCTGCAGATACGCGCGGCCGGACTGGAGCACGCCGTGCTCCACGACCACACTGTCGGCGTAGCCCGACATGAACAGGACCGGCAGCCCGGGCTGGTCGGCGGTGAGCAGGTCGGCGAGAGCGCGGCCCGTCATCTGCGGCATGATGACGTCCGTCAGCAGGAGATCGACCGACGTCGTCGCATCGGTCACGAAGCGCAGCGCCTCGCGGGGGCCGCCGGCCTCGATCACCCGGTAGCCGCGCTCCTGCAGTACCTGCCGCACCAGCGCGCGGACCTCGTGCTCGTCCTCCACCACGAGAATCGTCTCGCTGCCGCGCGGAATGTCGTCCGCCACCGGCGTCTCGGGCGCCTCGACGACATCGTGCACGGCCGGCAGATAGATCTTGAACGTCGCACCCTCGCCCGGCTGACTCCGGACGACGATGTGACCGCCGCTCTGCTGCACGATGCCATACACGGTCGCGAGTCCGAGTCCGGTCCCCTTGCCGGGCTCCTTGGTCGTGTAGAACGGCTCGAACAGGCGGCGGCGGGTCTCGGCGTCCATTCCGAGTCCGGTGTCGGTCACTCCGAGCATCACGTACTCGCCAGACCCCAGGTCGGGGGACGGCGGGGCGTGGGCGGCGTCGACGCGGAGATTCGCTGTCTCCAGGGTCAGCCGGCCACCGCGCGGCATGGCGTCGCGCGCATTCACGGCCAGGTTCATGATCACCTGCTCGAGCTGGGTGGGGTCCGCCTTCACGTGAAGCAGACGCGGCGCCAGCCGCGTCGAGAGCTCGACGTCCTCGCCGATGACGCGGGTGAGCATCGGCACCATCGCCTCCACGATGGCGTTCAGGCGCAGGACACCCGGCTGCAGCACCTGCTTGCGGCTGAACGCGAGCAGCTGCCGGATGAGCTCGGCCGCGCGCTCCGCGGTGGCCTCGATGCGCTCGACGCCCTCGCGGACGGGGCCGCCGGCCGTCTGGTTGCGCAGCATGTACGTCTGTCCGGCGATGACGGTGAGCAGGTTGTTGAAGTCGTGCGCGATGCCGCCGGCCAGCCGGCCGATCGCCTCCATCTTCTGCGACTGCAGCAGCTGGTCCTGCGTCGACGTGAGCTCCCGGTACGCTTGCTGCAGCTCCTCGTACAGGCGGTTGTTGTGCAGCGCCACCCCGACCTGCCGCGCGAACGCGGTGACCACCTCGATGTCCTCGTCCGAGAAGCCGAGCCGCCGCCGCGTCTGCACGCTCAGCACACCGGCGATACGCTCGCCGGCGGTGATCGGCACCGCGACCAGCGCCCGGTAGCCGAGGCGCTCCATGGCGGCGCGGTGCGCCGGGTGCAGCCGCGGGTCGGCGGCCGGATCGGTCAGGACGAGCGTCTGGCCCGTGGCCGCCACGATGCCGCTCAGGCTCTCGCCGATCTTGAGCCGGGGCGTCGTCATGACGTCCCGGGCGCCGCCCGAGGCGCACGCCACCACCAGCTCGTCACCCTCGACGAGCCGGATGCCGACGGAGTCGGTCTGCAGGAGGCGGCCGCACGTGGCCGCGATGCGCTCCAGCAGCGCGGGCGGCGGCTGGATGCGCGAGACCTCGCGGCCGACCTCGAGCAGCGCCTCGAGCCGGGCCCGGCGCGCGCGCGCATGCTCGAGCAGCGAGAGCTGCGCCTCGAACAGGCTCGCGTTCTGCAGCGCCACCGCGGCCTGGTCACCGAATGCCTGCGCGAGCGCGACGTCCGCGGCATCGAAGGTGGCGCCGGCCGCGCGGCCGATGGCGAGCGCGCCGATGATGCGGTCGCGGATGATCAGTGGCACCGCGAGCTGCGCGCGCGCCTGACTCTGCGCAAAGCGCTCGCGCACGGAGCCGGCGAGCGTGACGGCGGCGTCGGTGAGCACGTCCGCGGTGGCCGCCGTGCGGCGCTGGCCCACCGCCACCGCGATGAGCCCGGTGCCGGCCGGGAAGACCACGTGGTCGAGCACGGGCCCCCAGTCGCCGGACAGCGACAGCGCGGTCACGTCTTTCAGCTCGCTGTCCCAGCGGTAGAGCACGGCCGCCACGGCGTCGAAGAGTCCGCGCACGCTGTCGACGATGCGCTGCCCCACGTCGTCCACGTCGAGCGACTGCGACATCAGGCGCGTCACCTCGGCCAGCGCCTCCGCCGCGCGCCGGCGGCGATCCGCCCGCGCGAACAGCGTCGCGGTGTGAATCGCGATGCCCGCGTGAATGGCGACGCAGCCGAGCAGGTCGAGCTCGTCTGCCGCGAAGCGGTGTGTCCGCTGCGTCGCGAGCAGCAGCACGCCGACGAGCTGTCCGTGCGCCACGAGCGGAACGGTCGCCGCGGACACGCCATCATCGTCGACGACGATGAGCGGCTCCAGCGTGCTGGCCACCCGGCCCGCCCACTGCTGACCGAGTGCGAGCGTGCGGTCCTCGCCGGGGGCCATGCTGACCGCACCGGCTTCCGCACTGAGCGAGAGCGCCGCGCCGTCCACCGTCCAGATTCGCGCGAGCGAGCCCGGCACGAAATCGACGGCGGCGTGGGCGACACGGTCAAGCACGGCGGAAAGGTCCAGAGTCTCGCCGAGCGCCTGGGCGAGATGCGTGAGCGTGCGGGCGGCGTGGTCCGTGCTCATCGTCGCGCGGAAGAGCAAGCGAAGGGCCAGAGTCGAGGCAAACCTCGATATCGCGAGCGGGCCTGGGTTTCGACGACGCTCGCGTTGACGGCCCCCGGGCGAGTGATCGATTATTGATCAGCGCCGGACATCCACGAGCCATTCATCCCGGAGGACCTACCCGTGCACGACCTGGTCATTGCCAATGCGACCCTCATCGACGGCCTCGGCACGCCGGCTCGGCGCGGCTCGCTGGCGGTCAGCGGCGGCCGGATCGCGGCCGTCGGCACCGACGTCGGCCCCGCGCGCGAGCGCGTCGACGGCGACGGCCTGGCGCTGGCACCCGGCATCGTGGATATCCACACGCACTACGACGCCCAGCTCACCTGGGACCCCTACGCGACGCCGTCCACCGCGCTCGGCGTGACGACAGTGGTGATCGGCAATTGTGGATTTACGATCGCGCCGTGCCGGCCCGCAGACCGCGATCTCACGCTGCGCAATCTCACGCACGTGGAGGGCATGTCGCTGGAGGCGCTGCGGGCCGGGGTGCGCTGGGACTTCGAGTCGTATCCCGAGTTCCTCACGGCGATGGAGCGTCGCGGCGTCGTGCCGAACGTCGCGTCGTTCGTCGGCCACTCGTCGGTCCGCACCTACGTCCTCGGCGCCGACGCCACGAAGCGCACGGCCACGCCCGGCGAGATCGCCGAGATGCGCCGGATCGTGCTGGAGGCGCTGCACGCCGGCGCCATCGGCTTCGCCACGTCGACGCTCGAGCAGCACAACGGCGAGCACGGCGTTCCCATGCCGTCGCGGCTCGCCGACCGCGACGAGCTGATGGCGCTCACGGGCGCGCTCGGCGAGGCGGAGCGTGGCGTGTTCATGCTCACCAAGGGGATGACCTCGACGGTGGCGTGGCTCGAAGAGGTGGCCGCGAAGACCGGTCGTCCGGTGATGATCGCCGCGATGTTCGTCGATCCGGGCGACCCGACACGCGTGTTCAACGAGCTGGCGGACATCGAGGGCGCACGGAGGCGCGGCCGCGAGCTCTGGGCGCAGGTCGGCTGCTTTCCGCTCGGGATGGAATTCACGCTGCGGCACCCCTATCCGCTGGAGGCCTTCCTCGCCTGGCGCCCCGCCATCGAGGCGGGTAGCGAGGCGGCGTATCGCCGCGTGCTGGCCGATCCGTCGTTCCGCACGCGGCTCAAGGCGGAGGCCGCGATGCCCGGCGTCCCGAACCGGTTCTCCGACAAGACGTGGCCGCACCTGACGGTCATGGAAGTCGTACGCGAGGACCACCGGCCGCTGGTGGGCCGCACCATCGCCGAGCTCGCCGCCGAGCGTGGCCAGGATCCCGTCGACGTGTTCCTCGACTTCGGTCTCGACGGCGAGCTCGACGCGATGTTCGATTGCCGGCTGTTCAACACCGACGAGGACGAGGTGCGCCGACTGCTGCGGCATCCGCACGCCGCCGTCGCGCTCTCCGACGCCGGCGCGCATCTGTCGTTTCTCTGCGACGCCGGCTTCGGCCTGCACCTGTTCGGTCACTGGGTTCGCGAGCGCGGCGATCTCACGCTCGAAGAGGCCGTCCGCCGCGTCACCCACGACGTTGCGAGCGCTTATCGGCTCGTGGACCGAGGGCGGCTCGCCCCCGGCGCGTGGGCGGACCTGCTGCTGTTCGACCCGCGGACCGTCGGGCGAGGGCCGAAGCGACGCGTACACGATCTGCCCACCGGCGCCTCCCGCCTCGATACGCCAGCGCTCGGCGTTCACGGCGTGTGGGTCAACGGTGTGCGGACGGTGGACGAGCGCGGCGTGCGCGAGGAGTGCGGTCGTCCCGGACAGGTGCTGCGCGACTTCGCGCGCTAGCGGGAGCGCGTGGCCCGCACGTCGGCGTCGACCATCAGCTGCACCAGCTCGCGGAACGACTGCTTCGGCGCCCAGCCGAGCACCGTGCGCGCCTTGGTGGCGTCGCCGATGAGCAGATCGACCTCGGCCGGTCGGACGAAGGCGGGATCGACGACGACGTGGCGCGTCCAGTCCAGGCCCGCGTGCGAAAAGGCCAGCTCGCACAGCTCGCTCACGGTGTGCGTCTCCCCGGTGGCCACCACGTAGTCATCCGGCCTGGGCTGCTGCAGCATCAGCCACATCGCCTGGACGTAGTCGCCGGCGAAGCCCCAGTCGCGCTTGGCGTCCAGCGTGCCGAGGCGCAGCTCGTGTGCGAGCCCGGCCTTGATGCGCGCCACGCCGTCGGTGACCTTCCGAGTGACGAACTGCTTGCCGCGACGCGGCGACTCGTGGTTGAAGAGGATGCCCGAGCAGGCGAAGATGCCGTACGACTCGCGGTAGTTCACCGTGATGTAGTGCGCGTAGGTCTTGGCCACGCCGTAGGGCGACCGCGGGTGGAAGGGAGTCAGCTCGGTCTGCGGCGTTTCCCGCACCTTGCCGAACATCTCCGAGGATGACGCCTGATAGAAGCGGATGGAGCGGTCCACGACCCGGATCGCCTCGAGCAGGCGCGTGGCGCCCAGCGCGGTGACCTCGCCGGTCAGGATCGGCTGTTCCCACGACGTCGGCACGAAGGACATCGCGGCAAGGTTGTAGACTTCGTGGGGGTCGATGTCGCGCAGCAGCATGATGAGCGACAGCTGGTCGAGCAGGTCCCCCTCGCGAATCTCGATACGATCGCGCAGGTGCGCGATGCGCTCGAAGGACTCGGTGGATGAGCGGCGGACCATGCCGTAGACCTGGTAGCCCTTTTCCAGGAGGAACTCCGCGAGATACGATCCATCCTGACCGGTGATGCCCGTGATGAGCGCGCGGCGGGGTGCAGCGTGAGTCATGGGACGAATTCTAGCCGGATCATCGACGAGGAGCGAGTGAAATGACCCAGACCCTGGACGAGTTCGCCGGCGCCTGTCATCGTGTGCTCGCCGCGGACGCCGGTCCCACCGGCCGCCAGCAGGTATGCGCGCTCGTGCGCGACCTGTTGAAGGACGAGGCGTTCGTTGCCCGCTACCTTCCCGACGGCGCCCCGGAGCGCAAGGTGCTCTACGAGGATCCGCAGCTCGGGTTCTGCATCCTCGGCCACGTCTACGAGGGGGCCCGCGAGAGCGCGCCCCACGACCACGGCCCGACCTGGGCGATCTACGGCCAGGCGCAGGGCGAGACGATCATGAGCGACTGGGCGGTCGTGGAGCCGCCGCGCGACGGCAAGCCGGGCACCGTGCGTCACGTGCGCGCGTACCGGCTGTCGCCCGGCATGGCGCACGTCTACAACGAGGGCGACGTGCACTCGCCGCGTCGCGACGGGCCGACCCGCCTGATCCGCATCGAGGGCCGGAACATGGACAAGGTGGGCCGCGCGGCCTTCACCAAGGTATCCTAGCCGCATGACGACACCGACCACGCCGCCGCCGTTCGAGTCCTTGCTGTCCACGCGCGCCCGCTACGTCGTCCCGCTCACGACGCCGCGCGCCTCGATGCAGCCGCTCTACGAGTTCGGCGGCGGCTATCCCGATCCCGCGTCGTTTCCGTACGACGACATGGTCGACGCCACCGCCCGGATGATGAAGGCGGAGGGCGCGGCCGCCATGACGTACGGCGAGCCGCAGGGCTACCTCGGGTTCCGTGAGCTGATCTGTCACAAGTACGAGCTGTTCGAGTCGATGAAGACCGAGCCGGAAAACCTCGTGGTGGCGAACGGCTCGGGGCAGGCGCTGGCACTCGCCTTCAGCGCCTTCGTCGATCCCGGCGATCCGATCATCGCGGAGGCGCCGACGTTCTCGGGGTCGCTCAACACGATTCGCCGCCACGGCCCGCGCGTGCTCGACGTGCCGGTGGACGGCGAGGGCATCGTCACCGACGCGGTCCGCGAGCGGCTGCAGACGCTGCGTCGCGAGGGCCGGCGCTGCAAGCTCATCTACACCATCGTGAACTTCCAGAATCCCGCGGGCCCCAGCCAGTCGCTGCGCCGACGGCACGAGCTCATCGAGCTGGCCCACGAGTTCGACACGCTGATCCTCGAGGACGACGCGTACGGCGAGCTGCGCTTCGAGGGGCAGACGCTGCCGCCGCTCTACGCGCTGGACCGCGGCGGCCGCGTGATCCGGGCCGGCACCATCTCCAAGATCCTGGGCGCCGGCGTGCGTCTCGGCTGGCTGTGCGCGCCGCGCGAGATCGTGCCCTCGCTCCAGTCATTCCTCTTCGGGGGCGGGACCAATCCGTTCATGTCGCGGGTCGCCACGTACTACCTGCGCGACCACATGGCCGAGCACGTCGGCCGTCTCATCGACGTCTACCGCGCCAAGCGCGACGCGATGCTGCGCGGTCTGGACGAGGTCCTCACCGGCACCGATGCCGTCGTGAGCCGTCCCGAGGGTGGCTTCTTCCTGTGGCTGCGGCTGCCCAGCCGCACGGACCGCCAGCGCCTGGCGGAGCGCGCGGTCGCGATGCGGATCCAGTACACACCGGGGCCGGTGTTCTACGCGAACGGCGGCGGCGAGCAGTACATCCGGCTGGCGTTCTCGTACGAGCCGCCCGAGAAGTGCTACGAAGGCGCGCGGCAGCTCGCGCGCGCGATGCTCGCGTAGTCGCCGCCGACCGTCAGGCCGCGCGGTGCGCGGGCGGGCCGGGAGCGGTGGCCGCGCCCTCCGGGTGCTTGAAGAACGACCCGGTGAAGACGACGGAGTTGGGGAACACCACCATGCGGCCCGTCGGCGCGAGCGGGTCACCGGCCAGCTCGCGCAGCCGTATCCGCACGAACCCAATCTCGAGCACCTCGCCGTGAACGTACCCGAACGGTCCCTGCAGGCTGACGCGGTCGCCGACGCGAATGCCGTTCGGCGCCATCATCGAGAAGTAGCCGGCCACGGCCAGGATGACGTTCTGTAGCGCGAACGCGATCCCGGCCGCCGCGAAGCCGAGCGCGGTCACCAGCGTGGTCAGCTCGCTCGCGAAGTGCACCACGACGATGACCGTGACGGCGATGACGACCACGACCTTGCGCGCGCCGAGCACCAGTCGCCGGCGGAACGGATCGCCGACGTAGCGCAGGGTGGCCGCCCGCCACAGCGCCGCCGCCACGAACACGGCGCCGATGGCGGCGGCGAGCCGCAGCAGGTCGATGCCGACCCCCTTCAGGGCCTTGGCGGTCTCGGCATCGATGGCGCGCTGCCAGCCGGTCAGATCGTCACCGAACCGGCGCAGGAGCGCCGACTCCTGCTGCAGCGGAGCCACGACGGCGGCCAGCGCGCGAGCGCGCTCGAGCGAGGCCTGGAACTCACGCTGTTCGGCGCTCATGTCGGCCGGGGCGTCGCTCGTGTCCGCCAGCTCGTGCAGCCGCGCGGCGAGGCCGCGCAGCCCGGCGCCGGTGGCGCGCAGGTCAGCCTCGACGCTGCGTCGCCGCTCCGCCGTCGCATCACGAACGTCGTCGATGCTCGAGCGCGTCTGCCGCAGCGCGACGAGACGGTGCAGCAGCGCCCACGTGCCGCCACCGAGCTGATCGGTCGTGACCACCGCGGGCTCGGCCGGCGCGCCGGGCTTCACGTCCGGCACGGACGTGCGCAGCGTGTCGATCTGGTGGGCGAGATCGAGCGTGGCGCCCGGCTGCGCGGCGTCGAACGGCTGCAGCTGGGCCAGGAACGCCAGGCGCGCCCGGTCGAGCTCGAGGCGATTGCGCGCGCCCGCGAGCTCGCGCTCGAGCGCCGCGCGCTGCGCGGGCGCCGCCGCCCGCGCGCGCGCCTGCAGCCGCGTGACCGCCGTCTGCTGCGCCTGGATCGCCTCGCCGAGCCGAGCGCGCTGCTCGGTCGCGCGCGCCGCCCCGGCGCTGCGCTCGGCGGTTGCCTGCGGTGGCGGCACCAGCTCGCTCCGCGCGCGCGCCACGGCGAACGCGCGGTCGAGCGCCTCGCGCGCCACGCGTTCCTCGTCGCCCGCGAGCGGCACCGCGGCCGAGGCCAGCGCCGCGCGCAGCGTCACCCGCGCGTCCCGGAACCACTGGATCGCCGCGTTCAGATCTTGCAGCACGCTGTCCTGCGTGACCACGACGTCGGCGGAGCTGCGCGCGTCACCTACCGCGTCCGCAGCGGCCGGCGGCGAGGCGGCCGAGAGGACCACCGGTCGCGCGAGGAGCGCGCAGCCGAGCGCCAGCAGGGCAAGCGCGAGGAACGTCGAGGGCGAGCGGTTCGCTGGACGCACGCCGGACGGCGGCATGGCCTTCGATGGCAGCAACTGCTGTGCCCGTGTCCTCGGCGGTCGGCTACGTGCCGCGCAGCGCCCGCGCGAAGTTGGCTCGGATCTCGTCCGGTCGCTCGGAATACGGCGGGATCGTCTCGGCCGGATCGAAGCGTGTCGGCAGCGCGAACAGCGTCGGCCCGCCGGTGCTCCGTCCCTGCGCGAGCGCGGCGCCGAGCTCGTCGGCCGACGAGAGCCGCTCCGCGCGCCGGAAGCCGGCGGCCAGCGCGACGGCGACGAAGTCGACCGTCACGGCGGGCAGCGCCTGCCCGCCCGACGACTCGTACGCGCCGTTCTCGAAGATCAGCACCGTGAGGTTCGCGGCGCGGGCGGCGCCCACGGTGGCCAGGCAGCCCAGGTTCATCAGCAGCGAGCCGTCGCCCTCGAGGGCGACGACGCCGCGTGTCGGCCGGGCGAGCGCCATGCCGAGCGCGAGCGGAATGGCGGCGCCCATCGAGTCGCAGAGCGCCCAGTGCGGCACGCGCGGCGCCATGTGCGGCAGGTATCGCGCGTTGCCGCCGAGGCCGGCCACCAGCACGTCGCGCGCGTCGAGCGCTGCGAGCAGAGCCGAGAGCCACGCCTGCCGCGGCACGCTCACGCGAGATCCTCGGCGCTGAACAGCAGGACGAACGGCTCCCGCGTCTCGTCCATGAACGCGTATGCCTGCGCGACCTGCGCCGCGATACGCGTGGGCTCCGCCCGGGCGAACCGGAGACTCCACGCGGTCAATGTCGGCTCCGTCGCGCGTCCCTTGGGCGCGTGGTAGTAGACGGGGTCGCGGACGTCGCCGCGATACGAGACGAGCAGGAACACCGGCACGCGATAGAGCTGGACGAGCGAGGCGATGACGGCGCCGCTGTTCAGCAGGCCGGCGTTCTGGATCACCACCGCCGCGCGCTCTCCCATCAGGGTCGCGCCGCAGGCGATCGCGATCGCCTCCTCTTCCCGCGCCACGTCGATGACGCGCAGTCGACGCGACGCGCGCATCGGCTCCATGAGCCAGCCGATCCACGTGTCCGGCACGGTCGGCACCAGCGAGACACCCGCGGCCTCGAGCGCCAGGACGATGCGCCGGGCGCCCTCGCGTGAGGTGACGTCCGCGCCCGCCATCACCGGGGCTCCAGGAAGGCGTCCTCGGGAAGTCGCGCGCCCACCCGCTCGCCCGCGGAGAGGCCGGCGCGACCCCGCACGCTGGCGAGCAGGCGCGTGCCGTCGGCGAGCTCCAGACGGACCTCGCTGTGGTCACCGAGGTACATGACCGCCGCCACGCGCGCCGGCAGGACGTTCGGTCCATCGCCGCCGAGCGTCACGCGCTCGGGCCGGATCAGCAGTCGAACGACCTCGCCAGCCTGCAGCGGGCGGGGCAAACGGACGCGCACCGGCGTGCCGGCCACGTCGACCCGGCCCGCGTCGGTGGCGCGGCCGCGCAGCACGCTGGACGCCCCGACGAAGTCGGCCACGAACGCGGTGGCCGGCCGCTCGTAGATCTCCTCGGGCGTGCCGAGCTGCTCGATGCGCCCGCCGTTCAGGACGGCCACGCGGTCGGAGAGCCCCAGCGCCTCGTGCTGGTCGTGCGTCACGAAGACGGTCGTGGTCCCGACGGCGCGCTGGATGTCCTTCAGCTCCGCGCGCATCTCCTCGCGCAGCTTGCGATCGAGCGCGGCGAGCGGCTCGTCCAGCAGCAGCACGCGGGGCCGGATGACGAGCGCGCGCGCGAGGGCGACGCGCTGCTGCTGCCCGCCCGACAGCTGCCCCGGGCGCTTGTCGCCCGCCTCGTCGAGTCGCACGAGCGCGAGGGCCTCCGCGACCCGCGCCTCCCGCTCCGCGCGTGCCACGCCGCGCTCGCGCAGCCCGAACGCCACGTTCTCGGCGATGCTCATGTGCGGAAAGAGCGCGTACGACTGGAAGACCACGCCGAGGCCACGCCGCCACGCCGGCCGCGTGGTCACGTCCTCGCCGTCGACGCGGACGCGCCCGGCGTCCGGCACGACGAAGCCGGCGATCACGTTGAGGGTCGTGGTCTTGCCGCAGCCCGACGGCCCGAGCAGCGACAGCAGCTCGCCGTCCTCCACGCAGAGATCGATGCCGCTCAGCGCCTCGGTGAGGCCGTACGCCTTGCGGACTCCCTCGAGCGCCACCACGGGACCGCGCGCGCCGCTCACCGCTGACCGTCCAGCTGGAACACGCGGGACAGGCCGATGACGCGGTCGGCGGCGAGCACGGCCGCAAACGTGGCCGCGATGAACAGTGCGGACAGCGCGGCCATCGTGGGATCGGTGTAGTTGACGACGTACGTGAACATCGCGACCGGCAGGATCTCGGTGACGCGCGTCGACACGAAGAGCGACACGACGAACTCGTTGATGGACACGATCACGGCGAACAGCGTGGCCGCGGCCAGCCCGGGCCGCAGCAGCGGCAGCGTCACCCGCCAGAAGACGCGCGCGGGCCGCGCGCCGAGGCTGGCCGCCGCGCGCTCGAGCGCGGGGTCGAGACTGGCAATCGAGACGGCGACCGACCGCACCACGAATGGCAGCACGACGATGATGTGGGCCACGATCAGCACCCACCGGCTGGCGATCACGCCGAGGCCGGCGGCGACGATCAGCAGGCCGAGACCGGCGGCCACGCCGGGGACGACGAGCGGCGACAGGAGGACCGCGGTCCACAGCGCCCGGCCCGCCACCGGATACCGCACCAGCGCGAGCGCCGCCGCCGTCCCGACCGGCACCGCCAGCAGCGTGCTGAGGCCGGTCACGATCACGCTGTTGACGGCAGCCTTCTGGAACTGAGGGTACGTCAGCGCCTTCGCGTACCACCGCGTCGACACCGCCGTGGGCGGGAACGCCATGATGGCCGTGCCGTTGAACGACACCGCGATGACGATGAGGCTCGGCAGCGTCAGGAACGCAAGGAGCAGCGCCACGACCACGATACCGGCCAGCCGCCCGCGCGCCATCAGTGCTCGCGCGGCGTGAGGGCGCGGCCGAGCCCTCCGACGAGCAGCAGCGTCACCGCGAGGGCGACGATGGCAAACGCGGCGCCGCCCGGCCAGTTGAACGCGTCGAGCGTGAGGTCCTTCACCACATTCGCGATCATCTTCACCCGTCCGCCGCCGAGCAGCTCCGGCGTGGCGAACGCGCTGAACGTCCACGCGAACACGATGAGGCACCCGGACGCGATGCCCGGCATCGCGAGCGGCAGCGTCACCCGCCGGAAGACCCGAACCGGAGCCGCGCCGAGGCTGGCGGCCGCCCGCTCCACGGTCGGATCGACGTGCGCGAGCGCAGCCGCCAGCACCAGGATCATCGTCGGCATCGAGAAATGGACGAGCCCGACGAGCACGCCGGACGGCTCGAACAGCAGCCGGACGGGCCACGAGACGAGCGAGTTGCCGAGAATCAGCATGAGCGCATAGGTTCGCACGATGGCGCCGGTGAAGAACGGCGCCAGCGTCAGCGCGAGCACCGTCGCTCGCACGCGGGGCGAGCGCGCCCGCGCCAGCGCGTAGGCGACGGGGAAGGCGGTGACGAGCGTCACCGCGGTGGTGGCGGCGGACAGCAGCGCGGTGTCGGCCACGGCACGAACGTACTGCGGCGTCAGTACGGCCCGGAAGTTCGCATCGGTGAGGCCGCCGGTGCGGAGCGAGCCGGGCACGAACTCGAGGACGCTGAGCCGGAACAGCGCGCCGAGGGCGGCGGCGAAGATCGCGAGCGCGGCCAGAGCCGGCGCCAGCAGCAGGGCGCCGCGAACGCTAGCGGGCAACGATGTTCGCGTTGAACCACTCTTTCCACTTCGGCAGCAGCGTGGCGCGCGTCTCGTCGTCGATGATGTAGCCGCGCTCCTTCCACTCCGCCGGGCTCGTGAACACGCCGGGCTGCCCCTTGAGCGCGGCCGGTACGGTGGCCTTCAGATTCGTCGGCCCGGCCTTGAAGGCGGACACGAGCTGCTCCTGGATCTCGCGCGACAGCAGGAGATTGATGAAGTCGTAGGCGGCCGCGGACTTCTTGCTGCCCGCCATGATCGATGCCGTGTCGATACCCACGATACCCGGCCGGTCCTTCGGCTCCACGATGGTCACCTGGATGCCTTGCTCGCGGAGGTGAAACGCATTGATCGACAGCATGATCTCGACCGGCGCTTCGCCGGTCTTCAGGAGATCCTGGCTGCGCGCGTCGGTCGAGAAGAAGGCCGCGATGTTCGGCTTCAGCGCCTTGAGCCGCGCCTGACCCTTCTCCCAGGATTTCTCGTTGCCGCCGTCGAGCAGCGCGCTGATCGTGATGATGTGCGAGGGATCGAAGTCGGGCATGGCGATCTTGCCCTTCAGCGCCGGGTCCCACAGGTCGGCCCACCGGGTGATCGGCGTCTTCACCAGATCGGGTCGATACGCGATCGTGTAGACGTACGCCCAGCTGCCGATGGCGGAGTCGCTGCGAAACGCCTCGCGCGCCAGATCCCTGGAGCTCGGCAGCCGTGTGAGATCGAGCTTCTCGAAGAGGTTGTCGGACGCGTACAGGCGGGCGACGTGCGAGGTGGTGAACGTGATGTCGACGAGCGGCGCGGCCTTCGCCACCCGCGCCTTGGCGAGCCGATCGAGCGTGCCGCCGACCTCGAACTCGACGGGAGTCCCCGTCCTGGCCGTGAACGGCTGGGCGACGACGCGCTCGATGGTGTCTTTCCAGTTGCCGCCCCAGATGCTGATCACGAGCGGGTCCGCGGCGCGAACGGCGCCGGGGGCCACCATGAGGACGAGCAGCAGCGACGATGAGACGAGCGCGCGCCCGATCATCCGGCTAGAGACGGCCGGTCAGCAGCAGGATGATGAGGATCAGGACCAGCAGGCCGACGCCGCCGCTGGGATAGTAGCCCCACCCCGAGCTGTACGGCCACAGCGGCAGCGCCCCGAGCAGGATCAGGATCAGGATGATGAGCAGCACGGTGCTCATGGCGTCCCCCTCTAGTGGGCGAGCGGCCCTCGCAGGAGCCGGCCGGGCAGAGCGCCGGTCGGCTTGCCGTCACGCAGGACGGTCTCGCCGTTGACGACGGTGGCAGCGATGCCGCGGCAGCGCTGCACGAGCCGCTTCGCCCCGGCGGGAAGGTCGGTGACGACTTCCGGCATCTCGGCCGCGATCGTGGCGGGGTCGAACACCACGAGGTCCGCCGCCATGCCTTCGCGGAGCAGGCCGCGGTCGGCGAAGCCCCAGTGCGTCGCCGGCACGAGGGTCAGCATCCGCACGGCTTCTTCGAGGGTGAACGCCTGCTTCTCGCGCACCCAGTGGGCGAGCAAGTGCGTCTGCAGCGAGGAATCCATGAGCTGCGAGACGTGCGCGCCGGAATCCGAGAACGTCACGACCGCGCGCGGGTAGCGCATCAGCTCCAGCGCGACGTCCTGATCCTCATTGGCGATCGGCTGGAAGAAGAAGGCGTCGAAGTCCCGCTCCAGCGCCACGTCGATCATGGCGTCCACGGGATCGCAGCCCCGCTCACGCGCGACGTCGGCCACCGAGCGGTGGGGACCGTGCACGTTGTCCATGACGAAGAGCCAGTCGAACACGGCCGGCCGCGCCTCGGTGCCGATCGGCTTGCCCTCGAACTTTGCGCGCGCGGCCTCCACCAGCTGCGGGCGCAGGCTCCGGTCGAGCAGCCGCGCCTTCTGCTCGGCGAGCGGCAGCTTGCGGATGTCACGCCAGACCGGCAGCTTGTCGAACGGCGTCTGCGTCTTGAACGAGAGGATGGCCGACAGCGCGCGGCTGTGCACCTGCGCGAACATCCGACCGCCCGCGGCGACCGTCTCGTCGATCAACCGCACGTACTCGCGCCAGATCCCCGGCGCATCGCGGCGACCGAAGAGGCCGAACGTGATGGGCCGGCCGGTCTCCACGGCGAGCTCGCGCAGCCGGCGATGATAGTCCCGGCGCGCCTCCTCGCCGCCCGTGCTGCGATCGACGCCCTCGCCCGCCAGCTCGAAGACGCCGGCGTTGAGATCACCCATCACGCCGACCAGCCGGCGCACCTCGTCCCACGTCGCCATCCGGCTCGCCACCGGCCGCCGGTCCGGCGTCTCGTGGCTCGGCGAGCGCGACGTGGTGAAGCCCATGGCGCCCGCCTCGATGGCGTCGCCGAGCTCGGCGGCCATGGCCCGCAAATCGTCCTCGGTCGCCGGCCCGTCGAACGCGCGCTCGCCCATCACATGCGTGCGGAGCGCGGAATGGCCGAGATAGCCGGAGTAGTTGATGCCCTTCGGAAGCCGCTCGAGCGTGTCGAGGAACTCGCGGTACGTCGTCCACGACCATTCGATGCCGGCGTCCATGGCCTCGGCGGAGATGTCCTCGGCGCGCTCGAGATTCCGGATGACGAGATGCTTGTCCTTGGACGAGCACGGGGCGAGCGTGAACCCGCAGTTGCCCATGACGACGCTCGTGATGCCATGCCAGCACGAGCACGTGCCGTACGGATCCCAGAAGACCTGCGCGTCCATGTGGGTATGCCCGTCGATGAAGCCCGGGGCCACGACGTGCCCCTCGGCGTCGAGCACCTCGCGCGCCCGCTCGCGGATGCGGCCGATGCTGGCGATGCGTCCGTCGCGCACGCCGATGTCGCCGCGAAAGCGGGGCAGACCCGAGCCGTCGATGACCGTACCGTTCTTCACGACGAGGTCGAACGCCATGGAAGGCCTCCCTTGCTCGCCGCTATGGTACCCCAGGCCGGCCGCGCACGCGCGGCGCTCAGCGAGCGGTGGCGGTCGGCGCCCAGACGATGCTGACCTCCGAGGCGTCGATGGGTGACGCCGCCGCCGTCGGCGCCGTGGGGGTGCGGATCACGACTTCCGCGCCCGGGTGGATGTCGCCCAGGCTGACGCGCCGGCCACCCTGCAGCACGCTGGTCGCCGGCGACACCCGAACGAGCGTCCCGTCGGTGAGCACGAGCTGGTTCGCGGCGGCGTTCACGCGGCTCACGGTGCCCATGCGCCACTCGGTCGGCGCCGCCACCGGCTGGTAGCCCGCCGGCGTCGCGCCGCGCACGAAGACCTCCGTGCCGGCGTGCACCGCAGAGAGCGTCACCGGCTGCCACAGCGCCGTGCCGGGCGTCGTCTTCAAGATCCGACCATCGGTCAGCGTGATCGTCCCGCTTGCGGCATCGACCGATGCGACGACACCGGTCGCGTCGACACTCTCGGTGCCGCTGGCCGGCGCGGACGGGCTCGCAGATGTCGCCGTCGGCGAGGCCGACGGCGAGCCGGCCGTTCCGGGCGCGGGCGCGCCGGCAGGCGGCGGTGTCCCTGGCACCGGCGCGGCTGCTCCGGCGACCTGGATGTTGTTCACCAGGCCCTTCACCCCCGTCACCGCTCCCGCGATCTGTGCCGCGCGCGCTCTCCGCTCGGCGGAGTCGACGGTGCCCGAGAGGGTCACGATCCCGGTGTCCGAGGTGACGTCGATGCTCGCGAGGTTCGAGAGCGACTCGGCGGCGAGCTTCGCCTTCACCTCCCCCGCGATGCGCGCATCGTCGATGATCTCGCCGACCGTCCGGGCGAAGATCGGGGTCGACGTGAGGGCGGCTGACACGACGAGGACGATCACGAGCACGATGCGGGCTGCGACACTCATATGTGCTTCCTTCCGACCGGTCGAGCGCCGTTCCCGGTCGCTCGCGGACTCGAAGTTCTCCGGTCAAGGATGCTCCGCAGCAAACACCGGGCCGGACACTCCGAGGCGGTGGAACGGACGCGCGAAGCGCGTGTCGGAATTACGATCGACCCTCGACGCCCCACGGCGGGGCGCGAGCTAGACGTATCCGTACGCCGACCAGCCTCCGTCGGCGGTGAGGACCTCGCCGGTCACGAACGACGCATCCTCGCTGGCCAGGAACACGGCGACGGCGCCCATCTCGTCCGGTGTGCCGAGACGCCCCATCGGCGTGCGATTCGCGAGGCGCGCGGTGTCGAGCACGCCCGCAGCACTGAGCCGCCGGACCAGATCGCTGGTGACGTAGCCAGGCGCCAGACAGTTGACGCGCACCCCGGCGGCCGCCCACTCGATGGCCAGGATCTTCGTCAGCATGTTGACGCCGGCCTTGGACACACAGTACGCGAGCCGCTCGGGAAACGGCAGCGTGCCGTTGATCGAGCCGATCATGATGATCGAGCCACTGTGCCGCGCGAGCATGCCAGGCGCCAGCGCCTGCGAGAGCAGGAAGTACGCGGTGAGATTGAGGTCCAGCGTGTAGCGGTAGTCGGCCTCGGCCAGGTCGACCGACGGCGCCACGCGCGGCTGGCCCGCGTTGTTGACGAGCACGTCCACGCGGCCGTCGAGCGCGGCGAGCGACTCGCGCGCGAGCCGGCGCACCTCATCGGCCACCGCGAGGTCAGCGGGAACGGCGATTGCGGCGGGACCGAGGTCGGCGACGATGGCGTGACAGTCGGCGGCGGTGCGCGCGTTCACGACGACGCGCGCGCCCTCGCGGACGAAGGCACGCGCGATGCCGAGCCCGATTCCCTTGGTGGAGCCGGTGACGACAGCGTGCTTGCCGGCGAGCTTCACGAGCA
Organism: Candidatus Methylomirabilota bacterium; assembly: GCA_036265915.1. Lineage (GTDB taxonomy): Bacteria > Methylomirabilota > Methylomirabilia > Rokubacteriales > CSP1-6 > AR12. The sequence goes on along the minus strand of DATAOC010000029.1, from coordinate 73,144 downwards.
GGCGTCCTCCGGGCGCGAATTATACGCGCGCTCGGTGCAGCCCCTTCGGAAGCGCCGATTACCCGCTGGGGCCGGGCGGCGGAGGCGGCGGTGCGCCGGCGGGAGGCGCCGGCGGTGTGCTGGACGGCGCCGGCGGCGGTGCGCTGGCCGGCGGCGTGGTCGTCGGCGGCGCGGAGGAGCGCGCGGGCGGCGGCGGCGGAGGCGGCGGCGGTCCGATGCGACTGGACGAATATCCCGGAGCCACCGAGCCGCGGGCAACCGGAATCTGGTTGCCCTTCGCGTAGTGGCACTGCATGAACGCCACGTTGTAGCGCTGCTGCACCGACCTGTACGCGCCCTCGCCCTGACCGGCGCCCACGGCCGTGCCGCCGAGCAATCCCACACCGGCGCCGGCAGCGGCGCCGATCCCAGGATTCCCGGCCGCCGCGCCGAGAGCCGCTCCCGCCGCCGCACCCACGGCGGTCCCGACGACGGCGCCCGTCGCCGTGCCTCCGGTGGACGCGTGACTCGCGGTGGTCCCCGTTTGCTGCTGCGCCCACTGCCGGCAAATGGCGTCGTCTATCTGGAACTGCTCGAAGCTCTTGCCGCTGCCCGGCAGCACCATCACGCTGGGCCCGCTCGGCACGGTCGCACACGCGCCGAGCAGGAGCGCCACCGGTGCGACGATGAAGGCGCGCCTCACTGCTGCGCCCTCGCCGGCACCTTGATCCACGCCTCCGAGCAGCTCGCGACACCGGGGTAGTAGCCGCCGGACGGCTCGCAGTAGTACCAGTACTGCTGAGGCGTGGCAGGCGCCGAGCTCACCGAGGGAGCCGCGCCTGCGGGGGGCGCGGGCTGCTGCTCGATGTACACGGGCGGCTCTTCGACCACGACGCTCGGCGGACCGTAGTACGCAGGGGGGTAATACCAGTACGGATACGGATACCACCAGCCGGGTCCGACGCCGATGAAGACGCGGCCTCCGCCATGCCAGTGGCCGCGGTGCCAGGACCGGGAGTGGCCGCCCGCCGCCTCACTGGCCGCGACGCTCGAGACGAGCAGCGCAACGAGCAGGACGAACGCCCAGGCCCACCTCTTCATGGAAGTCTCCCTCCGTGTCCCTCCGACGAGGGCCGGCTTCATTATATTCGCGGTTCGCCACCCGGGTGGAGGGCTTTCCAGGTCCGTTGCCCGCCGCCGTCTCGAAATCGGCCCGATGTGTCAGGTACTTGAGGTGCGCCGGCGAGAGCCGTGCGCAGCTCGGCTCAGGGGATGACGGCGACCTTGATGGACTCGGGCCGCCGGTGGGCGGCGAAGGCTCCCGCAAGATCGTCGAGCGGGAAGCGGCCGGTGATCAGGGGGGCGGTCAGCACCGCGCCCTCGGCCACGAGACGCATCGCCTCGGCGAACTCGTCCTGGTAGATCATCGAGCCGGTGATCGTGACCTCGCGGCGCACGACCGAGAAGAATGTCACCGGCGTCGCCGCGTGTGGCAGCCCCGTGAGCACGACGCGGCCGCCGGGCCGCACGAGCTCCAGTGCGTGGTTCACCGCCTCCGGGGTGCCGGCCGTCTCCACCACGCAGTCGACGCCTTCGCGCCCCGACAGCGCCTGCGCGGCACGCTCGAGTGACCCGTCACCGACGGCGTGCATTGCCTCGGCGCCGAGCTCGCGCGCGAGCGCGAAGCGCCGCGCGCTGCGGGCAATGGCGAGCACCCGCGCGCCCCGCGCGCGCAGCACCTGGAGCGCGAGCAGCCCGAGACTGCCGAGGCCGACCACGGCCGCCGTCTCCCCTGCCCGCGCGGCCGATCGGGCCACGGCGCGGACGACGACCGCGAGCGGCTCGGTGAGGACGAGGTCGGCGTCGCCCACCGAGGGCGGCGCGGGCCAGCAGCAGCGCGCCGGCACGCGTACGAGCTCGGCGAAGCAGCCGTCGACGTCGATACCGATGGCCGTGCGCGACAGGCAGAGATTGCGATTGCCCTCACGGCAGAGCGCACACGCGCCGCACGAGTAGTTCGGCTCCACGGCCACGCGATCGCCGACGCGGACGCGTGTCACAGCCTCGCCCACCGCCTCGACGTGGCCGACGAACTCGTGCCCCATCACCCGTGGATACGCGACGGCGCGATCGCCCGACCAGATCCGGTAGTCGGTGCCGCACAGCCCCGCCATGCCGACGCGCACCACGGCGTCGTCGGGCCCGGGGCGCGGAGGCGTGACGGTAGAGATGTCGAGCGCGCGCGGCGCGCGCAGGATTGCCGCCTTCATCGCCCGGCCAATGTACTAGACGGAGTGGACATTGTCGTCAGCCGCGCCGGCGACCAAGCGGCCGGCCCAGCCAGTCGGCCACGCGGGCGCCGAGACCACGGACGTCGCACGGCAGACGATGGGCGTACTTCTCGCTGAAGCGCTGCATGGCGGCACGCCGAAGCTCGAGGTCGCGACGCTCGGCCTCGGGTTCCGACGTGAACGCGCGCGTTCGCGTCGCGCCGCCGCGGTGGTGAAACGGCGCCGCGACGACATAGCAGCGCCGTCCGCGCTCGCGCACGGCAAACGACAGGTCGCGGTCGTAGCCGTGGAAGAACCCGTAGGCTTCGTCGAAGCCGCCGACCTCTTCCAGCAGACTCCGTCGCACGCAGAGGCAGACACCGTCGACCGCCGCCACTTCCTCGAACGGCGCGCGCACGCACGGGCCGTCGGCCAGGCTGTGCGCCAGACTGCGCGCCGCGTAGCGTCCGTCGCGCCGGACGTGCTTTGCGCCGTAGAGGCCCGTGAGCCCGGTTTCGCGCTCGGCATGCGGCGCGAGCAGCCGCTCGAGCCAGCGGGGCTCGAGCATCACCGTGTCGTTGTGGAGCAGGCACACGAACTCCGTGTCCGCCAGCCGCCATGCCTGATTGTAGGCGGCCAGCACCGAGCCGTTGGTCGCGTTGCGCACATACCGGAGCGGAAACGGAAGGCGGAACTCGGCGAAGAACCGGGGGGTGTCGTCGAGCGAGCCGTTGTCGACGACCGTCAGCGTGAACGGCTCCGTCGTCGCGCGCAGGCTTTCGAGACACGCGCGCGTCACCTCCAGACCTCCGTGCACGACCATGGCCACGGTCACGCGCGGCGCTGCCGGCGACGGCGCCACCGGCTCAGGCCGCCGAGTGACCACCGTCGAGGAAGATCGTCTGCCCCGTCATGAAGTCCGAGCCGTCGGAGGCGAGCAGCACGGCCAGCGGCCCGATTTCCTCCACGCGCCCCGTGCGTCGCATCGGGATGTCACGGGTGAGCCGCTCGTTGACGCGCGGGTCGGCGAACGCGGCCGCATTCATGTCGGTGACGAACCAGCCTGGCGCGATGGCGTTCACCTGGACGTTGTGCCGCGCCCACTCGACGCCCAGCGTTCGCGTCAGTGCGATGACGCCACCCTTGGTGGCCGCGTACAGCGCGTAGCCGGGCAGTCCGACCGCGCCCAGCACCGACGCCAGATTGATCACCTTTCCGCGCCGGCGCCCGATGAAGTGCGCCGCGGCGGCGCGGCAGCCGTTGAAGACCCCAGTCAGGTTCACGTCGACGATCGCTCGCCAGTCCTCGACGCTGGCCTCCGCGAGCGGGATCGTGCGCGCGATGCCGGAGTTGTTGACGAGCACATCGAGGCCGCCCAGCGTGTCGACCGTCCGGTGCACCAGCGCTTCCACGTCGTCGTATCGGGTGACGTCGGTGGGCGCCACCAGCGCGCGGACGCCGTGGCGCTCCACCTGGTGCGCTGTCTCTTCGAGGTCCGGCTTCGAGCGCGCGGCGAGGGCGACGTGGGCACCGGCGGCGGCGAAGGCCACGGCAATCGCGCGGCCGAGCCCGCGGCTGGCGCCGGTCACGATGGCCGCCCGCCCGGCCAGCACGGTCAGCGGTAGAGCTCCTCGATCGCCGTCATGTACTTGCTCGCGACCACCTTGCGCTTCACCTTCAGGGTGGGCGTGAGCTCACCGCCTTCCTGCGTGAAATCGGCGGGCAGGATGGTGAACTTCTTGATCTTCGCGTAGGACTGCAGCTGCGAGTTCTTCTCCTCGACGGTGCGGCTCACCCGCTCCACCACCTTCGGGTGCTTCACCACGACCGTGGCGTCGGTGGCCAGGATCCCGTGCTCGCGCGCGAACTTCGTCAGCTCCTCGGGATTGACGGTGATGAGCGCGACCGGATATGGCTTGCGGTCGCCATAGACCATCGCCTGGCTGATGAAGGGATCGGCCTTCAGCAGATTCTCGACGTTCTGCGGCGCGATGTTCATGCCGCCCGCCGTCACGATGAGGTCCTTCTTGCGGTCGGTGATGAAGAGGAAGCCGTCCTCGTCGAGCCGCCCGATGTCGCCGGAGTGGAACCAGCCGGACGGCTCGAACACCTCGGCGGTGGCCTGCGGCTGCTTGAAGTAGCCCTTCGCGACGTTGTCGCCGCGGATGAGGATCTCGCCGTCGGGCGCGATGGCGATCTCCACGCCGTCGAGCGCCTGCCCCACCGAGCCGAACTTGAACCGCGTCGGCCGGTTGAAGGTGCCCACCGGGCAGGTCTCCGTGAGCCCATAGCCCTCGAGGATGAGAATGCCCGCCGCGTGAAAGAACTCCGCGATGTCCCTCGACAGCGGCGCGCCGCCCGAGATCGCCCAGCGCAGCCGGCCACCGAGCGCCGCGTGGAGCTTGCTGAACACGAGCTTGTGCGCGAGCGCGCGCCGCAGGGCGAGCGTCGGCGGCAACGGCTGTCCGCGCTGCTGGTGCCGGCTCACCTCGCGCCCGACGCCGATGGCCCAGCGGAAGATCGTTCGCTTGCTCGCCGGGCCGGTCTCGACGCCGGCGAGAATCTTCGCGTAGACCTTCTCGAACACGCGCGGCACGCTGCAGATGAAGTGCGGCCGGACTTCCTTCAAGTTGTCGCCGACCTTGTCGAGGTTCTCGGCAAAGGCCGTGCAGAGCCCGCGGTAGACGCCGAGGAAGGCCTCGAGCCGCGCGAACGAGTGGGCGAGCGGCAGGAACAGCAGGTGCACCCAGCCCTCCTCGCACGGCGCGGCCGTCTCCGAGCTGCGCTGAGCGGCGAGGTGATTACGGTGCGTCTGCATCACGCCCTTCGGCGGTCCCGTCGTGCCCGAGGTGTAGACGATCGACGCGAGGTCGTCGGGCTTGGTCCTTGCCAGCCGATCGGACAGCACGGTCGCCTGGGAGGCGGCGGCATCGCGGCCGAGACGGCGCAGCATCTGCCACGTGTGCACCATCGTCGGCGGCTGCGTCGCCTCGTACCCGGTGATGACCACGATGTGCTGAAGCGCCGGCATCTTGGCGCGGGCGTCGAGGACCTTCGCGAGCTGGGCGGGATCCTCCACGATGATGGTCCGCGCGTTGGAGTCGTTGACGACGTACGCGATCAGATCGGGCGGGTACGTGGGATACACCGGCACGGTGACGCAGCCGGCGCTGAAGATGGCGAAGTCGGCCTGCACCCACTCGGCGCGGCTCGCCGACAGCAGCGCGACCGCGTCGCCAGGCTGGCGCCCCAGCGCGATGAGGCCCAGCGCGACCTCGCGCACGATCTCACCGACCTCGCGCCAGCTCACGGTTCTCCAGACGCCGTCCTGCTTGAACATCTGCGCCGGCCGATCGCCGCTCTTCTCCACGCGGCTCCAGAACATGCTCGCCAGCGTCTCGTGCGTCATTCGACGCGCCTCCTCGGCAGGTTCGCCTTGATTTCCGGGTAGTTCCAGACACTATCACCACGGCGATGACGCGACGCGAGAAATCGCTTGACTGTCTTAACGCATCGCGTTAGCTTCGGGCGTGACGGCAATGAACGATACCAAGGCGTAACCGAAACAGAGGAGCACACATGGACAACGGCAAGCGAGCACAGGAACTCTTCACGCAATCCGCCGGCAAGGCGGTCGAGACGATGAGCGTCTGGGCGGACGCCAACCAGCGCGTCCTCCGCGAGCTCGCGGAGCTGTCGGCGGCCACTGCAAAGGAAAGCGTGCGGCTCTACGGCGAGCTGGCGCAGAGCATGGTGCAGACATTCAGCGATCTGCACACGCAGTCGCTTCGCTGGCAGGCCACCTGGCAGGACAGCGCGAAAGATCCCGTCAGCTGGTATCAGACCGCGCTCACCCAGACCGTGGACAACGCCCAGAAGGCATTCCGGGCCCTCGAGAGCAACGCACAGGCGGTCACCAAGTCCGCGGAGCGGCTGTCGAGCACGGCCGAGCAGGCCGGCAAGGGCATCCAGGAAACGTTCTCGGGCGTGGTGTCGAAGATGAAGGACGTCTACGCGGCGTAACGACTATCGCGCGTCGGCCTTGCGCTTCTGCAGCCGCTCCTCCAGCGAGCGGAGGCGATCGCGCAAGGCCGACACTTCCTCGCGCAGCTTCTCCGCCTCCGCGTCAGCGCCCGCCTCGCGCTTGCCTTCGCCCGCGTCCCGCTTGGCATCGTCGCGCTTGGCGTCGGCGCCGGCCGTGGTGGTACCCGTGACCGGTCCCCATCCCGCGCGCATCGACCACTCTCGAAAGACGCGCTCCATGTCGCGCTGGCTGGACACGAATCCCTCGAGGCTCGAGCGCATCGTGCGCTGCACGAAGTCCTGCCACGCCTCGCCGTGCTTGATGAGCTGGTGCAGGAAGGCCGAGGGCAGGTTCGCGCGCCGGTTGCGCTCGTTCTCGAGGATGATCTGCGTCAGCGTGACCGAGGTGAGATCCTCGCCCGTCGTCGCGTCGGCCACGGAGATCTCGCGACCCGCACGGATCATCTCCTCGATCTCTTCCAGCGTCACGTAGCGGCTCTCCTGTGTGTCGTAGAGCTTCCGATTGGAGTACCGCTTGATGACGTAGGCCATGATTGCGCGCGAGTCTAACACCGCGCGTCAAGCCTGCCAAGAAGCGGCGTGCTAGACTCGGCCCTCTCAGTTTTGCAGGAGGAGTTTTTCATGAGGCTGAAGGATCGCACCGCCCTCGTCACCGGAGGCTCGCGCGGCATCGGTCGCGCGATCGCGCTGGCACTCGCCGAGGAGGGCGCTGACGTCGCCGTCAACTACGTCTCGAGCGAGGGGCCGGCGCGCGACGTCGTGGAGAACATCAAGAAGATGGGGCGCCGCGCCATGCTCGCGCAGGCCGATGTCGGCGACTATCCCGACACGTTTCGCATGGCGCAGGAGGTGCTGAAGGAGTTCGGGCACCTCGACATCCTGGTCAACAACGCGGGCATCAACTCCGACAAGAGCTTCGTGAAGATGGATCACGCCTCCTGGCGGAAGGTGCTCGGCATCAACCTGGACGGCGTCTTCAACTGCACCAAGGTCTTCATCGACCAGATGCTGAAGCAGAATTACGGACGAGTCGTGAACATCACCTCGGTCATCGGCCAGATCGGCAACTTCGGGCAGGCGAACTATGCGGCCTCCAAGGCCGGCGTGGCCGCCTTCACCAAGTCGCTCGCCAAGGAGCTGGCCGGCAAGGGCGTGACCGTCAACGCCGTCGCCCCCGGCTTCATCGAGACGGAGATGATCGAAGGCATCCCGGAGAAGGTCCGGCAGCGCCTGCTCGATCAGATTCCGCTCAAGCGCTTCGGCCGCGCCGATGAGGTCGCGCGCTCGGTGGTCTTCATCTGCTCCGCGGACGGCGACTACATCACCGGCGCCGAGCTCTCCATCAACGGCGGTCTGCTGATGTGAGTGGCGGCTAGGTCCGACGAACGAGCGCCTGACCGAGCAGCGCGAGCGACAGCGAGCCCCACAGCGACATCGCCTGGGCGGCCAGCGCGAACGGCTGCAGGGCCAGCGCCGTCATCGCCGCGGTCGCCTTCGGCCGTGGCTCGTAGACGACGCGCGTCTTGGACGGCATGACCCACGCCTCACCGGACAGCACTTCCTCGCCGTGCTGATTGACGCACACCGTCTGGATGCGGACCCGGTTGCGGTCGCGGATCACCTCGATGATTTCCGCGCGCGCGGTGATGGTGTCGCCACTCTTCACCGGCTTCACGAACTTCAAGGACTGCGACAGATAGATGGCGCCGGGCCCGGGGAGCTCGGTGCCGATGACCGCCGAGATGAGCCCGGCCGTGAAGATGCCGGGCGCGATCGGCTTCTTGAACGGCGTGGTCGCCGCGTACGCGGGATCGCTGTGGACGGGGTTGTAGTCGCCCACAGCGTCCACGAAGGCTGCGATGTCGTCGTCCTCCACCAGGCGCGTGATCTCGGCACGGTCGCCCGGGCTCAGGTCCGCGATGGTTTTGCCGATCATTTTCGCTCCTTGTCCTCGAGGCGCTTGAGGATCGCCCCGAGCGTGTCCTCGATCCGCTCGAGCCGCTCCTCGAGCTCGACGATCTGCTTGGCGACCGACGTCAGCTGGCTGCGCGAGGCCATGTTCAGCGTCGTCAGCGCCTGGTCGATCTGCTGCTCCGCGGCCTTCTTCATCGGCGCGCTCGCCACCAGCCACTGATCGAGGTACTTGCCCATCATTCCGGCATAGGCCTCGGTGTTCATGACCTGGCCCAGCGCCTTGGACCACGCCTCGATCCACTGGTCCATGAACTGTTTCCACTGCGCGGCGAGATCCGGCGTGACCGGCGTGTGCGCGAAGAGTCGCGCCCACTGCTCGAGTCCTTGATTGAGCACGGGCCGCCAGAACGCCATGGGATCGGTGGGCGGGGGCGCCTGCGCCTGCCCCACCATGCGGGCCCACGCCGCGGCGGACTCCTCGAACTGCTTGCGCCAGAGCTCCAAGAGCGGATTCGTCGTGGTCGACGCGTCAGCCATGTGTCCTCCTACGAGCGCGGCGCGAGCCAGCCCGAGACCTTGGGCCAGCAGTGCAGCGACGCGCCCCGACCGGCGATGAGCGAGATGTGCCCGCCGGGAAGCTCGACGTACTCCTTGTCCCGGCTCGACACGACGTCCAGCAACGCCCGCACGCACGCGGGCGGCGCGATGTAATCCTCGTGCGCGCCGACCACGAAGACCGGGCACGAGATGGTGCCGAGCCGCGCGGGCCGCCCGCCGAACACGGACTGGCCCCGGAACAGCTTGTTCTCCTGGTAGAAGTCCCCCACCCACTGGCGGAAGAACTCTCCGGGGAAGGCGACGTACTCGTTGGCCCATTTGTTCAGCGCGTTGAAGCCCTCGACGTACTTGTCGTTCCACAGGTTCCACCAGAGGTTCAGGTTGGTGGACAGGTCCATGGTCGGCTTCAGCAGCTTGAACCCCGCCTTCACCAAGTCCGCCGGTACGGCGCCCAGCGTGTCGACGAAGCGGTCGACGTTGAAGTACGCCTTGTCGAGCCACAGCCCGAACAGTCCGATCTTCGAGAAGTCGATGGGGCCGGCCATGTTGATGAAGTTCTTCACCGGCACTTCGGGATGCGACGCGATGAACGACGCGGACAGCGGCGCCCCCATGCAGTAGCCGAGAATCGAGAGCGACTCGGCGCCCGAGGACTCCAGCACCTTCTGGGCCATGCGCGGCAAAATGCGCGTCACGCAGTGCTCGAACGACAGGTCGTTGTCCTCCGGGCCGAACACGCCCCAGTCGAGAAGATAGAAGTCGAAGCCCTCCCGGGTCATGTGCTCCACGAACGAGCCGCCCGGCATGAGATCGAAGATGTACGGCCGGCTGATGCCGAGATTGGGGACGAAGAGGACCGGGGTGCGATGCGTTCGTCGCGACTGATAGCGGTAGAGGCGGGACTTGTTCTTCTTGTAGATCTCCTGCCGCGGCGTCTGGCCGACCTTGGGCTCGGTCGGGCTGGTGATCATTCGCTGGAGGTTTTCCAGCCGCTTCAGGGCACGGTCCAGCTCGTCCTGCCACTGCCGTACGACCTCCGGCGACGCATCAGGGGTGTGACCGTTGCCGTAGCCGTGCGTGAAGCGCTCGACGACATCTGCAAACCGCTCCTGGGCCATCCGCGGCTCCTCCTCAGTGAGGCATCGAAATCTAGTATGCCATGGCCATGACGCTAGGCGGCATGCACTTTTCGCGCTGCGTCACTCGGAGGCCATGCCGGCCGGTGCCGAGGGCGGGAGGACGAGCCACGACAGCAGCCAGCCGGCGGCACCGGCCAGCACGATGCAGCCGGTCCAGAGCGAGGTGCTCCACCACAGGCCGCGCGTGAGCGCGAGGGCGGCGAAGAAGAGCGCGAAGTAGCTCGCCGGCACCGCGAATGCGGCCGCGCGCAGCGCACGAGCGCGCTCGGGCGCGGGCCGCAAGGCGGCCAGCAGGGCGTCCGCGACGGCCCCCGCGACGACGGCGGGAACGATCAGTCCCACCTCGTCGCGCGCGGCGCCGATCATCGCGGCATTGAGCCCGAAGATCGCGACGAAGGCGCCCGGGGGGAACGTGCGCCACCGGCGCATCGCGAGCAGCACGATGGCGGAGAGCAGCGAGGCCTGCAGCAGGATCGACGCGACACCGAGCGCCTGGGCGACGTAGACGCTCTGGATGGCAGCATTCCGGAAGACCGGATCGGGTGCCACGACCGCGAAGCTCGCGATCGTCGGCCGGTTGCCCGACGCGGCCCAGGGCCGGCTCAGGTGATGCGCATACTGCGTCCAGAACGAGAAGGCCGACAGGAGATACGCGAGCGAGAGAAGCGCGGGCCACGGCGCGCGGGTGACATCCTTTCGCCGCCACGCCGCCCGCAGCGGCCCCGTCAGCATGAGCGTGGAGCCCAGCCCGAGCACGAGATGGCTGGGCGACAGGAGCGCCTCGACGTCGACCTCGATGCCGAAGATCGTGTGCCAGAGCATGTCGAGCACGCCGCCGAGGAGGAAGAGCAGCACGCCGATGACGCTCAGCTCGTAGCCCGCCGGTGCGGCCTCCATGAGTCCCTGGCCGTGCGGACGGCGGAGCAACGGCGCCACGGTGATGGCGGCGACGGCAAAGAACCCCGAATAGAGCACGGCGTGCCACGGCGTGAAGAAGGTCTCCAGCTCCGGCCGGTGCACGTGCGCCCAGACGTCGAGATACGCGCCCGCCTGGAAGACGAAACACAGCGCGGCCACCAGCGCGTCGTAGCGCGTGGCGCGCACCCGTACTGCGGGCCGCCCGCGCGCTACGTCGGCGACGAGCGCGCTCACATGGAGAACATCGAGCCCAGCTTCATTGCCAGGCCCATGTCTCCCTTGACCTTCAGCTTGCCCGACATGAACAGCATCTGCCCGGACTGCTTGCCCGATAGCATGTCGAGCCAGTCCTGGCCGGCGATCTGCAGCGTCAGATTCGGGTTGGTGGCGGGCCCGGGATTCACCGTGCACGTGCCATCCTTGATGACGGCGTGCCAGGTGCCGCCGTTGTCGCCGCTCACGTCGTACTGGATCGTGGCGTTCGTCCCGGCCGCCTTGTCGGGACGGAACCGGGCCGACATCGCATCGAACGTCTCCTTCACTGTGGCCATGGGGACCTCCTCTGTCCTGCTGTTTAGAAGGTGAACAGATCCATGCCGCCCGTCACCGGAAGCACCGCTCCGGTGATGTAGCGCGCGCGCTCGGAGCACAGGAACGCAATCGCGTTCGCGACGTCCTCCGGCTCGCCCTCCTTCTGCATGGCGATGCGCTTCACCATGCGCTCGTAGAGCGGCGAGAGCGACGCGTTCGGGGCAATGATGCCCGGCGCGATCGCGTTGCACGTCACGTTGTAGCGGGCGCCCTCGAGCGCCACCGACTTCGCGAAGCCGACGACGCCGAGCTTGGACGTCGAGTAGGCGGTCTGGCCGAACCCGCCCATGAGCCCGGCGATGGACGCCATGCAGACGATGCGCCCCCAGCGCCGCTCGCGCATTCCGGGAAAGACCGCGCGCGTGATCTTGAACGTGCCCGTGAGGTTCACGGAGAGGTTGAACTCCCAGTCCTCGTCGCGCATGTCCTTGAGCTGACCGACCGTGTAGATCATGCCGGCGTTGTTGACGCAGATGTCGACCGGTCCAAGGTCCCGCTCGATGCGGCCGACCACGTCCTGCACGCGCGCGGTGTCGCGGATGTCGCACTCGTACCCCCGCGCGCTGCCACCGGCGCCGACGATCTCCTTGGCGGCCGTTTCCGCACCCTCGGCGTTGAGATCCACGATCGCAACCTTGCACCCCTCGGCGGCCAGCACGTCGGCATCGGCGCGCCCGAGGCTGCGTGCAGCCCCGGTGACCAGCGCGACCTTGCCGCGGATGCCGAGATCCATCTACCGTCCCTTGAACTGCGGCTCGCGCTTGGCGAAGAAGGCCTGGATACCCTCGGCGGCATCCTCGCTCCGAAGCGTCGGCAGGAAGTGCTCGAGCTCGACGTCGATGGACTTGGCCATCGGCACCTCCAGCCCGTCGTCGACGGCCCGGATGATGGCTGTCGTGGCCAGCGGCGCCCGGCGCGCGAGCTGACGCGCGAGCGCGCGCGCATCGTTCAGTGTCTCGCCCTCCTTGCAGAGCCGGTTGACGAGACCGAGCGTCAGACACTCCGGCGCGGGAATCTGCGTGCCGAGCAGCAGATACTCGAGGGCCTTCGTGCGGCCGATCAGTCGGGGCAGCCGCTGGGTGCCGCCGTAGCCCGGAATGATCCCGAGATTCGACTCCGTCTGCCCCATGCGGGCCGTCTCCTTCATCAGGCGGAGGTGACACGCCATCGCGATCTCCATCCCGCCGCCCATGGCGTGGCCGTTGATGGCCGCGATGACGGGCTTGGGAAAGCGCTCGATCTTCCGCATCACGCTGTTGCCGAAGCGGATGAACTGCTCGACGTCGCCGCCCGAGAACGCCGAGCCCAGGTCCGCGCCTCCGCAGAAGATCTTGTCTCCGGCGCCGGTGACGATCACCGCCCGCACCGAGTCGTCGGTGAGCACGGAATTGAGGGCCGCGTTCACCTCCGTGATCAAGGCCTCGCTGATGGCGTTGGCCGGCGGACGGTTGAGCGTGACGAGCGCGTACGATTCCTCACGCGCGAGCGTGATGGTCTCAAACCCCATCGCGGATGACTCCTTTGAGAAAGATGTTGGCCACCGGCTCAGCGGCATCGGCGAGGCGATATCCGCGCTTGCCGAGCACCCACGACGTGGTGAGCTGGTCCATGGCCCCGAACAGCATCTTCGTGGCCACCTTCACCGGGAGATCGCGGCGGAAGGCGCCCGAGGCCACGCCATCGGCCAGGATCGAGCCGATCAGCTCGAAGTACGCGGAGACCTCGTGAGCCGAGGCGCCCCGGAAGAATTTCTGTCCCTGGCGAAGCTCGACCTGCACCACCTCGGCCATGTCGGGATTTGCCTCCAGCACCTCGAAATGCAGTCGCACCAGCCGCCGGATCTTGGCCTCCGGCCCTGCCTCCCGCCCGATGTCGGTGCGCAGGGAGGCCACGAACGCGGCCATCTTCTCGCGGAACAGCGTCACCAGAATCTCGTCCTTCGTCTTGAAGTAGAGGTAGATGGTGCCGCTCGCGATGCCCGCCTCCCGCGCGATGTCGGACACGCGTGAGTTATAGAAGCCGTTGCGTGCAAAGACGCGCACGGCGGCGTCGATGATCTGCTGCGGCTTGTCGGGATCGCGCATCGCGCTTCGATGAACCGCCGTTCATTCTACGGTCGCCGGGGAAAGCGTGTCAACGCGTGCTAGAGTCCGGGCCATGCGGATCAAGTACCGGATCGGCGTGATGCCGGGACCCTGGCCCGGCGGCGCCGACGGCGCCCGGTTCCTCTGGCAGCTGGTCGATCTGTGCGAGGGCTCCGAGATCGATTCGCTCTGGTTCTCCGAGCGTTTGTCGTCGCCGATCCCCGTCCCCGAGCCCATGACGACGCTGGCGGCGGTGGCGGCGCGGACCACCCGGCTGAAGTTCGGCCCGAGCGTGTTCATCACGCCCTTTCGCACGCCCGTGCTCGCCGCTCGCGAGATCGCGATGATCGACTACCTGTCCGGCGGCCGCATGCTGCCCGCCTTCGGCATCGGCGTCGAGCAGGAGCGGGAGTTCCTGGCCGCCGGCGTGCCGTTCAAGGAGCGGGGGCGACGCACCGACGAGGCCATCGCCATCATGCGCCGCTGCTGGAGCGACGACGACGTGTCGTTCGAGGGTGAGTTCTGGCGGCTCGAGCGAATCACGGTGCTGCCCAAACCGGTGCAGCAGCCGATGCCCCTGTGGATCGGCGGCAACAGCGAGGCCGCGATGCGCCGGGCGGGACGTCTCGGCGACGGGTGGATTCCCTCGTTCGTGGCGCCGTCCCGGTTCGCCGACGGCGTCCGGACGACACAGCGGTTCGCCGCCGACTGCGGACGCGAGGTCCCCGCCGATCACTTCGGCGTGTTGGTGAACTTCTGCTTCGGCGCCGACCGCGCGGGCGCGCGCGCCATGGCCGGGCCGTTCATTCCGCGCGGCCGCGTGGACGACGCCACGCTCGAAGCGTGCACGGCGTTCGGACCGCCCGACGTGCTGGCCGAGCGGCTCGACGAATACGTCCGCGGCGGCGCCTCGAAGTTCATCGTGCGTCCGATGTGCCCGCCGGATCACATGCTCGAGCAGCTCGCCCGTCTCGCCGACGAGGTCGTCCCCGCGTTTCACCGTCGCTGACGTCGACGGCCCCGGGGCCGCGGGCGACGCGTCAGCTCTTCAGAATGTCGATGAGCAGCTCCGGATCGATGTTGCCGCCGGAGATGATGACGCCGATGCGAGCGCCACGCGGCAAGGCGAGCTTGCCGGCGAGCACGGCGGCGGCGGCGACGGCGCCCGTCGGCTCCGCGACCAGATGCGCGCGGAGGGCCAGGAAGCGGACGGTGTCGCGCACGTCGGCATCGCTGACGAGGACCACGTCGGTGAGTCGCTCCTTCAGGATCGGAAACGTGAGCGCGCCCGGCGTCGTGAGGCGGATGCCATCCGCGATCGTCGGCGGCGGCGGGATGGTGACGCGCTCGCCCTTTCGCAGCGACAGAAACGTGTCGTTCGCGGTGTCCGTCTCCACCCCGAACACCTGGATGCCGGGAATCAATGAACGCGCCACGGTCGCGGAGCCGGCCATGAGCCCGCCGCCGCCCACCGGGCTGACCAGCGCATCGAGCGAGGGCACGTCCTCGAAGAGCTCGAGCGCCGCCGTGCCCTGCCCGGCCATGATCGCCAGATCGTCGTAGGGCGGCACGACGACGCGCTTCGTCTCTTCCGCGATCCGGCGCGCGAGCGCTTCGCGGTCGTCGCGATGCCGATCGTAGAAGACGACCTCGCCGCCGTAGTTGCGCGTCGCCTCGAGCTTCAGGCGCGGCGCGTCCTTCGGCATGCAGATCACGGCCGTCGTCCCGACCAGCCTCGCCGCCAGGGCCACGCCCTGCGCGTGGTTGCCCGAGGAGAAGGCCACCACACCCCGCTCGCGCTCCTCCGCCGTCAGCGTGAGAATCTTGTTCAGCGCGCCGCGGATCTTGAACGCCCCGGCGCGCTGCAGGTTCTCGCACTTGAAGAACACCTGGTAGCCGCACACGTCGTCGAACGACTGGCACGAGACGACCGGCGTGCGATGGATGCGGTGCAGCAGACGACGGGCGGCCGCCTGGACGTCATGCATGGAGAGCGAAGCGATCATCGACACGCGATTATGCCCGAGCGCCGCCGCACCCCGCAAGGCGGTGTGTATACTGTCGCCCATGCGTCGCGTCGCCGCCGCGCTCGTCGCCATCGTCGTCGCGCTCGCAGGCTGCTCCGTCGTCTCCGTCGACCTCACGCCGCGCATCCGGCCGCTCGAGGAGGAGACGGTCGAGGGTCGCGGCGCCGCGAAGGTTCTGCTCACCGACGTGTCCGGGTTCATCAGCGACGAGCCACCGTCCGGCGGCCTCGGCCTCGGCCCGCCGGCGCCGCACGTGCCGCTGCTGGTGCGGCTGCGCGAGGAGCTGAAGAAGGCCGAGGACGACAAGCAGGTCCGCGCGCTCGTCCTGCGCCTCAACACGCCGGGCGGCACGGTGACGGCATCCGACATCATCTATCGCGAGCTGATGCTCTTCCGCGAGCGCGCGAAGATTCCCATCATCGCGGTCATGATGGACGTGGCCGCCTCGGGCGGATACTACATCGCGCTCGCCGCCGACAGCATCGTCGCGCATCCCACCACCGTCACCGGCTCCATCGGCACCATTCTCGTCACGGCGAACGTCGAGGGACTCATGCAGAAGATCGGCGTCACCGCCAACACGGTGAAGTCCGCCGAGCACAAGGACATGGGCAGCCCGTTCCGGCCGCCCACGGCCGAGGAGCGCCGGATCTTCCAGTCCGTCATCGACGAGCTCCAGCGTCAGTTCGTGGCCAAGGTCGTGGAGCGACGGCGCATTCCGGAGGACACCGCGCGTCTGCTCGCCGACGGACGGATCTACACGGCGCCGCAGGCGCTCGCGCACCGGCTGGTCGACACCGTCGGCTACGTCCCCGACGCCATCGACGCGGCGCGCCGGGCGGCCGGCGTCGCCGACGCGAAGGTCATCGTGTACAAGCGCCCGCGCGAGTACCGCGCGACGTACTACGCGCAGGCTCGCACCGAGGCCGGCGCCCTCGACGCCGTCGCTCACATTGCGGCCGCGGCCGGCGTCGGCCCGAAGTTTCTGTACCTGTGGGCGCCCTGACCGGTGGCACAGCGGTTGCTCTCTCAGTTGCGGCATGGCGATCAAGCGTCTCTCGCCCGTACTGAGCGCCACTGAAGTTCTCGACCGCGTTCTCGACAAGGGCATCGTGATCGACGCGGACATCCGGATCGCCGTGGCCGGCATCGAGCTGATCACCGTGAGCGCCACCATCCGCGTCGCCTCGTTCGAGACGTGGGATCGCTACGTGGCGGCCACCGAGCGCGCCGCGCGCGCCCGGCGCGCCCTCGGCGACGACGCGAAGGCTCACGGCTCCCCCGCGTCGGCGGCGCCGCATCGCGTCCGGCTGCGCTGCGAGGACGGCTGTACGTTCGAGCGCCGCGCGTCGGCGCTCGCCCTCCGCGACGGTGCGATCGCGCCGCAGCGGTGCGCGGTGAAGCCGCGACGCGCGTGCGCGGTCACCGTCATTTGACAGCCTCCGCCCCGCGGTCCTAGACTCCGCGCCATCATGCCGCCGGCCGCGAGGCCGGACGAAGGAGCGAGACGATGGCGCGTCGCATGTCCCGGCGTCAGTTCCTCGTGTCCACCGCCACCGGCGCGGCCGTGCTGTCGCGGGCGCCCGCGGTGCTCGGACAGCAGGTGCGCGAGCTGCAGGTCTGGCACACGGAGGTCGAGCCGCAGACCGTCAAGACGATCCAGGACACCAGCATCGCGGAGTTCGAGCGCAAGTTCCCAGGCTTCAAGGTCCGTCAGCAGGCGCTCGGCTGGGGCGATCTGAACACGAAGCTGCTCGCGTCGCTCGCCGCCGGCAATCCTCCGGATCTCACGCATCTGAACCCGTTCATGACCGCCTCCCTCTACGTGAAGAACCTGCTGCGTCCGATGGACGAGCTGATCCGCGCGCTCGGCGAGCAGGACATCCACGAAGCGACGCTCAAGCTGCAGTACTTCGATGGCAAGTACTACGGCATCACGCACGCGATGGGCGCCACCTATTTCTGCGAGCGGCGCGACCTGCGGGAAAAGAAGGGGCTGAAGCCGCCGGAGACGTTCGATGACATGCTGCAGCTCTGCGCGGCCCTCACCGAGGCCGGACGCTACGCGTTCCAGATGCCCGGCGAGAAGCTCTACATGGGCTTCGTGCACCCCGCCGAGTGGCTGGCGTCCAACGGCGGCACGTGGGTCGACCCCAAGACGTGGCGGCCGCAGCTCAACAGCAAGCCGATGCTCGAGATCCTCGACTACGTCCAGAAGCTGAACAAGTTCCAGCCGGCCGGCTGGTCGGGTCAGAAGTACCTCGACACGCAGGCCGCGCTCGCCACCGGCAAGATCGCGATGTCGTATCTCTCGGGCGCGCGGGCCATCGGCTACATCGAGAAGTACGCGCCGGAGGGCACGCGGGATCCCGAGCACTTCGCGCCCATGCTGCGGCCGCGCGGGCCGTCCGGCAAGCTCGGGACGACGACCCTCGACGGTGAGAACTGGGCGGTGTTCACGCAGTCGAAGTATCCCAGCGAGGCGTTCGAGTTCCTGCGGCTGTTCTACAAGAAAGAGCACTACATGGCGTACTGCCACACGGTGCCGATCCACCTCACGCCGATCTTCAAGTCCATGCTGAGCGACCCGGCGTACCTGGCGCACGAGCGCATCAAGAAATGGAAGCCCTGGCACGACGTCATGCTGACCGCGCTCCGGGAGAAGCGTCTGCTGCCGCTCGGCTTCACGCGGCCGGAGGATAACCTGCTGCCGTTCCTCGCCGAGCTCGACGGCTCGTCGATCGTGGCCGACATGGTGGTCGAGGTCATGGTGAGCGGCAAGCCGCCGCGGGCGGAGGCCGACCGCGCCCAGCGGCGGGCGGAGGAGCTGCTCACGCAGCTCGGCGCCAAGCGCTGGTCGTAAGCTCGGCCGGGGATCGGGGCGAGTGAGGAAGAACGCGCTCGCCGGGTGGCTCCTCCTCGCCCCCTCCCTGGCGCTGCTGGGCGGCCTCGTCCTCTTTCCTGTCCTCTATAACGCCTGGCTGAGCCTGTTCGACAAGCACGCCTTCTTGCCCGTCCAGGCGTTCGTCGGCCTGAAGCACTACGTGTACTTCGCCCACGACGAGGAGTTCTGGAACAGCTTCGAGCACGGCGTCGTGTACGCCGGCGCCACCCTCGTCTTGCAGCTGGCGGTCGGGATCCCGGCCGCCCTGCTGCTGAACGAGGGATTTCGCGGACGCAACCTGCTCCGCGGCGTCGTGCTGTTCCCGTATGTCATCCCGACCATCGTGGCGGTCATTCTCTGGAAGTGGCTGCTGAACGACAGCTACGGCCTCGTCAATCACTGGCTGATGGCGAGCCACCTGGTTGCGCTGCCGGTCGCCTGGCTCGGCAAGGATCACATCATGACGTCGCTGGTCGTCACCAGCGTCTGGCAATTCTTCCCGTTCGTGGTGGTGACGTACCTCGCTCGCCTGCAGACGATCCCGCCCGAGCTCTACGAGGCGGCGACGGTCGACGGTGCCGGCGCCTGGAGCCGGTTTCGGCACGTGACGCTGCCGCAGACGGCCAGCGTCCTGTTCGTCATCGTCCTGCTGCGCTCGATCTGGATGTTCACCAAGTTCGACACGGTGTGGCTGATGGCCGGCGACGGCGGCGTCAGCCGCTACATCCGCACGCTGCCCGTCTACGCGTACGCGCGCAGCTTCACGTACCTGCAGGCCGGCATGGGAGCCGCCCTGGCCGTCATCATGTTCGTGCTGCTCCTGGCCGCCACCGCCGCCTACTTCCGGCTCTTCCAGCGCGAGGAGGCGCTCTCGTGAGGCGCCGGGCGCTCATCTACGGCAGCGCCGTCGCCCTGCTGATGATCGGCGCGTTCCCGCTCTTCTGGATGGTGTCGACCTCGCTGAAGCCGTCGGGGGAGATCTTCGCGACGCCGCCGCGCATGATTCCGGCCCGGCCGACGCTGGAGAACTTCGAGCGGCTGTTCGCGGACACGCGCTTCCTGACCTACTTCCGGAACAGCGCCACCGTCTCGCTCACGACGGTGGCTCTCACGCTGGCCGTGTCGTCGCTCGGCGCCTACGGCCTGACGCGGTTCTCGTTCGCCGGGCGCGACACGATCGCCGCCCTCATCCTCACCACCTACATGTTCGCGCCGGTCATGATCATCATTCCGTTCTACATTCTCGTGAAGCAGCTCGGGCTCGTGAACACGCACCTGGCGCTCGTGCTGTCCTATACGACCTTCTGCCTGCCGTTCAGCCTCTGGCTGCTGCGCGCGTTCTTCCGGTCGATACCGCTCGACCTCGAGGAGGCCGCGCTCGTGGATGGCGCCGGCCGGGGCCGCGCCGTGTGGTATGTCGTGCTGCCGCTCGCGCTGCCGGGCCTCATCGCGACCGCCATCTTCACCTTCATCCTCGCCTACAACGACTTCCTGTTCGCCCTGGTGCTCATCAGCTCGGAGGAGCTGAAGACGCTGCCCGTCGGCGTGAACGACCTCTTCAACGCGACGATCGTCGACTGGGGCATGATCATGGCCGCCGGCGTGATGATCACCGCGCCCGCGGTCGTCTTCTTCGCGGCCGTGCAGCGCTACCTCGTACAGGGCTGGGGCGCGGGAGGCGTGAAGGGCTAGCGCGAAACGGCCTCGAAGCCCGGACAGCGCAGGACGGGCAGCCGTGGATAACGTGGGAACCGCGGGTCGTCGGCGCTACGGCCGCACAGCCAGAACGTGGAGCCCCGGGCCGAGGTCACCGGCCGGCCGTGAGCGCACTCGGCGCAGAGCCCGATGCCCGGCTGCTCGACCTGCGGCTCCTTCAATCGTCGCCGAGGATGTCGAGGTAGTGCTTCAGGATGCGCGCCGTGGCACCCCAGATCGTCTCGCCCTGGTAGTCCCAGAAGAGGACCTCGTGCATGACACCGCCGCGCTCACGGTGCTCGACGCGAAGGTTCGCGCGATCGCGGAGCGCGGCCAGCGGCACCTCGATCACCTTCTCGATCTCATGGCCGTCCGGCTGCCACGCCACCGGCTGCCGCACGAGACCGACCCACGGCGTGATGATGAACTGCGTCGCCACCGTCTCCGTGTCGTCGAGCGCGCCGAGCGGCTCCACCGCCGCTCGCGGAAGTCCGACCTCTTCCTCCGCCTCGCGAAGTGCCGCCTCCAGGAAGCTGGCATCGCCGGGGTCGACGCGGCCCCCCGGAAACGAGATCTGCCCGCGATGAGTCCCGACGTGCTCCGTGCGCTTCGCGAACACGAGGTGCGGCTCGCCGCGATCGAGCAGCGGCAGCAGCACGGCCGCCTTCACCAGCGGTCCCCCGACGACGGTGCGACGCTCGCGCGCGGCGAGACGCGCGCGGGTGAGCGCGACGACGCGGTCCATGGACAGCGTCACCGCGTCACGAGATCGGCGCGCCGGAGGCGACGCCGCGTGCGAGCGCTCACGCGAAGCGAACGGACACGGACCCGAGTCGCGTGAACGTGGCCCGCACGGTGTCGCCCGCCTTGGGCTGGAGAATCTTGGAGACCGAGCCGCTCATGACGACATCGCCGGCCCGTAGCGCGAGCCCCCGGCCACCCAGATGGTTGGCGATCCAGGCCAGCGAGTTCAGCGGCGTGCCCAACACCTCCGCCGCGGTCGCGGTGCCGACGACGGCGCCGCTCAGCTCGTAGAGCAGGCCCTCCAGCGCGAGGTCGATGCCCGCCAGCGGCGTGAGCGCGCCGCCCAGCACGATGGCCTTGGCGTAGACGCCGTCCGCGATCAGGTCGGTGCCCAGCGCCTGGCCGCGGTAGCGAACGTCGATCAGCTCCAGCGCCGGCATGGCGCCGGCGACGGCGAGCATCGCGCGAGCCGGCGTCACGCCAGGGCCCGCGAGCTGCTCCTTCATGACGAACGCGATCTCGGCTTCGACCCCGGCGCGGACGAAGCGGGCGGCCGCGATCTCGGCACCACTGGACAGCACGCCGCTCGTCAGCAGGAAGGCGCACACCGGCTCCGCGACCCGGTAGGCGTCCTGCGCCGCCTTGTTGGTGAAGCCCGCCTTCCATCCCGCGACGCGCTCGCCGCGGCCGACGAGCGCCTCACGCACGCGATCCTGCGCCTCGTACGCCTCGGCGACCGTCAGACGCCGCGTGGCACTCGGCGGCGTGTGCGGGCACGGCTCGTCGCGCGCGGCGAGCGCCGCCGCCAGGATATCGACCGTCACCGGCGCTTGCGCCGGCGCAGCGAGCGCCGTGAGGCCGGCTTCGCGCGCGGATGACCGCCCGACTTCGCCTTCACGTGTCCCTTGCTCGCATGCGGCTCGTTGCGCGTGCCCACGTCGCCGCGGACTTTCGGCCCCGACTGGATCGCGCGGATCCACGCGTCGAGGTCACGCGCCAGCTCGGGGTAGCAGCTGTCGCGATACGCGAGAAGCGCGCGGAGCGCCGCCGGGTCCTTCCACGGCTTCAGCACGAACACGCCGTCGGGATCGGCGGGATCGAACGGCGCCTCGGTGGCAAGCGTCATGACGACATAGCGACGGGTCAGCTCGGCCATGGTGGTCTCCGGGGCTAGGGCTCGACTGTGGACACGCGTGCCGTAGCGTACCGCCGGGCCGCGCTGCGCCGCAACCGTCATGCGGGCGTGGGCGGCGGCTGTACGCGCCGCAGCCACGCCAGACACGCGGCGAACAGCAGCGCGCACGCCGCGGCAACGGCGGCGTTGCTCCGCCGATCCTCGAGCGTGCCGCCGAGCGCCGTCTGCAGGGTGTAGACGATATTGTTCACGACGTGACACACGATCGCCGGCAGCGTGCTGCCCGTGCGCTCGACGACGAATCCGAGATACATCCCCATGGCGAACGCCAGCACGATGTGAACGCCGCTTTCGTCGACGTGCAGGATGCCGAAGCACGCCGCGGTGACCAGGATGGCCGCCGTGCCGCTCCAGTGCTCCCGCAGTCGCGCGAGCATGAAGCCGCGAAAGAAGATCTCCTCCGCGGCGCCGGCCAGCAGTCCGAACACGACGACGGCCGCGAAGAGCTCCGGCCCGACCGTGCCTTCGAGCGCGCGGCGCACCAGCGCCATGGCGCCCTGCTGCCCCCAGCCGAGCAGCCAGGTGAGCGAGTCGAGGAGCTGTCCCAGAGCGAGCATGCCGAGCACCATGATGGCGAGCGCCCGCCCGGTCTCCCAGCCCGGAAGCAGCCGCAGCGCCGCCGCGGTGGGGGGCTGCACCATGATCAGGATCGTGAGGATCAGCGCCGTGGACGACGCGAGACTGCCGGCGATCAGGCCGGGCAGGCTCTCGAAGAGGGCCTGATCGGCGACGTCGGGGAACATCGACTTGAGGGCCAGGATGGCGATACCCGACGTGGCAAAGATCGCGGCCACCGCAGCCAGATACGTCGCGAACACGCGCCACACCCGCATCGTCGCCGGGATTCTAGCATCGCCGTGGTCGGCCACGGCACGGCGCCGCCGACTGCAGTACGATGCGCAGCCACGGGCGGCGGGGCTGTCGACTCCGCCGTTGCCGGGAAGGACGAGGCATGCGACTCAAGGACAAGGTAGCGCTCGTGACCGGAGGCGGCCGGGGTATCGGCGAGGCGATCGCGCTGGCATTCGCGCGGGAGGGCGCGCGCGTCGCCGTGGCCGACATCGATCCACAGACGGCCGCGGCAACCGCTCGCCGTCTCGGCGGGCGCGGGCTCGCCCTGCACATGGACGTGGCGAGCAAAGGCTCCGTGGACGACGGGGTCGCGGCCATCGAGCGTAAATGGCGGCGGCTCGACATCGCGGTCACCAACGCGGCGATCGAGCCCATTGTCCCGTTCCTGGATCTCGACGAGGCGACCTGGGACCGGATCATCGACACCAACCTGAAGGGCACGTTCCTCGTCGCCCAGGCCGCCGCCCGCCGGATGGCGCGCCGCCGCGCGGGCGTCATCATCACGCTGTCGTCGGTGAACGCGGAGGTCGCGCGGCCCGAGTCGGCCGCCTATGCCGCCACCAAAGGCGGCGTCCGCCAGCTCACGAAGGCCATGGCCATCGCCCTGGCGCCACATGGCATCCGGGTGAACGCGATCGGCCCCGGCACCGTCGTCACCGGGCTCACGCGCCACCTGCTGCGGAACCGGAAGTGGAAGGACGGCGTCTACGCTCGCACGCCGATGCAGCGCGTGGCCGAGCCGCGGGAGATCGGCGAGGTCGCGGTCTTCCTGGCGTCGGATATGTCGTCGTACATGACGGGCAGCACGGTGTACGTGGACGGCGGACGGCTGGCGCTCAACGGGATGATGCCGCCCCGGCGCCCGCGGTGAGACGCGGGGGCGGCGTGGCCGCCCCCGCCGCGCGTCACTTCTTGGTGGCCGCCGTCGGCGCCGGCTTGTCGGACTTCTTCGTGTCGTCCGCCTTCTCGGCGGTCGACTGCTTGGCGATCACGTGATCCTTGATCTTGTCGTAGGTCGCGCCGGGCACGATCTTCTTCTGCACGAGCTCGTCCTTGCGCTTGTACGGCCGGTTGTCGACGATCTTCTTGGAGAGCGCCTCGCCGATACCGGGCAGCGTCTGCAGCTGCTCCGCGGACGCGCTGTTCAGATCGATCTTCTCCTTCGGCATCTCCTTGGCGCCGGTCGTCTTCGGCGCCGACTTCGTGTCGGCCTTGGGAGCGTCCTTCTGCGCGAGGGCGGGGGTGACGCCGACACCGAACGCGAAGAGCACGACGGCGACCAGGGCAATGAGCCTCTTCATGACGCTTCTCCTTTGGGTGCGGGGCGTGTGATGGCGGTGATCGTAGCAGACCGCCGCCGCCGCTCAGCGGTCCTCCGCGGTGGGCGCGTCCTTCAGCACCGACAGCCTGGGCGCCACCGTCACCGTGCCGTTCGAGCGCGCGAGCTCGAGCTTGACCTGCTGGCCCGGCGGCGTGCCGGCCACCCGGCGCGTGAGGTCGTGCGGATCCTGGACCTCGTCGCCGTTGAAGCGGACGACGACGTCACCGGGCTTGATGCCGGCCCCAGCTGCCGGCGAGCCCGGGACCACCTCGGCCACGAGCGCACCGCGCCGTGCCGGCAGGTTCGCGGACTTTCCGGCGTCGGGCGTCACCGGCGTCACCGCCACGCCGAGATAGCCGCGAACGACCTTGCCCGTGGCGCGCAGCTGCCCGAGTACCTCCTTCGCGATGTTCACGGGAATCGCGAAGCCGATGCCGACCGAGCCGCCGGTCTGCGAGAAGATCGCGGTGTTGATCCCGACCAGCGCGCCACGGGTGTCCACCAGCGCGCCGCCCGAGTTGCCCGGATTCACCGACGCGTCCGTCTGGATGAAATCGTCGTACGGTCCGCTGCCGATGAAGCGCTCCTTGGCGCTCACGATGCCCGTGGTGACCGTCTGGTCGAGTCCGAAGGGATTGCCGATCGCCATGACCGGCTCGCCGACCTCGAGCCGGTCCGAGTCGCCGAACGGCATCGCAGGCAGGCCGCGCGCGTCGATCTTCAGCAGCGCGAGATCGGACTTCGCGTCGCTGCCCACGAGCTTGGCCGGGAACTCGCTCTGGTCCGCCAGCCGCACGACGATGGCGTCGGCGCCGCGGACGACGTGGAAGTTCGTGACGATGTAGCCCTCGCTGGACGCGATGACGCCCGAGCCGAGGCTCTGCCGACCGCGCGGCGTCTCGTCACGCGGCCCTTGCTCGAAGAACCGCCGGAAGAACTCGTCGCTCAGCGGACCTCGCGCCTGGGCCCGCTGGGTCGTCGAGACGTTGACGACGGCCGGCTTGGCGGCCTTGGCGAGGTCGACCCAGACGCGGAGCGCGGGCGGGAGCGCGGCCTCGCCGCTGACCTCACGCCAGAAGGGCGAGGCACTTGCCGTGCGCGTGATCGGCGGGTTGATCTTGACCGAGACGACGCCGGTGGCCCAGAGCGCCGCCCCCACGAGCGCCAGAATCAAGAGCAAGCCCGCCGCGCGCCGCATCACGCAGCCCGGCGCTGACCCGCGCTCCCGGCCATCTGCTCCATCTGCTGCCCCAGGTCCTTGATGCGCTGGGCGCCCAGCTTCTTCTCGGCCATCGGGAACATCTCGCCCTCTTCCTCCTCGACGTGATGCTCGACGAGCTCGGAGAGAACGGTCATCTTCGCCTCGAACCGCTCGTCCTCGGGATCGACCTTCGGCAGCTCCTCCAGGACGAGCTTCACGACGTGGTGCTCCTCGAACGCTTCGTCCACCATCTCCGAGGCCTTCGACGTGCCCGTCTCGCGTACCGCCGGATAGAAGATCTCTTCCTCGATCTTCGTGTGCATCTGGAGCTCGCTGGCGATCTGCTCCATGAGCTGACGCCGGCCACGGGCGTCCTCGGTGTTCTGGGCCTTCTTGAAGAGCTTCTCCACGGACCGATGCTGCTTCTTGAGTAGGTCGGTTGCCTTCATAGGGGTCACCTCCGGAGGTCCGGAAGAGCAAGAACGTTGCCGTTAGTTCTCGGTGGCCGCCTCGAGGATACGGCGAATCGGCCGCGTCTACACTAGGGCAACGCCGATGCCACACCCGGTGCTCCGTCCGATGCTGGCCTCGCTGGGGCCGGCGCCACTCGACAGTGCGCGGTTCGCCTACGAGCCGAAGTACGACGGTATCCGCGCGCTGGTCACCGTCCGGGCCGGGGGAGGCCCCGACGCCGTCCGGATCTGGTCGCGCCTCGGCAACGACAAGACCGGGCAGTTTCCCGAGGTCGCGCGCGCCCTTTCCGTCTTCGCCCACGGCCTGAAAGCCGACGTGCTGCTCGACGGCGAGATCGTGGCCCTCGACCCGAGCGGCGAGCCGGCGGGATTCCAGCGCCTGCAGGGGCGCATTCACCTGGCCGCGGTGCCGGCGAACGGCGGCCGCCTGGTGACGCAGCCGGTCGCGTTCATCGCGTTCGATGTGCTCAGGGACGGCGAGCTCGACGTGCGGCCGCTGCCGCTCACGGCGCGCCGCGCCCGGCTCGAGCGGATCTTCGGCAATACCGGGACGCGCGTGCTCCGGCTCAGCGACTTCCACGCCGGAGACGGCCGGTCGCTCTACCGGCAGGCGATCGAGCGCGGCTGGGAAGGGATCGTCGCGAAGGCCCTCGATGCGCCCTACCAGAGCGGTCGCCGCAGCCCCGCCTGGCGGAAGATCAAGATCGTTCGCCGGCAGGACGCCGTCGTGGGCGGCTACACGGAGGGACGGGGCAGCCGCGCCCACTTCGGCGCCCTGCTGCTCGGCGTCTGGGAGAGTGGTGCGCTCCGGTATGTCGGGCACACCGGCACCGGGTTCAGCGATCGTGAGCTGGAACGCCTCGCGAAGATCTTGCGGCCGCTCGAGACCGGTGTCTGCCCGTTTGCGACCCGACCGCGGACGAACGAGAAGCCGCACTGGACGCGTCCCGAGGTCGTCGTCACCGTCGGGTTCGCGGAGTGGACCGAGGACGGCGTGTTCCGCCACCCGAAGTATCTCGGTGTGCGGGACGACGTGCCCGCCGCCTCCGTGCGGCGCGAGCCGCTCGGCGCCCAGACTGCCCGGCGGCAACGCCGGCCGAGCAAGCCGGTCTCGGCGTGGCCGACGGTCACGGGCCCGATGTCCGCGGTCATCGAAACACTGACGGAGATCGAGCACCGCGGCGGCGAGGGCCTCGTGTCGTTACCCGGCGGCGTGGAGCTCACCGTCGGCCATCTCGACAAGGTGTTCTGGCCGGCGAGCGGCATGACGAAAGGCACGCTCATGCGCTACTACGCGTGGGCCGCCCCGTTGCTGCTGCCGACCGTCGCCGACCGCCCGCTCGTCATGCGGCGCTTCCCCGACGGCGTCCGCGGCAAGGCGTTCTACCAGCAGAGGGCGCCCACCGATGTCCCACCCGGCGTGCGAGAGGCGACGCTGCCCGGCGACCGCGAGGTGCCGTCCCGGCTCGTCGGCGGATCGCTCGCCACCCTGCTCTTCATGACGCAGATCGCGGCGATCTCGCAGGATCCGTGCTTTTC
The DNA here is from genome assembly GCA_036265915.1 of Candidatus Methylomirabilota bacterium. Lineage (GTDB taxonomy): Bacteria > Methylomirabilota > Methylomirabilia > Rokubacteriales > CSP1-6 > AR12. Next base: position 45,716 of record DATAOC010000029.1, on the reverse strand, counting down.
CCGGGTGGGATCGCTCGACGACGCCGATCACGTCGTGCTCGACCTCGATCCCATGCCCGGGGTGACGTTCGGCGCGGTCGTCGACGTCGCGCGCTTCATCCACGACGAGCTCGAGCGCCTGGGCACCCCGGCCCTTGCCAAGACGTCCGGCGCCCAGGGCCTGCACATCTACATTCCGCTGCCGCCGCACACCAGTTACGAGACGGGACGCCTGTTCTGCGAGATCATCGCCACCGTCGTCGCCGATCGGCGTCCGAAGCTCGCCACCGTCGAGCGCGCCGTGGACGCACGTGGGCGCCGCGTCTACATCGACTACCTGCAGAACATCCGTGGCAAGACCCTCGCGACGGCGTACAGCGTCCGCGCCACTGCCGACGCCGGCGTGTCGGCGCCCCTCACCTGGCGCGAGATCCACGCGGGCGTGGATCGCGGCGAGTTCACGCTGGCCACGATGCCGGACCGTGTCCGGAAGGTCGGCGACCTGTGGAAGGCGCTGCGAAACCACCCGGGCGCCGACCTCGGTGCGATCCTGCATTCGCCGACGCGCCGGCGACGGCACGGAGCTTGATGCCATGGCAGCCATGCGGTCGCCGACGACGGATGCCTGGTCGATCGCCGATGGCTACGAGGACGCGCTCGGGGTGTGGCGACCGGTCTCGGCCGAGAGTCGCCGGGCCGTCCGCGCCGCCATGAGTGCCGAGGGCGACGCGCCACCACCGGGGCGCGTGCTCGTCGTCCGGGCGGGCGAGGCGCACGGGATCGACGGCCCCGGTCGCATCACGCTGGAGTCGCAGGAGACGCTCGACGTGGACCGCCGGCTGCCCGCCGACCTGCCGCTCGGCTACCACACGCTCGTCACGCGCTCGGAGCCCGAGCCGCGGACGCTGATCGTCGCGCCGGCGCGCTGCCCCTTGCCGCCATCGCGCGCGTGGGGGTGGGCGGCGCAGCTCTACGCGACGCGCTCGACCGCCTCCTGGGGCATCGGTGACCTCGCCGATCTCCGCCGCCTCGGACGCTGGGCGGCCGAGCTGGGCGCGCGCATCCTCCTCATCAATCCGCTCACGGCACCGCTGCCGCTTGCGACCCAGCAGCCGAGCCCGTATTGCGCGAGCAGTCGCCGCTTCCTCAATCCGCTCTACCTGCGCATCGAGGAGATACCCGGCGCCGAGGCGCTCGGACCCGAGCTCGAAGAGCTGGGCCGGCTCGGTCGCGCCCTCAACGAGAACCGGCTCATCGATCGCCCGCGGGTCTTCGCGCTGAAGATGAGGGCGCTGCAACAGCTGTTCGCGTGCGACGGCGGACGCGAGGCCGCCTTCGATCGCTACGTGAACGAGGGGGGTCCAAGTCTTCGCGAGTTCGCGATCTTTTCGGTGCTGGCGGAGCGCTTCGGAGCCGGCTTCCGCGCCTGGCCCGCTCAGTTCCGACGTCCCGGCACTGCCGCCGTCGACGCGTTTGCCGCCGAGCACGCCGAGCGCGTCCGGTTTCACCAGTGGCTGCAGTGGCGCCTCGAGGCGCAGCTGCAGGCCGCGGGCGCCGAGATCCGCGTGATGCAGGACCTTCCCATCGGCGTCGACCCCGACGGCGCCGACGCCTGGGCCTGGCAGGACGCGCTGGCCACTGGCGCGAGCGTGGGTGCGCCGCCCGACCGCTACGTCAGGCGCGGACAGGACTGGGGCCTGCCGCCGTTCATTCCCCACCGGCTGCGCGCGCTCGGGTACGCACCGTTCGTTCAGACCATCCGGGCGGCGCTTCGCCACGCCGGAGGCCTGCGCATCGATCACGTCATGGGACTCTTCCGGCTGTACTGGATTCCGACAGGACTCACCCCGGCAGACGGCGCGTACGTGCGGTATCCCGCGGACGATCTCCTCGCGATCGTCGCGCTCGAGAGCACCCGCGCCGGCGCGTTCGTGGTCGGCGAGGACCTCGGCACGGTCGAGGCCGGGGTGCGCGAGCGACTGGCCGAGCGCGGCGTGCTGTCGTATCGGGTCCTCTGGTTCGAGGAGGGCGCGCCCGCGTCGTATCCGGAGCTGGCGATGGCGGCGGTGACGACGCACGATCTCCCCACCATCGCCGGCCTGTGGACGGGCGCGGATCTCGTCGAGCAACGGGCCCTCGGCCTCGAGCCCAACGAGGCCGCGCTCGACGCCATCCGCAAGCGTCTCGCCGTCGCCACCGGCCGCCCGCTCGACGCGCCGGCCGAGGACGTCATCGCCGCCGCGCACGCGCTGCTCGCGCGCGTGCCGTCGCGCCTGGTGACGGCGACTCTGGACGACGCGCTCGCCGTACGCGAGCGTCCGAACGTTCCCGGCACGACCGACGAGCGACCGAACTGGTCGATCGCACTCCCGGCGCCGCTCGAGACGCTCGAGAGCACGCCGCTGGCGCTCCGGATCGCCGCCGCGCTCGCGCGCTGACACCGCGGCACCGGCCCCGCCGTCCGCGTGGTGTCGGCGACGCGCGTGGTATCGTGTGCCCCATGCGCGTGTTCGTGACCGGAGGTGCCGGCTACATCGGCAGCGTGGTGGCTGAGTGGCTCCTCCAGCAGGGTCATGCCGTTGTGGTCGGCGACAATCTCGTGCGCGGCCACCGCGACGCGGTGCCGTCCGGTGCGGCGTTCGTTCAGGTCGATCTTCTCGACGGCGAGCAGCTCACGCGCGAGCTGCGCGAGCACCGCATCGACGCCGTCGTGCACATGGCCGCGGAGTCGCTCGTCGGCGAGTCGGTCATCCATCCCGCACGCTATTACCGCACCAATGTGCTGGGCGGGCTCGCACTGCTCGACGCCATGCGCGCGGCGGGCGTCGGCGTCATCGTGTTCTCGTCGTCGGCGGCGGTGTACGGCGACCGCGCCAAGCAGCCGATCGAGGAGGACGACCCGCCCGCGCCGACCAATCCGTATGGCGAGTGCAAGCTGGCGTTCGAGCGCGCGCTCGGCTGGTACGGGCGCGCCTACGGCACGCGCGCGGTGAGCCTGCGCTACTTCAACGCGGCGGGCGCCACCACGCGCTGCGGGGAGCGCCACGATCCGGAGACTCATCTGATCCCGATCGTGCTGCAGGCGGCGGCCGGACAGCGTCCATCGGTCACCGTCTACGGCGACGACTATCCGACGCGCGACGGGACGTGCGTGCGCGATTACGTGCACGTGCTCGACATCGCGGCCGCCCACGCGCTGGCGCTCGACGCGCTGACCGCCGGGCATCCGGGTGGCGCGTACAACCTCGGCTGCGGCGGCGACGGCTACACGGTGCGCGAGGTGATCGACGCGGCCGCCGCCGTCACCAAGCGCGAGATCCCGGTCGTGGTCGGCGCGCGGCGTCCCGGCGACCCCGCCGTGCTCGTGGCCGCGACCGGCCGCGCCACGGAGCATCTGGGCTGGCGTCCGCGGCACCAGGACCTCGTCGAGATCATCCGCTCGGCGTGGGAGTGGATGACGACGACCGCGCGCGGCTAGCTCACCGCGCGAGCGCCACGCACGCCACGCCGGCCAGCACGATCGTCGCCGCCGCCAGCCGCGGCGTCAGGCGTCCCTCGCGCAGCAGCAAGCTGCCGATGAGGGCCGAGAGCACGATCGACAGCTCGCGGGACGCGACGACGTACCCCGCCTTCGACAGCTGGAAGGCGAACAGCACGAGCGTGTAGCCGCCGGCGCTCATCAGCCCGGTGGCCGCGATCGTCCAGCGGTTCGCGGCCCACTCGGCGCGCGCGACCGGCAGGCGGCGCACCATGAACGGCGCGAACACCGCCACGCAGCCCGCCTCCATGAGCATGACGTACGGCACCGGATGGAGCCGACTCACGCCGACCTTGTCGAGCACCGAGTACGACGCGATCGTCAGCCCCGTCAGCGTCGCCCAGAACGACGCGGAGGCGAGTGCGCCGCCGGGCAGCGGCGCCGGCGGCCGCCCCACCCGGTGCAGGACCAGGACACCCGTGATGACGAGCGCGATGCCGGCCACGCCGAGTCGCGACAGGCGCTCGTCCAGCAGCAGCCACGCGAGGATCGGCACGAGAGCCACGCCGAGACCGCGGGCGATCGGATAGACGAGTGAGTAGGCGCCGGTGCCATACGCGCGCCCCAGCGAGTAGAAGTAGAGGACGTGGAGGACGATGGTACCGATCACGAACGGCACCGCGCGCCACGGAAGCCCGGCGAGCGCCAGCTCGCGCACGCCCCACGGCGACAGCGCCGGCGCCGCGACGGCGGAGGCCAGCCAGAGGAACGCGACGGGATCCCGGCTACGCTTGGCGAGCGCGTTCCAGCCGGCGTGCAGGAACGCGGCGGCGACGACGAGCACGAGCGCGGCCGCCGTCATCGGAGCTCGGCGATCGACTCCTCGAATGCCGCGACCACGCCTTCCATGTCCCGGGGCGTGAGGGTGCCCATGTTCGAGACGCGGAACGCGTACGTGCGGATGTCGCCCTGGCCGGCATAGATGATGTAGCCGCGGCGCTTCATCGCATCATGCAGCGCCTCGTACGTGACACCGGACGGCAGGCGGAACGTGGTGAGAATGTTCGAGCGGCCGTGAGGCGTCCCGAGCGCCTCGATGCCGAGCCGCGCCATTCCCGAGCGCAGGACCCGCGCGTTCTCCGCGTAGCGCTCGATGCGGCGGGCGAGGCCTTCCTCTGCCAGCTCCGCGAGCGCCTGCTCCATCGCGTGCAGGACCTGCACGGCCGGCGTGAACGGCGTGTTGTCGCGCTCCTGGCTCACGAAGTGCGAGGCCAGATCCAGATAGACCGAGCGCGGCGACCGGCCGGCCACCGCCTCGAGCGCGCGACGGCGCGCGAGCACGAACGAGATGCCGGGGATCCCCTGCAGGCACTTGTTGGCGCTGGCGGTCACGAAGTCGATCCCGTCCTGGGTGACGTCGAGCCGCTCGCCGAACAGCGAGCTCATCGCGTCCACGATGACGCGCCGGCCGTGGTGCGCCGCGACACGCGCGATGTCGGCCACCGGGTTCAGCAGGCCGGTCGTCGTCTCGTGGTGGACGACGGCAACGTGACTGGCCTCCGGATGGCCGCGCAGCGCCGCGTCGACGTCGTCGACGCGCGCCGGCGCGAAGATGCCACCGCTGACCGCGATGGCCGGGATCCCGTGCGCGTGCGCGATCTTCAGCATGCGATCGCCGTACACGCCGTTGTCGACCACGATCAGCGACGCCGCCGGCGGCACCGCGCCGCAGATCGCCGCCTCGACGGCGGCGGTGCCGGAGCCCGTGAACAACACCGCCGTCCAGTCGGCGCCGGCGCCGGCGAGACGGACGAGCTCCGTGCGGCAGCGGCGCATCATGTCGAAGCACTCGGGCTCGCGGTGGCAGAGGTCCGGCATGACGAGCGCCTGGCGCACGCCCGCGCTCGTGTTCGCAGGACCGGGGTTGAGCAAGATCCACTCGCGGTCCGCCATCATGCGGTCCTGGTGCCTCCGTAGTACCCGGCGTACGTCGCCGTCGAGGCGACACGGATCCACGCCCGGTCGCGGCGCCGGCCGCCGAAGCGCGCGGCACGCAGCGGTGTCGGGTCGATCGTGGGCGTCTGGCCGGTGATCGCCTCCGCCACCGCGCGCCCGACGCCACCCGACCCCGCGATGCCGTGCGCGCAGCATCCCGACGCGACGAGCAGCCCGGCCACGTCGTCGAGCGCGCCGACGACGAACTCGCCATCCGGCGTGAACGTGGGAAGGCCGGCGGTCGCACCGGCGATCGGCGCGTCGTGCAGTCCCGGCACGATCTCGACCAGCCCGCCCGCGTAGCCGGTGACGACGCCCGGATCGCGCGGCACGCGGTCGATCGTGAAGCCTGCGCCCAGCGTGTCGGGATCCACGCCGAGGGGCGTCGGCTCGAAGAAGCCGAACATCAGACCGCCGACCTCGGGACGCAGGTACGCCCACCGGTCCGGAATGCGAATCACGGGGAACGCGGGGCTGACCCAGGGCATGGGCGCCGTGACCCACGCCTGGTGGCGCACCGGATAGACCGGGGCTCCCGCGCCGGCCGCGGCCGCCAGCGGCGCCGTCCATGCGCCGGCGGCGACGACGATCGTCTCCGCCTCGACGGCGCCGGCGGCGGTGACGACGCCGGTGGCGCGTCCCCCGCGTGTCGCGATGGCGGTGACCTCGCGGCCGGTGAGAAACCGGACGCCGAGTGCGCGTGCGGCAGCGGCGTACGCGGAGGCGAGCGTGTACGGCTCGGCGTAACCGTCGCCGGGCAGCCAGGCCGCCACCCGGTTGTCCGGCACACTGACGCCCGGCGCGAGTCGCGCGACGTCCTTGGCCGAGACGAGCACGACATCGACGCCGAGCCGCCGACCTCGGCTCACCTGCTCGAGCAGCTCGGTCTCGCGCTGGCCAGTGAGCGCCAGGCGCAGCGACCCGGTCTTGTGAAATCCGGTGGGGAGGCCCTCGGAAGAGAACGCGGCGATGTCCATCAACGTCTGCCGCACGATCGCCGTCTTCACCGCGGACGGTCGCAGCTGCCCGATGAGGCCGGCCGCCTGGCTGGTGGTGGCCGCGTTCAGCTCGCCGCGCTCGAGCACGACGACGTCGCGGACGCCGGCGCGCGCCAGGTGCCAGGCGCTCGCACAGCCCAGAATACCCCCGCCGACGATCGCGACCTGCGCCCGCACGCTCAGGCGAGACGGTTGAGGGCGAGGTCGAAGACGTCGAAGTTCCGCAGTCGCGCCCCGGGCGGAACCTGGGTCCGGCGGTTGAGCACGACGGGCACGCGCTGCTCGGACAGGCCGCCGTGCGAGCGAAGCGGCGCATCGAGGCCGGACAGATCGTGCTTCGCGGCCGAGGTGCCGAGCACCGTGTGGCGCTCGCTCACGACGATCACGTCGCCCATGCGATCCTCGGGCAGCTCGAAGCGCCGGCAGCCCGCAGCGCGATCGAGGACGAGCTCCATCCCGGGCTGTCGTTCGAGTCGCGCGATGACGTCGCCGACGTCGGCGTCGTCGGGAAGATAGACGGTCGCGAATGAGCCGAGGGCGCCGTGGTGCACGACGTAGGGATCGGTGATCGGCAGGATCACCCGAGCCCGGCTGGCGCCGAGCCACGCGTCGAGGACGTCTTGCAAGTAGATCACGTTCGGCTGTCCGGCGGCGTTCGTCTTCGCGTTCATCCCGTGGTCGGCCGTGAGCGCCACCGTGGCGCCCTGCGCGTCGAGGCGGCCGAGATAGCCGTCCAGCATGCGGTAGAAATCGTTCGCGGCCGGTGTGCCCGGCGCGTGCTTGTGCTGCACGTAGTCGGTACTCGACAGGTACATCACGTCGGGCCGCGTCGTCGACAGCAGCTTCACGCCGGCGGCGAAGACGAACTCGCTGAGCGCGGCGCTGTACACCGACGGCCGCGGCATGCCGACCATCTCGAGCACGTCGGGCTCGGCGGTCTCCGCCGAGAAGCACGTCCCCTTCAGCTCGTGTCCGAGCAGCCGGCGAAGCTTGTCCTTGGCGGTGACCACGGCCACCGTGGCGCCGTCGGCGGCGAACCGCGCGAGGATCGTCTCGGCGCGAAGATACTTCGGATCGTTCATCATCACTTCGGCGTCCGCCGCGCGATCGTAGAAGTAGTTGCCGGAGATGCCGTGAACCGACGGCGGCACGCCGGTCACGATGGAGAGGTTGTTCGGGTTCGTGAAGCTCGGGATCACGCAGTCGCCGACGGTCCACGTGCCGGCTTTCTTCACGGACGCGAGATACGGCATGGCGCCGGCGTCGATCGCGGACGTCAGGTAGTCGGGCTCGCAGCCGTCGATGCACAGCACAACGAGCGGCGAGCGCGGCGGAGCGTAGGCGCGACCATTGACGCTGATCACGAAGGCCCCCAGTATACCCGGCATGCGATATCTCCGCGTTCATCCCGTCGCGGCCGCCGCCGCGCTGCTGTTGCCGTCGCTGGTGCGCCGCGCGCTCGCGCGACCGGGCCCGCGAGCCGTCGGCCGCGTCGGCGACGAGCTTGCCGACGCGGTGGCGGCACGCCGCCACGCCGACGCCACCGTGCAGGCATTGCTCGACGCCGCCCCGGCCGGCATCGTCATCGTCGACGCGCTGGGGCGCGTGGCGCGGGCCAGCGCGCAGGCCGCTCGGCTGTGCGGCTACGCCCACGAGGCGCTCGTCGGGACGCCGCTGAGCGCGCTCGTCCCGGACGCCGCGGTGCTGCGCGAGCTGCACCGCCGCCGCGCGCCGATCGACGTGGCCGTGCGGCGGCACGACGGCAGCGAGATTGCGCTGGAGATCGTGGCGAGGCGCGTCGGTGACGGAGCGCGCACGCTCGTCCTCGTCCTGCGCGACGTGAGCGAGCGCGGCCGCACGGAGCCGGAGCGCACCGACCGCCTGCGCGCGGAGATCGCGCGCGCGCAGGCGGAGGTCGCGGGACAGCGCTCGTCGTTCCTGGCCGAGGCGAGCCGCGTCCTGGCGGCTTCCCTGCAGACGGAGGCCACGCTGAAGAGCATGGCGCGCGTGGCCGTCCCATACCTGGCAGACTACGTGATCGTCGACGTGCTCGAGAGCGACGGCCGGCTGCGACGAGTCACGGCCGCGCATCGAGAGCCAGCGCTCGAGACCGCGCTGGCGGCGGCGCCGGCGTGCACGCCGGAACCCGACGATGGCAGCGCGCTCGTCCACGTCCTGGCGGGCGGCGAGCCGATGCTCGTGCGGGACATCACCGACGAATGGCTGGCCGGGCGACCGCGCGATGCGCGGCATCTGGGCGGCGCGACGCTGCGTCCGACGTCGCTCATGCTCGTGCCACTGCGCGCCCGCGGCCGGATGCTCGGCGTCGTGGCCTTCATCCTCACCGGGCCGGGCCGGCGCTACACGCTGGGTGATCTCGCCATCGCCGAGGAGCTCGCAGAGCGCGCCGCGCTGGCAGCCGACAACGCGAGGCTCTTCCGCGAGGCACAGGATGCCAGCCGCGCCAAGGACGAGTTCCTGGCCGTGCTGTCGCACGAGCTGCGCACGCCGCTCACGCCCGTGCTCGGCTGGATCCGCATGCTGCGCGCCGGCACGCTCAAGCCCGAAGCGGAGGACCGCGCACTGGAGGCGGTCGAGCGCAACACGCGCCTGCAGCTGCAGCTCGTCGACGATCTCCTCGACGTCTCCCGGATCATCACCGGCACCCTTCACCTCCACCGCCAGGCCGTATCGCTCGACGTCATCGTGGCGGCCGCCAGCGACGCCATCGCGCGCGCGGCCGCCGAGAAGTCGATCACCCTCACCCGACGGATCGCGCCCGGGCTGCCGCTGATCGACGCCGACGCCACCCGGCTGCAGCAGGTGGTCGGCAACCTGCTGTCGAACGCCGTGAAGTTCACGCCTCCGGGCGGCCGGGTGGAGGTGAGCGCCGATGCCGAGGGCGAACGCGTCCGGCTCGTGGTGTGCGACACCGGCGAAGGACTGAGGGCCGATGTTGCGCCGCACATCTTCGAGCGGTTCCGTCAGGCCGACAGCACACTCACACGACAGTACGGCGGCCTGGGCCTCGGCCTGGCCATCGTGCGGCACATCGTCGAGCTGCATGGCGGCCGCGTCGAGGCGACCAGCCCCGGGCCCGGCCTCGGCACGACGGTCTCGGTCCGCCTGCCCATCGCGCGCAGCGTTGTCTCGACGGCCGCATCGCGAAGCGCGCCAGCCGACGACGACGTCACTGCGACGCTGCGCGAGCTGCGGCACCCCACGCCGGCGAGCTCACCGACGGCGTGGCGATCATAGCCGAGCGCGGAGACGCGCTCCGCAATGTCGCGCACTTACGCGGGCGGCGCGCAGCGGCGACAAAAAGCTGCGTGAACGGCGTGCCCGGCCGTTAGAATTTCAGTCCTCAGAGGGAGGACGCGCACACATGAAGACCTCGCCGGGAAATGCGTTCGTCATCCGGACCGCGTGGCTGGCCGAGTCCAACGTCTGGGTCTGGGAGATGGTCGACGCGTCGAGTGGTGAGGTGACCGAGCGCAGCTGGCCGTCGCACTGGGCCGGCTATCCCAGCCGTGACGTGGCCGAGCAGGCGGGCGCGGCGCGGCTGCACGAAGTGGCCAGCCCCGCGCACGCGCCGGAAGCACCAAGCCACCCACCGGTGATGCGCGGACGGGACGACGTCGGCGCCGGCCGACGCCAGCTGGGCCGGTCCGTCCTCATCGTGGTGCCGCGCAGCCGCGTCGACCTCTACCAGTCACTGAAGCGCTCCTTCGCCGACGACGCCAAGGCAGAGGTGGTCCTCGATCGCCGCTTTCGCGACCGACGCGTGAAGAGCGCGGCCGCGGGCCGTGAGCGCCGCAAGACCGACCGGCGGCGGCGTCCCGACATCGACGCGCAGCTGAAGGCCGACCGATGGGTCACGGTGCCGATCCTGCCTCCCACGGTCGATCTGGCTGATCCCGACGCGCAGGCCATTCTCTTCCTGTGCTGCAGCAGCCACGTGGTCCAGTGCCAGCACTGCCAGCGCGGGTATCGCCTGGGGTGGCTGCGCGGCGGCGATCCAGGGAGCTATCGCTGCCCGCTGTGCGGCGTCGACATCACGCCGGCCGTCGCGGCGCACACGGAGACATGCGTGTACTGGGTGAAGCGTGGAGCCACGCGCCGGCCGCCGATGTCCCTCGAGCGCGTGCGTCAAAGCGCCGCGAGCACAGCCACCGGCTAGTTGGTACTGATTTACACCGCGCGCACGCGCGCGGGATCGCGCTCACTGGCACCACGCTTGCCAACAATCCATCGCGCCATGCAGTTCAGCGACGACCGACAGGTGTGCGCGACGCTGCGTCACACGAATTTCACGTGACACTCGCTTCGATTCGCTGTATCGCTAAGGTCCACGGGAGGAGCTTCATGGCCGAGAATATGTCGCTGCTGACCGCGCTGTTCGCCGACCACGAGGGCGCCGAGCGCGCCTACACCAGTCTCGCGGCCCGCGCCTATACGGCCGTCGATCTGCGGCTCTGCATGACGGCCGAGACGCGAGATCGGTTGCTCGCCGCCGCCGTTCGTCGTGGCCGCGACGCCCGCGCGCTCGGGGCCCTCGTCACCGCGCTCGTCGGCGCGCGGATCCCCGACGAGCGTGCGCGCATGTACGATTCCGGAGTGTGTGCGGGGGGCATCGTCGTCGGCGTCGTGCCGCGCACGACTCAGGATGCGGAGCATTTCGTTCAGGAGTGGACGGCGGCAGGCGGGTCGGAAGTTTTTTGCCCTATGCTGCGGGAGCAGGACGCCGCCTGACTCGCGCGCGCGGATCAGGAGGCGGATGGACGGAGTCCACGCTCGAGACCCCCACGACGTCCTGATTTGCGCTCCTGCAGGACGCCGTCCGCGCCGCTTGGCGACCGGGCCAACCCAACGTGGGCGTCCATCCGCCCCGTAAACATCGTAGCACCGCCGTCGATGATCCCGTCTATCGCACCGGTGTGCCGACGACCCGCGGCCGCTGGCCGGCGCCGCTCCGCTCGAGCTGTGTCATGATCTTGCGCACATACGCGCGCGTCTGGGGATACGGCGGAATGCCCTTGTGGGTCCGCACGGCCACTTCGCCGGCGTTGTAGGCGGCGAGCGCGAGCGGCAGGTTGTTGTCGAAGCGATCGATGAGCGCGCGGAGGTGCCGCACGCCACCGTCGATGTTGTCGCGCGGCGAGAACGGATCCTCCACCCCGAGCGTGGCCGCGGTCGCGGGCATGAGCTGCATCAGCCCCTGCGCGCCTCGTCGCGACACGGCGCGGGGATTGAATTGCGACTCGGCTTCGATCACGGCCGCGATGAGCTCCTCGGGCACGCCATAGCGCGTCGCCGCCTCCTTGATGATCGCGCGCGGCTCTTCGTGCGCGGTCGACGGGCGCGAGACGACGTACCCGGCCACGATCGTGAGCAGCAGCACGCCGCATCCCAGCGCCCGGTGCCGCGGGATGAACAACCTCGCCAAGGCCGAGGGCCACGACCGGCGTGAACGACGCCACGTTGACGTGCGACGGACATGAGCCAGGTAGCGCGCCGCTGCGCTCGGGATGAGGTTCGCTCGGTTCGTCATGCCCCTGCTTCAGGGCAAAAGCGATACCGGACGCGAAACGCTTCTCAAATCACCGGCTTCCGCGCGCGCTGGTCAGATCCGGCGCGGCCCGTTTCTGACCAGTCAGATCAGAGTGCGGCCATCCAGCCGGCGCGCGCGTACGTCGGCGCTACAGCGCGCCGAGAAAGTATCGGCGGGGATCGAACAAGCGGATCAGCCGGAGCTCGTCGGCGGCCGGCGGCGCGAACCGGCGCAACGACGGCGCCACCGCGAGCTCCCAGCCGCATCGCTCGCGCGCACGCGCCACCAGCGGCGCCTCCGGTCCGTCGCCCACCACGCCGCTGAGCACGAGCTCGCCGTCCGCACGCAGCTTGGTGAAGACGCCGAGGTCGGAGACAACCGTCGAGACCCGCGTGCCGGGCGCGGTGACGTAGGCCACCTTGTCGACGAAGCGTGACGCCGACTGCGCGAGCGTCACCACGACCTCCTGCGCGGCCGACGTGATGTCGTTGGCGCCGCCGCTGCCGGTGATGTACTGCGTCGCGGGAATCACGGTCGAGTTGATGTTGCCGTGCTTGTCGATCTGCCCGGCGGCCAGGGAACCGAGACACCGGTTCTGCCCACCGCCCATGAAGATGCCCATGGTGTGCACGATGTCGGTGAGCATCTTGCACGACGGGAAATTCCGGAACGAAAACACGAATGGCTCCGCCGGCCGTGGCAGATAGCCCACCATCCCCGTCTCCGCCATGATCTCCACGTCGACGCCGGCCGACTTCATCTCGTAGCCGGAGAGCCAGGCGGCGAGGTTCGAGTTGCCGACGCCGGCCAGGTACGTGCGATAGCCCTGCGCCCGGACCTTCTCGCTCAGCAGCCGCGCGGCGACGACGACCATGCGCTCCGACGGCGTCGTGCGGTCGTCGGGCCCGAGGTTGTCGCGCAGCATCTCGACCTCGGCGCGCCAGACGTCGCCGTCCGCGCGGCCCTTGATTTCCATGAGTCGCCGGTATCCGAGCCTGGCGACATAGGCGTCCTGATCGGGAACGTCGAGCATCCATTCACGGATCCAGGCACCCGCGGTATCCGGCTGCCGGAACGCGCGTCGCAGATCGAGGATGAACTCGGGGTCCTCGGCATACGAGTCCAGCTCGGGGATCCCCATGCCGTACATGCCGCCCGGATGCGACCCATAGGGCGCCTCCACCACGGCGGCGACGTACTGCGCGGGCAGCCTGACGAGCGGGGCGTGGCGGCGAATGAACTCGGTGGAGACCACGCGCTCCACGGACACGATGGCGCCGCGGCGGGCAGCCATGGCGCCGTAGAAGTTGTCGTTGAGCGGCACGCCCGCCAGCACGTTGCCGGCGCGATCCGCCGCCCACGCGTGGAAGAGGGCGACGTCCGGCGCGAGCGCGCGCACGAGGCCGGTGCGCCCGCCCGCGCCGAACGGATCGTCGATCGCGAGGAAATCGCCGTCGCGCGCGTTGTCCTCCTCCATCGAGGAGCCGAGCAGCGAGCGGGTCGGCAGGAACGGCACGCCGAGCGCGCCCGCGAGCACGCGCAGGGGCAGCGTCAGCATCGACCAGTTCTGAACGTCGAGGCGGCCGGCGAGGATCTCGGGTCCCACGAGCGACTGCGGGACCGGAAATGGATAGCCCTCGCCCACGAACGTGGTGACCAGCCGCCGCACCAGGCCGCCGACGACGAGCGCGGTCCACGGCGAGCCGAATCCGGTGAGCGCCAGCGTCCACTCCGGCCGCCGGCCCCACCACTGCCGGACGAGCTCGCGAACGAGCGCATTGGGACGGCCGTGCGCGGCCCCGATGTAGATGGTCTGGCCCGGCGCAATGAGACGACGGATGGCCTCGGCGAGCGGCACGACCTTGTCGGGCCCCTCCACCACCGGCACGTCGAGCCGCCGCGCGATGACGTCAGCGTACCCGGGATCCATCACCGCGTCCGGCGCACGCTAGGAGGCGGCGAACACGCGCGCCTTGAGGCGGCGCGGCACCCAGATCGACAGCACGCGTGCGGTTCGCGCCAGCGTGTCGAGCGAGCCGGGCGTGCCCGGCCAGTACTTCAGCACGAGGCCGCGATCGACCCAGTTCAGGATGCCGTCCAGCACGACAGCCGCCAGGAGCACGTCATCCACGTAGCCGACGATCGGAATGAAATCCGGGATCAGATCGATCGGCGACAGCAGGTACACGGCCGCGGCGCCGAGCGCGATCTTGGCGGCGCGCGGCAGGATCGGATCCGCCACCAGGCGCGTGAGGAGCCGCGCCAGGTCGGGCAGCGCGCGGAGGAGCGCCCTCACTCGAGGCGTTCCGCCACGAGCTCGCTCACGTCCTTGACGGCCAGCCGCTCCTCCGCCTCCTTCACCTTGCGGCCGAGGTCGAGCATGGCGAGACAGAACGGGCACGCGGTGGCAGCGACGGTGGCCGGCGTCTCGAGCAACTCCTCGGTGCGAATCACGTTCACGCGCTTCTTGGACGGTATCTCCATCCACATGTGACCGCCGCCGCCGCCGCAGCAGAGGCCGCGCTCGCGGTTGCGCGGCGGCTCCACGAGCCGCAGGCCCGGCAGCGCGCGCGCGATGTCCCGCGGCGCCTCCATGATGCCGTTGTAGCGCCCGAGATAGCAGGAGTCGTGGAACGCGACCACGCCGTCGATGGCCTTGATCGGCTTGACCCGTCCGTCGGCGATGAGGGCGGCGATGACCTGCGAGTGGTGCAGCACCTCGTAGGTACCGCCGAACTGCGGAAACTCGTTCTTGATGGTGTTGAAGCAGTGCGGGCAGTGCGTGATCACCTTGCGGAACCGGTACTGGTTGATCGCCTCGACGTTCTCGGCCTGCAGCGTCTGATACAAGTACTCCTCGCCGAGGCGGCGTGCGACCTCGCCGTGGCAGCGCTCCTCCTGCATGACGCCGAAGGAGACGCCCGCCTTCTTGAGAATCGCGACCACCGACCGGGCGATGGCCTGGTTGCGCTTGTCGTAGGACGCCGAGCAGCCGACCCAGTAGAGGTACTCGACCTCCTTGCCGGGCTCCATCAGTGGGACGTCGAGGCCTTCTGCCCACGCCAGGCGCTCGGCGGCGGGCAGTCCCCACGGATTGCCGGCGCGCTGGATGTTCTGCAGCGACTGCGGCGCCGTGGAGGGCAGCGCGCCCTCGGACAGCGTCAGATACCGGCGCAGGTCGACGATGGTGTCCACGATGTCGATGAAGGCCGGGCACTCCTGCACACACGCCATGCAGGTGGTGCACGCCCACAGCTCGTCGGCCTTGATCAGCTCGCCGTGGATCGGTCCGGGCAGCTCGCCGTGCATGTGATGCTTGAGCTTCACGATGATCTGCTTGGGCGACAGCGCGGTTCCGGCCATGTACGCGGGGCAGGCCGCCTGGCAGCGCCCGCACTCCACGCACGCGTCGAAGTCGAGCCGCCGCTTCCACGAGAACTCCTCCAGCTTGGAGACGCCGAGCGACTCCGACTCCTCGATGTTCTCGATCTTCCGCAGCTCGCCACGCGGCGTCAGCTTGGAGAAGAAGATGTTGAGCGGCGTTGTGATGAGGTGCATGAAGTACGAGTACGGCACCACGGCCACGAAGAACAGCGACAGCGCGGCGTGGAACAGCCACACCGACAGGTGCGTTGCGCGCAGCGCGCCCTCCGTCATGCCGGCCGCCAGCAGCGTCCGGCCGAGCGCGTAGCCGACCGGCGACCACGGAGCCCACGTGGGCTGCGCGACTGCGAGCCGGCAGGCCTCCATGACGAAGCCGCTCAGGTTGATCACGAACAGCAGCGCCAGGACCTTCGCAAAGCGTGCGGTCGGATCGACGCGATGCGGGCGGAGCACGAAGCGCCGGTACACCGCCATGCCGAGCCCGATGACGAAGAAGGCGCCGAAGCAATCGAGCGTCGTCTCGTAGAAGAGGTAGAACGGCCCCTTCAGGAGCTTGTAGCCGAAGAGCGGCAGCGTGATGTCCCAGTCGAGCGTGGCCAGCACGGTGCCCATGAACAGCGCGAGGAAGCCCCAGAACATGATCGCGTGCATCACGCCCGGGTAGGCCTGCGACAGCGTGCGCACCTGCCCCAGCGCGTGCACGGCCACCAGCTTCACGCGCATCGGGATGCGATCGAATCGGTTTTCGGGCAGGCCGGCGCGCCAGACGGCGATGCGTTGCCAGAATCCGTAGACGAAGATGGCGATGGCCACCATGGCCGCGACGTACAGAGCGATCTGCGCCCACGCGGGCACGTTCCAGAACGTGTCGCGAAACGGGATGGTGCCGGAGGACGTCATGGGCGCTCCAACGATAACACGGGCAAGATGGCGGCGGCCGCGGAGTACGGGTCGCGCGTGCCGGCCACGACCTCGTCGAACAGCGCGCGAACGTTCCCGCCGCGCAGCCCTTCCTCGACGCGCGTCCTGAACGCGTCGACGAGCAGCGCCTCCAGCTCCTGTCGCGCGCGCTCACGACGGCGCGCCGCGTACGCGCCGCTCGCCGTCAGCACCGCGCGATGCCGCCTGATCTCGGCCAGCAGCGGGGCGATCCCGACGCCGTTCTGCGCCTCGAGTGACAGCACGGGAATCTCCCAGTCGACGTCCTTGCGGGTCGTGGTGCTGGCGTAGTGCAGATGCGCCGCGAACTTCAGCTCGGCCATGAGCGCGGGGGCGCCCGCCCGGTCGGCCTTGTTCACGGCGAAGATGTCGGCCGCTTCCATCAGCCCCGCCTTCATCGTCTGGATCGCGTCGCCGGACTCAGGAACCAGGACCACCACGGTCGTGTCGGCGATCTTCATGATGTCGAGCTCCGTCTGGCCCACGCCGACGGTCTCGATCAGCACCCAGTCGTGGCCGAACGCCGACAAGAGCTTCACCACCTCGCCCGTCGCCCGCGCGAGGCCGCCGAGCGAGCCGCGCGTGGCCATGCTCCGGATGAAGACGCCCGCGTCCAGCGCGTGGGCCTGCATGCGGATGCGATCGCCGAGCACGGCGCCGCCCGTGAACGGACTGGAGGGATCGACCGCGATGATGCCGACCGTCTGCTCCTCCGCGCGCAGCAGCGCCGTGAGGCGGTCCACCACCGTCGACTTGCCCGCGCCCGGCGGTCCGGTCACGCCGATCACGTACGCCTGCCGCGCCCGCGCGTGCACGGCCTGCATGATGGCGGGCACCGCGGCCGTGCGATTTTCGACGTGGGTGATGAGACGGGCGAGCGCCAGGCGATCGCCGCTCAGCATGCGCTCGACGAGCGCCGCGGGATCGGACCTTCGGGGAGTCGACTCGGATCCGGCCATCGAAGTGGAGCGGCCGGATTCTAACACGGGGAGGACGGGCCCCCGCCTCCCCGCCCGCTCAGGGCTGGCGGACGAACACGAGGTCGGCCGCCATCTGGATGTCGTTGGCGACCTTGAGGAACAGCAGCTGCGGGATGCTCATGCCGTGGTCGGTGAAGGTCGAGCGGAGCTTCGCCTTCACCTTCAGGTTGTCGGACGTGAATCCGAAGCGCTTCTGCTGCTCGACCTGCTCCGGCGAAAGCTTGATGTACGTCACGGTGCCGTCGGCGATGGTGTCGACGGGCCGGTTCTTGATGGTCAGCACGCCGTAGATCCGGCTCGGAGTCTCCCGCCCCGGCTGGAGCGGCTCGGCGAGCTCGGCGCGCGTCACCTCGAACGTCACCCAGCGGTTCGCCTCGACCTCGGTGTCGAGATAGCTCTTGCCTCGCATGTCCGCGTCGCGCTTCTCGAGACCGGTGCTCACGCGGTTCATGTCCACCTTGACGACGCCCGCGGCCGCGGCCGGCTTCTCGGGGTCGAGGCTCAGCGTGCCCTGGAGGCCGTCGAGCGCGGACGTCCCGACGAACGTCTCCAGCGGCGCGTCGCTGCGGAAGCTCGCCTGCGAGTAATTGGTGAGCAGCTTGAACTGCAGCGTCTCCGCGCGCGCCGGCGCCGGGATCAGCATGACGACGACCACGACCAGCGCGCCGAGCCGCCCCGCGCGGCGTGCGGACGCGCGGAGACGCCGCGATGTCACTTCTTGATCTCGGGACCCCGGAAGGAGGTGTGGCAGGCGCCGCACGTCGTCTTGCCGAGGTCGGTGGCCTGGGCCTGAGTCGCGGCGCCGTCGCCCGCCTTCGCCGAGGCTTCGAGCTGGCGCGCCTTCGTCTCCAGCGACTTGGTGTAGCCCTCGAAGTCGCTCCACTTCTGCCAGATCTCCGGCTTCGCCCGCGAGGTGCTCGGGTTCACGGAGTTCTCCGGGAAGAGCTTCGGAATCTGCTTGGCCGTGTCCTCGAGCTTCTGTGCGTCCACGGCGACGGCCTGGATCTGTCCGGCCTTGACCTTGTCCGAGATGGACTTCATCGCCGCGCCCTGCTCCTTCATCAGCTGCTGCCGTGCGGCAATCGCCTCGTCGGGATTCATCCGCCGCATGCTGGCGCAGCCGACCACCGAGGTGATGCCGACGACGACGACCGCGGCTCGAACGAACACAGCGTTCATGCGCTCTCCTGGTGTGGTGGCGGCCGGACACCTGTCCGGCCACGGTTCACGGCATTACTTGCTGATCCGGTTGCTCACCGGCGGAATGGACTTCAGGTACTGCGCGATGGCGAGCCGATCGGAGCGGGTCAGGTCCTTGTAGCCCGCCAGTGTGCCGTCGATGACCTCGGCCATCAGGCCGCCCGCCACGTCGCCGTCGGGCTTCGCCCCCGTTCCGAGATACTCGGCGATCTCATCCACCGACCACTTGCCGATGCCGGTGTCGCGGTCGGGCGTGATGTTCGGCATCGCGGTGTCTTCCGGCCCTTTGGGATTGCCCGCGAGGAAGCGGCTGTTGTCCGTGGCCATGGTGAGCGTTCGCGGCGTGTGGCACTCGCCGCAGTGCCCCACCGCGCGCACGAGGTACTCGCCGCGCGCCGCGCCCGCCGTCGGCGCCGTGGCCGGCGGCGTCTCGCGGGGCGCGAACGCGGCCAGCCACGCGGGAAGGAACACCGACTCGAACAGCGGCACCGTGATCCGCTTGGGTTCCTTCGCGCGCTTCACCGGCGGCACGGTTCTGAGGAAGGCGACCAGGCTCTTCAGATCATCGGCCGTCATGCCGTTGAAGACGGGATACGGATGAACGGGGAGCAGGCGATCGCCGTTCGGCCGTCGTCCGAGCCGGATGGCGGTGATGATCTGCTCGTCCGTCCATGTCCCGATGCCCGTCTCCCGATCCGGCGTGATGTTGCTGGAGTACACGGTGCCGTATGGGCCGTCATACCGCCGGCCGCCGGCGTTCGGCGGCTGGCGCTTCACGGTGTGACAGCCGCAACCGCCCGTTGCTCCGAACACGTACTTGCCGCGCGCGATGTCCTGCGGCGAGGCCTGCGCATCCGCGCGATCGACGCCCACGGCCAGCATCCCGACGACGGCGCAGACTGCCAGCGCCAGGCCCCGAACCGCCGACGTCATGATTGCCAGAAACCGCTCAACGGCCTCGCGGGTTCCCGCCAAGCGACGAATCGGCGGGCAGGCGGGTCTCCATGACCAGAGCGTCCTCGCCGGTGTCGTAGTAGTAGCCGCGGCGACGTCCGGTGACCCTGAAGCCGAACGACTCGTAGAGGCCGATGGCCTCCCGGTTGCTGGGCCGCACCTCGAGCACCAGCAGGCGGATGTCCCGCGCCTGGGCCTCGCCGAGCAGCCCGGACAGCAACGATCGAGCGATGCCCTGGCGCCGACGCGTGGGATGGACGGCCACGTTCGTCACGTGAATCTCGTCGGCGATCTCCCACAGACACAGGTAGCCGACGATCTCGCCGGCGTCGCGCATGACCCGGCAGCGTGCGACGCGGTTCTGCTGGATCTCGTAGAGGAACGCGCCACGCGACCACGGCATCGAGAACGAGGCCCGCTCGATGGCGAGGACCTCGTCGAGGTCCTCCGGTCGCATCGGCTCAACGGTCAGCGTGGACACGGCGTCGAAGCTCCGCCTCGGACGGTCGCAGGTAGAGCGGCGCCAGCGCAGCGACGCTCACGGTCTCCCCGAGGCCCAGGCGCGCGCGCCCGAGCACGGCCACGCAGGCAGGCGACGGCACCCGCGTCGGTGGCGGCACGCGGCGCACGTGGACCGATCGGACACTGTCGGCGCCATCACCGACCAGGAGCGTCGGCTCGGACAGCCGGCGGGCCAGCTCGTCGGGCGCGAGCGCCAGATACTCCGACTCGCGCCGAAAACCCTCGCCCTGCCAGCGATAGAGCGCGGCATAGACCTCGTCGCGGCGCGCGCCGAGGACCGGGCACACGGGCAGTGCCGCCCACGGAAGACCGGCCGCCATCGCGTCCAGCGTGGGTACGGCGGCCACCGGCACTCCGAGCGCCAGCGCCAGGCCCTTCACCGTGCTGAGCCCCACCCGCAGCCCGGTGAACGAGCCGGGACCGATGGCCACCGCGAGTCCCTCGAGATCACGCGGACGCCACGCGGCATCGGCAAGCACCCGATCGACGGCGGCGAGCAGCCGTTCGGAATGCGTCACGCGGACGTCGAGCAGATACTCGGCCACGAGTCGGTCGCCGTCCACGAGCGCCACACCGCCGGCGAGCGTCGATGTCTCGATACCGAGCACGCGCATACGGGCGAGTCTAGCACGCGCCCTCGGGGCTACCCGGGCCGCGAAGCGTGCGATAATGCGCCGGGAGGAACCGATGAGCGCCGCCGCCCCGAAGAAAGATCCGGCCGCCGTCGAAGCCGAGGTCCGCGAGAAGATCCACCTCGAGATCTTGAAGCGGACAGGGGCGTATCACGCGAACGACCACGTCCTCCTGCCGTCCGGACAGCACACCACCGAGTACATCGAGAAGACACTGGTCACCACCGAGCCCTCGTTCACCGAAGGGCTGGGCGCCGTCATCGCCAAGCACTTCGCGCAGTGGCCGGTCGACGTCGTGCTCTCCACCGGGCCCGGCGCGCTGATTCTCTCGCACTGCGTGGCGCGCGCGCACCCCTCGCGACCGGTCGTCGTCTATGGCACCAAGGGCCTGTCGGCCGGTAAGCGAAAGGTGACGCTGCCGGTCGAATTCCACCGTCTGCTGCGGCCCGGGACCAAGGTGCTGCTGGTGGAGGACCTCGTGTCGACCGGCACGACGCTCAATCTGCTCATCGAGCTCGTCGAGCAGCTCGGCGCGCACATCGTCGGAGTCGGCTGCCTGTGGCGCCGCACGTCGGTGGATCTCAATGACCGCCCCGTCTTCAGCCTTGTGAGCAGGGACTTCCCCACCTACGACCCCGAGGAGTGCCCGCTCTGCCGAAAGGGTGTGCCACTCAACGAGGAGTTCGTGAGGCGCCGCACTCACCGCAAATCCTCGTCAGTTCAGGAGCCGAAAGCCTCCTAGGTCACCCCGGCACGGTTCTTGCCTCTCGACGTGTGCGTCCGGCATCCCCAGGTGCTGCGACAGGAGGCACACCGTCATGAGGACCGCACTTCTGGCCGCTCTCACGCTCGGAGTCACGCTGGGCGCGTCTGCAGCAGCCATCGCCGAGCCACTGCCGGTGCGGTTCACCGAGGGCGTTGGACGCGCCTTTCCCGTGCTTCGCGACGCGAGCGGCGAGCGGATCGCCCAGGGCGACCTGGTGCAGATCGCGCGCGGCGATCAGGTCGAAAACCGCCTGATCTTTCGCTTCCGCGACGGCTCGCTCTACGACGAGACGGTCGTGTTTTCACAGCGCGGCGTCTTCACGCTGCTGTCCTACCGGTTGGTGCAGCGCGGGCCGTCGTTCCCCGAGAGCCTGGACGCGACACTCGATCGCGAGACCGGCCGGTACACCGTCCGCTACCGGAGCGACGCGGACACGCCTGAAGAGGTGCTGAAGGGCAAGTTCGAGATGCCGGACGACGTGTACAACGGGCTGCTCGGCACCCTTATGAAGAACCTACCGGCCGGCGCCTCGACGATGGTGCAGATCGTCGCCTTCACGCCCAGGCCGCGCGCGGTCAAGATGCTGCTGATGCCGACGGGTCAGGACACCGTGATGATGGGCGAGACGGCGGTGGCGTCGACGCGCTTCAACGTCAAGCCACAGCTCGGCCTGTTCGCCTCGCTGCTCGTGACCGACATCCCGGACATCAAGATGTGGATCGCCGGCGGCGCCGCGCCCGCGTTCCTGCGCTTCGAGGGCCCCCTCTACTTCATGGGGCCCATCTGGAAGATCGACTGGAACTAGGCCCCTTCCCAGAGCCCTTCGGCAGCACCGGCCGTCTTGTACGCGCTGCGAATCGATTCGAGATTCCGCGTAAATAGCAGGCCGATCTTGGCGAACGGCTCGAATACCGGCCCCTGCCCGGCGACGAGCGGGAAGCCGATCTTCGGTAGCTGCCCGAGGCGCGCGTGCAGCGACTCGGTGACCGCCGCCAGGCTCGCGTAGAACTCCTCGCGTCCCTGCTCGGCGCGCTTCACGATCGGCGTGATCAGACAGTCGACGGTCTGCCGGGCCGCTGCGCTGGCGTTCTCCATGGCGGCCTCCGCGATGGGTACCACCGTCACGCCGAGCTCGCCGAGGAAGCGCTGGAGCAGCTGGCCGATCTTCTCCTGAAGCAGCAGCGCCGGCACGCCGACCGTCCGCACCGACTGTCCGGCCAGCTCCTTGGCCTCGCCGTAGAGCTGGCCGCGCAGCCACTCCACGTACTCGCGGTTCTCGTCGTCCTTCCACCACTCGCGCAGCATCTTCTTGCCCCAGTAGCGGATGACCGTGTAGTAGATGTCGCGCTTGCCCAGCTTCTGGAAGATCCCGCCCCACGAGTAGAACTTCTCCATGGCCTTGATGGCGCCCGTCTGGAGCTCGTAGGGACTCATCCGCCGCGGCTGGTGGACGACGTGATGGCCGTCGTAGAACGACCAGTTGCGGTTGATGACGTACTTGTCGCCCTTGTCGTACAGCGTGTCCCAGTCGGGCGACCCGGGAATCGGTGTCAGGATCATGAACTGGATCGAGTCGATGTCGTGCTTGCGCGCGAATCGCGCGGTGGCGTCGAGCGTCTCGACGTCGTCCTCGTCCGAGCCCACGACGAACATGCCGTGGATGCGGATCTTGTGCGCGTGGAAGCGCTCGATCGAGCGCTCGATCTTGGCCACATCCTGCTTCTTCTGGAAGAGCTTCAGCGTGCGCGGGTTGATGGACTCGAAGCCCACGTAGACGTTGAAGCAGTTGGAGTCACGCATGAGCTGGAGCAGCTCGGGATCGTCGACCGTCTCCGTGCGCACCTGCGCGCCCCACTGCGGCGTCAGGTCGCGGTCGATCATGCCGCGCAGCAGCTCCTTCACCCGCTTCTTGTTGGCGGTGAAGATGTCGTCGGCGAAGAACGTGTAGGCGTTGCCGCGGTGGTTCTCCAGCTCCTGGAGCACGCGATCGATGGAGTGCGTCCGGAACGCGTGGCCGTACATGCCGGGAACCGAGCAGAAGGTGCAGGAGAAGGGGCAGCCGCGGGAGGTGGCCACGGAGATCACGCCGCCCGGCTTCCAGCCCTCGATCAGCCGGTAATCCGGAATCGGGTTGACGTCGAGGTTGGGGATCTTCGGCCGCTCGGGATTGTGCACGAGACCGCCGTCGGCGGTGCGATACGTCAAATTCTGGATCTTGTCGAACCCTTCGCCCCGCTGGATGGCATCCACGAGCTCCTGGAAGGCGAACTCGCCCTCGCCCCGGACGATGAAGTCGGCGTGCTCCATCCCCTCCTCGGGGAGGAAGCTCGTGTGCGTCCCGCCCATGACGGCGATGGCTCCGGCCTGACGGACCTTGTCGGCCAGACGGTACGACTGGGGCGCCGTCGACGTGATCGCCGAGATCGCCACCAGGTCAGCCGACAGCACCTCCTTCATGTCGAGGTCCTGGATGTCCTCGATGTAGACCCGGACATCGTAGCCCTTGGCGCGCATGATCGTGCCGAGCAGCACGGACCCCAGACGCGGGATGCACACGCGGCTGTAGACATGGAGGTGCGTGGACTTCGGCTCGACGAAAACCAGCTTCTTCAGGGCGCGCTTCATCGGGAGATCTCCTCAACGTGAGGCCAGCGTTTAGGGCAGAAGACGAGTGCCCAAACCGTACATTGCCGATCCCTGGAAGTCAACGAAGTGACAACGGCGCCGACACCCCACGCGTTGTGCGACGCGGCCGGCGACACCGCTATGGCGGGGACGAGACCGGAGCGCAGCGGCCGGGCGCTCCAGACGCTGGAGTACGCTCTACCGGTGTCCGATCGCCGTGCGTACTTGCTGCTGCTCGCCGTCATCGTCGTCTGGTCCGGGAATTTTCCACTCGGCAAGCTGGCGCTGGCCGAGGTTTCACCGCTGTTCCTGACCGCCGGACGCACCGCGCTCGCCGCCCCCCTGCTCTTGCTCGTGGCCCGGATGAGCGCGCCACTGGAGCGACTGCCTGTCCGGCGCGACTACGTCGCCTTTGTCGTCCTCGGGCTCACCGGCCTCGTCCTGAACACGACGACCTGGTACTGGGGCCTGAAGTGGACGACGGCCCTCAACGCGGGCATTCTCGGCGCCGCCTCGCCGATCTTCGTCGCGCTCGGCGCGGCCGCGTTCCTCGGCGAGCGGTTGCGCAAGCGGACGTGGGCCGGGATCGCGCTGACGGTCACGGCGGTGGCGCTGACGGTGGCCAAGGGGTCGCTGGCCGTCCTGCTCGAGTTCGCCGTGAACCGCGGCGATCTCGTCATCCTGCTCTCGCAGACGGCGTGGGTCGCGTACTCCCTCTACAGCCGCGCCGCCGCCTCGACGCTGCCGCCCGTCTGGGTCATGGCCGGCGCCAACGCCGTCGGGGCCGCGGTGCTGCTCCCGCTGTCCTGGCTGGTGGACGGCGCGTGGCCCACGCCGTGGCAGGCGCCGGTCGGGTGGGGTGTCATGCTGTACGGTGCCATCCCGATCACGATTGCCCATCTCTGGTACTACCAGGTCATCCGGCGGCTGGGACCGAGCCGCACGGCGGCGTTCTCGAACCTGATGCCGTTCGTGGTGATCGCGATGTCGTGGGCGCTGGTGGGCGAGGCGGTCCGCGCCTACCATCTGGTCGGCGCCGCGCTCGTCATCGCAGGCGTCGTTCTCGCCACCCGGCGGTAGCCACGCGGCGCTACTTCGTCTTCGTCAGGGCCTTCGTCTTGACGGCGCTGACGGGCTTGCCCTTGTCGTCCTTGAGCAGTCCCTTCACCTCGTCCATGAACTGGTTGATGTCCTTGAACTGCCGATAGACGGAGGCGAAGCGCACGTACGCGACCTGGTCGAGCTTCTGCAGGTGCTCCATGACGAGATCGCCGAGCTCGGTGGACGGGATCTCCTTGTCGGCGCGCTCGTGGAGCTTCACCTCGATCTCCGAGACGACGTCGTCGACGGCCTGGACGCCGACGGAGCGCTTCTCGCACGACTTGAGGATGGAGCCGCGGAGCTTCTGCCGGTCGAACGGCTCGCGGCGCCCGTCGCGCTTCACGACGTGCGGCAGCACGTCCTCGATGTACTCATAGGTCGTGTAGCGCCGATGGCACTTGAGACACTCGCGACGGCGCCGGATGAACTCGCCCTCGCGGCCGACGCGCGAGTCGACCACCCGGTCCTCCGTGTGCCCGCAGAACGGACATTTCATCCAGCGGCCCTCACTTGGTTCGTTCCGGATAGAGCGGGAAGCGCGCGGTCAGCTCCTCGACCTCGCGTCGCACCGAGGCCTCCGTGGCGGAATCGCCCAGCTTGCCGAGCACGCGGTCGATGAGCCGCGCGATCTCCGCCATCTCCCGCTCCT
The DNA here is from genome assembly GCA_036265915.1 of Candidatus Methylomirabilota bacterium. Lineage (GTDB taxonomy): Bacteria > Methylomirabilota > Methylomirabilia > Rokubacteriales > CSP1-6 > AR12. Next base: position 19,963 of record DATAOC010000029.1, on the reverse strand, counting down.
TCATCCCTCGCGTGGTGACGGCGGGGGTTCCCACACGGATGCCGCTCGTCACCATCGGGCTCTTCGTCTCGAACGGGATGGTGTTCTTGTTCACGGTGATCCACGCGCGGTCGAGCGCCTCCTGCGCATCCTTGCCCGTGATACCGCGCGGTGACAGGTCGACGAGCATGAGGTGCGTGTCGGTGCCGCCGCTCACGAGGCGAAGCCCGCGCGCTTGCAGCGCGTCGGCCAGCGCCCGGGCGTTGTTCACGATCTGCTGCTGGTAGGCGCGCCACTGCGGCGTGAGCGCCTCGCGGAAGGCCACCGCCTTGGCCGCGATGACGTGCATCAGCGGGCCGCCCTGGACGCCCGGCATCACGGTCCGGTCGAGGGCCTGCGCGTGCGCGCCGCGGCACAGCACGAGGCCGCCGCGCGGCCCGCGCAGCGTCTTGTGGGTCGTGCTGGTGACGAAATCCGCGATGCCGACCGGGGAGGGATGCAGACCGGCCGCGACGAGCCCGGCCGGATGCGCGATGTCGGCCATGAGCGCCGCGTCGACCTCGCGCGCGATCTCGCCGAACGCGGCGAAGTCGATCTTCCGCGGAAACGCCGAGCCGCCGGCGATGATGAGCCGCGGCCGATGCTGTCGCGCGAGATCGCGCACCTGATCGAGGTCGATCAGCTCGGTGTCCTTGCGCACGCCGTACGGCACGATCGTGTAGAACTTGCCGGAGTAGTTCATCGGGCTGCCGGCCGTCAGGTGACCGCCGTGCGAGAGGTTCGGTCCCAGCACGGTGTCGCCCGGCTTCAGGAGGGTGAAGTACACCGCCATGTTGGCCTGCGCGCCCGAGTGCGGCTGCACGTTGACGTGCTCGGCGCCGAACAGCTCCTTGGCGCGCGCGATGGCGAGCTCCTCGACGACGTCGACGACCTCGCAGCCGCCGTAGTAGCGCTTGCCCGGATACCCTTCCGCGTACTTGTTGGTGAGGACCGAGCCGACGGCCTCGAGCACGGCCTCCGAGACGAAGTTCTCCGAGGCGATGAGCTCGAGGTTCCGCTGCTGACGCCGCGCCTCGTCGCGCAGCGCGCGGGCGATCTCGGGGTCGCTCTCAGCGAGCCGCTGCATCGACGTCGTTCTCCTCCCGCGCCCCGTCGAGCTCGGTCAGCTTGCCGACGCGACGCGCGTGGCGACCGCCCTCGAACGGCGCGTCGAGCCACGCCGCGACGATCCGGAGCGCCTGCGACGTCGGCGTCGCGCGCGCGCCGAGGGCCAGCACGTTCGTGTCGTTGTGCTGGCGGCTCAGTCGGGCGGTGGCCTCGTCGGCCGCGACCGCGGCGCGAACGCCGCGGATCTTGTTGGCTGCGATCGCCATGCCGATGCCGGAGCCGCAGACCAGGATGCCGTGGGCGGCCTCGCCGCCCCGGACGGAGCGCGCGACGGCGGCCGCGAAGTCGGGATAGTCGACCGACTCGGTCGAATGGGTGCCAAAGTCGAGCACCCGATGCCCGCGCTGTACGAGCCACGCGCCGACATCCTGCTTGAGGGTGAACCCGGCATGGTCCGCGCCGACGGCGATCACCGCCATACGACGCACCATACCGATTGTGTCTACGATCGTCAAGTTGCGCTATATCTCGCGGTTGCGGCTCAGACGCGCACGGCGGCCGGGGCGGGCGGCCAGTCGAACGCCTCGACGGTCGCCCCGTCGGCGCCGGCGGTGACCAGGCGGGACAGATCGAGCCGCGCCTCGACCGCCTCCACCTCCGCGAGGCCGGCGCGCGTGGCCGGATGCTTCGGGGTGAACAGCGTGCAGCAGTCGGCGTCGGGCTCGATGGAGATCTCGAACGTGCCGAGCCGCTGCGCCTGCGCCGTGATCTCGAGCTTGTCCATGCCGATGAGCGGCCGGAGGACGGGCAGCGTCGCGGCGGCGTCGATGCACGCGATGTTCTCGAGCGTCTGCGACGCGACCTGGCCGAGGCTCTCGCCGGTGACCAGCGCCAGCGCGCCAGCGCGCCGGGCCAGCGCCTCGGCGATGCGAAGCATCAGCCGCCGGTAGACGACCACCCGGAGCGGCGGCGGCACGGCGAGCACCACTTCGCGCTGGATCTCGCCGAACGGCACCAGATGCAGGCGGGAGACGTACTGCCACTCCGTGAGGCGCGCGACGAGCGCGCGCGCCTTGGCCTGCGACGTCGCCGGCAGGTACGGCACGCTGTGAAAGTGCACGAGCATGACCCGACAGCCGCGCTTCATCATCCGCCACGCGGCCACCGGCGAGTCGATGCCGCCCGACAGGAGCGCGGCGACGGTGCCGCTGGCGCCGACGGGCAGGCCTCCCGGACCCTCGACGCGATCCAGCGAGATGTACGTCTCCGCCGGGAGCACCTCCACGCGGATGTCCTGCGCCGCGTGCTCGAGGTCCACGCGGGTGGCCACGCGCTCCAGCACGAAAGCGCCGAGCGCTCGATTCAGCTCCACGCTCGTCATCGGGTACGTCCTGAACGCGCGACGCGCGGAGATCCGGAACGACGGAAAGCTGCGCCCTTCCAGCAGGCGGCCGAGCACCGCCTTCATCGCGTCCAGCGTCGACGGCGCTCGGTACGCCACCGTCGCGCTGGCGACGCCGAACACCCGCGTCACCCGCTCGCGCACCAGCTCGGGCGCGGGATGGCCGTCGAGGTCCACGACGATCCGGCCCGACAGCTGGGCGATGCCCGGCGCGCCGAGGTCGGCCAGCGCTCGCTCGAGATTGCGCCGCAGGTGGCGCAGGAAGAGCGGACGGTTGCCGCGCTTGAGGCTGATCTCGTGATAGTGCACGACGAGCACGGGGCGCAGCCGGACCATCAGCCGAGCTCCGCCGCCAGCGCGCGCGCCCGCGCGAGCTCCGACGGCGTGTTGACGTTCATGAACGCGATCTCGGGCGGACGATGGCGCGCCACGAGTGCCGCGTCCAGCTCCAGCACGGAGACTTCCGGGAAGAAGCCCACGATCTTCAGCCGTCCCGCGCGCAGGCAGGCTTCCATCGCCGGCAGGCAGGCGGTGCCGTAGACGGCGTGCATGGTCTCCAGCTGCTCGCCCGTGCGCGGGATGACCACGTCGGCCTCGCCGGCGCGCTCGACGACCATGCGGACCAGCGCGGGATGCACGAACGGCATGTCGCAGGCGACGGTGAACGCGGCGTCCGCGGCGGCGGCGCGGAGGCCGGTGTAGATTCCGCCCAGCGCGCCGCCGTCCGGGAAGACGTCCGCCACCATGCGCACGCCGAGGAACGCGTAACGCTCCGGCGTGTTCGTCACGATGAGCAGATCGTCCACGACCGGCGCGACGGCGTCGAGCACCCGCTCGATGATCCGCTTGCCGCCGAGCTGGAGCAGCGCCTTCGGCTCGCCGCCCATGCGCGTGCTGCGTCCGCCCGCCTGGATCACACCGGTGACTCTCACCCGCTCACACTAGCACCGCGCCCTGCCGCACGACGCGCGGCGGGTCGACCGTCACGTCGAGCACCGTCGATGGCATGCCGCCCGGCGTGGGACCACCGTCGAGGACGAGGTCCACGACGCCGCCCAGCTGCGCGAGCACGTCGGCCGCGGTCACGGGCGCTGCCGCGCCGGTGAGGTTCGCGCTCGGCGCGGTGACCGGCTCGCCGAGCGCCTGCACGAGGGCGCGCGCCACGGCATGCGCGGGCATGCGGACGCCGACGGTGCCCGTTCCGGCCGTGACCACGCCAGGCACCCGCGGCGTGGCGCGCAGCACCAGCGTGAGCGCTCCGGGCCAGTGGCGGTCCATGAGCTCGTGCGCGTGCGGCGGGACTTCCACCGCGACGGTGGCGACCATCGCGCGCGAGTCGACGAGCAGGAGCAGCGGCATCGTGGCTGGACGCCCCTTGGCGACGAAGATGCGGCGAGTCGCGGCGGGATCGAGACCGGCGGCGCCGAGACCGTAGAACGTCTCCGTGGGAAAGGCCACCAGTCCGCCGGCGCGCAGGACGGCAGCGGCGTCGCGGATCGCCTCGGGCGCCGGGGCCGCCGCGTCCACGCGCAGGACCCGCGTTCGCGGCACGCCGCGCTCCGTCAGCCGCGCGACTTGAGCTTCTCGGCGACGCGCCGGGCGCGCTCCTCGACCTCGCCGGCGAGCCGCTCGCGATACGCGGCGAGCCGGCGGCGCAGCGCCGGGTCGCCCACCGCGAGGATCTGCGCGGCCAGGATGCCGGCGTTGGCGGCGCCCCAGGCGCCGATGGCGACGGTTGCCACCGGCACGCCCTTCGGCATCTGCACGATGGAGAGGAGCGCGTCCATGCCGCCCAGTGGCGTGGCAGCGATCGGCACGCCGATGACCGGCAACGCGCTGGACGCGGCGAGCACGCCGGGCAGCGCGGCCGCGCCGCCGGCGGCGCCAATGAGCACGCCGAGCCCGCGCGCCTCGGCCGTCGACGCGTACTGCTCGGTCTTGCGCGGCGTGCGGTGCGCGGACGCCACGACCACCTCGCTGCCGACTTCGAGCGCGTCGAGCACCTTCACGGCGTCCAGCATCACGTCGAGGTCGGAGTCGCTGCCCAGCACGATGCCCACGCGGACGGGATGGCTCACGGGATCTCCTGGACGGCGGCGCGCCGCCGCCCGATGTCTGTGCGAACGTGCCTGCCCTCGAACCTGATCCGATCGACGGCGGCGTACGCGGCGTCGATGGCGTGCGCGAGATCGTTCGCCACCGCGGTCACGCCGAGCACGCGCCCCCCCGCGGTCACGAGGCGGCCGTCGCGGCAGGCCGTCCCGGCGTGGAACACGAGCACGCCGGGCACGCGCTCGGCCGCCTCGATGCCGACGATCGGCACCCCGGTCGTGTACGGCCCCGGGTAACCGCCCGACGCGAGCGCCACGCAGACGGCGGCGCGCCGAGACACCGGCGGCGCCGTCGGCGGCACGCCCGCCGCGACGTCGGCCAGCAACGGCAGCAGGTCGCCCTCCATCGGCGCCAGGATCGCCTGACACTCGGGGTCGCCGAAGCGGCAGTTGAACTCGACGACCTTCGGGCCTTCCGCCGTGAGCATGAGCTGGACGAACAGCACCCCCGAGTACGGCGTGCCCTCGTCCGCGAGGGCCGCGATCGCCGGCCGGACGAGGGTCGCCATCACCCGCGCCTGCATGGCCGAGTCGAATCCCGCCACCGGCGTGAACGCGCCCATGCCGCCGGTATTCGGGCCGCGGTCGCCGTCGAAGACGGCCTTGTGGTCCTGGGCAGCCGCGAGCGCGGCGGCGTGCCGGCCGCTCACGAGCACGAAGAACGACACCTCCTCGCCCACCAGGAATTCCTCGACGATCACGGCCGCGCCGGACGCGCCGAACTCGCGGCGCTCCATGCACGCGGCGATGGCCTCGTCCGCCTCCCCGAGCGAGGCGCACACGATCGCGCCCTTGCCGGCGGCCAGGCCGTCCGTCTTCACCACCAGCGGCGCGCCCAGGTCGCGACAGAAGCGCCGGGCAGCGGCCGCGTCGGTGAACGTCTCGAAGCGCGCCGTCGGAATCGAGTGGCGAGCCATCAGCGCCTTCGCGAAGGCCTTCGAGCCTTCGATGGCGGCCGCCCGCGCGCCGGGGCCGAAGACCGCGATGCCCTTGTCGGCGAACCGGTCGGCCAGGCCGGCGACGAGTGGAACCTCGGGACCGATGACGACGAGGTCGGTGCGCTCCTTCGAGGCCAGGCGCACGAGGCCGTCGTGATCGTCCACCGCGACGGGCGCACACTGCGCGTGGCGCGCGATGCCGGGGTTGCCGGGCGCGGCCACGAGCCGCGCGAGCCTCGGGCTCTGCGCCAGCTTCCACGCGAGCGCGTGCTCGCGCCCGCCACCCCCGACGAGCAGGACGTTCACTCGCCGCCGTCCGTCTTGTCCACGACCTCGAGGTGCGCGCGGGCGATGCGCGCCCACGGGCTGCCGGCGTCGAGCTCGAGGTAGCGCTGCCAGTGGGCCACGGCCTCGTCGCCCCGTCCCGCACGGGACAGCGCGCCGGCCACGTTGAAGTGCGCGTCGGCGTAGTCCGCGTTCACGTCCAGCGCGCGGCGATAGCAGCGGATCGCCTCCTCGACGTCGCCCGTGTCCTCGCTCAGCGAGCCGAGGTTGTAGGCGGCCTCGGCGCAGGCCGCGCTCTCGCGCAGCGCCGCCGCATACGCGGCACGCGCCTCGTCGTAGCGTCCCAGACGATGCAGCAGCAGCCCGAGGTTGTTCCAGGCGGCCGCGTAGCTCGGATCGATGGCCACCACGCGCCGATAGGCGTCGATCGCGTCCTCCCACTGGGCCGGATCGGCATCCCACTCGCTCGCGCGCTCGAACCACGTCTCCGCCTGCTCGACGGGCGGCTGCAGCGGGCGCACGAGCCCCGTGACCAGGGTCGCGTTGGCCGCCTTCTCGAGGTTGCCCGCGTCGAGATCGAGCACCGTCTGCCCCGTGCGCGGATCGAACCGCACGCGATCGGACTCCACGAGCAGGCGCGAGCCGTCGAGCACCAGCCGCCGCTCGACCAGTGGCTGCCGCACGGCCGGCTCGCTGCGGCGCAGCGCGTCCAGCGCGTCGCGGATCTGGCGTACGGAGGCGCCGGCGTCGAGCAGCGCGGCCGCCGCGCGCAGCGCCAGCAGCTCACGGAACGTGTAGCCGCTCTTGCCGTGCAGCAGGTCCAGGCGCTTGAGCTGAGCGGCGCGCCGCGGCGTCAAGGTGAGAATGCGGGTCAGCTCACGCAGGCCGTAGATGCGCTCGGTCACGCGGATCTCCTCAGTGGCGGAAGTGACGCAGACCGGTGAAGACCATGGCCACGTCGCGCGCGTCGGCCGCCCGGATGACCTCATCGTCGCGGACGGAGCCGCCGGGCTGGATGACCGCGGTGGCCCCCGCCTCGGCGACGACGTCGAAGCCGTCGCGGAACGGGAAGAACGCGTCGGAGGCACAGACGGTGCCGGTGGTGGGCAGCCCCACCTCGCGCGCGCGCATGACCGCCAGACGCGCGGAGTCGACGCGGTTCATCTGGCCGGCGCCGACGCCGACGACCTGATTCGCCGTCGTGAGCACGATGGCGTTCGACTTCGCGTGCTTGCTCACGCGCCAGGCGAAGCGCAGCGCCCGCATCTCCGCCTCGCTCGGCGCCCGCCGGCTCACCGTCTTCAGCGCCGCCGGGTCCAGATCGTCCGCGTCCAGCGTCTGCGCCAGCACGCCGCCGAGCACGCTGCGGTACTCGGGCACGAGCGGGGTCAGCCCGCGGCGGTCGCACGGCACCTCGAACACGCGGCACTTCTTCTTCGTCCGCTCGAGCTCCTCGAGCGCGTCGCGATGGTAGCCGGGGGCAAACAGGACCTCGACGAAGATGCCGGCCAGCTCGCGCACGACGGTCATGTCGAGCACGCGGTTGACGCCGACGATACCGCCGTAGATCGACACGGGGTCCGACGCCTTGGCCCTGGCCATCGCCTCGCCCACGCTGGTGCCGAGGGCGGCGCCGCACGGATTCGTGTGCTTGATCACCACCGCCGCCGGCTCCTCGAACTCCAGCAGCAGTCCCAGCGCCGCCGAGAAATCGAGCACGTTGTTGTACCCGAGCTCCGGCCCCAGCACCTGGCGCATCCCCCCCAACCCCACCGCCGCCCCGCCACGAAGCCGATAGAACGCCGCCTGCTGATGCGGATTCTCCCCATACTTCAGCTGCAGCTCGCGATCGAGTTCCAGCCGCAGACGCGGGGGAAACTTGCCACTCCGCGCGCCGGCTTCGCCGGCGCTGTCGCTCGCGGGGGAGGCCTCGGAGGAAGCGACGGAAGCTCCCTCCGAAAGATACCGAGCAATGGCCGCGTCGTAGTCCGCCGTGCGCTGGAAGGCCTCGCGCGCGAGCCGCGCCCGCGTGGCATCGCCTAGCGAGCCGCCGGTGGCCCGCAGCTCGTCGACCACGGCGGCGTACTGCGCGGCCGACGTCACGACGGCGACGCTCGCGTGGTTCTTGGCGGCCGCGCGAATCATCGTCGGCCCACCGACGTCGATCTGCTCGATCGCGTCAGCCAGCGTCACCCCGGGCGTCGCCACCGTCTGCTCGAACGGATAGAGCGCACAGACGACGAGGTCGATCGGCGGGATGCCGTGCTTGTCGAGCGCTTCGAGATGCTCCGGCACGTCGCGCCGCGCGAGGATGCCGCCGTGGATCTTGGGGTGCAGCGTCTTCACCCGGCCGCTCAGCATCTCGGGAAAGCCGGTCACGTCCGACACGTCGCGCACGGCGACACCGGAATCACGCAGGAGCTTCGCGGTGCCGCCCGTGGAGAGGATCTCCGCACCGATCTGCGTGAGCGCCCTCGCGAGGTCGACCACGCCGGTCTTGTCGTGCACCGAGATCAGCGCGCGCCGGATCCTCACGGCGCCTCCGTGATGAGCACGCGTCGGCCGACGATGCGCAGCCGTCCCTCGGCGAAGAGCCGCACGGCTGCGGGGTACAGCCGATGCTCTTCCGCCAGGATGCGCGCCGACAGCGTCGCCTCGGTGTCGCCCGGCTCCACCGGGACGGCCGCCTGCAGCACGATCGGGCCGTTGTCGAGGCCCTCATCGACGAAGTGCACCGTCACGCCGGCGATCTTCGCGCCGTGATCGAGCGCCTGCCGCTGCGCGTGCAACCCCGGAAACGCCGGGAGCAGCGAGGGATGGATGTTGAGCGCCCGCCCCGCGAAGGCACGGACGTACACGGGCGACAGAATCCGCATGAATCCGGCGTTGCAGACGAGGCCCACACCGCGCGCCTGCAGCTCGCGCACGAGGGCCGCGTCGAAGCTCTCGCGGTCGGCAAAGTCCTTCGGGTTGATCCACAGCGCCTCGACACCCGCCGCGCGCGCACGCTCGAGGGCCGGCGCCTGCTCGCGATCGGAGATCACCACCACGATGCGCGCCGGGAAGCGCGGCTGGGCGCAGGCATCCAGCAGCGCCTGGAGGTTCGAGCCACGGCCGGAGACGAGCACGCCAACCGCCAGGGGCGCCACGCCGTCGCTCACGCCGCCGCCCCGGGCCGGCGCACGGACGCGCTGTGCTGAGCGCAGACGGGACACCGCGACGAGCGGCGCATCATCGCGGTGTCGCGCGGGAACACCTGCGCGAGGCCCCAGTCGACGGCGACCTGCAGCTGCTTGCGGAAGCCGACCAGCTTCCAGAGGTGGAGCGCATTCCAGAAGAGCCACGCGAAGTAGCCCGACAGCCGCAGGCCCAGCACCTCGACCACGGCGTCGCGCTCGCCGAGCGAGACGAGCATGCCCTGTGGCGCGAACTCGATGCTCGCGAGCGGCCGCCCCTCCAGCTCGGCGAGGATGTTGCCCGCCGCCAGCCGCGCATGCGCGAGTGCGGCGGGAATGATCGGGATCGAGGCGTCGGGCTTGCCCTCCACCGCCACCGCGTCGCCCGCGCCGTAGACGTCGGCGTGCGCCTTGAGCTGCATGGTGGGCAGCGTGAGCAGTCGGCCGAGCCGGTCGCGCTCGGCATCGACGTGGGCGAGCGCCGGGTGTCCAACCACGCCGGCCGCCCACACCGTCATGCCCACGGGGATGATCTCGCCCCCGGCCTCGACGGCGCCCTCCAGCACGCGGGTGACCCGCGTGCCGGTCCGGATCTCGATGCCCTCGCGCCAGAGCTTCCGGCGCGCGCGCTCGGCGAGCGTGGGATGGACACCGCGCAGGATCTCGGCGCCGGCTTCGATGATCAGCAGGCGGTAGTCACCGGGATCGATGCCGCGGTAGCGGGGAACGATGTACGAGTGAAACAGATCCTGCAGCTCGGCGATCAGCTCCACGCCGGTGTAGCCGCCGCCCACGACGCACACCGTCAGCATGCGGCGCCGCGCGTCGGGATCCGGCTCGTGGTCGGCGTGCTCGGCCAGGTCGATGATGTGGTCGCGCAGGACCACGGCGTCGTCCAGCCACTTGTAGCCGACCGCGTGCTCGGCCACGCCCGGGATGTTGTAGCTCGGCGTCACGCCGCCGAGGGCGATGATCAGCCGGTCGTAGCGCACGCTGCCCTCGGCCATGACCACGCGCCGGCCGGCGAAGTCGATCGACTGCACCGTGTCGCGGCGGAAGCGGAAACGGCGGGCGCCGCGGATGTCGCGCAGCGGCTGGATGATGTGGCGCGGCTCGACCATGGACGAGGCCACCTGCGGCAGCAGCGGCGTGAACAGCAGATAGTTGCGGTCGCTGACCAGCAAGATCTCGACGTCGGTGCGGCGGCGCAGCCCACGCTCGAGCACCCTCACCGCCTCCATGCCCGCGAATCCGCCGCCGAGGACGACGATGCGCATCAGACGAGCTCCACGGCCTTCGCTCCGCTGACGACCTCTCCGATCGGCCACACGGTCTCGCCGGCGACTTCGAGTGCCCGGCGCACGCGGTCGGCGGCGTCCGCACGCGTGATCACGACGAAGCCGATGCCGAGGTTGAACGTGCGCAGCATCTCCGTGTCGCTGACGCGGCCGGCCTCGCGCAGCGTCTCGAACACCGGCGGCACGCGCCAGGCGCCACGGCGGAGGACGACGCGGCAGCCGTCGGGCAGCACGCGCGGGATGTTCCCCGGCAGGCCGCCGCCGGTGATGTGCGCCATCGCCGTCACGTCGCCGCAGGCGAGCGCTGCCCGCACCGCCGCCGCGTAGATCCGCGTGGGCTCCAGGAGCTCGTCGGCGACGCTGCGGCCGGTGCCGGGTAGCGAGGCGTCGACGCGCAGTCCGAGCACGTGAAAGACGATGCGCCGGGCGAGGCTGTAGCCGTTGCTGTGCAGTCCCGAGGAGGCGAGCCCGAGCACGATGTCCCCGACCTTCACCGCGGCGCCGTCCACGATGCGCTCGCGCTCGACCACGCCGACCGCAAAGCCGGCCAGGTCGTATTCGCCGACGGCATAGAGATCGGGCAGCTCGGCGGTCTCTCCGCCGACGAGCGCGCAGCCGGCGCGCCGGCAGCCGGCGGCGACACCGGCGACGATCGCCTCCACGCGCACGGGATCGAGCCGGCCGATGCCGATGTAGTCGAGGAAGTAGAGCGGCTCGGCGCCGTGCACCAGCAGATCGTTGACGCCCATGGCCACGAGATCGACGCCGACCGTGTCATGGCGGTTGGCCATGAAGGCGACCTTCAGCTTGCTGCCGACACCGTCGGCGGAGGACACCAGAACCGGCTCGCGGTAGCCCGTGGGCAGCCGCACGAAGCCGGCGAAGGCGCCGATGCTGCCGAGAACCTCGGGACGATAGGTGGCCTTCGCCAGCGGCGCGATGCGCCGGACCGCCTCGTCGCCCGCATCGATGTCGACACCGGAGTCGCGATACGTGAGCTCGGAGGGGGCCTCGGTGGCCGCCTCCGATGCCTCCCCCAGAACAGGAGTCCGCCGGCGGAGCCGGCGCTCGGATCGAGATGCGTCGGACATCACGTCAAACGTCGAAGAGGCGGAGCTGGGGGGTGGCCTCGGGCTCGATGCCGACCTTGTAGGCGCCGGTGAAGCAGGCGTGACAGAAGCTCGCGGGATCGGCGCCCGTGGCCTTGAGCATGCCGTCGAGTGACAGATAGCCGAGCGAGTCGGCGCCGAGGTAGCGGCAGATCTCGTCGACCTGGTGGCTGGAGCCGATGAGCTCCTTCCGCGTCGGCGTGTCGATCCCGTAGTAGCAGGGCCACTGGATCGGCGGCGACGAGATCCGCACGTGCACTTCGCGCGCGCCGGCGCCGCGAATCATCTTGACGATCTTGCGGCTCGTCGTGCCGCGGACGATGGAGTCGTCCACGACGATGACGCGCTTGCCCTCGAGCATCTCGCGCATCGGGTTGAGCTTCACCTTCACGCCGAAGTGCCGGATGCCCTGCTTGGGCTCGATGAACGTCCGGCCCACGTAGTGGTTGCGGATGAGCCCCATCTCGTACGGCGTCCCGGACTCCTCGGAGTAGCCGAGAGCGGCGCTGGTGCCGGAGTCGGGCACGGGAATGACGATGTCGGCCGCCACCGGATACTCCCGGGCCAGCTGATGCCCCATGGCCTTGCGCACCGTGTGGACGTTGCGGCCCCACAGCACCGAGTCGGGCCGCGCGAAGTACACGTACTCGAAGACGCACTGCAGGCGCTCGCGCGGTGGAAACGCGCGCACGGAGCGTACGCCCTCGTCGGAGATGACGAGCATCTCACCCGGCTCCACGTCGCGATCGACGACCGCTTCCATGAGGTCCAGCGCGCACGTCTCGGAGGCGACGACCCAGGAGGCGTCCAGGCGACCCAGCGTGAGCGGCCGGAAGCCGTACGGATCGCGAACCGCATAGATGGCGTCGGGCGTCATGATCAGCAGCGAGTACGCGCCCTTCACCTGGTGCAGCGCGTGCTGGATCTGGTCTTCGAGCGAGCCGGCCGGCGCCCGCGCCAGCAGGTGCAAAATCACCTCGGTGTCGGAGCTCGACTGGAAGATGGCGCCATCGGCCTCCATCTCCTTGCGCAGCGCGTCCGCGTTGGTGAGGTTGCCGTTGTGCGCGATCGCGATGGGGCCCCGCGCGGTGTTCGCGGTGATCGGCTGCGCGTTGCGCAGGTTCGACGAGCCCGCGGTCGAGTAGCGCACATGACCGATGGCGCGGTGGCCCGGCAGCCGGCGCAGGCGCTCCGGGTGAAACACGTCGGCCACCCAGCCCATCGCCTTCTCGGTGTGGAAGCTGTGGCCGTCGGTGGCCGCGATGCCCGCGGACTCCTGGCCCCGGTGCTGGAGCGCGTACAGGCCGAGATACGTCACGTTCGCCGCCTCGGCGTGGTTCCAGATCGCGAAGAGCCCGCACTCGTCGTGGAACTTGTCGTCACGCCATGTGGCGCTCAAAACCGCTCCTCCATGCGTGTGCGAGACGATCGACCGCGAGGTCGACCCGCTGCGCGCCCGCCGAGATCCGGACTCGATCGCCGCCCGTCACGCCGATCCAGCGCCACGGGATCGCCGACTCCGCCATGAGGGCCTCGAACTCGCGCTCGCGCGCGCGCTCGACAGTGACCACGACGCGAGAGGGCCCCTCGCCGAACAGCACGGCGTCCGCGCGCGGGCCGCCGCCCAGCGTGACCTCGCAGCCGACCAGCACCGCGCCCGTCATCGCGCCCTCCGCCAGCGTCACCGCGATCCCGCCCTCGGCGCAGTCGTGCGCCGACATCAGCAGTCCGGCGCCCACGGCTGACTGCACCGCCGACTGCACCCGACGCTCCATCCCGAGATCGAGCGCCGCCAGCCGCCCTGCCACGCGGCCGTGCTGCGCCCACAGGTACTCCGAGCCTCCGAGACTCACGGTGTCCGGCCCCAGCAGCGCAATCCTGTGGCCGGGCGCCTTGAACGACTGGGTCGCCAGTCGCCCCGCGTCGTCCAGAACGCCCACCACCCCGATCACGGGCGTGGGCAGAACCGCCTGGCCGAGCGTCTCATTGTAGAAGGAAACGTTGCCGCCGACCACCGGCACCTCGAGCGCACGGCACGCCTCGGCGATGCCCTCGATGGCTTCGGCGAATTGCCACAGGATCTCGGGACGTTCGGGCGACCCGAAGTTCATGCAATCGGTCACGCCGAGTGGCCGCCCGCCGGCGCAGGCGACATTCCGGGCGGCCTCGCACACCGCCATGGCCGCGCCCAGCCGCGGGTTCAGGTACACCTGCCGGCCGTTGCCATCGGTCGACACCGCGATCGCGCGCCGCGTGCCCTTGATGCGCAGGACGGCGGCGTCCGAGCCCGGGAGGACGAGCGTGTTGAGGCCGACCTGCTGGTCGTATTGACGGAACGCCCACGCCTTGGATGCGATCGTGGGCGAGGCGCAGAGGCGCAGGAGTGTCTCCGAGTAGTCAGCCGGCTCCGCGAGGGTGAGCGGATCGAGGGCCGAGAGCTCCGCAAGCCAGGCCGGTACGGCGACCGGCTTGTCGTAGCGCGGCCCGTCCGCCAGCGCGTCGACGGGCACCTCGGCCACGACCTCGCCGTCGCGGCGCACCGTCAGCGTTCCGTCCTTGGTCACACGGCCGATCTCGACCGCGTCGAGCTCCCACTTCGCGAACACGCGACGCACGTCGTCTTCCCGGCCCCGCTGCGCCACGAGCAGCATGCGCTCCTGGCTCTCGGATAGCAGAATCTCGTACGGCGTCATCCGCGTCTCCCGCTGGGGCACCCGCGAGATCTCGACGTCCATCCCGGTGCCGCTGCGCGCCGGCATCTCCGACGTGCAGCATGCGAGTCCGGCCGCGCCCATGTCCTGGATGCCGACCACCGCGCCCGTCTGCATGACCTCGAGGCACGCCTCGAGCAGCAACTTCTCGGTGAACGGATCGCCGACCTGCACCGTCGGCCGCTTCGCCTCCGACGCCTCGTCGAAGGCGGCCGACGCCATCGTCGCCCCGTGAATGCCGTCGCGGCCCGTCTTGTTGCCGACGTAGAACACCGGGTTGCCGACGCCGTCCGCCTTCGCGCGAAAGATCGCATCGGCGCGCACGAGGCCGACGCACATCACGTTCACCAGCGGGTTGCCCGCGTACTCCGGCGCGAACGCGATCTCGCCGCCGACGGTGGGACAGCCGAAGCAGTTGCCATACCACGAGATGCCGGCGACGACGCCGCGGATGAGCTCGCGGGTGCGCGCGTCGGCCGGATCGCCGAAGCGGAGCGAGTCGAGGATCGCGATGGGACGCGCGCCCATCGTGAAGATGTCGCGCAGGATCCCGCCGACGCCGGTGGCCGCGCCCTGGAACGGCTCGATGAACGACGGGTGGTTGTGGCTCTCGATCTTGAACACCACGGCCCAGCCGTCGCCGATGTCGACCGCGCCCGCGTTCTCCCCGGGTCCCTGCAGCAGATGAGGCGCCGTCGTGGGCAGGCGCTTGAGATACACACGCGAGTGCTTGTACGCGCAGTGCTCGGACCAGAGCGCCGAGAAGAGACCGAGCTCCGTGTACGACGGGTCGCGCCCGAGGCGCTTGGTGATGCGGTCGTATTCGTCGGACGTCAGGCCGAGGCTGCGGGCAAGGTCGAGGGTGACCTTCGGCTCAGCTCCGGCCAAACGGCCCCCGGCTCACCGCTTGAGGAAGGTGCCGTCCTCGACGAGCGTGCCGAGGAGCGAATGGAAGAGCAGCAGCCCGTCCGTGCCGCCCATCGCCGTCTCGGAGGCGCGCTCGGGATGCGGCATCAGGCCGAGCACGTTACCACCTTCGCTCACGATCCCGGCGATGTTCTCCACCGAGCCGTTGGGGTTCGCCGTGCGCACCACCTGACCATCCGCGGTCGCATAGCGGAACACGATCCGGCGGCCCGCCTTCAGCGCCGCCAGCGTGTCGGCATCGGCGAAGTACTTGCCTTCGCCGTGCGAGATCGGCATCGTGAGCACCTGCCCCGGCCGGAGGCCGCGGGTGAACGGTGTCGCGACGGTCTCGACCACGAGGTGCGTGGACTGGCAGCGGTACTGCAGACACTCGTTGCGCATCAGCACGCCGGGCAGCAAACCCCCTTCGCACAGGATCTGGAAGCCGTTGCACGAGCCGAGCACGTAGCCGCCGCCCGCGACGAAATCGCCGAGCGCCTCGACCACCGGCGACTTGCCCGCCACAGCGCCCGCGCGGAGGTAGTCGCCATATGAGAAGCCACCGGGCAGGATCACGCAGTCGAGATCGGCGAGGTTGCGGTCGCGATGCCAGACGTACTTGACCGGCTGGTGCAGCACCTCGGAGATCACGTAGTGAAAGTCGCAGTCACTCCAGGTGCCGGGAAAGACGACAACGCCGAATCTCATGCGGCGATCTTACCGGAGCGCTCAGTGCGCGGCAAGGCGCTCACCGTCCATCGCCTCGATCGTGTAGTCCTCCAGGATCGTATTGGCGAGCAGTTTCCGGCACATCTCGTCCACGCGCGCGCGGGCCGCCGCCGGCGTGGCGGCATCGACGTCGACCTCGACGACCTTGCCGACGCGGAGCTCGCGCAAGTCGCCGAAGCCGAGACCGACGAGCGCCCGCTGCACGGCCGCGCCCTGCACGTCCAGGATCCCGGCCTTGAGACGGATGAGCACACGCGCCTTCACGCGCCCACCAGCCGGCGGTACACCTCCTGGTAGGCGTCCTCGACGCCACCGAGGTCGCGACGGAAGCGATCCTTGTCGAGCTTCTCGCGCGTCTCGCGATCCCACAGCCGGCAGGTGTCGGGGGAGATCTCGTCGCCGAGGTAGAGCTTGCCGCCCGCGCGGCCGAATTCGAGCTTGAAGTCCACGAGCAGCAGGTCGCGCTTCAGCATATGCGGGCGCAGGATCGAGTTGATCCTGAGCGCCATGCGCTTCATCCACGCGACCTCGGGCGGCCTGGCGAGGCTCAGCATGCGGACGTGATCCTCGTTGAGCATCGGATCGCCCAGCGGGTCCGACTTGTAGTAGAGCTCGACGATCGGCTGCTTGATCGGCGTGCCTTCTTCGAGCCCGGTGCGCTTGGCCAGGCTACCGGCCACGACGTTGCGCACGATCGTCTCGATCTTGATGATGTCCAGGCGCCGGCACAGCATCTCGCGATCGGAGCGCGTGCCCAGGTAGTGCGTCGGCACGCCGGCTTTCTCGAGACGCTGGAAGAGCGCCGCCGACATCCGGTTGTTGACCACGCCCTTGCCGAGGATGGTGCCCTTCTTCAGCGCGTTGAACGCGGTCGCGTCATCCTTGAAGTACTGGATGACGACGCCGGGCTTGCTCGTCGCATAGACGATCTTCGCCTTGCCCTCGTACAGCTTCTCGCCTTGCTCGACCTTCTCGGCGACCGCTTTGGCGGCGCGACTCACTGGCGCTCCTCCTGCGGGCCCTCGAGTCCCGCGCGGCGAAAGACAGCGTTGACGTTGCGCACGTACCAGCTCGGATCGAAGCACGCCTTCAGCTCGGCGGGGGCAAGGCGCTCGGTCACCGCCGGCTCCTCGTTGAGCAGCTCGGCGAACGCTCGACGCTCCTTCCACGCCCGCATGGACGCGCGCTGAACGATCTCGTAGGCCTTCTGCCGCGCGAGCCCGGCCTCGGTGAGCTTGAGCAGGACGCGCTGCGAATAGATGAGCCCGTACGAGCTCTCGAGGTTCTCGGCCATGCGCGCCGGGTCCACCTCGAGTCCTTCCACGATGAACGCGGTCAGGTCGAGGATGTAATCGAGCGCGATCGTCGAATCCGGCAGCACCACGCGCTCCACTGAGGAGTGACTGATGTCGCGCTCGTGCCACAGCGCGACGTTCTCCAGCCCGGCGGCGGCGTTGCCGCGTAACAAGCGCGCCAGGCCGCAGATCCGCTCGGCCAGCTCGGGATTACGCTTGTGCGGCATGGCGCTCGAGCCCTTCTGCCCCTCGGCGAACGGCTCCTGCGCCTCCAGCACCTCCGTGCGCTGCAGCCCGCGCACCTCGAGCGCGATCTTCTCGAGCGAGGCGCCCACGATGGCCAGCGTCGTCAGCAGCTCGGCGTGGCGATCGCGCTGCACGACCTGGGTGGAGACAGGCTCGACGCCGAGACCGAGCGTCCGGCACACATCCTCCTCGAATGCCGGCTCGGAGTGCGCGAACTGTCCGACGGCGCCCGACAGCTTGCCGACGGCGATGACGTCTCGCGCCCGCCGCAGCCGGTCGAGATTGCGCCCGGCCTCCACATACCAGACGGCGACCTTCATGCCGAACGTGGTCGGCTCCGCATGCACGCCGTGAGTGCGTCCGACGATGAGCGTGTCCCGATGGCGTCGGGCGAGCGCGCCGAGCGCCCGGCGCAGGCGTTCCTGGCCGGTGATCAGCAGGTCGACGGCGTCCCGGAGCTGGAGCGCGGTGGCGGTGTCCCAGACGTCGTTGGTCGTGAGTCCGATGTGGACGAACCGCGAGTCGTCGCCGAGCTGCTCCTCGAGGCTCGTCAGCAGCGCGATCATCTCGTGCTTGACCTTCTGCTGGATCGCGAGGATGCGCGGCACGTCGACCCGGGTGGCGCGGATGCGGTCCATGACCGGCGCCGGGATGCGTCCCTGCCGGGCGTACGCCTCGCACACGGCAATCTCGACGCGGAGCCAGGCGCCGTACTTGGCCTCCTCGCTCCACAGGTGCCCCATGGCCGATCGCGTGTAGCGCTCGATCATCAGGTCCTCACCTTAGCGAAAAACGCGACCGATTGGTAGAGGGACCGGCCTCGACCACAAGATAGCCGGTCTGCGCCGGGTGTGGACCCGGTCCGTATACTGAGGCGATGACGACCCAGAACCCGTATACCTTCCGCGTTCGTCAGGGCTTTCGTCGCGCCATCAGCACCGAGGTACCGTTGCCGACGCGCCTGGTCTCGAACGAAGAGTTTCCGCCGCTGCCCCAGACGCCGGCGCAGCGGGAGGTCGAGCAGCGGATCCTCGCCGAGGCGGCGGACCTGGCTCCGCGGCTGGGACAGAGCCGCCGCGAGTTTCTCCGCTCGACTGGCGGCATCGCCACCTCGCTGCTCGCCATGAACGCGGTGTTCGGGCGCTTCTTCGACGTGCTGCCCGTCGAGGCGGCCGAGCCGGCGGCCTGGCAGGCGCGCTCCGGCGAGTCGCCGTTCATCTTCGACGTCCAGCTGCACTACGTGGGCGCGGGGTACGACCCCAGCGACGCCGAGGCGAGCCGAGCGGGCGCCGTGTCGAAGTCCGCCCTCCTCGGCCTTCGGCGCTCCGCGCGGCGGCTGAATCCGAAGCTCGCCGGCGATCGGGGAACCATCGCGGATCTGTCGTGGGCGAACATGGTGAAGGAAGTGTTCCTCGACAGCGAGACGTCGATGGGCCTCATCTCCACGCCGCCCGGCCCGTATCCGGAGCAGGCGGTGGTTCCGCCGCGAGAGATGACGCACATCCGCGACGAGATCAATCGCATCACGCAGTCGCGCCGGATGCTCGCCCACGGCCTCGTCACCCCGCAGCTCGGGCAGCGCGACCTCGATTTCATGGATCAGCAGGCGCAGACGCTGAAGGTCGACGCATGGAAGGGCTACACCGGCGCCGCGCCGAAGGGCTTCGATCATGGATGGTTCGTCGACGACGAGAAGATCGCCTATCCGATGCTCGAGCGGGCGCGCAAGCTCGGCGTGAAGCGCATCTGTCTGCACAAGGGGTTGCCGCTCGGACCCGTCGCCGACTACAACCATCCGCGCGACCTGATCAAGGCTGCGAAGGACTTCCCCGACCTCGACTTCGTCGCCTACCACGCCGGGCTGCTCCGCGTTTCACCCTCCGACACCTCGGCCGAGGTGCCGTGGACGAGCGAGTTCTGCCGGATGAAGCAGGCGGCGAGCGTGAGCAACGTGTACATGGAGCTGGGCTCCACGTTCGGCCAGCTGGTGACGACGAACCCGACCGCGTGCGCGCACCTGCTCGGCCAGATCATCGGTGCGTTCGGCGCCGACCATGTCCTCTGGGGCACCGACTCGATCTGGTACGGCACGCCCCAGTGGCAGATCGACGCCTTCCGGCGATTCGCAATCCCCAAGGACCTGACCGAGCGCCATGGCTATGCGCCGCTCACGCGCGCGGTGAAGGAGCAGATCTTCGGGCTCAACGCCGCGCGCCTCTTCGCCGTCGACGTGACGAGCAAGCGCAACGAGCTCCCCGCCGACTACCTCAGCCGCATGAAGATGGCCTATCTCGACGAAGGCCGCCAGCCCAGCCACCGCTGGTACGGCTGGATCGCGGGATGAGCAGCGGTTCGTAAACGCGTCGGCGTCAGCGCGGGTAAACGACCGGCCCAGCTCACTGGTGCCGGACGATATCGACCGAGATCTCCACCGCCGGTGTCGTTGCTCTATTCTCCAGCCAGTGCGTGGTGTTCTTGTCCTCGGGCCAGCCCACTCCCGGCCCATACTCCTTGGCCACTCCATTTCGATGGTCGGTGATCGTTCCTTGCAGTATGTACACCAGGCCCGGCCTGTCTCTATGGTCGTGAATCGGGCCGAAGACCCCTCCGGGTTCGATCGTGACCATTCGCATTCGAAGTTGCCGCCCTGTCATGCCCTCGATCTCAGGGC
>DATAOC010000028.1:0-19726 GCA_036265915.1 Candidatus Methylomirabilota bacterium | reverse complement strand
CGGATCGGCTCGCGCAGGCGGAAGTCGGGCTCGCGCAGCGCGGTGTGGAGCCCGCGCGTGAGGCCGAGCAGCAGCGCGAAGGCGTGCTCGGCCAGATGGATGCCGACCTCGCCTTTCTCGCTGGCCAGGATGACGTCGCTCTCCACGAGCTCCGGGGTCAGGATCGAGTCCACGCCGGCGCCCAGGCAGTGGTAGTAGCGCAGACGCTGGTTCAGCGCGAACGTGTCGGGCGCCACCCGGCCGAAGATGACGTCGGCGTCGACGATCTCCTCGCGCTGGCGCTCGGGCGTCTTCGCCTCGACGAGCACTGCGTCCTTGCCGGCGGCGGCCAGGATCTGCGCGCTCTGGTCGGGGCTCAGGGTGGCGACCAGCGTGGCGATCGGCGTGTAGAGGATCTTCAGGCCGGCCACGCTCAGATCCACGCGTCGACGGCGGCCGTCTTGCCGTCGACAACCGCGCCCGTGTTCACCGTGCCCGCCCGCTCCACCAGCATGGCGTGGCACTCGGTCTCCGCCGACGTCAGGTGCTCCACGCCTCGCGGGATCACGAACATCTCGCCGGCGCGCACGCGCACGCGGCCGTCGCGGAAGTGAATGGTCATGGCGCCGTCGAGCACCAGGAACACCTCGTCGGTGTCGGCGTGGTCGTGCCAGACGAACTCGCCCCGGAACTTCACCACCTTGAACTCGTAGTCGTTCATCCGCGCCACGATCCGGGGTGACCAGTGCTCGGAGAACCTCGCGAGCTTGTCGGCCAGGTTGATCGGCGTCCGCTCCATCGCGCCCTCCCGCGCCCACCCTAGCCGAGCGCCGCCGGCGCGGCAACCGGATGGTAGTCTCCAGCGATGCCCCGCGCGCCCTTTCCGCTGCGTGCCGTCACCGCCCTGTTCCTCGAGCGCCAGCACCTCGCGCGGCCGCGCGCGCATCGGCTGACGGCCGGCCGCCTGGTGCGATTCGTGGAGGACGTCGGCGGCCTGCAGATGGACTCGATCAACGTGCTCGAGCGCGCGCACTACCTGACCGTCTGGAGCCGCTTCGGCCCCTACGATCGCGCGCGGCTGGATCGGCTCGTCTATCGCGAGCGGCTGCTCTTCGAGTACTGGGCGCACGCGGCCTGCCTGGTGCCGGCCTCCTCGCTGCCGTGGTGGCGGCGGGCGATGCTCGACTACCGCTCGCGGCATACCGGGTGGTCGGGCTGGCTGCGGCGCAATCCGAAGCTGCTGGCGGAGGTCAGGTCAGCCGTGGAGCGGAACGGACCGATGGCGAACGGCGACTTCGAGGCGCGCCGGCCCGCGGGCAAGGGCGGCTGGTGGAACTGGCAGCCGTTCCAGCACGCACTGCACCACCTATGGATGACCGGCGCGCTTACCGTGCACTCCCGCCGGCACTTCCAGAAGCGGTTCGATCTGCTCGAGCGCGCGCTGCCGGCCGCGCGCGGGCTCGACGCCGTCTCCGCGGACGAGTTCCAGCGCTGGCACGTCGAGCGCTCGCTGCACGCCATGGGTGCGGCCACCGACCGGGATCTCGCGGGGTACCTGACGTTTCCACGCTTCATGTCGCTCGCCCGCCGGGCAGCCCTGCGCACCATGCTCGAGCGTGGAGACGTCCGCGAGATCGAGGTGGAGGGCTCACGGCTGCGCTGGCTGGCGCTCGCGCGCGACCTTCCGCGGCTGGCGCGGGCGGCACGGAGGCCGGCGCTCTCGCGCGGCACCACATTCCTGGCGCCCTTCGACTCGCTGCTGTGGTACCGCGACCGCGTCTCGCGCCTCTTCGGCTTCGACTACCGGATCGAGGTCTACACGCCCGATCACCAGCGCGTGCACGGCTATTACACGCTGCCGATCCTCCACGACGGCCACCTCATCGGTCGCATCGACGCCAAGACGCATCGCGCGGAGCGACGTCTCGAGGTTCGCCACGTCCACTTCGAGCCGTGGTTCGTGCGGCACGAGCCCGCACCGGGGGACGGCGAACGCGTGGACATCGAGGCCGCGCTGGCCGGAATCGCCTCGGCGGTGGCCTCGCTCGCGGTGTTCGTCGACGCCGAGCGGACGACGGTCCGGCGCGTCACGCCCCGCGCGCTGACGACGCCGGTTCAGCGGCTGGTGAAGGGCTGATCGATCAGCTTCTCCATCACGATCGTGTCGACCCAGCGGCCGTCGAGCAGGCCCTGCTCCCGGTAGACGCCGACCGTGCGGAAGCCCAGCTTTTCGTACAGCGCCATGCCGCCCGCGTTGTGGGGAAACGCCGAGAGCACCATCTTGTGGTAGCCGTGCTCGCGCGCGAGCTCGATGAGCCGCGTGAGCACGAGCTTGCCGACGCCCTTGCCGCGATAGGCGCGCTCCACGTAGATCGAGAAGTCCGCGACGTGCCGGTACGCGTCACGCGGGTTGAACGGGTTGAGACTGCCCCAGGCGATGATGGTCGCCAGGGCCTCGGTCGTCTCCGCGACGATCACCGGGTGTCTCGGGCTCCGGCCCGCGAGCCACTGGCGGCGTTCCTCCGGCGTGCGAAGCTCGGTCTCGAGGGTCGCGATGCGATCCTCGATACCCTGGTTGTAGATCCGGCAGATGGCGGCGGCGTCGGCCTCGGTGGCCAGGCGAATCCGGTGCGCGGTCACGCCAGCTCGCGCGTGTCGAGCCGGCCTTCGCGCGCCAGCCGCGCGAAGGTCTCGAGCGTCTTGGCGACGCCCTGCCGCATCGCGGTGCGCGGCGCCGGGCCGAGCTCACGCTGATAGCGCGCGTCGTCGAGCGCCTCGGCAAACGGCGGCGCCTCCTCGACGTGGCTCAGCAGGCCCTTGGCGCCGGGGCACGCGTCCTCGATGGCCCGGACGACGGCGGCGATCTTGACCGACTCGCCGTGCAGGTTGTAGACGCGCGCGCCCTCGAGCTTCGCGCGCGCCGCCGCCAGCAGCGCGCGGGCCACGTCCTCCGTGTAGATCAGATCGGTGCCGCCGCCGTATGGAATCTGAAACGGCTTGCCGATGACGGCCGCCTTCATCGCCAGCGTGGGCGCGGCGGTCACGCCAAAGTCGCGGCCGGGCCCGTACACGCTGAGCGGACGAAACCCCGCCGAGGAGAGCCGGTGCTCGGCAAAGTACACGCGCGCCGTCTCCTCGTTCGCGACCTTGTACACGCCGTAGTGCGTGGCCGGCCGGGGCGGCGCGTCGTCCGCCAGCGGACCGGGCGGATAGAGCGACGGCGGCCCGAACACGGCGGCCGACGAGACGTACACCAGGTGGCCGACGCGGCCGCGTGTCGCGCGCGCGGCCTCGAAGACGTTGGCGGTGCCGACCACGTTCACGAGGGCGCCCTTCGCAGGATCCTGCCGGCAGAGCGGCACCTGCCAGGCGGCCAGGTGGATGATGCGGTCCACGCCGTGCTCGAGCACCGCGCGCGTGACCTGCTCGCGATCCGCGATGTCGCCACGCACCAGCGTGACCCGGCTCGCGACGTCGGCGCCGACGATCATGCGCATCCGCCACGGATCGTCACCGAGATCGAGCAGCACCGGCCGCTCGCCCTCGGCGAGCAGACCGCGCACGACCCACGCGCCGATGCAGCCGAAGGCGCCGGTCACGAGCGTGGTCATGGAACGAGACTATAATAGCCGCCGTGTTTCAGAGCGAGCGCTTCTTCCGCGAAGCGTGGCCCGCCATCTCGCAGGCGCTGAGCACGCCGGAGGCCGCGGCGCGCGCGGTGCGCTGGATCCTCGCCGTCACCGGCGTCAAGCCGGGCGCGCGCGTGCTCGACTCGCCGTGCGGGTTCGGCCGGCACTCGATCGCGCTGGCGCGACAGGGCTTCCGCGTCACCGGCGTGGACTTCAGCGAGACGGAGCTCGAGCGCGCGCGCACGGCGGCGCGGCAGGCGGGCGTCGGCGTCGACCTCGTGTCGGCGGACATGCGCGACACCGATTTCTCGTCGGAGTTCGAGCTGGCCGTGAACCTGGACCAGTCGATCGGCTACTTCTCCGACGACGAGGACCGACAGCTGATCGATCGGTTCTGGCGCGCGCTGGTGCCGGGCGGACTCTTCGTGCTCGACACCCGCAATCGCGACCAGTGCGTCAAGTCGCTGCCGGTCGAGGAGCGACGCCAGTTCGACGACTGGACGCTGCGCATCGACAATGCCTTCGATCCGCTCACGAGCCGCTGGCGCGCGCGCTGGTGGCGGCTGCCATCCGCCAACGCCGATGGCGGCGGCTCGGTGCTCGGCGAGACGGACATCCGCCTCTACTCCGCGCACGAGCTGACGGCCATGCTGCGGCCGGAGCGCTGGAGCCGCGTCGACGTCTACGGCGGCCTCGACGGCACCCCGTTCTCCCTCGACGCCCCCCGCCTCGTGATCGTCGCCCGCAAATAAGGAGAGCCTGACGATGCCGACCGAGCGTCCCCTCATCATCCTCGCCGGCCCGATCCACGCCGAGGGGCGCGCCAACCTCGAGCGCGAGGCGCGCGTGATCCAGGTGGACGAGGAGACGGAAGGGCCGTTCGTGAAGGCCGCCGCCGAGGCGGACGGCATCCTGTTCCGCGCCAAGCCGCGCTGCACGGCCTCGCTGATGGAGGCGTGCAAGCGGCTGAAGGTCGTCGGTCGCCACGGCGTCGGCCTCGACACCGTCGATCTGCCCGCGGCCACGCGTCTGGGCGTGGCCGTGGTCCACGCGCCCGGCTCGAACTCGCAGGCCGTCGCCGAGCATGCGCTCATGCTCATGCTGATGTGTGCCAAGCGAGCACGACAGATCGACGCCTGGACGCGCGAGGGCGACTGGCAGGCGCGTCGCGGCGGCAACATCGAGCTCGCTGGCAAGACGCTCGGCATCGTCGGCGTCGGCAACATCGGCCGCCGGGTGGCGAAGTTCGCGGCCGCGCTCGGCATGCGGGTGCTGGGCTACGATCCCTACGTCCCGGCCGATGAGCTGAAGCGGCGCGGCGTGGAGCCACAGCCGAGCCTGGCCGCCATGCTGCCGCAGGTCGACGTGCTGACCTGCCACACGCCGCTGACCGACGACACGCGGGGGATGATCAACGAGCGCACGCTGGCGCTGCTGAGGCCGGGCGCGATCTACGTGAACACGTCGCGCGGCCCCGTCCAGCAGGAGGCCGCGCTGTTCGAGGCGCTCACGCGCGGCCAGCTCGCCGGGGCCGGGCTCGACGTCTTCGAGGAGGAACCGACCTCGCCCGACAATCCGCTGCTGAACCTTCCGAACGTCGTGGTCTCCTCGCACGTGGCCGGCGTCACCGTGGAGGCGCACAGGACCGCGTCGATGCAGGTCACGAGCGAGATGCTGCGCGTCCTGCGCGGCGAGCGGCCACACGTGCTGGCGAATCCGGAAGTCTGGCCGCGCGTGGGAATCAGGTAGAATCGGCGCGATGGCGATCGACACGCGGCATCCGCGCGAGATCCGGGCCGACATCCGCGCGAAGAAGCTCACCGGGGTGACGGCCGGACTCGGGCAGGGCTTCGTGCAGGCCAACCTTGCCGTGCTGCCGCGGGACTACGCGTACGACTTCCTGCTCTTCTGCCAGCGCAACCCGCGCCCGTGCCCGCTCATCGAGGTCACGGACGTCGGCTCGCCGGAGCCGGTGGGCGTGGCGCCGGGCGCCGATCTGCGCACGGACATCCCGCGCTACCGCCTCTACAAGGACGGCGTGCTGGCCGACGAGGTGACGGACGCCCGGCCCTACTGGCGCGACGATCTGGTCGCCTTCCTCCTCGGCTGCTCGTTCACCTTCGAGTGGGCGCTGCTCGAGGCCGGGATCGACCTGTGGCACGTGCGGCACGGCAAGAACGTCGCGATGTGGCGGACGTCGATCGACTGCCGTCCCGCCGGCGCCTTTCACGGGCCGATGGTCGTGTCGATGCGCCCGATCCCGTCGGCGCAGCTGTCGAAGGCGGTCACCGCGAGCGCGCGGTTCCCCAACGCGCACGGCGCGCCCGTCCACGTCGGCGATCCCTCGCTGATCGGCATCAGCGACGTCACGCGGCCGGACTGGGGCGACGCGCAGCCGTTCCAGCCCGGTGACGTGCCGGTGTTCTGGGCGTGCGGCGTCACGCCGCAGGCGGTCGCCCTCGCCTCCAAGCCGCCGTTCATGCTCACCCATAGCCCGGGGCACATGTTCATCACCGACGTCCCGAACTCCGCCCTGGCCGCCTTCTAGCTTGCGGTTCCTGCCGGCCGGAGATCTGGCCCTCTCCGTCGAGCTCGGCGACGACATCAGCGTGGAGATCAACACGCGCGTGCGCGCCCTCGAGTTCCTGATCGGCCAGAAGGCGCTCCCGGGTGTCGTCGAGACGGTGCCGAGCTACCGCGCACTGCTCGTCTACTACGATCCCACCGTCGTGGGCTACGCGGCGCTGTGCGCGTCGCTGGCGACGCTGGCGGAGCAGGCGGGGACGACGTCGATGCCGCCCGCGCGCGAGGTGGAGCTGCCGTGCTGCTACGGCGGCGAGCTCGGGCCGGATCTCGAGCCGGCCGCGCAGCGCCTCGGCCTCGACGTCGACACGCTCCTGCGGCTGCACGTCGGCGCCGAGTACCTCGTGTACTTCATCGGCTTCACGCCGGGGCTGCCGTACATGACCGGCGCCCCGCCGGAGCTCACGATTCCACGCCTCGACACGCCGCGGGTGAAGGTGCCGGCGGGCACGGTCGGCATCGGCGGCATCCAGTGCTGCGTGTACTCGGTGGAGAGTCCGGGCGGCTTCTGGCTGCTCGGTCGCACCCCGCTGCGGCTCTACGATCCGGACGCCGCCGAGCCGACGCTGCTCAAGCCCGGCGACCGCGTGCGGTTCCGTCCGGTCGACCGTGTCGAGTTCGATGACATCGCCGCGCGCGTTGCCGCCGGCGCGTTCCGTCCGGTGATCCGGTGATCCGCGTGCTCGACCCCGGGCCGCAGACGACGGTGCAGGACGGCGGTCGCCGCGGTCAGCTGCGGTACGGGATTCCGCCCTCGGGTCCCGTCGACGCGCGCTCGTTCGCGCTCGCGAACCGCCTGGTGGGCAACCCCGACGACGCGGCCGGCCTGGAGTTCACGCTGATCGGGCCGCGACTGCGCCTCGAGGCGCCGGCGGCGATGGCGGTCACGGGCGCGGACGCGCCGGTCAGCATCAACGACGCGCCGGCGCCCGCGTGGACGACGCTCACCCTCGCGGCCGGCGACGTGCTGAAGGTCGGCGCCGCCCGCGCCGGCGTCCGGGGGTATGTCGCCATCGCGGGCGGCATCGACGTCCCGGCCGTGCTCGGCTCCCGCTCGACGTATCTCCGCGGCCGTCTGGGTGGTCTCGAGGGACGCGTCCTGCGGCGCGACGATCTTCTGCGGTCTGGCATGGCATCCGGGCCGCAGCCCCGCCGCGCGGTGGCCGCGCGCGACGTTCCGGACTGGCGGCACGCGCCCGTGCTCCGCGTCGTGCTGGGGCCGCAGGCCGACCGGTTCACCCAGGACGGGATCGCCGCCTTCGCGGAAAGCGCCTACGAGGTGCTGCCGCAGTCGGACCGGATGGGCGCGCGGCTCAACGGTCCGCGCATCGCGCACGCGCGCGGCCACGACATCATCTCGGACGGTATCGCGCTCGGTGCCGTCCAGGTCCCCGGTGACGGGCTGCCGATCGTCTTGCTCGTCGATCGCCAGTCGACCGGCGGCTACACCAAGATCGCCACCGTCTGCTCGTTCGACATCGCCCGCGTGGGTCAGGCCAAGCCCGGCCAGCGCGTCCGTTTCTCGGTTGTCGACGTGGCTGAAGCCCAGCGGCTGTCCCGGGCGGCCACGGCCGAGATCGCCAACGTCGAGCTACAGGAGATCGCCTCATGAGTCTGGACAAGGAACTGGCCGAGTACACCGCGAAGACGTCTCGCTCCCGCGCGCTGCACGAGGAGGCGGTCGGCGTCATGCCGGGCGGCAACAGCCGCACGACGACGTTCTTCGATCCGTATCCGTTCTACTTCCAGCGCGGGCAGGGCGCCCACATCTGGGATGCGGACGGCACCGAGCGGATCGACTTCAACAACAACTACACGAGCCTCGTGATCGGCCACGCGCATCCGGACGTCATCAAGTCCGTGCAGGCGGTGGCCGAGAACGGTCTGTCGTTCCCCGGCCCGACGGAGCACGAGGTGCGGCTGGCCGAGATGCTGACCCGCCGCATCCCGTCCCTCGAGAGCGTGCGCTTCACGAACTCCGGCACCGAGGCGACGATGAACGCCGTGCGCCTCGCTCGCGCGTTCACGGGTCGGCCCAAGCTCGCCAAGTTCGAGGGCGCCTTTCACGGCACGCACGACTGGGTGATGGTCAGCGTGACGCCGGATCCGAAGACCGCGGGCAATCGCAAGCGTCCGAAGCCGGTGGCGTGGTCGTCGGGCATCCCGCCGGCCGTGCTCAAGCACACCGTCGTGCTGCCGTGGAACGATCGCGAGGCCTGCGCGGACATCCTCGCGCGCGAGGGCGATCAGGTCGCCGGGCTCATCGTCGACCCGCTGCTGTGCAACGCCGGGCTCGTGCCGCCCGCCGACGGATTCCTGCAGTTCCTGCGCGAGGAGACCGAGCGCCGCGGCATCGTGCTGATCTTCGACGAGGTCATCTCGTTCCGAGTGGCGTGGGGCGGCGCGCAGGAGCGCTTCGGCATCAGGCCGGACCTCACGACCCTCGGCAAGATCATCGGCGGCGGCCTGCCCGTCGGCGCCTTCGGCGGCCGCCGCGACATCATGGAGTACTACGATCCGCGCAAGGGCGGTCCGCGCATCAGCCAGGGCGGCACGTTCAACGCCAACCCGGTGACGATGGCGGCCGGTGTCGCGACGCTGAACGCGCTCACGCCGGAGGCCTACACGCGGCTCGACGCGCTCGGCGACCGGCTGCGCGGCGGCATCGCACGGCTCTTCGCCAACACCCGGCGCAAGGGGCAGGTGAGTGGCGTCGCGTCGCTGTTCTGGCTGCACTGGACGACCGAGACGCTCACCGACTATCGCTCGACCCGAGGAAAGGACCAGGACACGGCGCTCCGGGTCTTCATCGGGCTGATCAACGACGGGATCCTGCTGACCCAGCGCGGGCTCGGCGCCTGCTCGCTCGCGATGAGCGACGACGACGTGGATCGCTTCGTCAACGCGCTCGCGCGGGTGCTGGCCCGGGGGTAGGACCGGACTCCTGCACAGCGGTGCGGGCTCCGGAGAGGCGGCGGGTACCATCGCCGGTGGAGTCGCGGGTACCGCGGCTGGGGCAGGATATGGCTACAAGGAGAACCGCGATGGATACCGCCGGCCTGCCCCGAGCTGTGTGTCGGCGACGGGCTCTGCCGTAGTCTGCTAAGCGGCGACGGGGTCGTCCTGGTCGAGCGCCAGCTCCTCGACGAGCGACGACCAGAGCACCGGCTTCGTCAGCACGACGTCGGCACCCGCCGCGCGCGCCCGGGATGTGAACGGCTCGTCATACCCGGTGACCACCACCACGCGGGGGCGGCGGCGAGCGTGCTTCAGGGCGTGACGGATGACCATTTCGCCCGACATATCGGGCAATCCGAGGTCGGTCAGGATCACGTCGAAGTCCTGCTGCGCCGCCATGGCGGCCGCCTCGAGGCCGCTGCCGGTCGCGAGCACGTCCGCACCTTCCGCTTCCAGCAGCATCTTGAACACCTCACGGATGTCCGGCGCGTCTTCGACGAGGAGAATTCGCGGCCTCATGCCCTCGATGATTAGCAAGCGGGATGCCGGTTCAGCCCTTGACCGCCGGCAAACGGCGGTGGTCTACTGAGGCGCTCGTGGACACCCCGTTGAAGCGCACGCCGTTGTACGACGCGCACCTCAAGGCCGGCGCCAGGATGGTCCCCTTCGGCGGCTGGGAGATGCCGGTCCAGTACACCGGTATCATCGAGGAGCATCGCACCGTCCGCGCTGCCGTGGGCCTCTTCGACGTCAGCCACATGGGCGAGTTCGAGGTCGACGGGCCCCACGCGCGCGACGTGCTCCAGGCCCTCACGACCAACGACGTCGACGCGCTGGACATCGGCCAGGTGCAGTATTCGCTGCTGTGCTACCCGGACGGCGGTGTCGTGGACGATCTCACGGTGTATCGCCTCGGCGGCGATCGCTACATGCTCACGGTGAACGCCGGCAACATCGACAAGGACTGGCAGTGGGTGACCGAGCATGGCGCCCGCGCCCGCTGGCGGAACGTGTCCGCCGAGACGGCGCTGATCGCGGTGCAGGGGCCTCGTGCCGAGGCCCTGGTCGGGCGCCTCGCGGAGCGCGATGTCACCGCCATCGGCTACTACCGGTTCGCCCACGGCACCGTCGGCGGCGTTCACACGCTCATCTCGCGCACCGGCTACACGGGCGAGGACGGCTTCGAGCTGTACGTCGCGGCCGCCGATGCCTCGCGGCTGTGGGCGGCGCTGCTCGACGCGGGCCGTGCGGATGGCGTCGCCCCCATCGGACTCGGCGCGCGCGACACCCTCCGACTCGAGATGCGCTATGCGCTCTACGGCAACGACATCGACGCCACCACGAACCCGCTCGAAGCCGGACTCGGCTGGATCGTGAAGCCGGCCAAGGGGCCGTTCACGGGGCGTGAGGCCATCGAGAAGGTGCGCGCGACGGGGCCAGCACGCCGCCTCGTCGGCCTCGAGATGGCCGAGCGCGCTGTTGCCCGGCACGGCTATCCCGTCATGAAGGGCGGCGCGGCCACCGGCACGGTGACGTCCGGATCGTACGGGCCGTCGGTCGATCGCTACATCGCGCTGGCGTACGTGGCCACGCCGCACGCCGCCGTCGGCACGGAGCTCGCCGTCGAGATCCGGGGCCAGGCCAAGCCCGCGCACGTCGTCAAGACGCCGTTCCACCCGCCACGCACGAAGAAGTAACCCCACGAGGACAGACGCCATGGCAAGCGTTCCGGCAGACCTGAAGTACACGAAAGAGCACGAGTGGGCCAAGCGCGAGGGCGATCGCGTCCGCGTCGGCATCACCGAGTACGCGCAGGAGCAGCTGGGCGACGTCGTGTTCGTGGAGCTGCCGAAGGTCGGGGCGAAGGTGACCTCACACCAGGCGTTCGGCGTGGTCGAGTCGGTCAAGGCCGTCTCCGACCTGTTCGCGCCGATCTCGGGCGAGGTGGTCGAGACCAATGCCGAGCTGCCGAAGAAGCCGGAGACGGTCAACAAGGATCCGTACGGCAAGGGCTGGATGATCGTGGTGAAGCCGTCGACCGCCGCCGAATGGGACCAGCTGCTCTCGCCGGCCCAGTACGAGCAATTCGTCGCCGAGGCCGGTCACTGATGCCGTCTCGCTACATTGCGAACACGCCGGCCGAGCAGCGGGAGATGCTGCGCACGATCGGCGCCGGCTCCCTCGAGGACCTGCTCGTCAAGATTCCGCCCAAGGCGCGGCTGTCGCGGCCGCTCGCCCTGCCGCCCGCGCTGGCCGAGACGGACCTGGTGCGGCACATGCGGGCGCTGGCGGCGAAGAACGCGGATGCCGACCGGTTCGCCTGCTTCCTCGGCGCGGGCTCGTACGATCATTTCGTGCCGAGCCCGATCAACCACTTGATCTCGCGCGGCGAGTTCTTCACCGCGTACACGCCGTACCAGCCCGAGGCGAGCCAGGGCACGCTGCGCAGCATCTACGAGTACCAGACGATGATCGCCGAGCTGACCGGGATGGACGTCGCCAACGCCTCGATCTACGACGGCGCCTCGTCGCTGGCCGAGGCCGCGCTCATGGCCCACGCGGCGACCGAGCGCAACGAGATCGTGCTGGCGCACGGCGTGAACCCGCTTTACCGGCGGGTCGTGGCCACGTACTGCGAGGGCCCCGGCATCCGCCTGCGCGACGTGCCGGCGCCCGACGGCGTGCTAGAGCCGGAGGCGGCGAGCAAGCTCGTGACGAAGAAGACGGCGGCGCTCGTGATCCAGACGCCGAACTTCTACGGCTGCCTGGAAGACGTGGCTGCCGCCGCGGAGCTGGCGCATGCGGCCGGCGCGCTGCTGATCGTCGTCGCCGACCCGGTGAACCTCGGCGTGCTCGAGGCGCCCGGCCGCCTCGGCGCGGACATCGTGGTGGGCGAGGGGCAGGGCCTCGGCGTGCCGATGTCGTATGGCGGACCGAACCTGGGCGTCTTCGCCGCCAAGGCGGCGCTCGTTCGCCGCATCCCGGGTCGCCTCGTCGGCGCCACCGTGGACCGGGACGGCCAGCGCGGATTCGTGCTGACCCTGCAGACGCGCGAGCAGCACATTCGCCGCGCCAAGGCCACGTCCAACATCTGCACCAACGTGGCCCTGTGCGCGCTCATGGCGACGATCTATCTCGCGGCGCTGGGCAAGCAGGGGCTGCGCCGCGTCGGCGAGCTGTCCACCGAGAAGGCGCACTACGCGGCCGCGCAGCTGACGCGCGTCCCGGGCGTCTCGCTGCGGTTCTCGCAGCCGTTCTTCAAGGAGTTCGTCCTGCGGCTGCCGAAGTCGCCGGCGAGCGTGGTCGGCAAGCTCGCGCGCAAGCGCATCCTGCCCGGCGTCCCGCTGCGGCCCCACGACCGCGCGCTGGCCGACTCGCTCCTGGTCGCGGTCACCGAGCAGCGCACCAAGGAGGAGATCGACGCCTACGCGGCGGCGCTGGCGGAGGCGGTGGCGTGAGCGCGCCGACGACGTACGACCGGCTCATCTTCGAGCTGTCATCGCCCGGGCGCGTCGGCTACTCCTTGCCCGAGAGCGACGTGCCGGGCAAGCCCGCCGCTGAGCTGCTGCCCGCGAAGTTCCTCCGCAAGGAGGCGGCCGCGCTGCCCGAGGTGTCGGAGTTCGACGTGGTGCGCCACTACTCGCGGCTGTCGCGGCTGAACTACGGCCTCGACACGCACTTCTATCCGCTCGGCTCGTGCACGATGAAGTACAACCCCAAGCTCAACGAGGACATGGCGCGCCTGCCCGGCTTCGCGCGCCTGCATCCACTGGTTCGCGACGAGGACGCCCAGGGCGCGCTGCAGCTGATGTACGACCTGGCCGCGATGCTGGCCGAGATCGCCGGCATGGACGCCGTCTCGCTGCAGCCGGCGGCGGGCGCCCAGGGCGAGTTCGCCGGTGTGCTGATGATCCGCGCGTATCACGCCTCGCGTGGCGAGAAGCGCACCAAGGTGCTCATCCCCGACTCGGCGCACGGCACCAATCCCGCGTCGACCGCGATCGCGGGGTACGAGGTGGTCGAGGTCAAATCGCTGCCGAACGGCGAGGTGGACCTGGACGCGCTCGCGCGCGAGGTGGGGCCGGACGTGGCCGCCTTCATGATCACGGTGCCGAACACGCTGGGAATGTTCGAGCCGCGGATCATGGACATCACGGAGATCTGCCACGCGCGCGGCGTGCAGGTCTACATGGACGGCGCCAACCTCAACGCCATTCTCGGCATCACGCGGCCCGGCGACCTCGGCTTCGACGTCTGCCACTTCAACCTGCACAAGACGTTCACGACCCCGCACGGCGGCGGCGGGCCGGGGGCGGGGCCGGTCGGCATCAAGTCACACCTGGCGCCGTTCCTCCCGGCGCCGGTGGTGGTGAAGGATGGCGACGCCTACGCGCTCGACTGGAAGCGCCCGCAGTCGATCGGCAAGCTCCAGGCGTTCTGGGGCAACTTCGGCATGCTGGTTCGCGCCTACACGTACATCCGGACCATGGGCGCCGACGGCTTGCGCAGCGTCTCCGACAACGCCGTGCTGAACGCCAACTACATCATGAAGCGGCTGGAGGCGGACTACGACGTGTCCGTGCCGGGGCCGTGCATGCACGAGTGCGTGATGTCGGCGCGGCGGCAGAAGAAGCACGGCGTGACCGCCACCGATATCGCCAAGCGACTGCTGGATCTCGGCTTCTACGCGCCGTCGACCTACTTTCCGCTCATCGTCGAGGAGGCGCTGATGATCGAGCCGACGGAGACGGAGTCGAAGGAGACGCTCGACGCCTTCTGCGACGCCATGATTCGCATCGCGCGCGAGGCCGAGCGCGAGCCTGCCGTGATCCACGAGGCGCCGGTCACGACGCCCGTGCGCCGCCTCGATCAGACGCGCGCCGCGCGCGACCCCGACCTCAAGTGGAGCCGCAAGGCGTAGAGCGCGCAGCGCCGAGCGCCAGGGGTCCGGAGGCCATCCCGGGGCCCCCGGTACAATCCTGGCGACTGATGATCACCGAGCCGTGTGACGGCGCCACGAACATGGCGGTCGACGAGGCGCTGTGGCGGGGCCGTCACGCGGGGACGTCGCCGCCGACGCTGCGCTTCTTCGCGTGGGATCCGCCGACCGTCTCCCTCGGCTACGGCCAGCCTCTCGACCGGCACGTCGACGTCTCGACGTGCCGGCGGCTCGGCGTCGGCGTGGTCCGCCGGCCGACGGGCGGCAGCGCGCTCTATCACGACGGGCCCGAGCGCGAGCTGACGTACAGCGTCGCCGCGACTGCGGAGGATCTCGGCGTCTCCACCGACCTGCTCGCGACCTACCACTGGATCGGCCGCGCCCTCGTGCGCGGCCTCGCCGCGCTCGGCGCCGCCGCCGCGCTGGTGCCGGTCGCGCGCGGCGAGGGACCGACGCCGGCGTTCTGCTTCGCCCGCACGGGCGCGTGGGAGATCGAGGTCGACGGCAGGAAGCTCGTCGGCAGCGCGCAGCGGCGGAAAGGCACGGCGTTCCTGCAGCACGGCGCGGTCCTGCTGGACGCCGACGCCGACCGCTTGCGCGAGCTGTTCCCCACGACCCGGGATCCGCTGGCGACGCTCACGACGCTACGGCGGGCCACCGGCCGTCGCCACCGTTTCGACGATGTCGCGGAGGCGCTTCGCGCGGCGTTCGAGGCGGAACACGGCCTGACGCTCGCGCCGGCCGGACTCACCGAGGCGGAGTCCGCTCACGTCGAGCGGCTCGTGCGCGAGCGGTACGGCAGCGAGGCGTTCGTTCGCGTTCCGGTCGCCGGCCTCGGATGACCCGCGAGTATCCCGACTATCCGCGCGTGGGCGTCGGCGCGATCGTGCTCCACGAGGGCCGCGTGCTCCTTGTCAAGCGCGGGCACGCGCCCGCCCTCGGCTTGTGGAGCGTGCCGGGCGGGCTGGTCGATCTCGGCGAGACGACGGTCGCGGCGGCCCGGCGTGAGGTCGAGGAGGAGTGCGGCATCAAGGTCCGCATCGGCGGTCTCGTCGGCGTCCTCGACCGGGTCACGCGCGATGCCGGGGCCCGCGTCCGCTATCATTGGGTGCTGGTGGATTACCTGGCCTTTCCCGAAACGGACGACACGATCACGGCCGGCAGCGACGCGGCGGAGGTGCGCTGGGTGCCAATCGACGAGGTGGAGCGCTTGCCGGTCACCGATGGACTGCTCGACATGATTCGCCGCGCGGCGGTGCTGTCCGCAGGTGGCGCGGCATGAAGCTGAACGTGATCGGCGGTCCGCTTTCCTCCGTGGAGGCCGACGCGCTCGTCGTCGGACTCTACGCGGAGGAGCCGAAGCTCCGCGACCCCGTCGCCCGCCTCGACCGTGCGCTCGGCGGGCAGCTCGCCGAGGTGCTGAGCGCCGAGCGGTTCCAGGGCAAGCCGGGCCAGCTCTCGTACCTGCACACCGCGGGACGGCTCCCCGCGCGCCGGCTGATCGTGGTCGGCCTCGGCAAGCGTGCGGACCTGACGCTCGAGACCCTGCGACGCGCGGCGTCGGCGGGCGTGCGACGCGCGCGCGACCTCGGCGCCCGCGTCGCGGCGATCGAGACGCTCGGCGACCGGCTGCCCGTTCGGGATCGCGCCCACGCGGTGGCCGAGGGCGCCATTCTCGGCGCCTACACCTTCGACCGCTACAAGCGGGAGAAGGCGGACAAGCGCGTCGACGAGCTGCGCGTCGTCGAGGCGGACGGGCGCCGGCGCGCGGAGACCACGGAGGGCGTGCGCACGGGCGAGGTGTTCGCCGAGTCGACGTGCTTCGCGCGCGACCTCGTGAACAGCCCCGCCAACGACGTCCATCCCACGTATCTCGCCAAGGCCGCCGTGCAGCTCGCGAAGGAGGCGAAGCTCGGCATCAAGGTTCTCGAGCGCGACGAGTGCGAGAAGCTCGGGATGGGCGCGTTCCTGGGCGTCGCCGCGGGCAGCGAGCAGCCACCCAAGTTCATCCACCTCTGGTACACGCCGGCCGGCAAGCGGCGGCGCCGGGTGGCCGTCATCGGCAAGGGCATCACCTTCGACTCCGGAGGCCTCGACCTCAAGCCCGCGGAAGGCATGCTGCGGATGAAGGACGACATGTCGGGCGCGGCCGCCGTGCTGGGCATCATGCGCGCGCTGCCTTTCCTCAAGCCGCCGTTCGAGGTCCACGGGCTCATCGCGGCCACCGAGAACATGCCGTCGGGCTCGGCCGTCCGGCCCGGCGACGTGCTGCGGGCGATGAACGGCACCACGATCGAGGTCGGCAACACCGACGCGGAGGGTCGGCTCACGCTGGCCGACGCCATCTGCTACGCGGCGGAGAAGGTGCAGGCGGACGAGGTCATCGACATGGCCACGCTGACCGGCGCCTGCGTGGTGGCGCTGGGACCGCTCTGCTCGGGGCTGTTCTCGAACGACGAGCCGCTGGCCGCCCGCCTCACCGTGGCCGCCGAGCGCGCCGGCGAGCGGTTGTGGCGGCTGCCGCTCATCGACGAGTACCGCGAGAATCTCAAGAGCGACGTGGCGGACATGAACAACGTCGGTCCGCGCGGCGGCGGCGCCATCACCGCCGGGTTGTTCCTCAAGGAGTTCGCGGGTGAGCGTCCGTGGGCGCACTTCGACATCGCGGGTCCCGCCTTCGTGGAGAAGGACGTGCCGCTGGGCCCGAAGGGCGCCACCGGCGCCGCCGTGCGCACGATCCTCGCGTACCTCACCGCGGAGCGATGACCGGCGGCGTCGACCTCCACTCGCACACGACCGCCTCCGACGGCACGCTGACGCCACGCGAGCTCGTGCGCGCGGCCGCCCGGCGGGGCGTCCGTGTGCTCGCGGTGACCGATCACGACTCCACCGAGGGGCTGGCCGATGCGCTCGACGAGGCGACGCAGCATCCACCCCTCACGATCGTGCCGGGCCTCGAGATCAACTGTGACGTGCCGGGCGGCGAGGTCCACATCCTCGGCTACTACATCGACGTGGCGGCCGGGTGGTTCCAGGATTTTCTGCGCGATCAGCGCACGGAGCGGGTGGCGCGCGTGCACCGGCTGGCGGAGCGCCTCGGCGAGCTCGGCATGCCGATCGACGTCGCCGAGGTGCTCGCACTGGTGAAGGAGGGCGCCGCCGGTCGCCCTCACGTGGCCCAGGTCATGGTCGCGCGCGGCTACGTCAAGTCGGTCCGCGAGGCGTTCGACAAGTGGCTGCACGCGGAGGGGCCGGCCAACGTCCCGCGCCGTCGGCTCACGCCGCGCGAGGCGGTGGCCATCGTGCGCCGCGCCGGCGGCGTGCCCGTGTTCGCGCATCCCGGGCTGGCCTCGCGAGACGACCTCATCCCGGAGCTGGTCGCGGCCGGACTCATGGGCATCGAGACGTACTACGCCGAGCACTCCGCCGCCCAGACGGCGCACTACCAGCAGCTCTGCCGGCTCCACGGTCTCGTCGCCACCGGCGGCTCCGACTATCACGGCGAGCGCTCCGGCCGCACGAACCCGCTCGGCCATCCCCCGGTAGGGATGAGCGTGTACGACGCACTGCTCGGCGCCGCCAGCGTTGCGCGAGCTCAACGTCCGACAGCGCAGGCGCGCACGCAGCCGGGTCCATCCTGAACAGGCCACCCACGTCCCGACCCCAGCACCCGGCACCCGCAATTCCACAGTGACGCCGCCAGCGACCACGCCCGCCGTTCAAATCTTCGGGTTCAACGACTGCCAGGACACGCGCAAGGCGCGACGCTTCTTCGCCGAGCGGCGCATGACCGTGCACTACGTGGACCTCGACGAGCGTCCGGCATCGAAGGGCGAGCTCCGGCGCTTCGCGGAGCGGTTCGGCGCGGCCGCCCTCGTCGACAAGGAGGGCGCGCGCTACCGCGCGATGGGCCTGCGCGTCGCCCTCGACTCTCCGGAGCGCCTGCTGGAGCGCGCGCTCGCCGAGCCGCGGCTGCTCCGCACGCCGCTGGTGCGCCACGGCGGCAAGGTGACGGTCGGTCTCGCGCCCGGCGACTGGCAGGGCTGGGTCGAGGCCGCGAAGCGGGCGTAGTGCAGGCGCTCGACGGACTCACCGTGCTGGACTGTGCGACGTTCGTCGCCGCGCCGTTCTGCTGCACGCTGCTCGGCGAATTCGGCGCGACGGTGATCAAGGTCGAGCAGCCGCGCGTCGGCGACGACCTGCGCCGCCTCGGACGCCGGGCGGCGAGCGGCCAGCCCGACTGGTGGCTCGTCGAGTCGCGCAACAAGCTCTCCATCACGTGCAACCTGCGCGCACCGGAGGGCCAGGCGCTGCTGCGTCGCCTGGCGGCGACGGCCGACGTGCTCGCCGAGAACTTCCGCCCGGGCACGATGGAGCGCTGGGGGCTCGGCTGGGACGCGCTCTCGGCCGTCAACCGCGGGCTCGTGATGGTGCGCATCTCGGCCTTCGGGCAGACGGGACCCGCGCGCGAGCGGCCCGGCTTCGGACGCATCGCGGCGGCCGTGAGCGGCGCCTCGTACCTGTCCGGCCATCCGGATCGCGCGCCGGTGAGCCCCGGCACGCCCACGATCCCCGACTATCTCGCCGGCGTCTTCGGGGCGTTCGGCGCGCTCGCCGCGCTCCGTCATCGCGAGCGGACCGGGGAAGGACAGGTCGTCGACGTCGGCTTGTACGAGCCGATGCTCCGCATGCTCGACGAGCTCATTCCCGTGTATGGCGCCACCGGCTACGTTCGCGAGCGCATCGGCTCGGGCACCGAGTACGTGGTCCCGCACGACCACTTCCGCACGCGCGACGGTGCCTGGATCGCCATCGCGTGCACGAACGATCGGATGTTCGAGCGGCTCACGGTCAAGGCCATGGGCGAGCCGGCGCTGCTGGAGCGCTATCCGACCATGGCCGCGCGTCTGGCGCATCGCGACGCGGTGAACACGGCGGTGACACGGTGGATCGCCGACCTGGACGCGGCGGAGGCGCTGAGGCGCCTGGACGCGGCCGAGGTCCCCTGCTCACGGGTCGCGAGCGTGCGCGACATCTTCGAGGATCCGCAGATCCGTGCGCGCGACAACATCGCCACGATCCCGAGCCCGCTCGGCGGTCTGCTGCACATGGCGGGCATCGTCCCCCGACTGTCGCGGACGCCGGGCGCGGTGCGCCACGCGGGCCGGCTCGAGGTCGGCCAGGACAACGAGGTCGTCTACTGCGGCCGCCTCGGCTTGAGCCGGGAAGAGCTGGCGGACCTGCGCGCGCGGAGCATCGTCTAGGCGGACGCTCCGGCAGACGCTCAGCGCGCGCGGTGAGTCGGGTGCTCGCGGTCCAGCGGACCGGCGGCCCAGACGTTGGTGCAGCGTGTCTCGCGCACGCGCGTGGCGGCCAGTGCCGCCGCCGCGGCGATCGCCAGGCAGACGGCAAAGACGCTCCGATAGGCGCGCTCCGGGTAGACGCGCGCGCCGGCGATGGCCAGGCCGTCCCAGTGCGCGTCGAGCACGAGGCCGGTGATCGCTTGCACGAGGGCGAAACCGAGAAAAATCGGCATGTTGCAGAAGCCGACGGCGAGGCCGACGCGCGCCGGATCGTTCACCTCACGCACGCAGGTGAACACGAGAGCGAGGCCGCCGCCGCTCACCCCCAGCACGAA
>DATAOC010000027.1:0-59897 GCA_036265915.1 Candidatus Methylomirabilota bacterium | reverse complement strand
GAGGTGGGCCGCTTCCTTGGCCAGATCGAGCTTCGTCACCTTCTCGTCCGTCGACATGGCCATGGAGCCCGAGCGGTCGATCGAGAGAACCACGGCCAGGCTCGGGATCTCGACCTTCTGCTTCACTTCCATCGTGACCGGCAGCGCCTCCTCGATCGGCGTCCGGTAATAGCCGCCGAGCCCGAACGACTCCTCGCCGCCGATCATCATGAGGCCGCCGCCGTGGTCGCGGACATAGTCGCGGATCTGCGCCATCTGCGGCTTCGTGAGCTTCAGCGAGGAGACGTTCGAGAGCACGAGGCCGTCGTACTTCTGCAACCCGGCGACGTCCTTCGGGATGCCGGCCGGGTCGACGACGGTCACCTCGATGTTCTGCGAGCGCAGCGCGGCGACCAGCGACTGGGCGTGGCCACGGTCCTTGTCGGCCAGCAGGACCTGCGGCCGTCCGCGCACGAC
This sequence comes from Candidatus Methylomirabilota bacterium, assembly GCA_036265915.1. Taxonomy (GTDB): domain Bacteria; phylum Methylomirabilota; class Methylomirabilia; order Rokubacteriales; family CSP1-6; genus AR12. The sequence continues at coordinate 59,441 of DATAOC010000027.1, read as the reverse complement.
GACGGTGCCGACGGCGCGGTTGTTGTCCTCGATCGTGTCGCCGTCGACTTCCAGGGCCGCCTGGTAGACGTGGATGCCGCTCTGGTCGAGCGACTGCCGGTAGCTGAACACGTTCTTCCCCGCTTGCAGCCGAACGATCTGCGAGCCGAGGAACTCCCCGTTACGGAAGAGCGACAGGCGCCCCTGCGTCTCCTTGTGACTCCAGGCAACCACCTTCGCCTGGAATGGCTCGCCGTACTTCACCTCCTGCGGCAGCAGCATCGCCTCCGCCACGACCTCCTGCGTGAACGTCAGCGGAGCCGGGACGTAATAGATGTCGGCGCCGGCCGCCTTCGCGGCCTGCGCGCCGCTCAGCGCGTTGCCGCTGTTCTGACGCCCGTCGGTGAGCATGACGATGCGGTTCGCCTGGCCGGGCGGCAGCGTGGCCAGCGCGAGCTGGATCGCCTGGAAGATGTTCGTGCCGCGTCCGCTCACGGTCGCCTTGGGACGGTCGACGCTCGTGCGACTGGCGAGGCCCTGATCGACCACGGCGTCCTCACCGAAGACGATGACTTCCTGGCGATCGCCGGTCTTGAGATGCCGCGCGGCGTCGGACACGAACCGGTAGGCGCGCTCGCGCCCGGCGAGGCTGATGCTGTCGGACTGATCGAGCAGGAACACGACATTGAGCCGATCGACCCAGCGCGGCAGCGTCGGTCTCAGCAGCGTCACGAGCAGCACGACGATCAGCGCGCTGCGCAGCGCGAGTGCCCACTGATCGCCGGTCGCCGCGGGCAGCCGCCAGCGGCCCGCTGTCTGCCGTCGCCAGTAGAGCAGACCCTCGAGTGCCAGCAGCACGGCCGCGACGATGACGAAGAGCGGCCACAGCTCTCGCTGGATCGGCACCGGCGCCGGCGCGGCGGCCTGCGCGGTGGCGGCGACCGGGAGCGGCCGAGGCATGAGGTTCGACTCGTCGGCGTCGGCCAGATTGACGGCCAGCTTCATGTCGCCGCGCGCGGTCGACAGGGTGTACACGCCGACTTCCTCGGTGTCCGTGAAGCTGACGGCGCCGCGCGTGACGGTCGCCTTGATGGCGCGCCCGCTCGGCGTGTTCACGGTCGCCGACGTGATCCCATGGGCGACCGGAAGGAGGATCGGCTGCCCCGCCGCCAGCTGGAGGCTCGACTGATCGAGCGCGGCGGGATGCAGCCAGCGGAGCGTGTTCGAGAGGATCAGCGGGAAGGCGACGCGCAGGGGAAAGTCCGTCTTGAACAGGTCGAAGCCTATGAAGATCGCCTTGCGATCGGGCTCCTCCAGCGCGTAGATGAGCGGACCGCTGACCGCTTCCACGAGCGCGCGGCCGGCAGCCAGCGGCCGGATGCGCATCGCATCCTCGATGGCCACCTTGGAGAACTCGACGTGGCGCATGATCGGGTGCGAGCGGTCCCAGTCCATGATCGTCGGATGGTCGACCCGCCCGAGCACCTCGAGCGGCACGTCGGACGGCACGGTGTTCACGAACACGAATCGACCGGCGCCGACCTTGGCGGGCGTGACCGAGTCGATCACGACCACGTCGGCGTCGGCCATGCCCCCCTGATATTGCTCGGGCGTCTTGACGTCCAGCGCCACGTTCGGGTCGGTCTTGAGGACCTTCTCCAAAAAGAGGTTGCCGGGGCTGACCAGCGTGACTGCGATCTTCTTCGGCGGCGGCAGCACCGCGTAGGCGGTGTTGTCGGTGTCGAGGTCGTCGGCGATGTCGACTCTCGCGGTGACGGTGCCGGCCGACTGGTGGGTGAACGGCAAGACGATCGAGCGCCGCACACTCGGCTCGAGGGTCAGCGACTTCGTCGCAAGCGGCCGCCCGTCGATGGACAGCGTGAAATCGAAGGTCTGCGACTCGGCGGAATGGTTGACCAGCGAGACGAACGCCTGGTACTCGAAGTTCCCGGAGTAGGCGCGCCGGATGGAGAGGTTCGTGATGCCGACGTTGCGGCTGCGCTTGCCCACGGGGACCCAGCGGATCCGCGGATCCGCCGTCTCCGGCGTGGACGCGAGCGTGTAGGCGCCGTCCGTGTAGACGTAGATCTCGGCGCGCGGATCCGCGCCGACGAGAGCGCGCGCGGTGCGAATCGCGTCGGGCATCCGGTGGGGCAGGTCGCGCGCGTGCGCGCCGCGGATGGCGGCGAGCGCGCGGTCGCGATCGCGGCCGAGCGCGGCCACGACGTTGGGCTGCACGCCCGTCTCGATCACCATCACCTCGGCGCCCTCGCCCAGGCGCCGCACCATGGCCGCCGCCTCGCCGCGGGCCACCTCGAAGCGCGACGGGCTCACGTCCCGCGCCTTCATGGATGCGGAGGTGTCGAGCACGACCACGACCTTGCGCGCCCCCTCGCCCATCACCGTCACCACCGGCCGCGCGAGGGCGACACAGAGCGCGACCAGCGCCAGGATCTGCAGGATGAGCAGCGGGTCGCGCTGCAGCCGCTGGAAGAAGGCCGACGCCTCGCGGTCGCGCAGCTCGGCGCCCCAGAGCATCAGGCTCGACACCGTCCGTGCGCGCCGGCGGACCTTGAGGAAGTAGAGGAGCACGAGCGGCAGGGCGAGGGCGAGGGAGGCGAGCGCCAACGGAGACAGGAAGTTCACGCGATCACTCTCCCGCGTAGCTGGGCCACCACGAACTCCTCCACGGGCGTGTCGGTCACCACGCGGTGGTAGCCGACCTCGTGCGCCCGGCAGAAGCCTTCGACGCGCTGCAAGAACTGCGACAGCCGCTCGCGATAGCCGCGGAGCGTCTCGGCATCCACGGTGATGTCGCGCACCTCGCCGGTCTCGGCGTCCTCGAGCCGCAGATCACCCCCGAGGTCCGGATTCATCTCGGTCGGATCGAGGAGGTGCACCAGGTGGACGTCGTAGCGCCGCTCGAGCAGCGCGCGAACGCCGCTCTCGAACCCGTGCGGGTCGAGCAGGTCGGAGACGAGCACGGCCAAGCCGGGCTCGCGGGCGCGGGCAGCGTAGTCTGCGAGCGCCTCGTTGAGCCGCGTCGGCCCTTGCGGGTCGACGGCGGCGAGGAAGTCGAGCAGCCCGACGACCTGGTTGCGTCCCCGCGACGGCGGCCAGCCTTCCGCGGCGCGCGCCCGCAGGATGCCGACGCCGACGCGCTCGTGATTGACGAGGCCGACGAAGCCGAGCGCGGCCGCCGTGCGGACCGCGTACTCGAGCTTGCTCGGCGCGCCAAAGCGCATCGAGGCGGAGGCGTCGACGAGGAGGTGCAGACACAGATCCTCCTCGTCGACGAAGAGCTTGACGTGCAGGCGATCGAGCCTTCCGTAGATGTTCCAGTCGACGTAGCGCAGGTCGTCGCCGTGGCCGTAGGCGCGGTAGTCGGCAAACTCCACCGAGTGTCCGCGGCGCGGGCTGCGGCGCTCGCCCTTCACGCTGCCGCGGAAGGCTCGCCGCGACAGCAGCGACAATCGCTCGAGCTGGGCGAGGAACTCGGGCGGGAAGAAGGCGTGCCGTGTGTCGGCCGGCACGATGCTATCGCTCGTCGAGCGCCTGGAAGTAGTCTTTGATCTGCTCGTGATAGTCGCGCGGCACCGATTCTCGCGTGATGGCGTCCTCCATCATCTTGCGATATTGCCCGATGACGCCGAGGTACTGCAGGCGCGAGCCCATCTGTCCTCCACGGCCGGTCATGTTGGTGTCGTAACCATCCTTGCGCCCGCGCCGCGATTCGCCCTCGACGCCGACGTCGTAGGGCGACGCCTGCAGCCGACGGCTCGCCTCGCCCTTCGGCGAATTGCTCTTGCCCTTGCCGGGGAGGAGACCCTCGCCGTCGCCGAAATCCTGGTCCTCGGCGCCCCCGCCCTCCCCGCGTCCGCGCTCGCGTCCGCCGCCGGAGCGGTCGTTGTCACGGCCGCCGCGGAGCCCCTTGCCGCCGCGCTGCGCCTCTTCCTGAGCGCGCATCTTGTCGAGGGCCTTCTGCATGGCCTCCATCGCCTTGTCCGTCTGGCCCCCCTCGAGGGCCTCCATGCCTTCCCCGACGTCGCTGTTCCAGTTCCCGCCCTTGCGGCCCAGCCGTTCCATCTCCTCGAGCAGCTCCTTGAGCTTCTTGGGCGAGATGTCGTTGGGCCGCATGCCGCTCGACAGCGCCTTGGACTTCTTGAAGACCATCTTGTACTGGCTCGCGGTGAAGTCGGACGCGAGGTCGGGCAGCCGGTCCACCTGTTCCAGCAGCTTCAGTCGCTCGTCGCCTTTCTTGAGGAAGGAGTTGAAGTCCGGACGCTGCGACGAGAGCGACGTGTCCTTGAACACGGCGGACAGATCGCCGGCCGTGCTCGCGGAGGCCGCGCCGCTGCGCGCGGCGAACTCGCGCTCCTCGAACGACGGCGGCCGCAGCGGGTCGCGGTTCTCACGCGGCGCCCGCTGCTCGAGCTCGCCCGACCCCGTCCGCGCTTCCTTCTCCTCCTCCTCGGTGCCAGGCGTGAAATCCGGCAGACGCCCGGACGGCATGGGAACCGGGGGCGCGAGGGCGAGCACGAGCACGGCCAGTACCGGCACCGGCAGGAATCGCGCCTCGCGGGGAACGATGCGACGCACGATCGTGCGCGGCGACAGCGCGGAGACCCGCGCGGTGGCGTCGCGGACGAGCGCCTCGACGAGCGGCGTGCGGTCCGGACGCTCGGCCCACTCGAGCGCCGTCGCCACCCGGTCCTCGAGGCCGAACGCGCGGTCGGCCAGGCGCGCGGCGTCGGCGTCAGCCGTCCGCTTCAGCACCCCCCACAGCGCACCGGCCAGCACGCCGCCCACGACGAGTGCAGCCGCGATGGCAATCGCGCGCGGACCGATGGGTCCCTTCAGCGCGATCACGACGACGGCGGGCAGCGAGGCCCAGAAGGCGCCGCGCAGCGCGTGATGCTCGGCGCGCCGCCACCGCACCTGCGCGGCCACGCGCCGGACGAGTCGATCCAGAGTCTCCGGGTGCGCCATGCCGCTCCCTCCGCTCAGCGCAGGAATGGTTCCTTGGTCCGCGCGCTGCTCGCCTCGACGCCGTCCACGATCTGCGACACGAGATTGTCCACGTCGATGCCTTCCGCCTCGCCCTCGAAATTCAGGATGACGCGGTGGCGCAGCGCCGGCGCCGCGAGCGCCTTCAGGTCATCGACGCTGACGTTGTAGCGTCCCTCGGCGAGCGCGCGCACTTTGGCGCCGAGGATCAGCGCCTGGGCGCCGCGCGGACTCGCGCCGTAGCGCACGAAGCGCCGCGTCACGTCCGGTGCGTCGGCCCACTGCGGGTGCGTGGCCATGACGATCCCGGAGGCGAAGTCCCGAACGTGCGAGGCCACCGGCACCTCGCGAATGAGCTCGCGGAACGCCATGACCTTGGCGCCGCTCATGACACGCTCGACGCTGACCGGGTGCGCGTGCGTCGTGCGATCGATGATCGCGTTCAGCTCCTCGATGGCCGGATATCGGACGCGCAGCTTGAGCAAGAAGCGATCGAGCTGGGCCTCGGGCAGCGGATAGGTGCCCTCCATCTCGATGGGGTTCTGCGTGGCGAGCACGAAGAACGGCGCCGGCAGCGGCCGGGACGCGCCGCCGACGGTGACCGACGCTTCCTGCATGCCCTCGAGCAGCGCGGACTGCGTCTTCGGCGTCGCGCGATTGATCTCGTCGGCGAGCACGACGTGCGCGAAGATCGGCCCCGGCTGGAACTGGAAGTGCTTCCGCCCCTCCGAGTCCTCGACGATGATGTTCGTCCCGATGATGTCGGCCGGCATGAGGTCGGGCGTGAACTGGATCCGCGCGAAGGACAGCTCGAGACTCTCGGACAGCGTCTTGACCAGCAGCGTCTTGCCGAGCCCGGGGACGCCTTCGAGGAGGACGTGGCCGCCGGCGAACATGCCGACGAGGACGTGGGTGATGATCTCGCGATGTCCGACGATGACCTTCTCGACTTCAGCGCGCAGACCATCGAAGGCCGTGACGAACTCCTGGACCCTGGCGTCCTGAGTCATCTGGGCTCCTCTCTCATTATAGGGGCGAGCGACATGGGATTCTCCGCAGAACTGCAAGCGAGAGGCCAGTGCTGGACGAGCGCGGCGCGCGCATAAGCGTGCGCCGAGCCGAGCGCATCACCGCGACGGCCGCTGCGACCCTGACACGCGATGCCCAACCTTGGAGCGTCGGTCCTCTCTGGCGCCGGCGCGGCCGGCAGTGCGAGACGAGCGGTCAACGATCCTCCCACCCCCGGAGAGAATGCCCGAGGTTGGCAGCCGGCTCAAGCTGTCGCCAGCGCAGGCACCAGACGCCGGTAGATGTCGAGGTAGCCGTCGATCTCGCGCGCCGGCGGAAAGTCGCGCGCGACGCGCTCTCGCGCGCGTGCGCCGAGGCGTCCGCGCAGCGCAGGATCGCGCGCGAGGCGTAGTGCCGAGGCCGCGAGCTCGTCCGTGGTGCGGAAGCGCAACCCGGTCGTCTCGTGGTCGACCAGCGCGCGGTTGCCCGCGATGTCGGAGACGAGCACCGCTCTCCCGACGGCCATCGCCTCGAGCACGGAGTTCGCCATGCCGCCCTCGGAGATCGACGAGTTCAACACGACGTCGACCTGCGCCAGCAACGACGCCATCTGCGTGTGCGGCACCGGACCGACGTGGCGGGCCCACGGCCGGCTCCGCAGCGCCGCAGTCAGCGCGTCGCCCTCGGCGCGATCGAGCACCGGTCCGGCGTAGACAAGCCGCACGTGCGGCGCCGCGGCGACCACGCGGTCGAATGCCGGCAGCACCAGCCGCGGCGCCTTGACCGGACGGATGCCGGCCGGCAGCGCGAACAGCACACGGTGCGAGGGCAGCGGCCACACTGCGTCGAGGTCGAACGGCTCACCGCCATCGAAGCGTGCGGCCTGGGGCACCACCCGCATCCGAGCACGGAGGTCCGGCAGGATGCCGCTGACATGCTCGACGATCGAGCGATCGAAGGCCGTGACCACGGCCGCACCCTCAAGAACAGCGCGGACGCGCGGCGCGTTCGCGGCGTCCAGCAGGTCCTCATTGGCGTCCGTTCCCGTCAGCGTGACGACCAGAGGGACCTCGAGTCGACGCGCGAGTCGAAGCGCGAGCGGACCGGTCCGGAGCGCGTGGAACGCGTGAATCAGCCGAGGCCGCTGACGCTCGACCGCCCGCGCCGCGGCGTGTTCCGGTGTCTCGGCGAGATCCCAGACCGCGACGTCGACCTCGCGCTCGCGGAGGCCGGTGGTGATCCGCTGGACGGTGACGGCATTGCCGCGCACGGCGGGGAACGTAAACGGCGCCAGGATTGCGATCGACATCATCGCAGCATACCGCGGAGGCATCCGGGCCGAGCGCGGAGCCGCGTGGCGCTGCGCGTCACGCGGCCGGGTGAATCCGCCACGCGCCGCCCCGCATCTCCATATAATAGTGGCGATGAGTAGCTGCGGATCCCAGGGCGCCCCGTCCGAGCTCGAGTGTCGGCAGATCGCCGAGCTCCTTGGTGAGTATTTCGACGGGACGCTGCCGAGCCACACGCGTGAGCTCCTGGAGTTTCACATCGACGGCTGCCCGCCCTGCGTTGCGTTCGTCAATACCTACCGCGGCACCATCGCCGCCACCCGCACGCTTCCCGACGCACCGATGCCGAGCGAGCTGAAGAAGCGGCTGCTCCGCATGCTCCGCGAGCAGCGCGCCGCCCAGAGCCCTCCCGGGTCCTGATCCCGCTCGCCTGACCGCTCGACCTTCTCTCGACCCGATATGTCGTGCGTTGTCCTATCGGGCCCGCCGATTTGACTCCTCGGCGTTCGCAAATACGATCTGAGGGTCGGCACGTTCTCATCACAGGAGGCTCCATGAAGCGCCGCACATTTCTGAAGTCGGCTGCCGCATCGTGCGCTGTCGTCACGCTCGCCGCTCCCCGCATGGCGCGGCTCGTCCACGCCCAGACCAGCGGCGCCTGGCGAACGTTCGAGGTCACCAGCCGTGTCGACGTCCCGGACCCATCCGGCGTCACTCGCGCATGGGTGCCTCTGCCACTCGCGGCGCAGACGGAGTACCACCGGCCCCTCGGCAACAGGTGGACGGGAAACGCCACCGTCGCCCGGCTCGTTCGCGAGCCGAAGTACGGCGCGGAATTCCTCTACGCCGAATGGGCCACCGCGCAGAGCGCGCCGGCGCTCGAGATCATCAGCACGTTCAGCACGCGCGATCGCGTGCTCGACCTCAGCGCGGCGCCGCCGCCGGATGTTCCGAAGGAGACCCCGGCCGCGCTCGCGCGCTATCTGCAGCCGACCAAGCTCATCCCGATCGACGGACTCGTGTACGAGACCTCGCGCGAGATCACGAAGGGCGCCAGGACGGACGTGGACAAGGCGCGCGCCATCTATGAGTGGATCGTGGACAACACCTTCCGCGATCCCAAGGTCCGGGGCTGCGGCCTCGGCGACATCAAGACGATGCTCGAGACCCGTTACTTCGGCGGCAAGTGCGCGGACCTCAATGCGCTCTTCGTCGGCCTCGCGCGCGCAGCCGGCGTCCCGGCTCGGGATCTGTATGGCATCCGCGTCGCGGACTCGAAGGAGTTCAAGAGCCTCGGCAAGAGCGGGGACATCAGCAAGGCTCAGCACTGCCGCGCCGAGTTCTACGATGCGCGATACGGCTGGGTGCCGGTCGATCCGGCCGATGTGCGGAAGGTCGTGCTCGAGGAGAAGCCGGGTTTGACGCTCGAGGCGCCGGAGGCCAAGCGCGCCCGCGCGAAGCTGTTCGGACAGTGGGAGATGAACTACCTGGGCTACAACTGGGCGCACGACGTGGCGCTGCCAAACTCGTCGGGGGAGCCGGTGCCGTTCTTGATGTACCCGCAGGCGGAGACGGCGGGCAATCGCAAGGACAGTCTCGACCCTGCCACCTTCAAATATGTCCTGACGTCACGCGAGACGAGCGTCTAGCGCGCACGGCCGGCGGTCAGTGCCCGATCTGCACCGCCGGCTCGGCAATCACGGTCCCGATCTCCCAGACGTCCTCGCCCGCGCGTGCGAAGGCGTCGGTGACGCCAGCCGCCTGCTCGGGGCGGACGGAGAACAGCAGCCCGCCCGATGTCTCGGCCTCGTAGAGCATCGCCAGCAACACCGTCGGCACGTCGGCCGCGATTCGCAGACGATCGCCCAGCACCGCCTCGACGTGGCGGCGATTGCGCTTCATGCCACCACTGAAGTGCCCCGCCTCCGCGAGCGTGACTGCGCCGGGAAGCAGCGGGACGCGTGTGACGTCGATCGCGATTCCGGCACCGGACGCCCGGACCATCTCCAGCGCGTGACCGAGAAACCCGAAGCCGGTGATATCGGTGGCGCCGGCGGCACCGCCGTCGCGGGCGACGCGGGCCGCGACACGATTCAGACGACACATGCTGCGCACGGCACCGGCGAGCACGTCGGGCGGCGCGGCCTCGTCTTTCCCGGCAGTGGTGATCACGCCGGTGCCGAGCGGCTTCGACAGGAACAACCGGTCACCCGGGCGCAGGCCGCCCTTGATCAGCACCCGCGCCGGGTGGACGCGGCCGGTCACGCACAGTCCATACTTCGGCTCGGCGTCCACGACGGTATGCCCGCCCGCGACGACGCCACCGCCCTCCGCGACCTTCTCGGCGCCGCCGCGGAACACCTCTGCGATGAGCGCCTTGTCGAAGTCGCGCGGAAAGCCGGCGACCGCTAGCGCAAACATCACCTCGCCGCCCATGGCGTAGACGTCGGACATGGCGTTCGCAGCGGCCACGGCTCCCCAGGTGTACGCATCGTCGACGACCGGTGGAAAGAAGTCGACGGTCTCGACGATGGCCAGGTCATCGCTCAGCCGGTAGACGGCCGCGTCATCGGCCGCGTCCAGGCCGACCAGGACGTTCCGCGCGCTCTCGATCGCCTGCGTCGGACGCTTCAGGACCGCCAGCACCTCCTGGAGATCTCCAGGAGCCATCTTGGACGCTCAGCCGGCGCAGGCGGCGTAGGCGGTGAGCCGGATGTGCTTGCCGCTCGGCGCGTGGGTACTCACGGGATTACGACGCGGCCTCGGACGCCTGCGATTCGGTGAATTCGATGAACGCCTGCGCCAGCGGCGAGCGCGTTCGATCGCGGTGGATCACCAGGTAGAACGCCCGCGCGATCCTGAGGTCTTTCACCTTGACGCAGGCAAGCAACCCCGCGCGGCACTCGTCCTCGACGGCTCGCTTGGACAGGAGCGCGATGCCCAATCCGGCGCGCACCGCCTGCTTGACCGCCTGGGTGGAGCCCATCTCCCCGACCACGCGGAGGCTCGACAGCTCGACCCCCGCCTCCTCGAGCGCGTGCTCGACGGCCTGCCGTGAGCCCGACCCGCGCTCGCGGACGACCATGGGAGCCTTCTGCAGCTCCGCGAGCGTTGCGGACTTGCGCGCGGCCCAGGGATGCCCGGCCGGGACGACGAGAACGAGCTCGTCGGCCATGAGCTCACGCGCCTCGAGCACGCGCGTGCCCGGCCGCGCGCCGACCACCCCGACCTCGACACGGCCCTCCTCGAGCCAATCCGAGACTTGCCGCGTGGATCCGATGAGCAGCGAGATCGACACGTCCGGATACTTGGCCTTGAATCGCCCGATGATCGCGGGCAGCACGTATTCGCCGGGAATCGTGCTTCCGCCGACGACGAGCTCGCCGCTGACCCTGCCCTGGAAGCGCTCGAGCGCCTGGTGCGCTTCCCGCGACAGGGAGAGCATGCGCCGCGCGTAACCGAGGAGCAGCTGGCCCGCGCGAGTCGGGGTGGCCCCACGACCGAGACGATCGAGGAGCTGGACGCCGAGCTCGTCCTCGAGGCCGCGGACATGCTCGGAGATGGTCGGCTGGGTCAGGAAGAGCGCCTCGGCCGCGCGGGAGAAGCTGCCGAGCTCCGCGACCTTGGCAAAGATCTCGAGACGCCGGAGATCCACGGCCTAAGAATGGCGAAGGGCCCCGAGGGGCCCTTCGACAACCACGGCAGACGTCGGCCGGCTAGTGGCAGCCGCAGCCGCCTCCGCCGCAACATCCGCCACCGCCGGTGGCCATCGTCGACGACACGGGGCCGTCGCTACGGAGCCCGAAGACGGAGAGCTTGCGCATGACGTCACCGCCGTCGCACCGCGGACACGCGACTTTCGTCGACGGTCCGTGCACGTACTTCTCGAACTCCTCGCTGCATCCGCGACAGCGGTACTCGTAGATCGGCATCGGCTATTCGCCGCCTCGCTGGACGTAGCTCTTGACGAACTCCTCGGCGTTCTCTTCGAGGATGTCGTCGATCTCGTCCAGGAGCTTGTCGATGTCTTCCTTGATCTTCTTGCCCTTCTTGGCAAGCTCGGGGTTGGCGGCTGCGCCGTCCCCGCCACCCTCGTTGGGCTTCGTCGGCCGTGTTTCCTTCTTTTTCTGCTCTGCCATGTGGCCCTCCATCGGGCTCAATGACCGTGTGCCACAGTCCTCACCCCGCCACGCCCTCATTCTAACCGAGGGGGGGTGCCCCGCAATCTCTTATCGGCGCTCTACCGCCGGAAGTGCTTGCTCAGGCTCAGCGTCTGACGCTGGTACGACGACTGAAGGCCGACGCCGTACACGCGCTCCGGCTTCCCCCGCAAGCGCTCGAACCAGACCTTGAAGGAGGTCTGACCGTCGTACACCATGAACGGGACCTCCCGCGCCCTCACTTCCATAACAACCTTCGTGCCGAGAACGCTCCCGTCCCCGAAGCCGAAGCCGGGATCGAAGAAACCCGCGTAATGCGTACGGATCTCGCCGGCGCCCGCGTCGTACACGACCATCTCGGCGGCGAACTCCGGGAGCACGCGGATGCGCTCTTTGGAGACCAGAATGTAGAACCGGTTCGCCTCGAGGATGTAGCCATCCCTCGCGCCCGCCTTGATGGGCTCCCAGAATTCGCCCGGGTCGTAATGGCCGATGCGCGCGAGGTCGATCGCGGGCGGGTTGGGATGCGCGCGATAGCCGATGATGCCGTCCGTCGCGCGGCCGGAGAGATCGACGCCCATGCACAGCCCGTCGTTGAACGCCACCCGCTCGATCGACAGCGGCCGATCGTCGTCGTCGTACAGCAGCGGCCGCTCGGCGTACAGCGCACGCAGGGCGGCGTCGGACATCGACGTGGGCCCATCCAGGAGTCGCAGCTGATTGAGCGAGCCACCCGCGTAGACGCGCACGGGAAACGACTGCGGCGAGACCTCGAGGTAGAGCGGACCACGGTAGCCGGCCGGGATCTCGTCGAAGCGCGGAGTCCCGTCCGTGATCAACCGCGTGAAGACGTCGAGGCGACCCGTCGTCGATTTGGGATTCGAGCGACCGCGCACCCCCGCGCTCAACGCGAGCGACTCCACGAGCGGGACGAGATACACCGAGCCGCGCTGCAGCGTCGCCCCGTGCTCGAGCGAGAGGCGATCGATCACGAGGTCGCTGTTCGCGCGCGCGTCGTCGAGCCGCCGCTCGACGGATTCACGATACGGCAGGAAGCTCGCGCGCAGCTGATAGGCCATCGGCCCGAGCCGCAGGTCGAGGCTCGCCGGCTGGAACTGATCGTCACGGAATGGGACCGCGGCCGTGATGGCGCCGGCGGCCACGGCAGCCCGGAGGTCACGATCGGTGAGCACCCCGCCCGCGGCCGGAATCATGGCGACCGTGTTAGCACCCGGTCTTCCGGCGCGTCAAGGCACGCGGGCGAGGGCGCCCGTCGTGTCGACGGGCAGCGCGCGCGCGGTGCCGCCGATGCCGGCCGACGCGAGCGCCGCCTCCATGGCGCGCGCGACGCCGGCGGCGTTCGCGGTCACCGCGGCCAGCAGCGCGGGACCCGCCCCGCTCAGCACGCAGCCGAGCGCCCCCGCTCCTCGCGCAGCCGCCACGACGGCCGGCATCCACGGGAACAAACGCAGCCGGTAGGGCTGGTGCAGTCGGTCGTCCAGCGCGGCGGCGAGCGCGTCCGTGCGGCCCGACTGCAGGGCTGCCAGCAGCAGCGCGACGCGCTGGACGTTGAAGACCGCGTCCGCGCGCGGGACGGAGGTCGGCAGGACGGCGCGCGCCTCGGCGGTGGAGCTCGTCGTCTCGGGGATCAACGCCACCCATGTGACACTGCTCGGCACCGGCAGCGGCACCGCCGTGACGCTGCCGTCGGCGGCGACACACGAGACGGTGAGGCCACCGAGCAGGGCGGCGGCCACGTTGTCCGGATGGCCTTCGGCCTCCGTGGCAAGCGCCAGCAGCCGCGCCGGTGAGAGCGACCCCGCGCACAGGGCGTTGCCCGCGACGAGGCCGCCGACCCACGCGGCGGCGCTGGAGCCGAGGCCGCGCGACGTCGGCACCCGGTTGATGCACCGAAGCGCCACTCCTTTGAACGGGCGGCCGGTCGCCTCGTAGGCGAGCTGGACGCCGCGCGCAACGACGTTCTGCGCGGTCGTCGGAAGGCGATCGGCGCCCTCGCCCTCGATGTGCACGCTGACGCCCTCTGCTTCGCGCGCCTCGACCTCGTTGTACAAGGCGAGCGCGAGTCCGAGGGCGTCGAAGCCGGGACCCAGGTTTGCCGACGTCGCGGGAACGCGGACGTGCACCACGCGGCTAGAGCCGCTTCAGCAGCCACTCCGGGGTCAGCGAGATCGCCCAGGAGTTCAGAATGACGTAATAGTTGGTGAAGACCAGGACACCGACGACGACGAGGAGCACGCCGGCGCCGCGCTCGACGACCGGGATGAACGGACGGTAGCGCTTGAAGAACGTCAGGAACGGCCCGAGCGCCAGCGCGGAGATGAGGAACGGCGCGCCGAGCCCGGCGGAGTACGCGACGAGCAGTCCCACCCCGCGGGCCACCGTGTCCGACGTTCCCGCCAGCGACAGGATCGCGCCGAGGATCGGGCCCACGCACGGCGTCCAGCCGATCGCGAACGTCACGCCGACGGCGAACGAGCCGAGATAGCCGGCCGGCTTCTCGCGGATCTGCCATGACGCCGTCCGCCCGAAGAGCCCGATGCGGAGCACGCCCGCGATGTAGAGGCCGAACACGACGATGAGACCGCCGCCGATCCGGCGGATCGCATCGCGATACGTGAACAGGAACTGCGAGGCCGCGCTGAACGAGGCGCCGAGGGCCACGAAGATGACCGAGAACCCGAGCACGAATGCGAGCGCATGCAGGAGCACGCGCCGCCGCGCGGCGGCCGACAGCTCGGCGGTCAGGTCGCTCACCGACATGCCGGTGATGAACGAGATGTAGGACGGAAACAGCGGCAGGACGCAGGGTGACAGGAACGAGAACAGCCCCGCGCTGAACGCGACCATCACGCCGAGCGACTGTCCCATCAGCGGATCATCGTCTCGATGAGCCGGTGCGACGCGCGATCGTCCCAGCGGCGCGGTCCGAGCGCGACCGCGGTGAGCGCGCCCGTCTTGTCGACGATGAAGCTCGCCGGCAGCGCGCGCACGCCGTACTTCTCCGCGACCCGCATCGACGGATCCAGAGCGACGGGAAACGTCAGCTGGTGCGCGGTGACGAACGGCGCCACCTTCTTCGCATCCGCATCGACCGACACCGCGACCAGGATGAAGCCCGCGTCCTTGTGACGGCGCCAGAGCCGTTCCATGGCCGGCATCTCCTCCAGGCATGGCGGGCACCACGTGGCCCAGAAGTTGATGAGCACGATCTTGCCGCGCTGGTCGGCGAGATTGAAGGTGCCGCTGTTGAGCGCGGGCAGCGCGAAGTCGTCGGCGACCCGCGCCCGCGTCGGCTTCACGAGGTCGAGCTCGCGCAGGGCGGCATCGAGGCTTGCCGTCGACGGCGCCAGCGCGGTCGGACGCTCGGCCGGCGCGGCCGCACTGGTCGGCGTCTCCGGAGCGCGCGGCTTGGCGAAGGCGAGCAGCCCGACGCCGGCGGCGGCGATCACGACGACGGCGACGACGAGCAGGACGGTGTTTCGCGGCATCGACAGCCGAGTATACCGCGGTGCGTGACGCCGGCCCCGTCGCAGGCGCCTGCCGACCTCCTGCCCAGGTCGCCACGCCTGCTAATATGTGAGCCCCGGATGACCACGCCGCGCGCGTTCCTTCCGCTCACGATCGTGGCTGACGACCTCACCGGCGCCGCCGACACCGGCGCGCTGTTCGCCGGCGGCGGCGCCGTGCCGGTCACCGTGTGGCCCGCCTCCGCCCCCAGCGCCCGCGTGCGCGCGATCGACACGGAATCACGCTCGCTCGACGCCGGCGAGGCCGCGCGTCGCGTGCGAGCCGCCACCGGCCGGCTCAAGGGCACCATGTTCAAGAAGATCGACTCCACGCTCCGCGGGCGCATCGGTCCCGAGATCGACGCGCTGATGCGCGCCGGCGCGCAGACGAGCGCGCTGGTGTGTCCGGCGCTGCCCGCCGAGCGCCGCGTGGTCGTCGACCGCGTGCTGACCGTCGGCGCCGTGCCCGTGGCCGAGACGCCGATGGCCGCCGATCCCGACTTCCCCGCCGCCACCGGCAGCTCGAGCGTCGTCGATCTGCTGCGACCCCAGCTCGACCGGCCGCTGGCGTGGATCTCCCTCGACAAGGTCCGTGGCGCACGCACGGCGCTGCTGGAGCAGCTCGGGCGCCTCAGCGGCACCGTCGTCGTCGCCGACGCCGAGACGGACGAGGATCTCGACGCGCTCGCCGACGCCGCGCTGGCGCAGCCGCGAGCGCCGCTGCTCGTGGGCGCCGCCGGCCTGGCCTCGGCGGTGGCGCGCCGGCTCGATCTCCTCGCGCCACGCGTGGAGTCGCCGGCCGGCGAGCGCTGGCTCATCGTCGCGGGCAGCCTGCATCCCGCCACGCGGCGGCAGATCGAGCTCGCGCGCGAGGCGGGGCTCACCGTGCTCGCGACACCGGACGCGCCGGTGGACCGTGCGCGCGCCGTCGCCGACCTCGTGGCGCAGGCGCGCGAGCGGCTCGAAGCCGAGCGGTTCGACGTCGTGCTCGCCACCGGCGGCGAGACGGCGGTGGCGCTCTACCGTGCGCTCGGGGCCGAGCGCCTCGACCTCGACGGCGCCCCGCGCCCCGGCCTCGCGATCGGCCGCCTGCGCCTGCCGGGCCGGGCCGCGCTGCCGCTGGTGACCAAGGCGGGCGGCTTCGGCCCGCCCGAGCTCTTCGTGTCGCTCGCGCGCGAGGCGGTCGCGTGAATCAGCCGATCCTCGGCATCACGATGGGCGATCCGGCTGGCGTCGGGCCGGAGATCATCGCGCGCGCGGGCGCGGAACCGACCGTGCGACGGGGCAGCCGGCCCGTGGTCGTGGGCGCGGCGTCGGCGATGCGCGCCGCGCTCGGGCTCGTCGGCTCGCCGCTCGCGGTGCACGCCGTCACGCGCGTCGCCGAGTGCGGCTGGGCGGACGGCGCGCTCGAGGTGCTGGACCTCGCCAACATCGACATGGACGCGCTGCCGCGCGGCGCGGTGAGCGCGGCCGCCGGCCGGGCGGCCTACGCGTACATCGAGCGCGCCGTCGCGCTGGCGCAATCGGGGGAGATCCACGGCATCGTCACCGCGCCCGTCAACAAGGAGGCGCTCGCCGCCGCCGGCGTTCCGCACTCCGGCCACACGGAGATCCTCGCGCGGCTCTCCAACACGCGCGACTTTGCGATGCTGCTGCTCGGCCACGAGCTGCGCGTGATTCACGTCACCACCCACGTATCCCTGCGCCAGGTGCCCGACCTGGTCACCACCGAGCGGGTGCTGAAGACCATCCGCCTCGCGCAGCAGACCATGCGCGGGCTCGGCCGCCCGGCCGCGCGCATCGCCGTGGCCGGCCTGAATCCGCACGCCGGCGAGGACGGACTCTTCGGCGACGAGGAGCGGCGCAGCATCGTGCCGGCGATCGAGGCCGCGCGGGCCGAGGGCATGACCGTGACCGGCCCCCTGCCGGCGGACACCCTCTTCTCGCGTGCCCGCGGCGGCGAGTTCGACATCGTGGTCGCCATGTATCACGACCAGGGCCACATCCCGGTCAAGACGCTCGGCTTCAACTACGACGAAGCCACCAAGCGCTGGACCGGCCTCTCGGGGGTCAACGTCACCGTCGGCCTGCCTTTCCTGCGCGTCTCCGTCGACCACGGGACCGCGTTCGACCGCGCCTGGAAGGGCATCGCCAATCCCGAGAGCATGATCGAGGCGATCGACGTCGCGGTTCGCATGCTCGCCGCCGCCTGAGCGGCAGCCAACGGCGCGCCTCGCCTTGACAGGCCGCGATCAGGGTCTATAAGAAGCCATTCACTCCCGGGAGGACACCATGGACGAGCGCGAGCTTCGTGGGTTGGTCGAGCAGGTACGGGTCGGCACGCTCAGCCGCCGCCGTTTCGTACAGATGATGGTCGGGCTGGGGCTGACCGCGCCGCTCGCGTCCCAGATGCTGGCCTCGGCGGGCGTCGCGCACGCGCAGACGACGCGTGGCGCCTACGCGCCCACCAAGCGCGGTGGCGGCGGCGCGCTGAAGGTGCTGTGGTGGCAATCACCGACGCTGCTCAATCCGCACTTCGCCGTCGGCACCAAGGACCAGGACGGCTCGCGGATCTTCTACGAGCCGCTGGCCGCCTTCGATCCCGACGGCAACCTGACCCCGATCCTCGCCGCCGAGATCCCGAGCCTGCAGAACGGCGCGGTCGGCAAGGACGGCAAGTCGGTGACCTGGAAGCTCAAGAAGAACGTGGTCTGGCACGACGGCAAACCGTTCACCGCCGACGACGTGGTGTTCAACTGGGAGTACGCCGCCGATCCCGCCACCGCGGCCACGACCATCAGCTCCTACAAGGACATCGTGCGGATCGACAAGCTCGACAGCCACACGGTGCGCCTGACCTTCAAGAATCCGACACCGTTCTGGTCCGACGCCTTCTGCGGCTACCGCGGGATGATGATCCCCAAGCACGTGTTCGAGCCGTTCAAGGGCGCCAAGTCGCGCGAAGCGCCGGCCAACATCAAGCCCCTCGGGACCGGACCCTACAAGTTCGTCGACTTCAAGCCGGGTGACATCGTGCGGGGCGAGCTCAACACCACGTACCACATGCCCAACCGCCCGCACTTCGACACGATCGAGATGAAGGGCGGCGGCGACGCCGTCTCCGCCGGCCGCGCGGTGGTGCAGACCGGCGAGTACGACTACGCGTGGAACATGCAGGTCGAGGAAGAGATCATGAAGCGCATGGAGCAGGGCGGCCGCGGCAAGTTCGAGACGGCGCCCGGCGGCAACATCGAGCACATCCAGTGCAACCAGACCGATCCGTGGAAGGAGGTCGACGGCGAGCGCTCGAGCGTGAAGGCGCCGCATCCCTTCCTGACCGATCCGGCCGTCCGCCAGGCGCTCAGCGTCCTCGTCGATCGCGCCTCGATCCAGGAGGAGATCTACGGCCGCGGCGGCCAGGCGACGGCGAACTTCCTCAACTCGCCGCCGAAGTACAACTCGAAGAACACGAAGTGGGAGTTCAACGTCGAGAAGGCCAACCAGATTCTCGACGCCGCCGGCTGGAAGCGCGGGCCGGACGGCATCCGCGCCAAGGGCGACAAGAAGCTCAAGATGGTCTATCAGACGTCGATCAACGCCCCGCGCCAGAAGACGCAGGCGATCGTGAAGCAGGCGGCCGCCAAGGCCGGCGTCGAGATGGAGCTCAAGTCCGTCACCGCGTCCGTGTTCTTCTCGTCCGACGCCGCGAACCCCGACATCTACGCGCGCTTCTCCACCGACCTGCAGATGTACACGACGACCCAGGCCTCGCCCGATCCGCAGACGTTCATGGAGCAGTTCGCGTCGTGGGAGGTGGCCAACAAGGAGAACAAGTACCAGGGCCGCAACATCACGCGCTGGCGCAACGAGGACTACGACAAGCTCTTCCACGCCGCGGAGACCGAGCTCGATCCGGTGAAGCGCGCGGCCCTGTTCATCCGGATGAACGACATGGTCGTCCAGAACGTCGTGGTCGTTCCGGTCATCTTCCGCAACAAGGTGCAGGCCGTGTCCTCGCGCCTGCGCGGCCACGAGATCAGCGGCTGGGACAACGACACCGCGAATCTCTTCAACTGGTACAGGGCGTAGGTCGCGGACCGGGAGCCGGGCCGTCGGGCCCGGCCCCCTGACCCGATGTCTCGCTACGTCGTCCGGCGCCTGCTGATCATGGTCCCGGTGATCTTCGGGATCAGCCTCGTCCTGTTCACGATCCTGGCGCTGGCGCCCGGGGATCCCTTCGAAGAGCTGGCCACGAACCCCAACGTCCCGCCGGAGGTGCGCCTGCAGCTGCGCACGCAGTTCGGCCTCGACGATCCCGTGCCCGTGCGCTACGTGCGCTGGCTCACCTCCATGCTGCACGGCGACTGGGGCTTCTCGTTCGTCAGCCGGGTGAACGTCACGACGCTCATCCTGCAGCGGCTGCCCACGTCGCTGTTCGTGCTCGGCAGCGCCCAGATCCTGGGCGTGCTGATCGCGCTGCCCATCGGCACGTACTCGGCGCTGCGCCCGTACTCGGTCTTCGACCAGATCGCGACGACGCTGGCCTTCATCGGGTTCTCACTGCCGACCTTCTTCACCGGCCTCATGTTCATCCTCGTCTTCAGCCTCACGCTGGACTGGCTGCCGTTCATCTATCGCGCCGACATCCCGGCCACGGGCTGGCGCTGGTGGTGGGAGCAAGCGCAGCAGGCGGCCATGCCGGTGGCAGTGCTCGGGCTCTTCCAGGGCGCCACGCTCACGCGCTTCGTCCGCTCGGCGGTCCTGGACGTCGTGCGGCTGGACTTCGTGAACACGGCGCGGGCGAAGGGGCTCACGGAGCGGGCGACGGTGATCAAGCACGTCATCCGCAATGCGCTGATCCCCGTGGTGACGCTGGTCGCGCTGCAGATTCCGGCCATCTTCACCGGCGCCGTGATCACCGAGCAGATCTTCCGCATCCCGGGCATCGGCTCCTTGCTGATCGCGTCCATCCTGGCCAACGACACGCCGGTGATCATGGCCATCACGTTCGTGTTCTCGTGTCTCGTCGTGATCTTCAACCTCGTCGCCGACCTCCTGTACGGCTGGCTCGACCCGCGGATCTCGTACCGGTGAGCGTCGCCGCCGCCCCCGCGCCCTCCGTCCTCGTCCGCGCTCCCGCGCGCGCCTCGCTCTGGCGCGAAGCGAGCCGGCGCTTTCGGCGCCATCGGCTCGCCATGGTCGGCGCCGTCATCCTTCTCGGGCTGGTGACGGCGGTGGTGGTCGGCCCGTTCGTGTACCGCGTGCCGATCGACGAGATCGACTTCAAGGCAAAGCTGAAGGCACCGTCGCGCGCGCATCCGCTCGGGACGGACGACCTCGGTCAGGACCTGCTGGCCAGGATGCTGTACGGCGGCCGCATCTCGCTCGCGGTCGGCGTGGCCGCCATGCTCATCTCGATCACGCTGGGGACGAGCGTCGGCGCCGCGGCCGGACAGTTCGGTGGCGCCATCGACCACACGCTGATGCGCGTGACCGATCTGTTCCTGTCGCTCCCCCAGTTGCCACTGCTCCTGCTGCTCGTCTACCTCTTCCGCGACGCGCTGAAGAAGGCGCTCGGGCCCGAGGCCGGCGTCTTCGTCATGATCGTGGCCGTCATCGCCGGGCTGCGCTGGATGCCCGTGGCCCGCCTCGTGCGGGCGCAGTTCCTGTCGCTGCGCGAGAAGGAGTTCGTCGAGGCCGCGCGCGGCCTGGGCGCCCCGACCCTGCGACAGATCATCCGTCACATCCTGCCCAATGCGCTGGGCCCCGTGATCGTGGCGGGCTCGCTCGACGTGGCGGCCGCGATCATCGCCGAGTCGTCGCTGTCCTTCCTCGGCCTCGGCTTTCCGCCCGACATTCCCACCTGGGGTCGCATCCTGTTCGACGCCAAGGACAACCTCGACTTCGCGCCCCACTGGGCGCTCTTCCCCGGCATCGCGATCTTCCTCACCGTGCTGTCCATCAACTACATCGGCGACGGCCTCCGCGACGCCCTCGATCCGCGGAAGGTGCTGGGCAACCGATGAGTGGCGCGGCACCGATGACCGAGGGGGACATCTGCTTCACGTCGGCCACGAGCCTCGTGGCCCTGTACGCGCGCGGAACGCTGTCGCCGCTCGAGGTCATGCGAGCGGTGCTGGCGCGCATCGAGCGCGTGAACCCGCGCCTGAATGCCTATTGCACCGTCGCCGCCGAGCAGGCGCTCGACGCCGCCCGGAAGGCGACCGCGGGCGGACGCCGTCGCGGGAGCCGCCGCGGTCCGCTGCACGGGGTGCCGGTGTCAATCAAGGACCTCACGCCGACGCGCGGCATCAGGACGACGTGGGGCAGCAAGATCTACGAGCACCACGTCCCGACCGAAGACGCGCTGGTGGTCGAGCGGCTGAAGAGCGCCGGCGCCAT
Source organism: Candidatus Methylomirabilota bacterium (assembly GCA_036265915.1). Lineage (GTDB taxonomy): Bacteria > Methylomirabilota > Methylomirabilia > Rokubacteriales > CSP1-6 > AR12. The sequence continues at coordinate 38,069 of DATAOC010000027.1, read as the reverse complement.
TGTCGTCGGCAAGACGAACACGCCGGAGTTCGGCGCCGGCGCGAACACCTTCAACGAGGTGTTCGGGCCGACGCGCAATCCCTGGAACCCCGCGCTGACCTGTGGCGGCTCCACCGGCGGCGGCGCCGTTGCGCTGGCGACCGGGCTCGGGCCGCTCGCACAGGGCTCGGACCTGGGCGGCTCGCTCCGCCTGCCCGCGTCCTTCTGCGGAGTCGTCGGCTTTCGCACGTCGCCGGGCTGCGTCCCCGTCTATCCCACCGCGCTCGCCTGGGATCCGTGGAGCGTCCAGGGGCCGATGGCCCGGACCGTCCGCGACGTCGCGCTGATGCTCTCGGTCATCGCGGGACCCGACCCCCGTGCGCCGATGTCCTATCCGGTCGACACGCGCGCGCTGCTGGCGGCCGCGCGGCGGCGGGACGTCACCGGACTCCGGATCGCGTGGGGCGGCGACCTCGGCGTGACTCCGATCGACGACGAGGTGCGGGCGATCTGTCGCGCCGCCGCCGACGTCTTCCGCAAGCTCGGCGCGCGCGTCGACGACGCCCACCCCGATTACACCGGCCTCGAGGAGATCGTGCTGACGAGCCGGGCCGCCTCGATGGTGGCGCGCCACGAGGAGAAGCTGCCGAAGTGGCGGGAGCAGATGCAGCCGAATCTCGTGGCCAACATCGAGCACGGGCTGACGCTCACGCCGTCTCAGATCGGACGCGCCGAGCGGCACCGTACCGAGCTCTGGCATCGCGTGCGCACGTTCCAGGAGCGGTACGACCTCATCCTCACACCGACGGCGGCCGTGCCGCCGTTCCCGCTCGAGCTGCGGTCCGGCCCGGCCGAGATCAACGGCACGCCGATGCGCAACTACATCGAATGGGCGCTCACGACGTATGCGTTCACCGTGGTCGGCGTCCCCGCCATCTCTGTCCCGTGTGGCTTCACACGCTCGGGCTTGCCGGTCGGCCTGCAGATCGCCGGCCGCTGGCACGACGAGCCCACCGTCCTCCGCGCCGCCGCCGCCTTCGAGGGCGCCCAGCCGTGGGCGCAGCACCGCCCGCCCGATTAGCCGGCGGCGCTAGTCGTACCGCTCGCGGTGCCGCAGCTCCACGAACAGACCGTGAGCCTCGCGCGGATGCACCCAGGCGATGTCCGGGCGTGGGCTGTCGACCTGCACGCCCTGCGCGCGCAGTGTCGCCACCGCGCCGGGGATGTCGGTGCACTCGAAGCCGACGAGGTACACACCCTCGCCATGGCGCGCGAGGAAGCGGCCCACCGGCTTGGCGGAATCGGTCGGCTGCAACAGCTCGATATGGCCGATGCCGGTCGGAAGGATCGCGTTGCGAAAGCCGAAGCGCTCCGACGTGTCCCGCCGGTGGACGCCGAGGCCGAACACGCGCGTGAAGCGCGCGACGGCGGCGTCCAGATCGCTGACCACGACCGATAGCTCCACGATGTCACCGAGCATAGAGCCTCCTCTCATTGCATGGCGGTCAAGCGGCCGTCAATACTGGGTGAAATCGAGCCTTTGCTCGCGATGGCTTCCAGCAGCACATCGGCGAGCTGCGGCCCGCTCACGGCGTCGACCAGCACCCGCGCGTCGCGCAGGGCCGTGATGCCGTCGCCGCCGCCGGCCACGTAGTCCACGACGGCGACCGTGTAGATCTGCGCGGGATCGACCGGCGCGCCGCCGATTTCCACCGCGGCGATCCGCTGGCCCACGGGCAGACGCGGATCGTACGTCATCCGGAGCCCCGAGACTTGCAAGTAGCCACCGCCCTCGCGCTCGAGGCGCGCGAGTCCCTGCTCGAGCGCCTCGCGCAGCCGCGCGCCGCTCACCGAGAGCTTCATCACCGCGTTGGTGAAGGGCAGCAGCCCGTGGACGTCGCGCTTGGTCAGCGCGCCGACCGGCAGGATGCGATCGGTCCGGATGCCGCCGCCGTTCAGCAGGGCGACGTCCGCGCCGAGCCGGGCGCGCATGGCGTCGGCGACGAAATCGCCCAGATTGGTCTCGTGCGTGCGGAGCGCGGCGCGCCGCGCGTCGAGCGGCACCGTCGTCCGCCCGACGACGGTGTCGAGCTCGCGATCGAGCCGTTCTGCATACCGGCGCACGGCCGCCGCGACGTCGGGATCCTCGGGCACGCGCGCGCTGACCTCGTGATACGTCCACGAGCGCTCCACGAGCGTGCCGTCCCCGCGCACCCAGAGCTCGATCTGGACCAGATAGCGGGCGTCGGAGCCGGCCTTCGTGATGAGCGCCTTGCCTTCCTCGGCCAGAAGCGGCTCGTGCTCGTGGCCGCCGAGGATCACGTCCACGTCGGCGGCCGCCGCGAGCGCCCGGTCGGCGCGCATGTGCTGATGCGTGACCGCGACGACGAGGTGCGCCCCGGCCTGGCGCAGCGCCGCCGCCGCCGTACGCCCGGCCGCCACCGGCTCGACGAACTCGACGCCCGGCGCCGGCGCTGACGTGCTCGCGGTGTCGGGTGTGGTCAGGCCGAAGACGCCGATGCGCGCGGAGCCGAGCGCCACGAGCCGCTCGCGCGCGGCGCCGCCGAACGGCGCGCCGGTCGCGCGGTCGAGGACGTTCGCGGTGAGCCATGCGAAGCGGGACTCGCCCATGCGCCGGCGCAGCACGTCGACACCGAAGTCGAACTCGTGGTTGCCGAACGTCGCCACGTCGACGCCGACCGCGTTGAGCACCGCGATCATCTGCTCGCCGCGCAGCACGGTCGACATCGGCGACGGCGAGATGGCGTCGCCGGCGTGGGCGAGGATCGTGTTCGGGTTGGCCGCACGCGCGCGCTTCACGAGCGTGCCGAGCCGCGCCATGCCGCCGCGGCGGCCGCCGTCCACCGGCTCCAGCACATAGGCGTCGTTGATCTGCAGCAGCGTGACGTGGATCGGCGGCGGCGCCGTTGCCGACGGCCGCGTTGGATCGGACGCCGCGCAGCCGGCGATCGCCAGCGCGGCCAGGAGCCAGGCGACGAACCGGCGCGTCACCGGGTCGGCGGCGCTACGCGGCGCGGGTGAGCCAGAAGTGGTCGCGCCGGCGCGCGAGGCGCTCGGCGAGATAACGGCCGGCGCGCTCGGCGTCGCCGGCGCGGAAGCTGGCCTCGAACAGCGTGTCGTGGAAGACGTCGCGCTGAGCACGCGAGCCGCCGAGCTCGACGATCCGCGGACGCAGCGGCTCGATCCGCTCGATCGTGCGGCGATAATCGCCGCCCGCGAAGGCGTGCAGGCCCTCCAGCAGCGGCAGGAGCACATCGCCCATGAGGCCCGTCTTGTCCTTGCTCGCCCGGCTCCGCACGGTCTCGAGATGCGCACGCGCGGTGTCCCAGTCGCCGCCGGCGGCGAGAGCCATGCCGATGTGCGCGGCGTGGAACAGCAGTCCCATGCGGTTCACACGCTCGCGTGCGATGGCGGTGAACGGCTGCCAGCGGGCGCCGACCGGGCGCCCGGCCAGCTCCAGGCGCCACAGCAGGGAGATCGAGTCGTGCAGGTCGCCTGCCACCGACGAGGGCTGCCGCTCGAAGACCTGTCGCGCCATGCGGCCGGCGCGGTCGTAGTCACCTCGCGCGAAGTGGACGAGCGCCAGGTGCCACAGCAGATGGTTGCGGAACCAGCCGAGCCCGCGACACGGGCGGATGGCCGGCGGCAGCCGCGTGACGCCGGCGTCGAAGTCGGCCGACTCGTAGAGCGCGTGCGCCAGCGCGTGGACCGCCCACGCGTCGTTGGGCTGAAGACGCAGCGCCTCGTCGGCGACGCCGATCGCCTCCCGGCAGCGGTCGGCCTCCTCGAGCGCGAAGGCGTGCATGCCGAGGACGAACGAGGAGCCGGGATAGTGACCGCGCAGCGACTCCGTCAGCGCGAGCATCTCGGGGAAGCGGCCGAGCCAGAAGAGGACGTAATAGAGCCGCTGCAGGATCACGGCGTCGCCCGGCCAGGTCGCGAGGTGGGCGCGCATCAGCCGCTCGGCCTCCGGCACCTGTCCCGAGGTCCATGCGGTCAGCGCGGCCACGTGCGAGCGCTCGCGCTCGCTCTGTCCGCTCACGGCGGCGCGGGCGGCGTCCGCGGCCGCCTTCGTCTCGGGAAAGCGCTCCTCGAGAAACAGGCACACGGCGGCGCCCGCGTGGGCCATGGCCAGTCCCGGATCGCGCGCGGCGGCGGCGCGAAAGAGCGGCAGCGCGTCGGCGTGCCACGACAGGAGCGCGTGCACCGCGCGGTCGTAGAGCGCGAGCGCCTCCGGCTCGGCGGTGGAGAGGGGCAGCCCGTACTCGTCGGCCGGCATCGACTGCATCCTAGCAGAGCGCGGGGTCGACGATGCCGCGCAAGAACTCCATCGCGCGCCGCTCGGCCCACGAGCTCGTCCGCCAGGGCGGACCGTCCACGAACCCGACGTGGCCGCCGCGCGCGCTGACGTGAAGCCTCACGTGTCGGGGCAGCGTCGCGGGATCCGGCAGTGCCTCCGGCGGGACGAACGGATCGTCGGCGGCGCTGAGCAGCAGCGTCGGCGGACGGATCTTGGAGAGGAACGGCGCACAGGAGGCGCGGCGCCAGTAATCGAGCTCGTCGGCGAAGCCGTGCAGCGGCGCCGTGACGACGCGATCGTAGGCGGCGAACGTGCGCGCGCGCCGGACGGCGTCGAGATCGACGAACGCCCCGTGCACCCGGGCCTTCGCGCGCACCTTGTCCTTGAAGCTCCGCATGAAGCTGGCGGTGTACACCCACTTCTGGAACCCGCGGTCGAGCGCGCGCGCGCACGGCTCGAGGGCGAACGGCACCGAGATGCCGACGGCGGCGCGGACGTTCGCCGGCGCCGCCGCGCCTTGCTCGCCGAGCCACTTCAGGAGGACGTTGCCCCCGAGCGAGACGCCGAGCGCAGCCAGCGGAACGTCGGGCTCGCGTTGGACGAGCCGGCTCACGATCTCGTCGAGGTCCCCGGTGTCGCCGGAGTGATAGAACCGCGGCAGGCGGTTCGGCTCGCCGCTGCACGACCGGAAGTTCAGCATGACCGCCCGCCAGCCGGCGGCGCGCGCCAGCGCCAGCACGCCCCGCACGTAGTGCGACCGGCACGAGCCCTCGAGACCGTGCAGGACGAGGAGCAGCGGGGCCTGGGCGCGCGCCGGCGCGTCGAGCCAGTCCAGATCGACGAAGTCACCGTCGCGCGTCGCCACGCGCTCCCGCCGGAGCGCCACCGCGCCCCGGCGGAAGAGCGGACCCCAGATCGTCTGCGCGTGGCGGTTCCGCAGCCACCACGCCGGGCGGAACGCTACTCCTGGCCCTGCAGCAGCAGCTTCACGATGTCCGGAACGATCTCCCGGGCGCGCCGATCCAGATCGGCCTCGCTGAGGTTGGCGATGGGATGCGGCATCGCGAGGAACTTGTAGCGTGGCAGCCCCCACTGCTCGGCCATGGCGCGGCCGGTCTTTTCGAACACGTCGGTGACGATCGACGCCGAGGGGATTCCCGTCTTCTCGAGGAGGATTCCGTCGAGCACACTGCCCGACGAGCAGGACCCTCAATCACCGATGCCGGCGACCACGACGTCGGCCGACGTCTTGATCGCCTCGATGATCTCCTGGTGGGCCGGGACGCCGGCGTTGTGCTTGCGGTACATGCGCCACTCGGCGACGCCGTACTCCTGCTTCAGCACGTCGCCGATCCGCCGGAGCAGCGCGTCGGAGTTGTGCTTGGTGTTCTCGATCAGCGCGATCCGCTTGCCGGCCAGCGCGCTGGGCCGCGGCGAGAACGCGATGGGCTGCGTCGACGCGGCAACGGTGGGGTCGAGGATCTCGATCATCGCTTGATCTCCTTGGTGACGGCCTGGGACGTCTTCGCGCTCGACCAGCCCGGAATGAAGCACGAGAAGGCGCCGGCGCGGCCGCCGGCGGCGACGACCAGGATGTCGTCGGGTGACGCCACCAGCGGACGCCGCTTGTCCTCGTCGCCGGGCTGGATGGCGCCGGTCATCCGGTTGGTGCGCTTCAGATGCGCGTGACTGTTCTGCGTGTGGTTCCAGACGAACTCGCGGATCTCCTTCTTGCCCCAGCCGCTCGCGGCGATCGTCTTCATGTGCTCACCGGCGATGACGAGGCAGTAGTTCGGCTGGCCCATCACGTTGCCCGAGACGCGCATGTTGTCGGCGAGCGTGGTGAGCACGCCCTCCGCCGTGTTCGACAGCTGGTTGTAGAACTGGTGCGGCGACTCGGCGGCCATGACGGTGACCGTCGACTGCTCGGGACGAAAGCCGCGCTCGACGTGCAGCGGCGTCCACGGGCTCTCCGCCTCGTTCTCGGCGATGACATAGGACAGCTTGCCGGGATGCCCGAGCGTTCCGCGATCGAGCAGCCCCGGCATCGAGCCGGCGACGTTGCGCATGACGAGCCGCAGCGCGCGGCCGATCGTGAGGTTTGCGCGCCAGCCCGGGCCAAAGAGGTTGTCGCCGGCGTTGATGTCGAGCTCGGCCGCGATCGGCCCGTTCACGATCATGAGCACGGCGGCGCCGCCAGTGGACGTGCCGGGTCCGTGGTAGCTCCAGCGCTCATCGCCGATGCCCTCGACCGCCGCCACGACCACCGGCATGTACTCCGGCCTGCAGCCGGCCATGACGGCGTTGATGGCGACCTTCTCGGCCGTGATCGAGACGGCCCGGTGAGCGAGATAGGCGATCTGGGTGTCCGGTGCCAGTCGAGCCGCGTCGAGCATGGCGCGGACGGCGGGCTCCGTGGGCGGAACGACCGGCAAGCCGTCGGACCAGCCCTTCGCGTAGCACAGCTCCATGGCGTCGTCGAGGGACTCGACCTTGTACCGCGGGGACGTGAGCGTGGCCGGCATCGAAGCCTCCTTCGGAAGTGGCGTCACGCTACCACCGCGCCCGCGGAGCGGCAACCGACCGCGCGGCTCAGCCGCCCCAGGCGCAATCTTCCGGCGCCGCTTGACCGGCCGGCGCCGGTACCCTATCCTCCGTGGACCCCGCTCGGGGTACGCCCGATACGACCACATGAGGTAGCGGTGATGCGGTGCAGCGGCTGTGACAAGGACAACGCTCCCGGCGTGAAGTTCTGCGGCGGGTGCGGTGCCCGCCTGGACCTGCCCTGCCCGGCGTGTCAGGCCATGAATCCCGCCGGCAACCGGTTCTGCAACGCCTGCGGCACCAGCCTGGGCGCCTCGCGGTCCGAGGCGCCCGACTCGTACACCCCGGGACACCTGGCGCAAAAGATCCGCAGCAGCCGCGAGAGCCTCGCCGGAGAACGCAAGCAAGTCACGGTGTTGTTCGCCGATCTGAAAGGATCACTCGAGTTGCTCGCCGAGCGGGACCCCGAGGACGCTCGCGCGCTGCTCGACGCCGTCCTCGAGGACATGATGGAGGCCGTGCACCGCTACGAGGGCACGGTGAACCAGGTCATGGGCGACGGGATCATGGCGCTCTTCGGCGCCCCGCTCGCGTGCGAGGACCACGCGGTCCGCGCCTGCTACGCGGCGCTCCGCATGCACCGCCGCGTCGCCGGTCGGGCGGAGGAGTTCCGGCGGCGGCTCGGTGTCGAGGTGCAGATCCGTGTCGGACTCAACTCCGGCGAGGTGGTCGTCCGCTCCATCGGCAACGATCTGCAGATGGACTACAGCGCCGTCGGCCAGACGACGCACCTGGCTGCGCGAATGGAGCAGCTGGCGCGGCCGGGCGGCACGCTCATCACGTCGGCCACGCGTCGCCTCGCCGATCGCGCCATCGAGGCTGACGCGCAGGGGCCGATGCTGGTGAAGGGCCTGCGCGAGCCGGTGGAGGTGTGGGAGCTACGCCGCGCGGCGGGCACCAGCTCGAGCCTGACCGCCGGCGCGGGCGGCCTGACGCCGATGCTCGGTCGCGTCGACGATCTGGCGCGGATCGAGGCGCTGCGCGCGCGCGTCGTCGCCGGACGTGGCCAGCTCGCACTCATCGCCGGTGAGCCCGGGATAGGCAAGTCGCGGCTGCTGCTGGAGGCGCTGCGCACGGCGGCCGCCGACGGCTGGCGCACGATCGACGGCGCGTGCGTCTCGTACGGCACGCCGACGCCTTACCTGCCCGTTCGCGCCCTGCTCGTGTCCTACTTCCAGGTGGACGACGAGGACGACGCCCGTCGTATCCGCGAGAAGGTCGCGGCGCGGCTGCTGGCGCTCGACCCGACCCTCGCCACGGCCGTCTCCCCGATTCTCGCCGTGGGCAACGTGCCGACCGAGGACGCCGAGTGGGCAGCGCTCGAGCCGTCCGCGCGGCGGCAGCGGATCTTCCGCGCCGTCCGCGACGTGCTCCTGAAAGAGAGCGAGCAAGCGCCGGTCGTCATCGCGGTCGAGAACCTCCAGTGGGCGGACTCCGAAACACAGGCCCTGCTCGACTATCTCGCCGAGCAGCTGCGCGAGGCGCGGGTGCTGCTCATCGTCAGCGCGCGGCCCGACTACGTTCACGACTGGCCGGCGGGCGCGGCGGTGACCGTCATCACGCTGGAGCCGCTGACCACCGAGACGGCCAACGCGCTCGTCGATCAGATGCTCGGCGAGGCTCCGGATCTGGTACCGCTCAAGCGCCGGCTCGTCGAGCACACCGAGGGCAACCCGTTCTTTCTCGAAGAGTCGGTCCGCGCGCTGGTCGAGACGCGCGCGCTCGTCGGTCATCCCGGCGACTTCCACCTGCTGAAGCCGGTCGACGGGATCCAGATTCCCGACCGCGTGCAGGCGGTGCTGGCCGCGCGCATCGACCGGCTCGGCCTGTCGAGCAAGGGGTTGTTGCAAGCGGGCGCCGCCGTCGGTCACGACGTCCCCGTCGCCCTGCTGCAGGCGATCGTCGAGGTGCCGCCCGACGACGTCATGCACGGCCTGACCGAGCTCGAGGCCGCGGGCTTCCTGCGCGCGACGGCGCTGTACCCGGACCTCGCGTACTCCTTCAAGCAGGCCATCACCCTCGACGTCGCCTACGCGAGCTTGCTGAAGGACCAGCGCCGCGCGTTGCATGCGCGCATCCTCGGCGCGCTGGAGTCCGCCTACCCGGGCGCGCGGCGGGCCGAGCACGTCGAGCGGCTGGCCGATCACGCGCTTCGCGCCGAAGCGTGGGCGAAGGCCATCGTCTATCTGCGCGACGCCGGCGACCGCGCCGTCGCCCGGTCGGCGAACAAGGAAGCCGCGGGCTTCTACGAAAAGGCGCTGCGGAGCGTGCAGCAGCTGCCGCAGCGTCCCGAGACGCTGGCGGCGGCCATCGACATCCGTCTCGACCTCCGGCCGCCGCTCCTGCAGCTCGGCCGGCTCGACGACATCCACCGACTGTCGAAGGAAGCCGAGACGCTGGCCCGGCAGCTGGGCGATGAAGAGCGGCTGGCTCGCGCCTACACCTACCTCGTCAACTATCACTACCTGCTCGGTGAGACGGCCCGGACCATCGAGTACGGCGAGCGGTGTCTGGCCATCGCCGCCCGCCGCGACGACCCGACGCTGGCGATGCTCGCGCGCCGCTATCTCGGCCACAGCCACCACGCGCGGGGCGAGCACCGTCTCGCCGTCGACGTGCTGGAGGCAAACCTCACCGCGCTCGAGTCACAGACCGTCACCGACGTGGCCGCGACCACCGGGTACGTGGCGTCGTGCGGCTGGCTGGCGTGGGCCCTCGCCGACCAGGGGGAATTCGACCGCGCCGACGCGGTGCTCGATCGCGCGCGGACGCGCGCCGAGGACGCGCGCCATCCGTACAGCCAGGCGATCGCGTGGACGCTCACCGGGCTCGTGTGGCGCGAGCGCGGTCAGCTCGATCGCGCGCTGGCGCCGCTGTCGCGCAGCGTCGACCTCTGCGAGCAGGCGACGCTTCCGGTGTGGCAGCCGGTCGCCGCCGCGCTGCTCGGGTCGACGCTGGTGGCGCTCGACCGCAAGGACGATGGTCACGCGCTGCTCCATGACGCCATCCGGCGCGCGGAAGCCCTCGGCGTGATGGCGTACCTCGCGCGCTGGACGGTGCTGCTCGGCGAGGCGCTGCTCGCCCGCGGCGATGCCGCGGGCGCGCTCGCCACCGCCGACCGCGCCATCGCCCTGTCGCTCGCGCACGGCGAGCGCGGCCACGAGGCGCTGGCGTGGCGGCTCATCGGCGACGTGCACGCGCGCGGGGGCGTCGGCGACCTGACCTCGGCGCGCGAAGCGTATGGCCAGGCGCTTGCGCTGGCCGAGGAGCTCGGCCTGCGACCGCTCATCGCGCGCACGCACGCCGGCCTCGGTCGGGTGGCGCGGCGACTGGGCCACCTCGAGGACGCGGAGGCGCACGTCGCGCATGCCGTCGTGCTGTTCGCGGACATGGGCATGCGCGCCGCGCTCGCGGAGGCCGAGCCGGAGCTGAAGGCGCTCGGCCACCTCGTGATCGTCGCGCGCAGCAACGTCGATCTCTTCGAGTACCTCACGCGCCAGTTCGCCGGCGACCCCGAGATCATCCTCGACCGCCGCCAGGGCGCCGCGCCGCGCACCGGTCCCGCCGAGCGCCGCCACCACGCGGTCGACACCGCGCTCCGCACGCGCGGCCTCGCCGTCGTCATTCCACAGTAGCGCGCCGCCGTCGCGGCTCACACGCCGCGGCGCGCCCACACCCCGCCCAGCACCGCCGCCGCCGCCACGCCGAGCGCCGCCACCACAAAGCACTCGTTGAACGCGCCGACGCCGAGGACGGCCCGCCGCGCGGCGAAGAGCTGCGCGAGCGTGGCGACGCCGAACACGGTGCCGAGGGTGCGGGAGAAGAACATGATGCCGCCGGCGACGCCCTGCTGCGTGGCGCCGAACGCGCTCATGGCCGCCGACATGTTCGGGACCTGGAACACGCCGAGCCCGAAGCCGGCGCCGGCCAGCGCCGCCGCGAGGGCGGGCAGCGCTGTCGTCGGGCCGGCGGCACCGAGCAGCGCGAGGCACACCGCCTCGAGCGCGAGGCCGCCGGCCACGAGTGGACCGGGGCCGACGCGCTCGGTGAGACGGCCCGCGAGCGGCGCGGCAACGGCGGTGCCCAGCGGCGTGAGCATGAACAGCGCGCCGCCGGCGCTCGCGTCGAGGCCGCGGACGGTCACGAGATAGAACGGTCCCAGCAGCCACACCGCAAAGATCCCGGCGTTGGCGCAGAACGCCAGCACGCCGGGCCGGAGCACCGCGCCGCGCACGACACCCTCCATGGCGAGCCGCCGCCCCGATGCGGCGCGAGGCGACGCGGGGAGCCGCAGCGCGAGCGCGAGCGCCAGCGCCGCCAGCGGCACGCGCACGTGGAAGACGGAGCGCCAGCCGACGGTGTCGACGAGGATGCCGGCCACCAGCGGCCCCGAGGCAAAGGCGAGCCCGATGGCCGCGTTGAGCGACGCCAGCGCGCGCGCACGGCCGGATGCCGGCGCGGCCAGCGTGACGAGTCCGGGCGCGGTGCCGTAGACGAGACCGCCGCCGACGCCCTGCACCACCCGCGCGCCGAGGAAGCTCGCGAAGCTCGGCGCCAGACCGCCGAGCGCGAAGGCGACGCCGCTCAACGCGACCCCCGCGATGAACACGCGCCGGTGCCCGACGCGGTCAGCGAGCGCGCCGCCGCCCAGCGCCGTCAACGCGTACGTGAAGACGTAGCAGATGATCACCCAGCGCATCCGGTCGGGGGCGACGCCGAACGCTGCCGCGATGGCGGGGAATGCGATGTTGACGACGGAGTCGAGCGAGACGAGGGCGGCGCCGGCGGCCGCGATGACGCGGGTCACGGCCGGTATGATGGCACACGGGGTTGCGCGGTCCGCGCTTCCACGGTACAACCCGACGCCATGAAGCTCGAGCCGGGCGCCACCCACGAAGTCTCATGGACGGTCACGCCGGACAAGACCGCTGACGCCATGGGCAATCCCGGCGTGCGGGTATTCGCCACACCGTGGGTGATCGCCCTGCTGGAACAGACGTGCGCCGCCCTGATCACGCCGCAACTGCCGGCCGGGGCCTCGACGGTGGGCACCGTGGTGGAGATGCGACACCTCGCGGCGACGCCGGTCGGCATGCGCGTGCGGGCACGAGCGACGCTGCTGGAGACGGACGGGCGGCGGTTCTCGTTCGCGGTGGAGGCCTGGGACGCCAAGGACAAGATCGCCGAGGGACGTCACGAGCGGTTCGTGGTCCCGGACCTCGCGAAGTTCCTCGAGCGCGCGATGAAGAAGGGCGCCTGATGGCCATCAACACGAGCCTCATCGGCAAGGAGTACCCGCCGTTCGTGGTGACGGTAGAGCGGGGCAAGATCAAGGAGTTCGCCCGCGCCATCGGCGATCTGAATCCGTTCTACCTCGACGACCGCCTCGGCCAGGCCTCGGAGTGGGGCGACATCATCGCCCCGCCCACGTTCGCCACGACGTTTCGCGACGAGACGGCCGACACGACGGTCGTTTTGCGCGAGCTCGGCACCGACATCTCGCGCGTCCTGCACGGCGAGCAGGAGTTCGAGCTCGCGCGACCGATCCAGCCCGGCCACACGTACGTGTGCCGCACCAGGATCCTCGACATCTACGAGAAGACGGGCCGGAGCGGGCGGATGGCGTTCGTCGTGCGCGAGACCGCGATCACGGACCGGCAGAGCGAGATCGTCGGCACCATGCGGCACATCACGGTGATCCGACTGTGAAGTACGCCAGCGTGTACTTCGAGGACGTCAAGGTCGGCGACGAGATCCCGTCGCTGGTGAAGGGCCCGATCGAGCAGATCCAGCTCACGCGCTACGCCGGCGCCTCCGGCGATTTCAATCCCATCCACCAGGACGACGAGTTCGCCAGGGCGGCCGGCATGGGCGGCGTGTTCGCGCACGGCATGCTGTCGATGGGCTTCGTGGCGCAGGCCGTCACCGACTGGGCCGGCGCCGGCCGCGTGCGGAAGGTCGGCGTCCGCTTCGCGGCGCTGGTGCGATTGAAGGACGTCGTGACCTGTCGCGGCCGCGTCGTCGGCACCTCGCAGAAGGACGGCGTGAACCTGGTCGAGCTCGACATCTGGGCCGAGAACGGCAAGGGCGAGAAGGTCGTCACCGGCAAGGCGACGGTGGCCTTGCCGTCGCGGGAGTGAGCGCGCTCAGCCCTTCGGCGTGATCCCGCGCGCGGCGACCCACTCGCGCAGCGCCTCGCGCGTGGACGGAAACGCCAGCGTGTCCCAGTCGATCGCGTCCGGCGCCACCCACTCGAGACAGTCGTTCTCGTCGCAGGTGGTGAGCGTGCCGCCGACCACGGTGGCGCGATAGACGATGATGACGGGGGCGCCGGGATACGAGTACACGTTGTGCAGCGCGCTCAGCGCGACCTTCAGCCCCGTCTCCTCGAGCGTCTCGCGCATCGCCGCGTCCTCCACCGACTCGCCCCAGTCGACGAAGCCCCCCGGGAAGGTCCACAGCCCGCGCCCCGGATTGATGGAACGGCGGGTCAGGAGCACACAACCGTCGCGCTCGGGAATCGTCCCCGCCACGACCTTCGGATTGAGATAGAAGACGAAGCCGCACGCCGAGCACACCGCCTGCTCGCGCTGGTCGGGCGGCACCGCGGCGCGCCCGAGCGTGCCGCCGCAGAGTGGGCAGAAGCGGACGGTCGTCGGCGCCAGCATGCGCGCGTACTCGTCGGACACGTCCTTAGTCTAAACCATCGCCCGTGTTGACACCCGTCGCGGCCGGGTGTTACAACCGGCGCGTTTCCCGACAACCCAGGAGGACAGTCATGTCGCGTCGTCTGCTCGCCCTCGTCGTCGCCGCGCTCTCCGTCGTCGCCGCTCTCGCCGCCGTGACGCACGGGCAATCCGGCGAGTACAAGATCGGCGTGCTCGAGCCGCTCACGGGTCCGCTGGCCTTCGAGGGCAAGCGGCACCTCGAGGGCTACGAGGTCATGCGTGATCTCATCAACGAGCGGGGCGGCGTCATGGGCAAGCGCCTCGCGTTCGCCGTCGGCGACGCCACCGACCCCACGGCCGCCGCCAGCGAGGCCAACCGTCTCATCACCCGCGAGGGCGTGAAGATCATCACGGGCACCTACTCGTCGACGCTGTGCGGGGCGGCGAGCGAGGCGGCCTCCCGGCAGAACGTCATCTACTGGGAGACGTCCTGCGTCGATCCGCGCTTCGCGCAGCGCGGGCTGAAGAACGTGTTCCGCACGGAGATCGACGGCACCGGCTTCGGCTGGTACAACGTGGAGTTCATCGCCAAGCATCTCTCCCATCGCTTCAACATGAAGCCGAACCAGCTGAAGATCGCCTTCCTCTCCGAGGACTCCTCGTACGGCCAGGGCGTGACGGAGGCCGCGCGCAAGCGAGCCAAGGCCGACTTCGGCATGCAGGAAGTGGCGGCCGAGTACTACGCCTTCGCGTCCACGAACGACTTCACGCCGATCATCGTCAAGCTGAAGCAGCTCAACCCGGACATCGTCCACCACATCGCGCGCGGCAACGACGCGGTGCTGTTCTGGCGCCAGTCGCGCGAGCAGAGCTTCAACTTCAAGGCGCTCGTGCACGCGGGCGCCACCGGCTACGGCTCGCCGGACTTCGGCAAGGCGCTCGGCGCCGACGGGAACGGTCCCTTCGTGCTGGCCGAGCCAGGACCCGGCTTCAAGGTCGAGGGACTGAAGCCGGATGCGCAAAAGCTCGAGCACGACTTCACGGACGCGATCAAGAAGCGCACGGGCGCCGAGCCGTACGCCAGCCACCGCCTGGCCGGACCCGGCCTCTGGCTGCTGAAGGTGGTGCTGGACCAGGCCAAGAGCGACGACCTCGACAAGTTCCGCGGCGCCGTGATGTCCCTCGACATCCCGGTCGGGTCGCTGATCAACGGCTGGGGCGTGAAGTTCGCCGAGAACGGCCAGAACGCCAACGAGCGCGTCCAGCACTACATGCTGCAGTGGCAGAACGGCCAGATGGTCACCGTCTGGCCGGAGGAGTTCACCACGGCCCGGGCGAAGTGGATCCCGCTCGGCGCCTGGGACTCCCGCAAATAGACGTCTTCGCGCAGCTCGTCGTCTCGACCGTCCTGCTGGGCGGCATCTATGCCCTGATCGCGGTCGGCCTCACGCTGATCTTCGGGATCATGCGCGTGGTGAACTTCGCCCACGGCGAGTTCCTCATGCTCGGCATGTACCTCGCCTTCTGGTCGTGGAGCCTGTGGCGGGTGGATCCCTACGTCGTGCTCCCCGCGGCCGCGGTCGTCTTCTTCGTCCTCGGCCTCGTCGTCTACCTGCTCGTCATGAAGGGCGTGATCCACGCCTCCCACAACGTGCAGATCTTCACCACGGTGGGGCTGGCCACCCTGCTCGAGAACGTCGCCCTCGTCCTCTGGACGGGCGACTTCCGGTTCGTCCGTCCCTGGCACTCCTCGGTGGTGCTGCGCCTCGGCGCCACCGCATTCAACCTCTCGCAGGTGGTCGCCTTCGCCATCGCGCTCGCGCTCACCGCGGGCCTGTTCGCGTTCATGAAATGGACGCACACCGGCCGCGTCATGCGCGCCACCGCGCAGGACCGCGATGCCGCCACGCTGATGGGTATCGACACCGACCGCATCTATCGGCTGACGTTCGCCATCGGCATCGCCGCCGTCGGCGTGGCCGGCGTGCTCGTCTCCCCGCTCTACTCCGTGTACCCGCAGGCAGGGCTGCAGTTCGTGCTCCTCGCCTACGTGGTCGTCGTGCTCGGCGGTCTGGGCGACATGGTGGGCGCGCTGCTCGGCAGCCTCATCGTGGCCGGGGTGGAGGTCGTGGGCTCGTACTTCTTCGGCACCGCGTGGAAGGAGATCCTGTACTTTCTCCTCTTCATCGGCGTGCTCGTGTTCCGGCCGGCCGGACTGTTCGGCCAGCGCGGCGCGGAAAACCTCGGCGTGTGATGCCGGAGCTGCGCCGGCACTGGGCGGCCGCGGCCTTGTTCGGCGCTGCCGCCGTGGCGCCGCTGCTCACGCGCGACGGGTTCTTCCTCGACAGCATCGTGCTCATCCTGATGTGGGGCGCGCTGTCGGCCGCGTGGAACGTCGCCGGCGGCTACGCCGGCCAGGTCTCCATCGGCCACGCGTCGTTCTTCGGCATCGGCGCCTACGCGGCCGCGCTGGTGACCACGCGCCTGCAGCAATCGCCGTTCGTGGGCATGGTCCTCGGCGTCGTGGTGTCGGTGGGCGCCGGCGCCGTGATCGGCTACCTCTCGAACCGCCTGAAAGGACCGTACTTCGCGCTGTCGACGATCGCCTTCTCGCAGGTGCTGCTCATCGTGGCCAGCCGCTGGCGCGGCTTGACCTCCGGCTCCGAGGGCATCCCCGTCCCCTTCCGGCCGGGGCTGTGGACGCTCGGTCTCGGACACCTCGCGTGGCTCTACGTCGCCCTCGTGGTCGCCGTCCTCTACTACCTCATCGAGGTCTGGCTCGAGCGCTCGCGGTTCGGCTACCAGCTGGCCGGCGTGCGCGAGGACGAGGACGCGGCCGAAGCGCTGGGGATCGCGAGCCGCCGGGCCAAGGTCATCGCGGTCACGCTGAGCGCGGCGCTGACTTCCATCGTAGGCACGCTGTGGGCGCAGTACATCGGGTTCGTGGATCCGTTCTACGTGTTCTCGGTCCCGCTGTCCGTCCGCTTCGCGCTCAACTCCATCATCGGCGGCGTCGGCACCGCCATCGGGCCGTATCTCGGCTCGATCTTCATCACCTCCCTGGAGACGTACCTGCGCGCCACGTTTTCCGGCGTCAAGACGGGGTTCACGGGCATCTACCTCATCCTGTACGGCGCGGTGCTCATCCTCGTGGTGCGCTTCGCGCCCGAGGGCATCACCGGCATCGCCGCCCGCGTGCGCGCCCGGAGCCTCCGTGCTCGCGCTTGAGTCGGTCACCAAGCGCTTCGGCGGCCTGACGGCCGTACGCAGCGTGAGCCTCGAGGTCCGCGCCGGCGAGCTGCTCGGCATCATCGGTCCCAACGGCGCCGGCAAGACCACGCTGTTCAACGTGATCTCCGGCTACTACCGGCCCGAGGAGGGCCGCGTGGTCTTCGACGGTCGCGACGTGACCGGGCGGCCCCCGCACGAGATCTCGCGGCTCGGGCTCACCCGCACCTTCCAGATCGTCAAGCCCTTCGGCAACCTGTCGGTGTCCGACAACGTGATGATCGGCGCCCTCACGCGGCTGCGCAGCACGCACGAGGCGCGTGCGGAGGCCTCGCGCGTCATCGCGCTCTGCGGCCTCGGGACGCACGCCTCGGCGAGGGCCAAGGCGCTGCCGATCGCGCTCCGCAAGCGGCTCGAGGTGGCGCGCGCCCTCGCCACGCGGCCGCGCCTGCTCCTGCTCGACGAGGTGATGGCCGGGCTGAATCCCTCCGAGCTGGCCGGCATCGTCGATCTCATTCGCCGCGTCCACGCGGAGGGCGTGACGCTGATCGTCATCGAGCACATCATGGCGGCCATGATGCGCCTCGCTCAGCGCATCATCATGCTCCACCACGGCGAGAAGATCGCCGAGGGCACGCCGGCCGAGGTCACGCAGGACCGCCGCGTCATCGACGCCTATCTCGGCGAGGAGTTCACGCTTGCTGAAGCTTGAGGGCATCGACGCCTTCTACGGCGATCTGCAGGCGCTGTTCGCCGTGTCGCTGGAGGTGCCGGACGGCAAGGTGATGGCGCTGGTGGGCGCCAACGCCGCGGGCAAGAGCACCACCATCCGCGTCATCTCCGGCCTCGTCTCGCCGCGCCGCGGGCGCGTGGTCTTCAACGGCGAGGACCTCGCGCGGGTGCCGGCCCACCGGCGGGTGGCCCTCGGCATCGTTCAGGTCCCGGAGGGGCGGCATCTGTTCCCGTTCATGACCGTCACCGAGAATCTCCTGCTCGGTGCCCACACCGCGCACGCGCGCGCGGCCCGCGACGCCACGCTCGCCTACGTCTACGCGCTGTTTCCCGTGCTGAAGGACCGCAGCACGCAGCTGGCCGGCTCGCTGTCCGGCGGCGAGCAGCAGATGTGCGCCATCGGGCGGGCGCTCATGGCGCAGCCCAAGCTCCTGATGCTGGACGAGCCGACGCTCGGGCTGGCGCCGGTGCTCGTCGGGAAGATCTTCGAGACGGTTCGCACGATCAACGCCGACGGGATGACGGTGCTCATCGTCGAGCAGAACGTCCGCCAGGCGCTGACGCTGGCCGACCGGGCGGCCGTGCTGGAGTCGGGCAAGCTGGTACTGGAGGGCGCCGGCCGCGAGCTGCTGGGTGACGACCGGCTGAAGCGCGCATACCTGGGAATGTAGTCGGCTTGACGCGCGCGCGGCCCGGCGCTCCAATGGACCACCATGCGCCCGCGCCGGCGGCCATTCGCGCACTATCTGACGGCCGTCCTCATCACCGCCGTGGCCATCATTGGCCGCGTGCTGATCGACCCGCTCTGGGGGACCGCGGCACCGTTCGTTTTGCTGTATCCGGCCGCCGTTGCGAGCGCGTTCATCGGCGGCCGTGGCCCCGGGCTCCTCTCGGTCGTGCTCGGGACGATAGCCGCCAACTACTTGTGGCTCGAGCCCCATGGATCGCTGAAGATCGCGACGGTCGCCGACGGCGCGCTGCTCCTCGCATTCCTGGTGATGGCGACCGCGATGGTCCTCCTGACCGCGGCGCTCGGCCGCGCGCGCGCACAGGTCAGCGCGCTGCTCGATGCGAGCCCGGTCGGCCTCGGATTCCACGACGCGAGCCTGCGCTACATCCGCGTGAACCGCGCGCTGGCCGAGATCAACGGTCGCGCGGCCGAGGATCATGTCGGCCGCACGGGGCGTGAGATCCTCGGCGACACCGCCGCCGACGCCGTGAAGCCGATCCTCGAGGAAGTCCTGCGCACCGGACGGGCCATGCACGTGCCGACGCTTCGCACGCAGCTGGCCACCGCCGATGCCGAGCGCTGGTATAGCGTCGCGTACGCGCCCGTGCGCGACCCGGCCGGCCGCGTGGCCGGCGTCGCGGTCTCGGTGAGCGACGTGACCCGGGCGCAGCAGGCACAGGAGCTGCTCGCCCACGAGCGCGAGCTGCTGCGCACGGTCATCGACAGCATCCCGGTGATGATCACGATGTACGAGCCCGGCCCCCGTGTGCTGCGACTGAACCGCGAGTTCGAGCGGGCGACCGGCTGGGGCGCGGCCGAGGCCGACGCCGGTGAGCTCATGGCGCTCTGCTACCCCGACCCGGGCTACCGGGCGCACGTCCGGAAATATCTCGAGGCGCCGTCGCCGGGCTGGCACGACCTCCAGATCACCACGCGCGACGGCCGCGTGCTCGACACGTCGTGGTCGATCGTGCGCCTCTCCGACGACTCGCGCATCGGCATCGGCCTCGACGTCACCGACCGCAAGCGATTCGAGGCCGAGATGCGCTCCGCCCGCGCGGCGGCCGAGACGGCCAACCGGGCGAAGGACGAGTTCATCGCCATGCTCGGCCACGAGCTCCGCAACCCGCTGAGCGCCATCGCAGGCGCCGTCGGCGTGCTGCATCGGCTCGGGCTCGAGGACGCGGCGGCCCTGCACGCCCGCGACGTGATCGCACGGCAGACGGAGCACCTCGCACGTCTCATGGAGGACCTGCTCGACGTCGGCCGCGTCATGACCGGCAAGATCGTGCTCGACCGCCGGCCGCTGGAGCTGCTGGAAGCCGCCCGCCGCGTCGAAACGACCATTCGGGCGACCGGGCGCGCCGGCCATCATCGGCTGTCGGTGGCCGGCACGCCGACGTGGATCGCCGGCGACGTCACGCGCATCGAGCAGATCATCACCAACCTGGTCACGAACGCGCTGAAGTACACGCCGGCCGACGGCGCCATCAGCGTCAGCGTCGGCGACGAGGGTCGCGACGCCGTGCTCCGCGTGAGCGACAGCGGCCACGGCATTCCGGCGGAGCTGCTGCCGCGCATCTTCGACCTCTTCGTGCAGGGCGAGCAGGCGGCCGAGCGCGCGCAGGGCGGGCTCGGCATCGGTCTCACGCTGGTACGGCGGCTGGTGGAGCTGCATGGCGGTCAGGTGGAGGCGTCCAGCGGCGGGCTCAACGCCGGCAGCACCTTCACCATCTCGTTTCCCCGCCTGCCCGCGCCACCGCTGCCGCCCGAGCCGCCGGTGCAACGGCATGTCCGTCGCCAGCGCGCCCTCGTCATCGAGGACAACGACGACGCGCGGGACATGCTCCGCACGCTGCTCTCGCTCGACGGGCACACCGTCTACGAGGCCGCCAACGGCATTGCCGGTCTCGCGGCCGCGCTCGAGCACCGGCCGGAGGTCGCGATCGTCGATATCGGCCTGCCCGAGATGGACGGCTACGAGGTGGCGCGACGTCTGCGGGCGAGCGAGTCACTGAAGGCGATCAAGCTGATCGCGCTCACCGGCTACGGTCAGCCGGACGATGCGCGGCGCGCGCGCGAGGCCGGCTTCGACCTCTACGTGGTGAAGCCCGTCGATCCCGAGCGTCTCGCGGAGGCGCTCGCCAGCGCGGTGAGCGGCGGTCACTCCGGTCTGGCGGCGCCGCCCAACACGTTGGCGTAGGCGTCTCGCATGCGCATCGACGCCGCCCGCCTCGCGCAGTCCATCGAAGAGCTCGGCAGGATCGGCGCGACGCCGCGCGGCGGCCTCACGCGCCTGGCGCTCACCGACGACGATCGGCGGGGACGCGATTTGATGGTGCGCTGGATGCGCGAGGCAGGCCTGCGCGTCACCATCGACCAGATGGGCAACATCTTCGGCGAGCGCGCGGGCACCGAGCGCGTGCCGCCGGTGATGATGGGCTCGCACATCGACTCGGTCCCCACCGGCGGCAAGTACGACGGTCAGCTCGGCGTGCTGTGCGCGCTCGAGACTGTCCGCGCGCTGAACGACCACTCCGTCCGCACGCGGCATCCGGTGACGGTGGCCATCTTCACCAACGAGGAGGGCGCGCGCTTCCAGCCGGCGATGCTCGCCAGCGGCGTGATGGCCGGCAAGATCGCGCTCGAAGACGCGTACAACGCGCGCGACAAGGACGGCCTCCGCCTCGTCGACGAGCTGGAGCGCATCGGGTACCTCGGCGCCGAGCCCTGCGTGCCGCGCCCGTTCCGTGCCTATCTCGAGCTGCACATCGAGCAGGGACCGGTGCTCGAGGAAGCGGGGCTGCAGGTCGGCGTGGTCGACGGCATCGTCGCCATCGCGTGGTCACGCCTGACCATCCGCGGCGTACAGGACCACGCGGGGCCGACGCCGATGCGCATCCGTCACGACGCCCTCGTCGCGGCCGCCGAGGTCGTTGGCGGCGTGCGCGCGATTGCTCGCGAGCTCGGCGGCGATCTCGTCACGACCGTCGGCAACCTCACCGTGCAGCCGAACATCCCGAACGCCATCCCGGGCACGGTCACGCTCTCGATCGACATGCGAGATCCGCGCACCGAGACGCTGGACGCCGCCCGCGCCCGGCTCGACGCGCTCGTGCGCGCGGCCTGCGAGCGCGAGGGCGTGCGCGGCGAGCTGGACCATTACTGGCGCGTCCCGTACACGCCGTTCGCGCCAGACGTGGTGGCCGCGGTCGAGCGGGCGGCCGTCGCGAGCGGCGCGCGGCACCGCCACATCCTCTCCGGCGCCGGTCACGACGCCCAGTACATGGCGGCCATCGGCCCGGCCGGGATGATCTTCGTGCCGTCGCGCGGTGGTCGCAGTCACTGCGAGGAGGAGTTCACCGCCATGGACGACATCGCGCACGGCGCCACCACGCTCTTCCTCGCCGCCGTCGATCTCGCGGAGCGCGTCTAGCGCCCGCGCCACCCGAGCAAAGGAGAACCCATGCGCCTGGACCGGTACACGAAGTGTGTCCTCACGATCATTGCGAGCGCGCTCGCCGCGCTGGCCGCGCACGCGTGGCTGCCGCGCGCGACCCTGCCCGCCGCGGAAGCGCAGACGATGACGCCGCGGTACGAGATCACGCTGCCGAAGGCGTGGGGCAAGATCGTCAGCTTCTCGAACGGCAACTTCCTGATGGAATCCACCGACGGCGTCATGCGGATCGTGGACCTCGACGGCAAGCCGCCCGAATACCCCAAGGTCAAGGTGCAACTGCGCCGCGAGTGAGCTTCGCCGGCGCGCCCGCGTTCACCGCGGGCGCGCCCTCTACAACCGCAGCAGGGCGAGCACGGCGGAGGCGGCGGAGATGTTGTTGGCGGCGTGCGCGACCATGCCGGGGAGCAGGCTCTTCGTCTTCTCGTAGGCGATCGCCCACATGATCCCGCTCGCGAAGACGCTGCCGAAGCCGGCCAGACCATAGCCGTGGGCGGCCGCGAAGACGGCGGCGCTGAGGACGGCGGCGGCCGGCCAGCCGAGCCGACGCCGCAGCGTGCCGTACAGCAGGCCGCGGAAGACGACCTCCTCCAGGATCGGCGCGAAGACGACGGTGCCGAGCAGGCTCGCGACGACCAGGCCCGTCGACCCCCAGGCAAGATCCTCGTCGAACCACTCGGTCCAGTGCGACGGCACGCCGGCGAGCTCGCTCATGAGGCCGAGCAGGATGTCGACGGCGATGCCAGCGGCCACGAGGATGGCCGTCACACGCACGAGCGGCCGCCAGCCATCGCGGTGCGGTCTCAGGCCGAACCCGCCCGCAAAGCCGGCGCCCGCCGGCCGGAGGAGGAGGCGCGCGGCGAGCAGCACCACCGGCACGTACGTGAGCGGCAAGCTGACCGCCTCGATCACGGCGGCGCCGCGCCGGGTGAAGCCGCCGAGCGCGAGCAGCGCGACTGTCACCAGCACGCCGCCGGCGCCCCCGCGCACCAGCACGATCACTCCGTCACGGATGCGCCACGGCGGCGGCAGCGGCGCGTCGGAGATCACCCGCCGGCGCGCCCACGGCAGCGACAGCGCCGCGCCCACGCCGAGCGCGATGAGCACGACCTCGCTGAGCGCGAACGCCCGCACGAGGCGGAGCAGCGGACGTCCGCGGGCGTGGCTCGCGCGCGCCGTATCGGCGAGCCAGCCGGGATCGTGCACGCGCTGCGCGAGGCGGCGCGCGACCTGGTCGTGGAACCAGCCTGGGTTCAGGACACGGTCGACGGCGTCGCGGGCCGGCCACCCGGGATCGATCGGCGCGGCGAGGTACGCCGCCGCCACGAGGTCCGCCAGCTGCGTGTCGCCGCGCTCTTCCCAATCCGCCACGGCCGCCTGCACCTCGTCGAGCCGCCCGGCCTCGCCGCGCAGGATCGCGAGTCGCAGCGCGACCGACGCGTCCTCGGGCGCGGCCGTCTCGAGCTCCTCGTACCACTCGATCGCCTGGGCCAGCGACCCGCCGCCGTCGGCCAGCGTGAGTGCGTACAGGCGACGCTCGAGCGCTGAGGCGTCGACGAGGGCGACGTCGATGTCCATCGTCCGCTCGACGATGAGCGCCAGCGCGCGCTCGGGCTCGCTGGCGTTCTCCACGCGCTGACTGAGCAGGTGCAGGCGGAGAACGATGACGACGAACACGAGAAGGATGAGCGCCGCCGCAACCGTGATCAGCCGGCCGCCGCGACGCGGCGCGGGCGTCGACGCGGTGCTGGGGGCGAGCGGGTCGGGAACCGGCGGCAGGGCGTCCAGCCGCTACTCGGCCGGCGGCAGCGCGTCGCCGGTGACGTACGGCGTGGTCGCGGAGCGGCGTCGCACGCGCAGCCGCGCCACCACCGGCAAGTGGTCGGAGGCCACGCGCGCGAGCCGCGAGCGGTGCACGAGGAACTCCTCGCCCTCGAGCTCGACGTCCCAGTAGATCCGGTCCAGCCGGAAGAGCGGGAACATGGCCGGGTGCGTCCGTCGCATGCGCCGCATCGGCGAGGAGAATTCGAGCTTGAGGCCGCGCGTCACCGGCCCGCGGTGCCACTCGTTGAAGTCCCCCATCACCACCCGCGGGCCGGCGCAGCTGGCGTCGCGGATGAACGTCGCGAGCAGCTCCAGCTGGGCGCGCCGCTCCCGAAAGGCGAGGCCGAAGTGACAGTTGAACACGTGCAGCGCGGTATCGTCGACGCCGAGATCGACCCGCAGGGCGCCGCGCGGCTCGCGCAGCCCGCAGCTCAGATCGCAGCGCGTCGACGACAGCACGGGTAGCCGCGTGAGCACGGCGTTGCCGTAGACGCCGGTGCCGTGCATGCGCGTCTGCCCCATGACCAGCGTCATGCCGAGGCGATTGGCGATGTAGGCAGCCTGATCGGCCTCGGGGCGCCCGTTGTCGCTGACGCGGATGACCTCCTGGAGGCCGACCACGTCGGGGGCTGTCTCGGCGACGACGGCCGCGATGCGGTCGAGGTCGCGGCGGCGGTCGAGCCCCACGCCGCGGTGGATGTTGTAGCTCACGACCGTGATCGGCGTCACGCGGCGGCTCGGGGCGTCTCCTGGTAACGCATGAAGAACGGGTAGAGCTCCAGCGGATGCGCGATCGCGTCCGGCAGCGCCGCGCCCGCGGGCGCGATGAAGAACGTGTGCAGCTCGTCCGCCGACGGGCCGGCGTGAGCGCCGGTCTCGGCGATGAAGGACACGTTTCCCTGCTCGGCATCGATCCCGTAGAGCACGAGGTCGCCCGCGCTCGGCATGGCCATGAGGTCGGTGATTCCCGCGACCACCGCCGCCGCGTCGGCGCGGCCGGTGAACGGTCCCGGGTCCGTCTGGCTGAGACGGAACCGCTTGCCCCGCCAGAAGCAGACGGGCCCCTCCTCCGAGCGCGCGAGGACGTAGCCGATTCCCGCGCAGCGCGAGAGCTGCTCGCCCAGCCCTGGTCGCGCCTTCTCGACCTGCCCGATCGTCAGCGGCCGCGGGTCGTCGAGGAAGTAGATGAAGGCGTTGGGCCCGGCCGCAATGATGCGCACGTCGCCCTGCTCGCGCGCTTCCTTGAGCTCGCCCAGCATCCAGGGAAAGTCGTCCTCGAGGTAGTTGAAGAACCGCTGCAGCATCCCGGGCGCGCGGCCGCTCCGGTACGCCTTGATGCCGCTGGCGAGGCGATGCCGGCCCGCCGGTCGTGCCGGCGTCACCTCGTGCGTCCCGGGCTCGGTGAAGATGTCGTCGAACAGCATGCGCTCGATGCGGCGGCCGCCCGACAGCTTCTCGAACGGCGTGCAATGCGCCTGGCCGTGGTCGGAGAGGATGTACATGTCGTAGCGGTGCTCGGGCACGCGCCGGCACACGCGCCAGAGCAGGCGCAGCGAGCGATCGACGCGGCGGAGCGCGCGCAGCGCCCGGCGATGTCGCGGCCCGTAGGCGTGCGAGAAGACGTCGTAGTCCAGATAGTTGACGTAGATCGCCGGCACGCCGCGATAGAGATCGCGCGACACGGCCAGGTTGAAGAGCTGCCGGATCCACACCGAGATGCCAATCTTGATCGCCAGCCACTTGAATCCGCGTCGCCACTCCGCCACCGGGTCCGCGAGCAGGCGCAGCACCGCGCGGACGAGCTCGAGGGCGGTGAGCACCAGCGCCTTCACGGCCACCCAGGCGAGAACGACGAACGCCGAGATGGCGCGGACGAGGCCGCGGCCGCTCGGCCGCTTGATCATGGCGAAGCTGAACAGGCTGTCGGCCGCGCCACCGGTGAACACGCAGCCGTAGCTGCTGCCACCGGCCACGATCCCGCGGCGGCCCGCCGCCTGCCCCGCCTCCACCGCCGCCGCGTCGCCCGCGCGCGGGAAATACACGTCCTCGCGGCGCCGCTTGTCGTGGAAGTGGAATCCCGGGATGTCGGGCGGCACGCCGTACATCGCCGCCATCTGGAAGGCCGGCGTCGACGTCGGCATTCCGACCAGCATGGGCCGCATCGTCCAGTCGCCGCGCGCGAGCAGCCGAGCCAGGAACGGCATCCGCCCCTCGGCCAGCCCCTGCTCGAGCACGGAGCGCGAGAGCCCGTCGATCTGGACGATGAGGAGGCGCCGCTCGCCGGGCGTCGGCGCGCGTCCGAGTCGTGCGCGACGGATCAGCCGATCGACGAGATGCTGCACGCCGAGGACCACGTCGTCGAGAGGCATCGGCGTTCATTGTACTATCGCCCTTGGCATGACCGGCTCGTCCATCGTCGCGACCGTGCGCGCCTTCGTCGACACGGAGGTGCGACCGGCGGCGCCTGCCCTCGAGCACGCCGACGCGTATCCGCACGCGCTCGTCATGCGCCTGCGCCAGCTCGGACTCTTCGGGGCGCTGGTCCCCCACGCGTACGGCGGCCTCGGCCTCGATGTCGGCACCTACGCCCGAATCGTCGAGGAGCTGTGCCGCGGGTTCATGTCGCTGGCCGGCGTGCTGAACAGCCACACGATGGCGGCCCTCGTCGTGCTGCACCACGGCACCGAGGAGCAGAAGCGCCGCCTGCTGCCGCGCTTCGCCGCCGGCGATGCGCGCGGCGGACTCTGTCTCACCGAGCCGCACGCCGGCTCGGACGTGCAGGCCATCCGCACGCGCGCTCGGCGCGACAGCGGCGACTACGTCATCACCGGCACGAAGATGTTCGTGACCAACGGCCGCGAGGGCAACACGTTCGCGCTGCTGGCGGTGACCGACCCCGCGGCGCAGCCGCGCCATCGCGGGATGTCCTGCTTCATCGTCGAGAAGGGTGCGCCCGGGCTGCACGTCGTCAAGTCGATCGGCAAGCTCGGTTACAAGGGGGTCGACACCGCCGAGCTGCTCTTCGAGGAGTTCCGATGTCCGGCCGGCAACCTCGTCGGCGGCGTCGAGGGCCGGGGCTTCGCTCACGTCATGAGCGGCCTCGAGACCGGCCGCATCAACATCGCCGCCCGTGCCGTCGGCGTCGCGCAGGCGGCGTACGACGACGCGCGGGCCGCGCTCGCGCGGGGCGGCCAGGCGCCGCCGGCGCTCGCCGACATGGCGGCCGGCGTGCGGGCCGCGCGCGGGCTGACGTACTGGGCGGCCGGCATGAAGGATCGCCGCGAGCGCTGCGATCTCGAGGCGGGCATGGCCAAGCTCTACGCCTCCGAGACGGCGCACGCGGTGGCCGCGCTCGCCCTGAGAACGGGCGGCGCCGAGGCCCTGCGCAGCGATCGCGATCTGGAGCGCTACTACCGCGACACGCCGCTCATGATCATCGGGGAGGGCACCAACGAGATCCAGCGCACCATCGTCGCGCGGGGTCTCCTCGACCGCTACGGCGAGCGCTTCGCGGCGCTCACCTCGCGCGACAGCGAGGCCGACGCCACACGTGAGATGGTCCTCGCCGTCCGGGTGTTCGCAGACAAGGAGATCGCGCCGCTCGCGTCGCAGCTCGACGCCGACCCCGCGCGCCTGGCCGCCACCGTCCGCGGCCTCGGCGACCTCGGCGTGCTGGGCGCGGTGATCGCGGCCGAGCACGGCGGGCTCGGCCTCGATGCCCGGACCGTCGTGCTGCTCGTCGAGGAGCTCGCTCGCGCGTCGGGGACCCTGGCCGCGCTCGTGTCCGAGCACCTGGCGGCCACGGCCGCCCTCGACGGCGCCGCGCACCGCCACCGTCTGCCCGCGCTCGCGCGCGGCGAGCAGCTGGCGGTCCTGCTCGACGAGCCGGCGGCGCCGGCGTCCATCGACGCGGACGGCTGGCGGTTCACGGGCCCCGCGATCGCTCCGACCGCCGGCGTGGACCTGTTCGTGACGCCGGTGGGCGAGAGCATGGTCGCGCTCGAGCGAGCCGCGGTCCGACTCGGCGAGCCCGTCGCCACGCTCGGTCTGCGGGGACTGCAGCTGCGCGCGCTGGCGCTCGGCGGGATGCGGATCGACGCCGCGGCCGCCGCGAGCGCCGCACCGCTGCAGGAGGCGCGCCGCCTCGGGCGGCTCGCCGTCGCCGCCACCGCCATCGGCGTCGCCCAGGCCGCCTTCGAGGCGGCGCTGCGCTACAGCCAGCAGCGCTCCGCGTTCGGCAAGCCGATCGCGCACCACCAGGCCGTGCAGCTGAAGCTCGCGGACATGGCTACCGGGATCGCCGCCGCCCGCCTGCTCGCGTACGAGGCTGCCGCCGAGGATGACGTCGCGGCCGCGCTCGCGAAGATCCTGGCCACGGAGACGGCGTGCACGGTGACGCTGGAGGCGATGCGGATCCACGGCGGCTACGGCTACACGACGGAGTTTCCGATCGAGCGGTTCTACCGTGACGCTGCTCACCTGCCCGCCGCGCTGGGCGGCAACGATGCCGAGCGCGCCGCCGTCGCCCGCCGGCTCGCGCGCGGGAATCGCTGAGGACGCGATGCCGTACGGTCGATGGTTCGACGAATTCCGCGTCGGGCAGGTCATGCGGCACTGGCCGGGGCGGACGATCACCGAAGCCGACTGCACCTGGTTCGCGTTGCTGACCATGAACCAGCATCCGGTCCACAGCGACGCGCACTATGCCGCAACCCAGACGCAGCACGGGCAGCGACTCGTGCTCGGGCCGCTCGTGTTCTCCATCGGCATCGGCATGACGGTGGCCGACGTGTCGGGCAAGGCGATCGCCAACCTCGAGATCGAGCGCATCACGCACGAGGCGCCGACGTTCATCGGCGACACGATCTACTCGGAGTCCACCGTGCTCGCGGTGCGCGAGTCGCGCCGGGGCGACCGCGGGACGGTGAGCGTGGAGACGCGGGTGACCAACCAGCGCGGCGAGCGCGTGATGACCTTCCGCCGCACCGCGCTGCTGCCGAAGAAGACGCACGCCACGCTCGGCGAGCGCGCAGAGCACGGGCGCGATTCGGACGCGCGGGCCGCGGTGGACGATCGACCGCCGGCGCGGCCGCGCGCATCTGGAGCGGCCCACCCACGGCGCAAGCCACGCTCGCGCGGCTCGCGACAATGACCCGCGCGCCGCTGCACGGCCTCCGGATCCTGACCGTCTCGCAGTTCGGCGCGGGGCCGTTCGGCACCCAGCTGCTCGCCGACATGGGCGCCGAGGTGATCAAGATCGAGGATGCCGCGGTGGGCGGCGACGTGTCCCGGCACGTCGGGCCGTACACGGGCGACGACGACTCGCTGTACTTCCAGTCGTTCAACCGCGGGAAGAAGTCGATCACGCTCGACCTCAAGCACCCGGGCGGCCAGGCCGTCCTGCGCGATCTCGCGCGGGTCTCGCACGCCGTCTACAACAACTTGCGCGGCGACTTGCCGGCCACGCTCGGGCTGACCTACGCAGCACTGCGTGACGCCAATCCGGCCATCGTGTGCTGCTCGCTCTCCGGCTTCGGCGCCACCGGCCCGCGGGCGGCCGAGCCGGCGTTCGACTATCTCATCCAGGGCTACGCGGGCTGGATGTCGATCACCGGCGAGCCGGACGGCCCGCCCGGCAAGTGCGGCGTCTCCGTCGTCGACTTCGCCGGCGGCTACGCCTCCATGGCCGCGCTCCTGGCCGGCTTGTGGGACGCGCAGCGCAGCGGCGTCGGGCGCGACATCGAGCTGTCGCTGCTCGACACCGCGGTGAGCATGCTGTCGTACTTCGCGATCTGGGCGCTGAACCGCGACTGGCAGCCGGCGCGCGTGGAGGATTCCGGCCACCAGGCGCTGGTGCCGGCGCAGAACTTCCCCACCCGCGACGGCTTCATCGTCGTGTTCTGCAACAAGGAGAAGTTCTGGCGGGCGCTGGTGGATGCGCTGGAGCTCGACGCCGTCGGCCGCGATCCGCGGTTCGCGACGTTCCGCGACCGGCTCGAGCACAAGGCGGAGCTCGTCCCCGTGCTGAAGGCGCGCTTCGCCGAGAAGACGACCGCGGAGTGGCTGGGGCGGCTGCGCGGCAAGGTCCCGTGCGCGCCCGTCAACACGCTGGCGCAGGCGCTGTCCGACGAGCAGGTACTCGCGCGCGACATGATCATCGAGGTCAAGCATCCGCGCTTCGGCGTGCTGCGAGAGGTGGCGTCTCCGGTGAAAACGGCGGGCGCCATCGTCACGCCGACGCCCGCGCCCGCGCTCGGCCAGCACACCGACGAGCTCCTCCGCGAGCTGCTCGAGTACTCACCGGCACGCATCGCCGAGCTGCGCGCCTCCGGCGCGCTCGGGCCCGCCGCGTGAGCGGCGCGTGTGTCCTCAGGCCGCGGCCGGGCTGAGACGCCGCACGCCGTACCAGAACGACCACGCCATGATGGCGGCGCTCAGCGGGAATCCGGTGGCGATGCTCACCACCAGGAAGGCCTCCACGCTCGTCGAGAAGAGGATCAGCAGGCGCAGGGCGCCGCGGCCGAGCAGGTAGATGGCCCACACCAGCGAGATGCGGCCGAAGACCTGCCGGAACGCCGCCGAGGCCTTGACCTGCGGCGGAAAGGGATAGCTCTCGGCCGCAAAGACGCCGGCGAGCGGGCGGCCGACGACGACCGAGCCGAGGAAGCCGAAGCCGACGATGGCGTTGCCGATGACGCCAGGCGCGAAGTACCAGCGGGCGCTTTCGGAGAGCAGGCCGGTGACCGCCTGGATCAGTGCCATGGCAAAGCCCAGGCTGGCGGCGATTCCGGTCCGGGCGTGACGCCGCTCCCAGATGAAGGCCGCCGTCGTGACCGCGGTGGCGCCGAGGATGCCGGCGACGAGGCCGACCGTCTTCCAGAGCACGTAGAAGACGATGACCGGCCCGAGCGCGTCGCGCGCGAAGCGCGGCCCGTTGCCGAGCAGCAGCCCGCGCACCGAGACTTGCTGGCGCTCGATGCGGACGATGGCGGCCGTCAAGTCGTCGTCGGGCACGGCCCGAGTCTACCCCCTGGGGGATGTAAAATCAGAGCCTCAGCGATGAGCGAGCGCACGACGCCCTACGCAGACGTCGAGGAGGTCACCGGCACCGAGGTCGCACCACCCTGGATGACGATCCTCCACAACTGCGACTGCCACACCTTCGAGCAGGTGGTGAAGCAGCTGCAGAAGGCGATCGCCTGCAGCGAGGAGGAGGGCTGGAAGATCGCCTGGCAGGTGCACAACACCGGCCGTGCGGTCGTGAAGGTCGGTCCCGAGGCCGAGTGCGTCCGGGTCGGCAACATCCTGGCCGCCATCGGCCTCGTCGTCACGGTCGTCCAGTCCTGAGCGGGCGGGCCGCTACATCACCGGCCCGATGATCCAGGGCGCGAACTCCTCCTCGCCGACGCCGCTCAGCTCGCTCTTGGACTTCTTGCCCGAGGCGACGGCGATGATCTCCTCGAAGATCTGACGGCCCACCACCGGCAGCGGCGTTCCCTCGAGGATCACGCCGCAGTTGATGTCCATGTCCTCTTCCATGTGGCGGTACATCAGCGAGTTCGTCGCCAGCTTGATCGACGGCACCGGCTTGCAGCCGAACACCGAGCCGCGGCCGGTGGTGAAGCAGATCAGATTGCAGCCGCCGGCCACCAGGCCGGTGATCGACACGGGATCGTGGCCCGGCGTGTCCATGAAGACGAACCCGCGGGTGGTGATCGGCTCGCCGTAGAGAAACACGTCGTTGAGCGGTGTCGTCCCGCCCTTCGTCACGCCGCCCAGTGATTTCTCGAACACGGTCGTGATGCCGCCCGCCTTGTTCCCCGGCGCCGGGTTG
This sequence comes from Candidatus Methylomirabilota bacterium, assembly GCA_036265915.1. Lineage (GTDB taxonomy): Bacteria > Methylomirabilota > Methylomirabilia > Rokubacteriales > CSP1-6 > AR12. The sequence continues at coordinate 6,692 of DATAOC010000027.1, read as the reverse complement.
TTGTCCATCGCCTCGATGCCGCGGCAGTACCATTCCCACCACTTGTAACGATCGAGCAGCTTCTTGGCGACACCCTCGTTCACGGCGCGCCGGATCAGCAGGTGCTCGGCGCCGTAGATCTCCGGCGTCTCCGCCAGCACGCCGGTGCCGCCATGGCGGACGAGCTCGTCGACGGCCCAGCCGAGCGCGGGGTTCGCCGTCATGCCGGAGTTGGCATCCGAGCCGCCGCAGTTGGTGGCCAGGCAGATCTCCGAGATCGGCTGCTTGGTGCGCCGCACGTCGTTGGCGACGGGCAGCAGCTTGCCGACCTCTCGCACCGCCGTCTCGACCGTCTTGCGGATGCCGCCCGCGTCCTGGATGTTGACGAGGAACGGCTTGCGCTCCGGATGTCCCGGCACCGACATCTTCTGGCGCTCCACCATGACCGCGGCCTGGTTCACCTCGCAGCCGAGGCCGATGAGGATGTAGGCCGCCACGTTGGGGTGCTTGGCGTAGCCGGCAAGCACCCGCTGCAGCGCCTGGTGGTCCTCACCGAACAGCTTCGTCCCGCACCCCGACTTGTGCGTGATGGCGAGCACGCCGTCGATGTTCGGATAGTCGCGCTGGACGTCGCGGAACTTGTCCTTGACGAACTGGCTCACGGAGGCCGAGCAGTTGACGCCGGAGATGATGGCGACGTAGTTGCGCGTTCCCACCCGGCCATCCTCGCGCTTGTAGCCGTCGAAGTAGCGCATCTCGGCGGCGGACACGAACTCCACCGGCTTCACGTCGACGCCGACCTCGTAGCGATCGGCGGCGAGCTCGCCGATGTCGAGATTGTGGCTGTGCACGTGGTCGCCGACGGCGATGTCGTCGGTGGCGAAGCCGATGACCTGCCCGTAGCGACGAACGGCGCCGCCGCGCGGCACGGCGCGGCGGGCCACCTTGTGGCCCGGCTTGATGTCCTGGCGCACCGCCACCCGCGTGCCGCCGGCGTCGAGCACCTCGCCGGTCGCGAGCGGCGCCCTGGCCACGGCCACGTCGTCCTCGGCCTTGAGCACGATCACCTTGTCCATGCGCTCGACTATACCGAACTCGGTCCCTTGATGCGCAGCACGGGCGACGGGTCCGCCTCGAGCTGGATGGTCGTGTGATCGATGCCGAAGCGCGCGTGCAACAGCGCGTGCAGCGCCTGCAGCAACCGCTCGCTCTCGCGCACATCGGCCACGACCACGTGGGCGCTCATGGCCTCGCGGCCGGAGGTGAGCGTCCACACGTGGAGATCGTGGACCCGGCGCACGCCGGCCACGGCGGTCATCGCCGCCTCGATCTCCGCCAGCTCCAGGTGCGCCGGCGTGCCTTCCAGGAGCACGTTCACCGCCTGACGCAGCAGGCCCCACGTGCGGGGCACGATGAGCAGCGCGATGGCCGCGCTCGCGAGCGGATCGGCCACGGTGAGCCCGGTGACGAGCACGACCCCGGCCGCCGCCAGCACCGCCAGGGACGAGAACGCATCGTTGAGCACCTCCAGGTAGGCGGCGCGGACGTTGAGGCTTTCGCCGGCGCCCCGGCGGAGCAGCCAGATGCCGACCAGGTTGACGCCGAGCCCGGCCATCGCCACCGCCGCCATCGGCAGCGCGAGGACGGTCGAGGGCGCACGGATCCGGTGCCAGGCCTCGTAGAGGATGCCGCCGGCCACGACGAGCAGCAGCAGCGCGTTCACCAGCGCGGCCAGAATCTCCGCGCGGTAGTACCCGTAGGTCTTGGCCGGGGTGGGCGGCCGCGCCGCGATCCACGAGGCGAAGAGCGCGAGCGCGAGCGCCGCCGCATCGGTCAGCATGTGGCCGGCGTCGGCGACGAGGGCGAGGCTGCCCGTCCAGATCCCGGCCACGAGCTCGACCATCATGAAGCCCGCCGTGAGGCCGAGCGTCGCGACGAGCGCGGGGCGCGAGCGCGTGGCGGCGGTGGTGCGACCATGCGCGTGATCGTGCATCGCTGCGGATCGTATCAGGCGGTCGCCCGCGCCCGGATGATAGAATCCGCGCCATGGCGCGCGCCGTTGGCACGGTCGCCCTCCTCGTCGTGGGGATCTGGCTGGTCGCGCACGTGCTCTTGATCGGCCCGGTCGAGAGCGCGGCCGAGACGACGCTCATGTGGATCCTCGGCATGGCGGCGGCCTCGGTGGCCGTGGCCGGTGCCGTCCTGCTGGCGGTGGGGCTCGTGCTCGGCCGCACCCAGCCGGCCTGGCTCAACTACGTGCGCTTCGCGCGCACCGGCGCCGTCGTGCTCGGCTGCCTGATCGTCGTCGTCGGCCTGCTCCACTATCGCAATACCGAGCCGCGCGGCGAGATCCTCTGGGTCGTGCTCGGCCTGGCGGTGCTGGTCGCCGCGGCCGGCGTCAGCTGGTGGCTGGCGCGCGAGGAGCGGCGGGCGTAGACGCCCCGAACGTTCCGTGGCGGCCGGCGCCGGCGGCGAAGCGCGCGGCCCCGTCGCGCGACTCGCCGGAGTCGATGGTCGCCTTGCCGAGCGCGAACTCGCGCGCCAGCGCGGCGTCCATCGCAAGCGCGGTGCTCTCGCAGGCCGATCGCCGATCGCTCACGACGCAGCGAGGCGGAAAGCCCGCGATCTCGGCGGCGAGCGCCTCCGCGGCCTGCCGGGCGGTGCCCGTCGGCACCACGCGGTTCGCCAGCCCGATGCGCTCGGCCTCGCGCGCGTCGACGGGGCGGCCGGTGAGGATGAGGTCCAGCGCACGGCTGAGCCCGATGAGCCGCGGCAACCGCACCGTGCCGCCGTCGACGAGCGGCACGCCCCAGCGACGACAGAACACGCCGAGCACCGCATCCTCCTCCACGACCCGGAGGTCGCACCAGAGCGCGAGCTCGAGGCCGCCGGCCACCGCATGGCCCGAGACGGCGGCGATGGTCGGCTTGGACAGCAGCATGCGCGTCGGTCCCATCGGCCCGTCGCCGTCGGGCTCGAGGCGGTTGCCACGCGCGCCCGCGATGGCCTGCAGGTCGGCTCCCGCACAGAACGTCCCGCCCGCGCCCCAGAGGACCGCGACGCGCGCGTCCGCATCGGCCTCGAACTCGCGGAACGCCGCGGCCAGGCCACGCGCCGTCTCGCCGTCGACGGCGTTACGCCGCTCGGGACGATCCAGCACGATCGTCGTCACCGCGCCCAGGCGCTCCGTGCGCACCGCCATCGCTCAGCGCTCGCGAAGGCGCCGGGCGGCCTCGGCGCGCATCTGCTGCATGGCCCGCGTCTCCTGGTCGGCGTAGCGCTCCTCACGCCACGGATCGGCGTTCATGTGGTAGCCGTTCTGCTCCCAGAAACCCGGCGGGTTCACGTCGAGGAACTCGAAGGCCCGGAGCCACTTGCTCGATTTCCAGAAGTAGAGCTTGGGCAGCACCAGCCGCACCGGCCCGCCGTGATCGGGCTCGAGGTCGCGCCCGTTGTGCTTGAGCGCCAGCACGACGTCGTCGTCCCGGAGCGCGTCCAGCGAGGTGTTCGTCGTGTAGTCCGGGTCGGCGTGCTGCAGCACCCACCGCGCTTCCGAGCGGGGACGAACGAGCTCCAGGATGGTGCGCGCGGAGACGCCTTCCCACTCGTTGTCGAGCTTCGACCAGCGCGTGACGCAGTGGATGTCCGAGCGGACGGTGACCCGCGGCAGCGCGAGGAACTCCGTCCACGTCCACGTCGTCTCGCGCTCGACCTGCCCGAAGCAGCGGAAGGTCCAGCGCTTGGCATCGAAGCGCGGTGTCCGGCCATAGGTGAGCACGGGCCACTTCTCGGTGAGCGTCTGACCGGGGGGCACGCGGTGGGCGACGCCGGGATCGGGCTGCTTCATCGGTTCCTCCCCCGCGATCATAAACCTGCCCGGGGGACGGAATCGACCGCCATATAATGGATGAGGCATTCCTCGGCCTCGCACCCCAGGACAGAGAAAGGAGCGCGGATGAAAGGACACACTGGATGAATGGAGAGCGGAAGCTGGCGATGTTCATCGACTTCGAGAACATCGCCCGCGGCGTCAAGGAAGCGCAGTACAAGCAATTCGAGCTGAAGCTGGTGCTGGAGCGATTGCTGGAGAAGGGCAAGATCATCGTCCGCCGGGCCTACGCCGACTGGAACCGTTTCACGGAGTACAAGCGGCCGTTCCACGAGTGGGCCATCGAGCTCATCGACGTCCCGCAGAGCCGCTACAGCGGCAAGAACTCCGCCGACATCCGGATGGTGGTCGACGCCCTCGATCTCGCCTACGGCAAGACGCACATCGACTCGTTCGCGCTCGTCTCCGGCGACTCCGACTTCTCTCCGCTCGTGTCCAAGCTGCGCGAGAACGACCGCTACGTCATCGGCCTCGGGGTGAAGTCGTCATCGTCCGACCTGCTCGTGAGCAACTGCGACGAGTTCATCTTCTACGAGGATCTCATCCGCGACACGAAGAAGACGCGGCTGCTGCACGGCCTGCCCGACAAGAAGGCGGAGGCCATGGCGCAGCTCATCGACGCCATCCAGGCGCTCCAGCGCGAGAACAAGGAGACGCTCTGGGGGTCGATGGTGAAGCAGACCATGATCCGCAAGAACCCCGCGTTCAACGAGTCCTACTACGGGTACTCGACCTTCTCGAAGCTCCTCGAAGAAGCCGCCAAGCAGCGCATCGTGACCCTCGAGCGCGACGAGAAGTCCGGCACCTACATCATCACCGCGCTCACCGAGGATCCCGGCCGAGCCGCGTAGGGCGGGCGGTCTGCGGCATACGCCGCAGGCCGCCGACGCGCCCGAGGCAACGAAGCAGGTCGCGCGTCTCGTCGGCCCACGTGAAGACGGGGCGACGAGAATGGTCCAGATGCGAGGCGCCGAGGGAGCGGAGGCCGAGGCGTACGCCGCGTACGCCGCAGGCCGCCGCGCCCGAGGCAACGAAGCAGATGGACCATTATCGTCGCCCCGCCTCACGCGCGGTGGTCGAGGCGGCGCCAGCGGCCTGCGTCGGAGACGAACGCGGTCAGGATCCAGGAGACAGCGGAGATCACCAGCGCGCCCAGGAAGGCGGACCAGAACGTCTGGACCACGAAGCCGGGCACGAGGCGCGAGGTCAGCCAGAGACAGAACGCGTTCAGGACGAAGATAAACAGACCGAGGGTGACGAGCGTCAAAGGAAACGTGAGGATCACGAGCACGGGACGCACGATGGCGTTGATGAGGCCCAGCACCAGCGCGGCCAGCAGGAGCGGGGTGAGGCCGGCCACCACGATGCCAGGCACGAGCTGGGCGGCCACCCACAGCGCCGCCGCGTTCACGATGAGCCGGACGAGAAAGCCCATGCAGCGCCGCTCAGTCTCCGCGGCCCAGGGCCAGCCAGATCGCGCGGTCCACCGAGAGCACGCCGGCGCCGCCGATGAGGATGGAAAGCGCCATCGCGATCAGGGCGAAGTTGAACTCGAAGCCATGCCCCTTGCCCGGCGTCGCCGCGAAGTTCAGGAAGAATCCGTGCCGCGCGTGGACCTTGGCAATGGCGACGAGCATCACCACGATGAGGCCGACGGCCGCCGGCCGGACGAGCAGACCGACGATCATAGCCACCGCCCCGAGGAACTCGACGAACGCGGCCAGCGCCGAGGCCGCCGGTGGGATACCCATTCCCCGAAACCCCGCGATTGTTCCTCGGAGTCCGCCGCCGCCGAACCAGCCGAACACCTTCTGTCCCCCGTGCGCGAAGAACACCACGCCCAGCGCGAGACGGACGACCAGGTGTGACCACGAGGGATAGGTCGCCAGCACGGCATCGACGACGTCCATGGTATCCTCCGCGCGTGAATACCGGTTCGCTGAGCGTGCTGCTGTCCGCGCGAGTCTACACCATCGTGTTCGCCTCCATCGTCGCCCTTGCCACCGGCGTTCCCGTGCGCGCACAGTCGCAGGTCACGTACGAGCCCATGCTCACGAAGGGCCCGGCCACGGCGCCGGTGACGATCGTCGAGTTCTCGGACTACCAGTGACCGTACTGCAAGCGCGTCCAGCGGTCGCTGGATCAGGTTCTCCAGGAGTACGACGGGCGCGTCCGGCTCGTGTTCCGCGACTTGCCGTCCCCGTCGCACGATCGCGCCATGGCCGCTCACGAAGCGGCGCGGTGCGCGGGGGTACAGGGCAAGTACTGGCCGTACCACGACCGGCTCTTCGAGCGTCAGCCGGACTTCGAGCGGGAGCAGCTGATCGGCTACGCCGTCGAGCTGAACCTCGACCGCGACCGCTTCACGCGGTGCCTGGACCAGCACGCCGAGCGCCCGGCGGTGCAAGCGAGCCTCGCCGAAGGTCGCGCGCTCGGCATCACCGCCACGCCGACCTTCTTCGTGAACGGCACACCGCTGATCGGGGCGCAGCCGCCCGAGGCGTTTCGCGAGGCGATCGACGAGGCCCTGAAGCGAAAGGCCGCGCGCTGATGCCGTACGTGCGCGTGGCGCGCGCATCCGACATCCCCGTCGGCAAGGGGCGCTTCGTCGACCACGGCGCGCTGGCCGTGGCCGTGTTCAATGCCGGCGGCGGCCGGTTCTATGCCGTGAGCGCCCTGTGCCCGCACGAGGACGGCCCGCTCGCCGAGGGCTGGGTGGAGGGCGATGCCGTCGTCTGCCCATGGCACGGCTTCGACTTCGACCTCGCCAGCGGCGCCTGCCGCGTCGCCGACGACCTGTCGATCGGCGTGTACCCCACGCGCA
>DATAOC010000026.1:0-24796 GCA_036265915.1 Candidatus Methylomirabilota bacterium | reverse complement strand
TGCTGCGTTCCGCTGTGCCACCGGATCGCTCTCGGCGACAGCGATCAGGATCCCGATTCGGCGCACGCGGTCGGACTGTTCCGCACGCACGCAGAGCGGCACGGCCAAGGCCGAACCACTCACAAGCGTAATGAACTCCCGGCGCTTCATTCGACCCCCTTCGCAGCAGAGCGTACGCCGCGAGATCATCAGTCTTGAGCGCTCACTGCATCGGATTGCTGCGCCGCGAGCGACGTGCGTGCCTGAGGTCCGCTCGGGGTCACGTGCAGACCATCGAGCCGCGATTGCTGCGCCGCCGTTGAGGCGGAAAGACTCTGTGCGTGCTTCGCCAACTGCCCGAAAGCGGAAAGACTTGGGTTAGAGCAAAGGAGAGGCCGCATAGAAGCCCAGTCGACGGAACGCTCGTTCTCAGCACCGACTCCCTCGTGCACCCTCAGCCGTTCGCCCCCCGGGACAGCGCGGACAACCAGCGTGTCACGGGATTTTCGGCCGGAACGGAGCGCGAGTCCAGGGGGATGCGCCGGCTCGCAGACGCCGGCGAACAGACCTCGGCGACGGCGGCGCGCGGAGCCGCTCAGGCGCTGATTCGCGTCCCCGGGGGAGGCTGCGCGCGGCGGACTCGGTCATGCGCCGATCACCAAAGCTCGGACAGAAAGCCCGGCCCTTGCACGAGAACGGCACGGGCCGCTCGATGTGAACGCGGCGCGGGGGCTGGCCGGCGAGGGGCCGTGAGGCCGGTCCTGGTCACTCGATGGTCACCTGACACGACGAAGGGGTTACGGGTGAACCCGTAACCCCTTGCATTGTTGGAGCGGCCGACCGGATTCGAACCGGCGACGTCCAGCTTGGGAAGCTGGCATTCTGCCACTGAATTACGGCCGCCCGGCGCTCCCCATATTACTACCCTCGCGCCGCGTACGTACCGAGCCCATCAAGCCCGGTCACCCGGCCCGCCACGCGGTGTCGGCGCCCCTCCGGGGCGGGTGCGGCCCCGTGCGACCCGTGGTTCGGGTACGGCGTCGGCTCCGGCTCAGAATCGGTGCCCGCCGACTTCGCGCCAAGCCACCGTCGATTTGCGTGGTCGCACGGGGCGGCGCCCGCCCCGGCCCGGGGGGGGGGCGCGTCGCTACTTGCCGTCTTTGAGCGTCATCTCCGTCGCCTTGATGCGCTCGTCGCTCCGCGCCTTCCAGCTGATACGCTTGCTGGCCCCGTAGAGATCCAGCTGCTGGTAGAGCGGCGCGGCCGCAGCGTCCTCGATCCAGATCTTGTTGATCCGGTGGTACAGCTCGCGGCGCTTCTTCTCGTCCATCTCGGTCTGTGCCTGGGCCACGAGTCCGTCGATGTCGGCGTTCTTGTACGTGGTGAGGTTCGCGCCGTCGGTGAACAGCGGTCCGTACACGGTCTCGGCATCGAGCGTCGGAGTACCCCAGCCGATCAGCCACACCGGCCCGCCCTTGTGCTGGTACGTGAGCGTGTTGAGGTAGTTCACGAACTCGTAGGTCTTGATGGCCGGCTTGATCCCGGCCTTGGCGAGCTGACCGGCCGCGGCCTCGAGGACCTCCTTGTCGCGCACGTAGCGGCCCTGCGGCCCGTTGAGCGTGAGCTCGAGGCCATTGGCGTAGCCTGCCTCGGCCAGGAGCTTCTTGGCCTTGTCGAGATCTTGCTTGATCGGCTTGAGCGCGGGGTCGAAGCCGAAGTGCATGGGCGTCAGCATGGTCGCCATGCGCATGGCCTTGCCGTCGAGCACGTTCTTGATGATGTCGTCCGGATCCAGCGCGTACTGGATGGCCTGCCGCACCCGCTTGTCCGCCGTCGGCCCCTTATAGGGAGCGATTGCCTTGTGCGTCTTCGGATCGAACTCGTGCGTCTGGAACATCAGCTGGATGGTGCGGATGGACGGCGCCGTCGACAGGAAGAGCTTCGGATGGTTGGCGATCGGATTGGCGAGGTGCGGCGGAATGTTCACCGCCACGTCGACCTCGCCGTTCTGCAGCGCCGCCACGCGCACGGCATCGTCGGGGATCGGCTTGAACACGACCGTCTTGATGCTCGGGGCGCCGCGCCAGTACGCCGGGTTCGCCTCCAGCACGATCTCCTCGTCCTTCGACCAGCGCACGAACTTGTACGGCCCGGTGCCGATCGGCTGACGCGAGACGTCGCCCGGCTCCTTCCCTGCGTACGCCTTCGGCGGGTACATCGCAGCCTGCGCGAACGTCATGATGGACAGGAACGTCGGCCACGGCTTGCTCGTGTGAACGCGGACGGTGTACGGGTCGACGATCTCGACGCGATCGATCGGCCGGAAGTTCGAGCTCGCGCGCATCTTCGGATCCTTCACGCGCTCGAGGCTGAACTTGGCGGACTCGGCGTTGAAGTCCTCCCCGTTGTGGAACTTCACACCCTTGCGCAGCTTCACTTCCCACGTGGTGGGCGCGACGAGCTTGGGCAGCTCGACCGCGAGCACCGGCACGATCTTGAGGCTCGGATCCCGCTCGACGAGCCCCTCGAAGATGTGCGCGCCGACGACCGACGCCGGCGTCTCCTGCTGGTTCATGATGTCGAGCGTCGAGGGATCGACGCCCTGGGCGATCGTCACCTGGCCGGCCGGCGCGGCGGCGGCGACGAGAGGCAGCAACAGCAGCACGGCAACGATAGCGGACACGCTCCGCCACTGACTCATCCATTCCTCCAGGCGAGGGTGAAAATTCTTGAGTGGTGCCGGTACTTTACGAGCCGGCCACCAGGGAGTCAAGGTACGACAGCGCTTCCTCTCGCGTCCGCACCAGGCCGAGGTCCTGTGCCTCGCGCGCCTGCGCGAGTAACCAGCCAACCCGGGGACCCGGTTCCAGCGAAAACCGGCGCATCACGTCGTCGCCGCGCACCAGCGGCGGAGTGGCCGTGAGCTCGCGCTGCTCCGCCCAGCCGCGCATCAGCTCGCGGACGACGGCCGAGCGCCGCCACGCGGTGACCGGCGAGGCGCCGGTGACCGCGGCCGAGTCGACCAGGACGAGCAGCAGCAGGTCTCGCGTGTCCTCGCGCAGCTCTCGGTAGAACCGGTATCGCGCGCGAGTCGTGATGTCGGAGGCGCTCGCGAGGTGCATCGGGCGCAGATGGTGGCGCACCAGGCGCTCGACGACGGCGATCGCACGCTCCGGCAGCTTCAGCCGCTCGCCGATCGCCCGCGCGCGGCGGGCGCCGAGCACGTCGTGCTCGAAGAAGCGGATGCGGCCACCGACGCGCCGGCGCGTCTCCGGCTTGGAGACGTCGTGCAACAGCGCCGCGAGCTTGAGCGTGATCGCACGGGTCAGGCCGCCGCCCAGCGGCTCCTCGACGTGCGCGCTGAGCTCGTCGCCATACGGCGTGAGCGAGGTCAGTCGCGGCAGCAGGCGGTCGCAGCCGCCCACGGCGCGGAGCGAGTGCTCGAGCACCCCGAAGCGGTGCGGCGGCGGCTGCGCCGTCGCCCGCATCGGCTCGATCTCCGGCAACACGACGGCCAGCACGCCGAGCTCGTCGGCGCGCCGGAGAGCCCGGGCCGTGGTGGCGAGCTCGAGCAGCGCGACGACCTCGTCGCGCACGCGCTCCGCCGCCACACGCGTCAGACCGCGCGCGGCCTCGCGCACCGCGCGCGCGCCACCGGTGGTCAGGCGCAACCCGAGCGAGCACTCGAGCCGGACGGCGCGAAGCGTGCGGAGGGGGTCGTCCGTGAGCACGCCCGCACCCGCAGGTCGCAGGCGCCGCGCACGCAAGTCGGCCAGCCCGCCGGTGGGATCGACGATCGGCGCGCGCCCGCGCGTCACCAGCGGCGCGAGCGGCACCGCCAGCGCGTTGACGGTGAAATCGCGTGCGGCGAGATCGCCATCGAGGGTCGGGGCGCGGAAATCGGCGATATCGAGCGTGAGGCTGTCGGCGACCACCCGCGCCGCGCCGCGCTCGGCGTCGAGGACGACACACGTTCCGCCGAGGCGCGCGGCGCAGCGCTGAGCGAGCGCGAGCGCGCCGGCGGGCACGGCGAGATCGGCGTCGGCCGGGGAGCGGCCCAGCACGATGTCGCGCACGAGCCCGCCGACGAGCACGGCGCCCGGCGGCGGTGCCGCGGCGGCCGCCACGGCAAGCAGCGCGGCCTGCGGCCGCGGCACGCGCGCGAGTCGAAGCTCGTCAGCCACGAGCGAGCAGACGCGCGGCGTTGTCGTGGAAGATCTTTCGCCGCACGACGTCGGGCAGCGGGCGCTCCCACGCCCACCGGCGCTCTTCCTCGTAGTCGTACGGGATGAGCGGGAAATCCGAGCCGAAGAGGATCCGGTCCTGGTAGCGCACCAGCGCCGCGTCGGAGATGGCGCTCGGATCGGCCCCGACGTACGGCGTGGCGGCGGGCGCCATGGCCATCGTCGTGTCGACGTGGAGGTTTGGATGCGCGTCGAGCAGCGCCAGGAAGTCGGCGCTCTCGAAGGCACCCATGTGCGCCACCACCGCCGTGAGCCGGGGAAACCGCGCGAGCAGCGCGCGAAATCGCGCGACGCCGGTGAACGGGTCGCGATACGGCATCGTGCCGACGTGCAGCACGAGGATGTGGCCGGCGCGCTCGGCCCGCTCGTAGACGGAGAACAGGCGCGGGTCGTCGACGTGGAAGCGCTGGACGGAATGGTGGAACTTGAATCCGCGCAGCCCGAGCTCCTCCGTCGCCTCCCGAGCCACCGCGTCGACGTCCGGGTCGTCGGGATGCAGCGTGCCCAGGCCCACCGCGGCCGGCAAGGTCGCCGCCGTCTGCGCCACCCAGGCGTTCAGCTCGCGCGCCATCCCGGCCTTGTGGGCATAGGAGAAGAAGCAGAAGCGCTCGACACCGCGCGCGGCCAGCGTGTCGGCCACCTTGGCCGGCTCGAAGGGATGCGCGGCCGCCCAGCCCTCGCGCGCGAAGTGCCGCTCGATGGCGGCCGCCAGGCTCGGCGGGTGCAGATGCACGTGCACGTCGATGCACGGAAAGGGCGGACGCCAGGCGGCCGTCGCCACCGGACTACCCGAGCTCGAGCCCGGCGCTCCCGATGCGGTACTCGGCGATCTCGTCGCTCATGGCGCTGCCGCGGTGCTTCACCACGGCCAGCATCCGCGCCACACGCTGGCCCACGCGCTCACTGCCCATGACGAGGACGGTGTTCGCGGTGGCGCCGATGTCGCCGACGGCGACCTTCCGCGCCAGCAGATCTTCCAGGCGCGTCTCCTCGGTGGTGACGAGCAGCAGCGTCGTCACCGACGCGTGGTCGTAGAGGTGCGCGTCGATGAACGCCCGGTGCTTCCAGACCGGCAGGCAGATCTCCATCCCGAGCGTCTCGGCGTCGCGGTGGATGGTCTTCCGGTACAGCTCGTCGAACATCCAGAACTGGACCGAGTCGGCCGGCTGGTCCATTGGCTCCACGCCGTCGACGACGACCCGGCGCGTGCCCGCCGCCAGGTGGAAATAGACGAAGGGGCGGACGGTATAGAGGGCGTGGTTGTAGCTTGCCTTCCAGTTCCAGTCGAACTCGTACCCGCCGTCCGGCGTGGGAACCTGGAACTCGCGCACGCGGCCGACCCACCGCAGCGCGTTGCAGTAGAACGCCGCCATCTGGTCGGCTGACGGGTACGGCTCGGTCATCGGCGGCACCGCGTGCGTCCACTCCTTCAGCGACCAGTCGAAGAGGCGCGCCGCGTACTCGTCATGCTGCTGGGAGTCACCGCGACCGTTCATGTCGAGCACGATGCCGCGTGCGCCGTCGGCGACGCGACCGTGCTCGGCGAAGGTCAGCCCGAGATGCGTCTTGCCGATGCCGGTCGCCCCGTAGACCACCGACAGCGTGCCCGGCAAGAGCCCGCCGCCGAGCATGGCGTCGAGGCGCGCAATGCCGGTCGAAACGCGCGCGGTCATATGGCGCTGGATTCTACACCACGCCCGCGGCGCGGCCCTTGGTGCGGAACTGGCACTCGTACAGCGCACGCAGCTCCTCGAGGGTCGTGGCCTGCGCGGGCGCCTTGTCGTCGCGCACGCGGGTGATGCGCGCAAAGCGCAGCGCGAGGCCCGAGACATACGTCGGGCTCTTCTGGATCTCGTTGTACTCGACCTCGACCACGACCTCCGGCCGCACCCGCACGGTGTAGCCGTCGTCGGCAGTGGCGAGCGGCCACAGACGCTCGGTCATCTCGACGAACTGCGCGTCGGTCAATCCCTTGAAGGTCTTGCCGACCTCCGCGAATCCGTCCCCGTCGCGCACCGCGAGGTGATAATTCGACAGCCACCCCTGTCGGCGTCCCGAGCCACGATCGACGGCCACGATCACGCAGTCCACTGTCTCGGCCGCCTTGACCTTGAACCACCGCTTGCCGCGTCCACCGGGCTCGTAGGTGCTGGCGAGGTCCTTCGCCATCACGCCTTCGTGACCGGCGGCGAGCGCGGCATCGCGAAAGGCGGCGGCCTCCTCGGGGGTGGTCACGATGCGGCGCTCGGCCAGATAGCGTCCGCTGGTCAGCTGCGCCAGCGCCTCCCAGCGCCGCGCGTACGGCTCGTCGATGAGCGACCGGCCGTCCGCCATGAGGCAGTCGAAGAAGTGCAGCGCCAGCGGCATCTCACGCACGAGCGCCTCGACCCCGTGCACGCGGCGAAAACGCCGCATCAGCTCCTGGAACGGCAGCGGGCGGCCCGAGCCGTCGAGCGCCACCACCTCGCCGTCGAGGATGAACGGCACCCCGGTGATATCGCGCCGGGCGATCTCCACGACGTCGGGCAGGCTGCGGGTGACGTCGGAGAGGCGGCGGGTCCACACACGGACGCGGTCGCCGTCGCCGTGCAGCTGGATCCGTGCGCCGTCGTACTTGTACTCGAGGGCAGTGCGGCCGCCGTGGGCGTCGAGCACGACGGCGAAGTCGTCGGCGATCTCGGCGAGCATCGGCAGCAGCGGCACGAAGGGACGCGGCGTCACGCCAGTCAGGGCGGCGGGTCCGCCGTCTGCGAGCAGCGTGGCCACCACCGAAAGGTCGCCGAGGAACAGCGCGGCGCGGCGGACAGCGGGCACGGAAGCCACCCACGCCGCGGCGATCGCCTCCAGCAGCAGTCCCTCGGACACGCCGGTCCGCATCTCGCCGCCGATGATCCGTCCGAGGAATTCGCGCTCCTCGGGCGAGGCGCGCGCCGCGAGCTCCGTCAGGCGCACATCGCGCGTCCGCCGCGACCCGGCCCCCGCCGCCGCGGCGACGTCGGCGAAGGCCGTGGCCACGTCACCGAGCGTCAGCGCCTCCCCGCCCGCGGCCGCAGCGCCGCTGCGGCCCAGGCCCCGCACGCCGAGGACGCGCGGGTCTGACGCAGCGAACGCACGCCCCGCGAGAAACGTGACGGCGATCGGGACCTCGGCGGGCGTCAGCTTGCGCAGGAACGTGGCGACTTCCTTGAGCTTCTCCAGACGCCCGCGCTGCCGCTCCAGGCGCCGCCCGAGCGCGGCCAGCTCGGCAAAGGGTGTGCTTGCCGCCGTCATACCCGCATTGTAGCGAGCGAATTTGACTCACCGAGGGCCGCGCCCGTAGGGTGAATGACATGCGCCGCGCGATCTTCCACGACGGCGGTCCACGGGTCGCGGCGGCCGTCATGCCGCTCACCGAGGACTACGACGTTCATCCGCTGACCGGGGAGCCGATCGGCGCCGTGATCGTCGTGGACGCGCGCTCGGGTGCTCAGCCCAACGGCACCACGCGGCTCATCGGTCTCGTCGATCGCGACGATGCCGGTCCGTGGCCGCTCACCTGGTACGCCGTCCTGCCGATCGACGCACCGCCGGCCATGCTGCGGCGCGCGGTCGGCAACGCGTTCGCCGATCTCGAGGCCGAAGCGGATCTCGAGCGTCTCGAGCGCGACCTCGCCGAGCTGAACGCGATCGGCATTCGACTGTCGGCGGAGGCAAACCCGCGCTTCCTGCTCGACACGATTCTGACGAAGGCACGCGAGATCACGACCAGCGACGCCGGCTCCGTCTACATCGTCGATCACGGCAGCGGGGGCGACGCGTACCTGCGCTTCGCGCTGGCGCAGAACGACACCGTGAACGTGCCGTTCCGGGCGGCCACCCTTCCGCTCACCATGGACAGCGTGGCGGGATACGTGGCGCTCACGGGTCGCATCGTGAACGTCACCGATGCGTACGCGCCGCCGCCCGACTCGCCGTTCACCATCAACCGCACCTTCGACGAGCAGGCGCACTACCGGACGAAGTCGATGCTCGTCGTGCCCATGCGCACGCCGCAGGGCGACACGATCGGCGCTCTGCAGCTCATCAACTGCAAGCCCGGCTGGCGTGGTCCACTCCCGGACGCCGCCGAGGTGAACCGCTACGTGCGAGCGTACGGGCCACGGCACGAGAAGCTCGCCGGCTCGCTCGCCTCCCAGGCGGCGGTCGCGATTCACAACCGGCGTCTGTATCTCTCGATCCGCGACCTCTTCGAGGGCTTCGTGAAAGCCTCGGTGACGGCGATCGAGGCGCGCGACCCGACCACCTCGGGCCACTCCTTCCGCGTGGCCGAGCTCACGGTCGGGCTCGCCGATGTCGTGGATCGCTGCGAGGCGGGTCCGTACGCCGCGCTTCGCTTCGCGCCGGACGAGGTCATGGAGCTGCGGTACGCGTCGCTGCTCCACGACTTCGGCAAGGTCGGCGTGCGCGAGCACGTGCTCGTGAAGTCGAAGAAGCTGTATCCGGCCGACCTCGATCGCATCCGCCACCGGGTGGAGCTGCTCAAGCGCGAGCTGGCTCTGCGGACGGCGCGCGCGAAGCTCGACGCGGCAGTGGCCCGACGTCGGGACTACGCCGCGGTTGCCTCGCGGCTGGACGCCGAGCTCGCGGCGGCCGTGGCCGCGCTCGAGCGCGATCTCGATCTCATCATCGTGGCCAACGAGCCGAGCGTCCAGGCGCGCGATCTGCGGGACGACGTGACCGCCGTCGCGCAGCGCGTGTGGCAGGACGCGGACGGGACCTCGCGCACGATCCTCACGCCGGAGGAGGCGCGGGTGCTCGCGATACCGCGCGGGAGCCTCACCGACGCCGAGCGGCGCGACATCCAGGATCACGTCGTGCACACGCTCGACTTCCTGCAGCGGATCCCGTGGACCAAGGAGCTGCGACGAGTCCCCGAGATTGCCGCCGCGCACCACGAAAAGCTCGACGGCAGCGGGTATCCGCATGGAGCACGCGCGGATCAGATCCCCGTTCAGTCGCGGATGATGGCGATCTGCGACATCTATGACGCCCTCACGGCGACCGACCGCCCGTACAAGAAGGCGGTCCGTCCCGACGAGGCCCTCGCCATTCTCGACGCCGAGCGCCGAGCCGGCGCGCTGGACTCAGCGCTGCTCGACCTCTTCATCTCTGCGCGCGTGTTCGAGCGCGTGTCGCGTCCGACGTAGCGTCGTACCACGCGCCCGGCAGGGCGGTTCACCGCCCTGCCGAGCGCGGAAGTTGGCGGCCTCCCCGGATACGAGCCCGATCGTGCGCGTAGCCCACGTGCCCGGACGCTTCACCCCGCGAGAAGCAGCAGCGATGCGCACCAGGCGCCGAGCGCTGCGACGGCGAGTCCGGCGCGCGCGATCTCGGCGGGCAGGCTCGCTCGTGTCCTCATGTGTTGAGTAGTATTGACCAAAAAAAGGGCGCGCGATCGGCGGTGTGTGATCAGACGCCGCTGGACCGATGGATACGTCAGAGCGTGAGCGTTCATTGCAGCCTCCACGTCGCTGGTGCGATGCGATCAGAATCCCCGAACCAGTCCGACGACCTTGCCGATGATCTTCACGGGCGTGCGACGCGGATCGACGACGATGGGCGCCATGGTCGGATGCTCGGGCTTGAGCACCACCCGCTCGCCGTCGCGCTGGAATCGCTTGACGGTGGCCTCGGCCTCGCCCGACTCCGACTCGACCATGGCGACCACGATCTCGTTCGGCTGCGCGCTGTCCTGCCGCCGCACGAGGACCAGATCGCCGTCGCAGATGTGCGCGTCGATCATGCTGTCGCCTCGGACACGCAACGCGAACACGTCCTCGCCGCGCCCGGGGAGCGATGCCGGTGCGATGTGCAGCTCTCCCTCGCGATTCTCCGCGGCGAGCAGCGGCTGCCCGGCAGCCACGCGTCCGAGGATGGGGACGACGTGCGAGCGTCCGCCGCCGGCGTCCGACGGAAGCAGCGAGCGTGACGTGCGCCCGGCGCTCGCCCGGCGCTGCAGCATGCCCTTACGCTCCAGCGCGCGGAGATGGTCGAACGCCGCGCGCGGCGTCACCTTGAACCGGTCCCCGATCTCCCGGACGGTGGGCGGCAACCCGTGCTTGGCGATGAACCCACGGATGAAGCCGAGCACCTCGCGCTGCTTGCCGGTGAGCTCCCTCATCGTCACCTCCCGTGCGCGACACCATACTCAACGCGTGTTGATGTCGTCAACCAAAAAAAGAGCGCGCGATCAGGCCGGCTCCCAGGGCTCGCACACGGGACAGGTCACGAGCCCGAGGTCTCGTCCGTCCGCGAACGTCTTCAGGTAGAGGCGCTCCGACTCCGGGATCCGCGGCACCCACGCGCACGTGCGGCGATGGAAGATCCTGGATCCGCGCTGCGCGCAGAACGGCTCCCCCTCGTCCTCGACGACCGTGGCGGCGCTCACCCCGGCCACGGCGGCGGCCTCGGCTTCCGAGGGCAGCATCGCGGGCGTCGACTCCGGCAGCGCGGCGAGCTCGGACACGGCCGGCGGCGGAGGATCGGGATCGTTGATGTGCAGGTTCGTCTCGACGGTGGAGCGGAACTCGTCGCTTGCGCGGCGGAACTCGCGCATCGCGCGGCCGATCATCCGCCCGAGCTCCGGAAGCTTCGACGGGCCGAACACCAGCAGCGCCAGCACGCCGATGACGAGCATTTCCTGCAGCCCGATGTCGAACATGCGGCTAGGGTACCATGCGGGCTCGAGGCCGCCGTGGCTGCCCGAAGTGGGAAACCGTTTTCCGTGCGCGCCACGCCGCGCGCGGCGTGGCGTCGGCGCCGAAGCGCGCCATCATGCCGACTTGGGCGCGGCCGAGCGCGCAGGGCACGGGAGTTGCTGACTCCGGCTCGTCCGAGGAGGGGACGATGGTCTTTCGCGTGCTGCTCTACCTCTGCCTGATGCTCGGGCTCGCCGTCCGCGAGCGCGTCATCCGCGCCGTCCGCTAGGAGGCGATGACCTCTTTCGGTTTCTCCGGCTCGGTGTCCTGGCTCACGAGGCCGCACTGGACGATCTTGTAGAGCAGCGCCTTGTAGCTGATCTGCAGCAATCGCGCGGCCTTGGCGCGGTTCCAGTGCACGCGGTCGAGCACTTCCTTGATGGCGACGCGCTCGGCTTCACGGGCAGCCTGACGCGCGATGTCCTTGAGGCTGATCGGCGCGTCCGCGCTCACCGTCGTCGAGAGCGCGCCGCCGCCGGAGCCGGCAGGACGCGAGGCGCGAGTGAGGTTGCCCGCGATCTCGACATGCACGGGCCGCGCGGTGCCGAGCACCACGACGCGCTTGACGGCGTTCTCGAGCTCGCGGATGTTGCCAGGCCAGTGATAGTCGACGAACGCGCGCAGGGTCTCGGCCGGGATGTCGACGGCGCGCCCGTACTGCGCGTTGAACTTCTTGAGGAAGAAGTCGACGAGCGGCGCAATCTCGTCACGCCGCTCGCGCAGCGGCGGAATGCGGATCTCGATGACGTTGAGCCGGTAATAGAGGTCCTCGCGGAACTGGTGGGCACGCATGGAAGCCTCGAGATCGCGATTGGTGGCGGCAATGAGCCGCACATCCGTATCGATGATCTTCTCGCCACCGACGCGAGAGAACTCCCCGTCCTGGAGCACGTGAAGGAGCTTCGCCTGCAGCCGGAGCGGCATCTCGCCGATCTCGTCGAGGAGGAGCGTGCCCTGATCGGCCGCCTCGAACTTGCCGGGCTTCTGCCGGTACGCTCCCGTGAAGGCGCCTTTCTCATGGCCGAAGAGCTCGGACTCGAGCAGCTCCCCCGGCAGCGCCGCGCAGTTGACCTTCAAGAACTGCTTCCCGGCTCGCGGAGACGCCTTGTGGATGGCGCGGGCGACGACTTCTTTACCCACTCCGCTCTCACCTCGCAGCAGCACGGTGGTGTTCGTTCCGGCGACCTTGGAAATGAGGTCACGGATGGGCTGCATCTTGCTGCTGGTGCACAGGTTCATCAAAGGCTCGCTCATCGAAGGTCTCTCCTCGTCGGCGGGGCGTGTGCACAGGGCATCCATACTGATCTGCAGCCGACTGCACCCGATATGCCAAGCGTTTACCCACTCTGGCTTCCAGCCATTACAAGCACTTGCCGATGGTCAGGCCATTCCTTTGCCTTGTATTTTGTAAAACGTGCACGCTACGCTTTGCAAAAAATACAAATGGAGGTATACCCGTGGACATCATGATCGTGGACGACGAGCCGCAGGTCGCCGAAATGCTCGCGACGTCTCTGCAGCGCCAGGGGCACCGCACCACCGTTGTCCATTCGGGACAGGAAGCGCTGGAAAAGATCCGCGGCACGGGCTACGACGCGGTGTTTCTCGACGTCTCCATGCCGGGAATGAACGGCCTCGATGTCATGGCTGAAGTGCGGCGCATCCGCCCCTCGCTGGCGATCGTCGTCATCACCGGCCACGCCACCGCCGACGAGATCGAGGACGTCAAGAAGATGGGCGCCGTCGACGTCATCCAGAAGCCGTCCGCGCTCACTCACTATCATCAAGCGATCGAGCGACTGCACGCGCACGCCGAGCGAAGGCCCTTCCCGCGACTGGGAGACGTGTGATATGGGTGGGCGCGTGAACGTCGGGCTCGCGTCGTTCGTCGCCGCGCTGACCGCGTCGCTGTGGGCGGCGGCCGCGATGGCGCAGCAGGTGCCGATCGCGCCCTACCAGTCGACGTCACGCCCGACGGACGCGCAGAAGCTCCAGATGCCGCTCCGCGCACCGCTCACGATCCTGCCGAGCGTGACCGTCAGCGAGGAGTACAACGACAACATCCTGCTGAGCAACCGCGACCGGCGCTGGGACATCATCACCGGCATCACGCCGGCGGTCAGCGTCATTCTCGAGAGCGCCACCTACCGGCTCGCGGCCGGCTACAATTTCACGGCCGAGCTCTACGAACGGGATCCCGACCGCAACGCCGCCTTCAATCGCCAGAACTTCAACGGCGACGCGCAGTGGCGGCCGACGGAGCAGCTCACGCTGACTGCGACCGACACGTTCGCGTTCAGCACCGACACGAACCTGATCTCTGCGGAAGGCGTGTCGACCGGCCGCGACCGCGCCTGGTCGAACACGCTGGGCGGCGGCATCGCGTACCGGATCAGTCCGCTGACCACCGTGCACGGCGCCGCGTCGTACACCGTGCAACGATTCAACGCCTCGGATCTGCAAGATTCCGACGTGTACCGCGCGGAAGTCGGCGTCGATCGCGCGCTCACGCGGTTCCTCACGGGGACGCTCGCATACCAGGTCGCGTACTTCGACATCGACAACGAGCCGAAGACGTGGACGCACACGCCGCGGATCGGCTTTTCCTACCGGCTCACGGAGACGATCACGATCGCCGCCAGCGGCGGGCCGACCTTCGAGCTGCGCGACGGTGACGGCGGCGATCGCGTCACGCCGGCGGTGACGGCGAGATACGCGCAGCGCGTGTTCTTCGGCTCGATCGGTGCCAACTTCGATCGGCAGGTGTCGACGGCCGGCGGTCTCGGCGGTACCACCGACAACACGAGCTTCGGCTTCACGGTGGACGTCACCACGCTGCTGCGCGGGCTCACCCTGTCGTTCGCACCGCGCTACTCGATCGTGAAGTCGCCCGACAGCAGCCGGATCGACATCCGCTCGTTCACGCTGCCGCTGACGGCCACCTATCGGCTCACCGCCTGGCTGGCCGCCGTGGCGAGTTATCAGTTTTACCAGCAGCGCAGCGACTCGACCATCCAGACATCGACGAACCGCTTCATCGCCGAAGACGCGGATCAGAACCGGATGTTCGTCGGTTTGCAGTTCGGATACCCGATCACCTTCGATCGCCCCTAGCGCCTGCAGCGCTTTTCTCACGCCCGCTGCAGCGCCTTTCTAGGAATGCGACCACGCGGAGCGGCCGGGGGCGCCGCCGCGCGCACTCCCGTCCAGATGCCGCCCCCACAAGGCATCGAAACGTAACATCCTGCGGGCCGTTGCAGCATTGGCACTGACCTTGCCCTCACATGTGTGCAGCCGCGGTCAGCGGCGTACGACATGTCCCTGGCGCAACGACTTGCATGGCTCGATGGAATTTCTACTCTCGCGGTGCTCGCGACAGCGATGGCCATCGCGTCGCCGGGAGCCGCCGATCCGCAGACGAGCCTCTGGGTCGTCGTTGCCCGCGCGGCATTCGTGGCCGCCATCTGCATCGGCGCGTTCTACTACAACGACCTCTACAACTTCGAGGTGCCGCACGACCTGAGCCAGGTGTTCGGGCGGCTGTGCCGCGCGCTCGGACTGAGCGCGCTCGTGCTGGCGGCGATCTACCTGGTCTTCCCGGAAGCGATCCTCGGCGGCAATCTCGCCCCTTACGCGCTGCTCGTCACGCTGCTCACCGTGCTCGTGCTGCGCGCCGGCGTGTACGCGCTGGCCAAGCGCGCGCCGTTTTCCGAGCGCGTGGTCATCATGGGCGGCGGTCGCCTGGCCGCCGAGCTCGCCCAGCAGATCGGAACGCGGCCGGATCTCGCCATGCGCCTGGTCGGCGTGCTGGCGCCGCCGCACGAGGCGCCGGCGGCGGCGCCGCACCTCGGCGCCTACGGCGACATCTCTGACGTCGTTCGCCGCCAGCGCCCGGAGCGGATCATCGTCGCGATGCCGGACCGCCGCGGCAATCTCCCGGTGTCGGCGCTGCTCGCGTGCCGCTTTCGCGGCATCCACGTGGAAGAGGGCACGCAGGCCTTCGAGCGCTTCACGCACCGGCTCGCGGTCGAGTCGCTCACGCCGAGCGCGCTCGTGTTCGGCGACGGCTTCCGCGTGTCGCGCGCGCAGCTGGCCGCCAAGCGCGTGCTGTCGGTGGCCATCGCGCTGACCGCGCTGCTGTTCGCGGCCCCGTTCATGGCCCTCATTGCCGTGACCATCAAGCTGGAGTCGCGCGGGCCGGTGTTCTTCATCCAGGAGCGCATCGGACTTCGCGGCCGCACGTTCCGCCTCATCAAGTTCCGGACGATGCGCCCGCTCGAGAAGGACGCCGATGGCATCTGGCAGCGCGACAACGCCAGCCGGGTGACGCGATTCGGCGCCGTGCTGCGGCGCTACCGTCTCGACGAGCTGCCGCAGTGCCTGAACATCCTCCGCGGCGACATGAGCCTCGTCGGGCCTCGGCCGGAGATGGCCTCGAACGTGGCCACCTTCTCGGCGGTCATCCCGTTCTACAACCTCCGCCACGAGGTGCGTCCCGGCCTCACGGGTTGGGCGCAGGTGCGAGCGGGCTACTCCATGAGCACGGAAGAGGTCACGCGGAAGCTGTGCTACGACCTCTACTACATCAAGCATCTCTCGCTGCGCTTCGATCTCCGGATTCTCTTCGACACCGTGAAGTTCGTGCTGTCCGGAAAGCGTCCTGGATGAAACGCGCCAAACCTTTTCCGCGATCGGGCACGTTCACGCCCAGAGTGGGTGCGCGACACGTGGCGAGCGGCGCCGTCGAGCCGCACGCGCGGGCTAAACCCGCGATAAACGAGTCCGGCACGCCTCTTGAAGTGACACGTTTGGCCCGATGGAAGAAAGATTCCCGATGAAGGCCTCCAGTTTCGACGCCGCGTCGCCGTACGCCACGCCCCTCGCCGGTCGCCACGTCCTCGTCGTCGAGAGCGATCCCGACCAGCGACGCCGGGTCGTGTCGCAGCTCTCCGCGTGGGGCTACACGCCGCTCGCGGCCGCCACCGCCGAGGAGGCGCTCGAGCTGATCGCGCGCTCGAATCGCCTCGTGTTCTCGGTGGTGGCCATCCGCCTGCCCGGCATGTCGGGCATCGATCTCCTGCGGCGGGCGCAGGAGCTGGCCGCCTCGGGGCCGGTGATCATGGTCGCCGACAACGGCCACTCCTCGCAGATCGTCGAGGCCATCCAGGCCGGGGCCGACGACTTTCTTCGCCGCCCCTACACCGCCGAGGACCTCGAGACCGTTATCCGCAGCGTGGCCGGACGGCCCCGCCGTGAGGCCGCCGCGCCGGCGGCGGCGCTCGACGAGAGCGGCAGCGACCGGCTGCAGCGCGAGATGGCCCTCCTGACGAGCCCGCAGATGCGCGACATCCAGGCCGTGATCGAGCAGGCGGCGCGCGCGGACGTCACCGTGCTCGTCTGCGGCGAGACCGGCGTCGGCAAGGAGCTGGTGGCGCGGGCCATCCACGCCCACTCCCCGCGCCGGCGGGCCGCCTTCGTGAAGGTGAACTGCGCGGCCATGCCGCGCGAGCTGCTGGAGTCCGAGCTCTTCGGCCACGAGCGCGGCGCGTTCACCGGCGCCCATCAGCGCAAGCCGGGCCGCTTCGAGCTCGCCGACGGCGGCACCATCTTCCTGGACGAGATCGGCGAGCTGCATCCCGCCCTGCAGGCCAAGCTGCTGCACGTCCTGCAGGACGGCGAGTTCTCGCGGGTCGGCGGCCGGCACAACATCCGCGTCGACGTGCGCGTGATCTGCGCCACCAACCGCGACCTCGCCCGCGAGGTGGCCGCCAACCGCTTCCGCGAGGATCTCTTCTATCGCCTGAACGTCATCAACGTCTTCGTGCCGCCGCTGCGCGAGCGGCGCGAGGAGATCCCGGCCCTCGTCGGGTACTTCGTGCATCGATACTCGCGGCTCTTCAACTTCCCCGAGCGCGAGGTCACCGCGGAGACGCTGCAGGCGTTCATGCAGTACCACTGGCCCGGCAACATTCGCGAGCTGGAGAACTTCATCAAGCGAATGATCGTCCTGCAGGACTTCACGCTGCCGCGCACGCTGCTCGCCCCGCCGGTGGCGGCGGCGCCGGCGACGGCCGCCCCCGAGCCGTTCGCAGCCACCAAGGGACTCTCGCTGAAGGAGATCTCCCGCCGCGCGGTGCTCGAGGCCGAGCGCGAGGTGATCTGCCGGGCGCTCGAGCAGTGCCGATGGAACCGCGTGAAGACGGCCAAGATGCTGAAGATCAGCTATCGCGCGCTGCTCTACAAGATCAAGGACATGGGACTCAAGCAGGATTCGGCCGCCGGATGACCGGCGGTGCAGGAGGACGATTCATGACAGCCAAGCCCTTCGTCATCGCGCTCGCGCTCGTGGCCGGCGCGGGCGTCGCCGCCGCCCACGCTCAGCAAGCGTCGCCGTCGAACACCGCGGCCGACAAGCTGCCGACGAGCGCGCCGCCGGCCATCACCGACTACGTCATCGGCCCCGAGGACGTGCTGCAGATCACGGTGTGGAAGAACGAGTCCCTGTCCCGCCAGCTCGCGGTGCGGCCGGATGGCAAGATCTCGATGCCGCTGCTGCACGACGTGCAGGCGGCGGGGCTGACACCCATGCAGCTGCAGGAGAAGCTGGCCACCGCTCTCGGCGAGTTCATGCCGAACCCGGAGGTCTCCGTCACGGTGAGCGACGTTCGCAGCTACCGCGTGTCGGTGCTGGGTGAAGTCCAGAAGCCCGGCGTGCTGCAGCTCAAGAGCGACACGTCGGTGCTCGAAGCCATCGCGCTCGCCGGCGGCTTCCGGGACTTCGCCTCGCCCAGCAAGATCATGATCCTGCGCAAGAACGGCGAGGGCACGCAGAAGATCCCCTTCAACTACAACCGCGTGGTCAAGGACAACCGGGGCGAGGGCAACGTCATGCTGAAGTCGGGCGACGTCGTCGTCGTTCCTTAACGTCGAGAGGACTCAACGCCATGCCGACACCGCCGACCGCATACGACGACACCGCGAAAGGGCCGGGCCTCGCCGGCCTGCTGGAGATCGCCCGCCGCCGCCGGGTGCTGGCCGTGCTGCCGTTTCTCTTCGTGCTCACGGCGGCGGCGTCGCTGGCCGTCTTCCTCCCGAGCCTGTGGACCGCGAAGGCGCTGGTGCTGGTCAATCGCCAGCAGATCCCCGAGCGCTACGTGACCTCCACCGTCCAGACCGACATCGAGGCGCGGCTGCTCACGCTGAGCCAGGACATCCTCACGCCGGCGCGGCTGATGAAGATCGCCGACGAGTACGGCCTCTACTACGACATGCGACGCTCGGCCACCCCGGACGACATCGTGGAGCGCATGCGCAACGACATCCGGCTCGAGCTCGTCGACGACAAGGACCGTAAGAGCAGCCCGCGCGAGCAGCGCTCGGCGCTCTTCACCATCGCCTACACCGCCCCCGATCCCGAGGTGGCCGCCCGCGTCAGCAACACGCTGGCGTCGCTCTACATCGAGGAGAATGGCCGGCTGCGCGAGAAGCAGGCGGCCGGCACCTCCGAGTTCCTCGACGGCCAGCTGAACGAGGTCCGCGACCGGCTGAAGGCTCAGGAGCAGCGCATCACGGAGTACAAGGAAAAGTTTCTCGGCGAGCTGCCCGAGCAAAAGGAAGTCAACCTCAGGACGCTGGAGCGGCTGCAGCAGCAGCTGCAGCTCGCGTACGAGAACAACCGGCGCGCCAACGAGCGAAAGCAGCTCCTCACCAACAGCCTCGGCGAGCTCGACATGTCGTCCGGCATGGTGGCCGGGGGCAACGGGCCGAACCCGACGCCCGCCGACACCGCGGCCGCGCGCCTGAACCTCCTGCGCCAGGAGCTGGCCGTGATGCAGACCAAGTTTCACGACCGCTATCCCGACGTGATCCAGATGAAGGAGCAGATCCGCATCCTGGAGGCCAAGCTGGAGGCGGAGAAGAAGCAGCAGGCCGCGCTGGCCGCCCAGGCCAGCGGCTCCGCCAAGAAGGGCTCGCGCGAGCTCAGGGTCGTGCCGCAGAGCCCGTACATCCAGAGCCTGATGAGCCAGCTCGACCAGGCGCAGGTCGACGCCAAGACCACGGCCGAGGAGATCGCGGCCATCAACCGCCAGATCGCGGTCTACCAGCGGCGACTCGAGAACACGCCGAAGCGCGAGCAGGAGCTGGCGCTGATCACCCGCGACTACGACACCACGCGCGAGCTGCACAAGAACCTGCTCGCCAAGCGTGGTGAGGCGGCCATGGCGTCCGAGCTCGAGCAGCGGCAGCAGGGCGAGACGTTCCGCGTGATCGAGCCGGCGCGCTTGCCCGACCGGCCGACCGGGCCGAACCGCTTCCGGCTGCTGCTGGTCGGGCTCGCGCTCGCCCTCGGCGCCAGCGGCGTGGCGGTGGTGCTGGCCGAGCAGGTCGACACGTCGTTCCGGCGGGTCGACGAAGTGCGCGCGACGGCGCCGATCCCGGTCCTGTCCGCGATTCCACGCATCACGACGGAGCAGGACCGGACGCGGCGAGTGCGGCAGCGCCGGTGGGCGACGGCGGCGGTGGCCGCCGGCCTCTTCGTCGTGGCCGGGACGTCGTTCCTCCTGGCCCACAACAACCAGTCGCTGGTGACACTGCTGACGCCGGCTCCGCCGGCGGTGACGGGCGGGAGGTAACGTCATGTACCTGAGCTTCTACGGCCTGCGGGAGGCGCCGTTCGCGCCCACTCCCGATCCGAAGTTCCTGTTCCAGTCGGCGCGTCACCGCGAGGCGCTCGCGCAGCTGATCTACGGCGTGCGCGAGCGCAAGGGCTTCATCGTCCTCACCGGCGAGATCGGAACCGGCAAGACGACACTGCTGCGCACCCTGCTCGAGCGGCTGAACGCCGCCACGCCGGTGGCGTACGTGCACAACTCCGCGCTGAACATCGAGGGGCTGCTCGAGTACGTCCTGCAGGACTGGGGCGTGAAGTCCACCGCCGCCAGCCACGCGCAGCGCCTGTTCGAGCTCAACGAGTTCCTCATCGACCAGCATCGCAAGGGCACGAGCCCCGTGCTCGTCATCGACGAGGCCCAGAACCTCTCGGTGGAGACGCTCGAGGCGGTCCGCATGCTGTCGAACTTCGAGACGACGAACCAGAAGCTGATGCAGATCCTCCTCGTCGGCCAGCCCGAGCTTCGCGACAAGCTCGACCTGCCGGAGCTTCGCCAGCTGAAGCAGCGTGTCGGGCTGCGCTGCCACATCGCTCCGCTGTCGGCGGAGGAGACGCGGCTCTACATCCGGCATCGCCTCCGCATCGCCGGCGCGACGGACGCCGGCATCTTCACCGATGCCGCCATCCAGAAGATCGCCGACTACAGCCGGGGCACGCCACGCGTCATCAACATCGT
The DNA here is from genome assembly GCA_036265915.1 of Candidatus Methylomirabilota bacterium. Taxonomy (GTDB): domain Bacteria; phylum Methylomirabilota; class Methylomirabilia; order Rokubacteriales; family CSP1-6; genus AR12. Next base: position 4,489 of record DATAOC010000026.1, on the reverse strand, counting down.
CTGCGACCACTGCCTCCTGTCCGGGTTCGCCGACAGCAAGAAGCGCATCGACGCCGCCACCGTCCAGGAGGCGGTCGAGTACCTGGAAGAGGGCGAGCGCAGCGAGTGGAAGCGCCGCCGGCGCACGAGCCTCGTGCCGAGCCGGGGCGCCGTGTGGGCCGCGCGCAGCGGCGTGGCCGTGCTGGTGATGGTGCTGATCGCGCTGCTGGCGTTCGCCGCGAACTCTCTCGGCTGGATCGGGACCATTCCCGGCGGCCTGCGATAGGAGGACAGCCCGTGAGCAAGTTCTTCAAGGCCCTCGAGAAGGTCGAGCAGGAGCGCGAGGCCGAGGCGCCGACGGCGGCCGCCGCGGACTCGCAGCCCGCCATCGTCACCGCGCCGGTCGCCGCACCGCCCCGGGTGGAGCCGGCGCCGCGCGTCGAGCCGGCGCCGCGGATCGAGACACCGATCCGCCCGGAGGCGCCGCGGCGGATCGAGACGGCGCCGCGCGTCGAGCGAGCGCCGCGCATCGAGCCGGCGCCGCGGGTGGAGGCCTCACCGCGCGTCGACATCCCGACCCGGCCGGATCCCGTCGTCCCGGCCTCGGCGCCGACGTACGGCGCGCCCATCGCCCGCGAGCCGGGCGCCGGATTCGGCCGACGCGGATTCGCCTGGCAGATCGAGCCGGATGCCGACGCCGAGGCCGGTCAGGTCGACGACCATCTGGTGAGCGTGCTGGAGCCCACGAGCCTGGCCGCCGAGCAGTACCGCGCGGTCCGGCTCGCCATCGAGACGTTCCGCCACGAGCGCGGGACGCGCACGGTCGCCATCACGAGCCCCGGCCGCGGTGACGGGCGGACGATCACCGCGATCAACCTGGCGGGCGCGCTGGCGCAGGCGCCGGACGCCAGGGTCGTGCTCGTCGAGGCGGATCTCCGTCACCCCGCGGTGGCGCGCGCGCTCGGGCTGCCCGCGGGCCGGGGACTGTCGAGCTACCTGCTCGACGCGTCCATGGATCCCGAGGCGGTCATCACGCGGCCTGCGAACGTCGCCTTCGCGGTGGTGACTGCGGGCGCGGCCTCCTCCATGCCGTACGAGCTGCTGAAGTCGCCGCGCCTGGCCGCGCTGCTGGCCGCCCTGCGCGAGCGCTTCGACTACGTCGTGCTCGACACGCCGCCGGCGCTGCCCTACCCGGACGTCGGCATCCTGCGCGACATCGTGGACGGCTTCGTCGTCGTCGTGCGGGCCAACCGCACACCGCGCGAGATGCTGCGCGACTGCACCAACGTCATCGGCCGGCAGCGCGGCCTGGGCCTCATCTTCAACGACGACGAGCGGCAGGTGCTGCCGAGCTTCAACCACGATCGCGAGCCCGGCTGGCGCCGCCTCGTGCCCCGGCCGCTCGGGAGCGCGCGCGTTGCCTGAGAGCCCGCACGTCGTCAACGCGCTGACCGTCGACGTCGAGGAGTACTACCACGGGGTCGAGTTCACGCAGGCCCTCGGCGTCGACGGCATCCGCCAGCTGCCGAGCCGCGTGGTCGCGCAGACCGAGCACCTGCTCGATCTGCTCGACGCGCACGGCGCGCGCGGCACGTTCTTCACGCTCGGCGTGGTGGCGCAGCGCCAGCCGCGCCTCGTTCGCCAGATCGCCGAGCGCGGCCACGAGGTGGCCTCGCACGGCTGGGACCACACGCGCGTCTTCGAGCTCGGCCCGGCCGGCTTCCGCGCGGACGTCCGCCGTGCCAAGCACGCGGTCGAGCAGGCGGCCGGCCGGATCGTGCGTGGCTACCGGGCGCCGAACTACTCGATCCGGCGCGACACACCGTGGGCATTCGGCATCCTGATCGAGGAAGGCTTCGTCTACGACTCCTCGATCTATCCCGTGGTGCACGATCGCTACGGCTTTCCGGACGCGCCGCGCTTCCCTCACGTCGCACAGTCGGTCGACGGGCTGCCGCTGTGGGAGGTTCCCGTCGGCACCGCCCGGTTCGCCGGCACCAATTTGCCGATCGGCGGCGGCTTCTTCCGACTGTTCCCGACCTCGCTCATCCGCAGCGCCGTCGCCAGCGTGAACCGCGCCGAGCGCCAGCCGGTTGTGCTGTACGTGCATCCGTGGGAGTTCGATCCGGCGCAGCCCCGGCCGCGGATGACGTGGCCCCAGCGGTTCCGTCATTACACCGGCCTCCGGACGGCGGAGCGCAAGCTCGCCGCGCTGCTCGCGGACTTCCGCTTCGCCGCGATCGAGACGGTCTTCGACCAGATCCGGCCGGCCCGTCGTGCCGCCGCTCGTGCCTCCTAGGAAACGGGCATGCGCATCCTGCTCGTCAGTCCGGTGCTACCGCACCTGCCGTCGCACGATGCCGCCCGTCTCGCGCCCGCGCAGCTGATCGAGCATCTCGGCTCGCGCCACACGCTCGGTGTCGTGGCCGCCACCACCGGCGGCGACACACCGACCGCGCGCGCGTGGCTCGCGACCCGGGCGGCCTGGCTCGAGACGCTGCCGGCGCAACGCTGGCGGCACGCCGTCTCGGGACGGCCGGCCGCCGGCCTGCGCACAATGGCGGCCGCAGCGCGCCGTGCCATGGGCGCGTTCCGGCCGGACGTCGTGCATGTCGAGTCGCCGCTGCTGGCGCCGATCGCACGCGCTGCCGGCGTGCCGACCGTGCTGGCGTGCCACGAGTCCCCGGCGCTGCGCGCCCGCGCGGCGGCGCGACCCTCCGCGCCGGCGTGGCGGCGTGTTCGCGCGCGCCTCGACGAGCGCGTCGAGGCGGAGTGGGAGCGCGACTGGTTCGCGGGTCTCGGCGCGTGCGTGGTGGAGTCGGAGGAGGACCGACGCGCGATCGCCGCCCACCTGTCCTTCGACCGCATCGACGTCATCCCGGCCGGCATCGACGCCGAGCAGTACGCGTATCGCCGCCGCGGCGAGCCCGGACGCGTCGTCTTCACCGGCCACCTGGGGGTGCCGCGTGACGCGGAGGCCGCGCGCCGTGTCGCCACCGCCATCGTGCCGCTCCTTCGCGGGCGGGTGCCGCGCGCGGAGCTTCTGCTCGCCTCGCCCGACAGCGCGGCGCCCGCGCGCGACCTGGCCGCGGTGCCCGGCGTCCGCGTCGAGGGCAGCCTCGCGGACCTCCGGCCCAGCGTGTGGAGCGCGTCGGTCTTCGTCAGCCCGCTCGACGCAGGCTTCGGCCGCAAGGCGCGCATCCTGGAAGCGCTGGCGCTCGGCACGCCGGTCGTGGCGTCGGCGGCGAGCCTGTCCGGCCTCGACGACGTCCTGCCCGGACACCACGTCCTCACCGCCGAGACGGACGCCGACTTCGCCGACGCCGTCGCGCTGCTCATGCGAGAGCCGGTCGTGGCGACGACGATCGCACGCAACGCGCGCCAGCTCGTCGAGCGGCGATTCACCTGGCGCGCCATCGCCGCGCGCTACGACGCGCTCTACGCGCGGCTTGCCGGTGTCCCCGCGGAGCGGGCGGCATGAGCCCGAGCGGGCCGTTCGTGGTCGGCATCGCCGGCGGTAGCGGAAGCGGCAAGTCGACGCTCGTCCGCGCGATCTCCGGCACCCTCGGCGCCGCGCGGGTGTCCGCCCTGTGCTACGACGCGTACTACCGCGACCGCGGCGATCTTCCGGCGGCCGAGCGCGCGGCGCTGAACTACGACGCCCCGGATGCGCTCGACACCGAGCTGTTTCTCACCGACCTGACCGCGCTGCGCGCCGGCCAGCCGGCCCGGCCCCCGCGCTACTGCTTCAGCACCCACCGGCGCATCGGCGTCGACGACGCCGTCGAGCCGCGTCCGATCGTGCTGGTCGAGGGCATCCTGCTGCTGCACGACGCGCGCACGCGGGCGCTGCTCGACCTGTCGATCTTCCTCGACGTGCCCGACGCCGCACGCCTGTCGCGCCGGATGGCGCGCGACGTCAGCGAGCGCGGGCGGACGCGACGCTCGGTGCTCTCGCAGTACGAGGCCACCGTGCGCGGCGCCCACGCCGCCTGGGTCGAGCCGACCAAGCCGCTTGCCGACCTCGTCCTGCTCAACGTCGGCCGCCTCGACCGGCTGGCCGAGGTGGCGGCCGCCGTCGTGCAGCAGCGACTCGCCCAGCGCGCGCCGTGGGTGGCTGCCGCATGAGCGCCGCCTTCGCGCTCTGCCGCGATCCGCGGCACGACGGCGCCCTGCGACGCGTGGTGGACGGCTGCGCCGGCTTTCTCGCCGACCGCCTGCCCGGCAAGCTGGTGGCGCTCGTGCTCACGGGCAGCTTCTCGCGCGGCGAGGGCACGGTGCTGCCGGTGGATGGCCGGCTGCGCGTGCTCGGCGACATCGAGTTCCTCGTCGTCGTCCCCGGCGCCGGTGACTATCGGGCGACGCGCCGGCGCGCCGGCGCCTGGGCGCGGGAGGCGAGCGAGCGGCTCGGCGGCGGCGACGTCGCCGTGGACATCGAGTTCGGCCCCGTCGAGATCGACTACTTCCGTCGCAAGGCGCGGCCGTCGATCTTCGTCTACGACCTCGCCAC
>DATAOC010000025.1:0-25252 GCA_036265915.1 Candidatus Methylomirabilota bacterium | reverse complement strand
CAGCTTCCTCTGATGACCGCCCGCGCGCCGGGCCACTGCACACCGCGTGCGTCCCGATGTTCCCGTCCGCCGAGCGGCGGACATGGCAGGGACGTGATACGTTGACGCCGCGTCATGCCCAGTTCGCGGTCGTCGGCCTCGACGGCATTCTTCGACGCTGCCTCAGCGCGGGCGTCCGGTGAGCCGGCCGGGTATACCGTGAGGCGGTCTGTCGGAGGCCGATGGTGACGGACAAGCGCCCCGATCCGGATGCGCTGCTCGCGCATGTGAAGGAGCAGGAGGCGCTGGAGGCGCGCGGCAAGCTGAAGATCTTCTTCGGCGCCGCGGCCGGGGTCGGCAAGACGTACGCCATGCTCGAGGCGGCTCGCGACAAGCGCGCCGACGGCGTGGATGTCGTCGTGGGCTACGTCGAGCCGCACGGCCGTGTCGAGACCGAAGCGTTGCTCGCCAGTCTCGAGCGCCTGCCGCCGCGTCCGGTGGAGTACCGCGGGGCCATCCTCCACGAGTTCGACCTCGACGGCGCCCTCGCGCGCCGACCCCAGCTGATCCTGGTCGACGAGCTCGCGCACACCAATGCCCCCGGCTTGCGTCACACCAAGCGCTGGCAGGACGTGCTCGAGCTTCTCGACGCCGGCATCGACGTGTTCACCACCGTGAACGTTCAGCACGTCGAGAGCCTCAACGACGTCGTCGCGAAGATTACCGGCGTCGTGGTGCGCGAGACCGTCCCCGACTCCGTGCTCGACCGTGCCGACGAAGTGGAGCTGATCGACCTTCCGCCGGATGACCTGCTCGAGCGCTTCCGCGACGGCAAGGTCTACATCCCCGAGCAGGCCGAGGAGGCGCTGCGCAGTTTCTTCAGGAAGGGCAACCTCATCGCGCTGCGCGAGCTGGCGCTCCGCCGCACGGCGGAGCGGGTCGACGCGCAGATGCGCAGCTACATGCGCGACCACGCCATCGGGGCCGTGTGGCCGACGGCCGACCGCCTGCTGGTCGCGGTGAGCGCGAGCCCGTTCTCGGTACAGCTGGTGCGGGCTGCCAAGCGCATGGCCGAGCGTCTCGGCGCGGAATGGTGGGTCGTCTACGTCGAGACGCCGGCCCAGCTGCGGCTGCCGGCAGAGGCCAAAGACCGCGTCGCGCAGACGCTGCGGCTCGCGGAGTCGCTCGGCGCCCGGACCGTCACGCTGACGGGGGCCCGGATGAGCGACGAGATCCTGGCCTTCGCGCGCCAGCGCAACGTGACGCGCATCGTGGTCGGCAAGCCGCAGCGCTCGCTCTGGAAGCGCATCGTGCTGGGCTCCATCGTGGATGCGCTCGTGCAAGGCAGCGGCGACATCGACATCGCCGTGATCAGCGGCGACAAGGACGAGCCGGCGCCGACGCCGGTGCGGCGCCGCCTCGCGAGACCGACCGACTGGTCGGGCTACCTCCAGGCGATGGCCGGCGTCGCCGTCGCCACTGCTCTCGCGTGGGTCATGCTGCCGCTCTTCGAGACCTCGAACCTGGTGATGGTCTACCTGCTGGGCATCGTCCTCGTCGCCAGGCGCCATGGCCGTGGCCCCTCGCTGCTTGCGTCATTGCTCAGCGTGGCGGCGTTCGACTTCTTCTTCGTTCCCCCGCACTTCACGTTCGCGGTGTCCGACGTCCGGTATCTGGTGACGTTCCTGGTCATGCTGCTGGTCGGCCTCATCATCAGCGGGATGACTATCCGCATCCGGACGCAGGCGGAGGCAGTCCGGGAGCGCGAGCAGCGGACGGCCGCGCTGTATGCGATGAGCCGCGAGCTCGCCAGCACCCGGGGCGTCGACGAGCTTGGCCGCATCACCGTGCGTCACCTGGGCGAGGTGTTCCGCGCATGGGCCATCGTCTTGTTGCCGGAGGACGGGCGTCTGGCGGTGCGCGGCGCCCCCGAGCTGGACACCACCCTGGACGGCAACGAGATCGGCGTCGCGCGCTGGGTGTTCGAGCATCGCCAGCCGGCCGGGCAGGGGACCGCGACGCTTCCGGGGGCCGCTAGCCTGTACGTGCCGCTGATGGCGTCGCGCGGCTGTGTCGGCGTGCTCGGCGTCCGGCCCGCGGACCCTCATGCGTTCGACACGCCGGAGCGTCTCCACCAGCTGGAGACGTTCGCCAACCAGACGGCGCTCGCCATCGAGCGCGCGCGGCTGGCCGAGGAGGCGCAGGAGACCGAGGTCAAGATCGAGACGGAGCGGCTCCGGAACTCGCTCCTCAGCTCCGTGTCGCACGACCTTCGAACACCGCTCGCGACCATCACCGGCGCGGCCACGACGCTGCTGGAGCAGGGCGAGCGCCTCGACGCGGCCACGCAGCGCGATCTGCTCGAGTCGGTACGCGAGGAGGCCGATCGGCTGAACCGGCTCGTGCAGAACCTGCTCGAGATGACGCGGCTCGAGTCCGGCGCGCTCGAGCTGCGCAAGGAGTGGCACTCGATCGAGGAGGTCGTCGGCGCCGCGCTGCGTCGGCTCGACAAGCGCCTGGTCGGTCGCCGTGTCACCACCCACGTCCTCCCCGACCTGCCGCTGGTGGCGATGGACGACGTCCTCATCGAGCAGGTGCTGGTGAACCTCGTCGACAACGCGCTGAAGTACACGCCACCCGGCAGTCCCGTGGAGATCATCGCGACCGCGACTGACGAGGCGGTCACCGTCGAGGTCGCCGACCGGGGGCCGGGCATCCCGCCGGGACTGGAGCAGAAGATCTTCGAGAAGTTCTACCGCGGTCAGCGCGAAGACGGACGTGGGGCCGGGCTCGGGCTCGCGATCTGCCAGGGTGTGGTGCGAGCGCACGGCGGGCGCATCTGGGCTCAGAACCTGCCGGGTGGCGGCGTCGCCTTTCTGTTCACACTCCCCATCACGGAAGCGCCGCCCGTCGTCACGACCGCCCATGAGTGAGCCGGTCGTCGTCCTCATCGAGGACGAGCCGCAGATCCGACGCTTCCTGCGCGCGACGCTCGGCAGTCAGGGCTACCGGCTGTTCGAGGCCGGCACGGGCGCCGACGGCCTCGTGGAGGCGGCGTCACGCCAGCCCGACGTGGTGATCGTCGATCTTGGTCTGCCGGATCTCGACGGCCTCGAGGTCATCCGGCGCCTGCGCGAATGGAGCACGGTGCCGATCATCGTGCTGTCCGCGCGGGGCCAGGAGGCGGAGAAGGTGAAAGCGCTCGACGCGGGCGCCGACGACTACGTGAGCAAGCCGTTCGGCGCGGACGAGCTGCTGGCCCGCCTGCGCGTGGCGCTCCGCCACAAGGCCGGTGTCGCGCGCGAGGACGCCGTCTTCACCACGGGTGAGCTCCGGGTCGACCTCGGCCGTCGCCACGTCTTCGTGCGCGAGCAGGAGGTGAAGCTCACACCGACCGAGTACCGGCTGCTGACGACGCTGGTCCGGCACGCGGGCCGCGTGCTCACGCACCGCCAGCTGCTGAAGGAGGTGTGGGGCCCGAACCAGATCGAGGAGGCGCACTACCTGCGCGTGTACATGGCGCAGCTGCGCCGCAAGATCGAGGCGGATCCGGCGCAGCCGCGCTACCTGCTGACGGAGCCCGGTGTGGGTTACCGCCTGGCCGGCGAGTAACGCGCGGCCGCGGCCGGGCGCCTCGCGGCGCGCGGTATGATGGGCGTCATGCGCCCTCCGCACCTGCGTCACAACGTGGTTGCGCTGGGCGCGGACTACGGGCTCTTCCTCGTCGCGCTGTCGTTCGCGTCGCCGTCCACGATCCTGCCCGCCTTCGCCGCGTGGCTCGGCGCCCCGAACGCCGTCATCGGCGCCATCCCGGCCGTGATGACGCTCGGCTGGTTTCTTCCGCCGCTGTTCGTGGCTGCCCACACGGAGACGCTCGCGCGAAAGCTGCCGTTCGTCCTGCGATGGACGATCTGGGAGCGAATTCCGTTCGCCGCGCTCGCCGCCGCGGCGTTCTGGCTGGCGCCCGTCCGACCCGATCTCACGCTGGCCGTGCTCCTCGTCATGCTGGTCGTCGTCACCGCCGTCGGCGGGGCGCTGACGCCCGCGTGGATGGACATCGTCGGGCGGGCGGTGCCGGTGCATCTGCGCGGGCGGTTCTTCGCGCTGACGGCCGTGGCGGCGGCGGCCGGTGGACTGGCCGGCAGCGCCGTCACCACGGAGATCTTCGCGCGCGTGCCGGCGCCGACCTCGTACGCGCTCTGCTTCGTCGGAGCGACGGTGTGCATGCTCGGCTCGCTGCTCGCGCTCGTTCTGGTGCGCGAGCCGGCGGCCACGGCGCAGCCGGCGTCGCATGCGGACCTGCGGGCATATCTGCGCCGCGTGCCGCGGCTGCTCCGGCAGGATTGCAATCTGCGCTGGTTTCTCATCGTCCGCGCCATGTCGATCGTGGGCAGCACGGCCGCGACCTTCTACGTGGTGTACGCGCTCCGCGCGTGGCAGGCGCCGCCGGCGACCCTCGGCGTCTTCACGGCGCTGCTGCTCTCGGGCTCGGTCGCCGGACTGCTTGCGCTCGGCTGGATTGCCGATCGCGCGGGCTACCGCGTCGTCATCATGACCGGCATCGCGGCCACCGCCGCCGCCAACGTCGTGGCGCTCTTCGCGCCGTCGCTCGCCGTGTTCGCGGCGGTGTTCGTTCTGGCCGGGCTCCAGGAGGCGGCGTTCCGGATCTCGTATCCGACGGTGCTGCTCGAGTTCGCGCCGGGGCCCGAGGCGCAGTCGCTGTACATCGGCATCGGCAACACGTCGCTCACGCCGATCGCGTGCACCGCGCCGATCGCCGCCGGCCTTCTGGCCGACGCATCGGGATTCGCCGCCGTCTTCGCGGTCGCCGCCGTCGCGGGCGCGCTGGCCGTCGTGACGCTCGCCCTGCGCGTCCGGGAGCCGCGGCGCCTGCGCGCGATCGCGGCGGAGAGCTCCGCGTGAAGGCGCTGCTCGTCGATCTCGACGACACGCTGCTCGACTACTCCGGCGGTGTCGATGCGTGCTGGGAGGCCGCGTGCGAGCGGGCCGCTCCGGGGCTCGAGCGCAACGCCCTGCTCGCGGCCCTGCTCGACGCGCGCCAGTGGCTCTGGAGCGACCCCGAGCGCCACCGCCGCGAGCGCGTCGACATGCTGGGCGCGTGGACGAAGATCGCCGCCCGCGCACTCGAGTCGTGCGGTTGCGCGGATCCGCGGACGGCGGCTGAGATCGCGGGCGTCTACGCAGAGCGTCGGCGGCAGGCATGGCGGCTGTTTCCGGAGGCGCCCGCGTTTCTCGCGCGTCTCCGCGAGCGCGGCGTTCCGCTGGCCCTCGTGACCAATGGCGACGCCCGGCAGCAGCGCGACAAGATCGAGCGACACGATCTCGCGCGCTGGTTCGACACGATCCTGATCGAAGGCGAGATGGGGTACGGCAAGCCCGAGGAGGCGGTGTATCTCGAGGCGCTGCGCCGCCTCGGCGTGAGCGCGGATGCGGCGTGGATGGTCGGCGATCACCTGGAGTTCGACGTCGGCGCGCCGCAACGACTGGGACTCCGCGGCGTCTGGGTCGACCGGGCGGGGGCGGGATTGCCGGCGGACGCGGGCGTGCGGCCACACTTGATCGTGCGCGACCTGTCCGCGATGCTCGGAGCATGAAGCTCGTCCGACTGGCGATCTGGCTGGCGACCGGCGGGTTCGTCTTCCTGCTGTTCTACCCGCTCGTCATGCAGATGTTCGACCGCCTGCAAGCCGGCTCGACGACCGTCCTGCCGTGAGAACGCGCCTGCGTTAAGACCGATCGAGGCGGCCCCAGCTCCGCCGGGGCGACCTTCATCTTCCCCAGCGGTACTCGCCGTCCGAGCCCGGGCGGCCGCGCCCGCCGCCGCCGCCCTGGTCGGTGCCCTTTTTCGGCTTGCCGCGTCCGGGACCGCGGCGGCCGCCGCCCGGCTTGTTCTCGCCCCAGCCGCCGGCCGGTCCTGCACCGCGACGTCCCTGACCGCGACCGGGCTTGTCGCCGAAGCCGCCGCCGGGACGATCACCAAAGCCGCCGCCGGGCGCTCGTCCGGGGCCGCCGCCGGGTCCGCGGCCCGGTCCACCGAAGCCGCCGCTGCCCGGGCCGCGACCAGGGCCGCCGGGCCCGCGGCCGGGGCCGCCAAACCCGCCGCCGCCCCCGCCGCCGAAGCCACCGCCCCCGCCGCCACCAAACCGAGGCCCGCCGAATCCGCCGCCGCCCTGCGGACGGTCGCCGTAGGGCCGGGCGCCCGCGGGACGCGGTGGTCGTGGTCCACCGGCGCCGCGCGGCGTGGCCTTGTCGACGCGAATCATGCGGCCGTCGAGCTGCGAACCGTTCAGCGAGGAGATCGCCTTCTCTGCCTCCTCGGTGGTGGCCATCTCGACGAAGCCGAAGCCCCGGGATCGGCCCGTCTCACGGTCGGTCATGACAGCCGCGGAATCCACGGCGCCGAACCGAGCGAAAGCCGCGCGCAAACTCTCGGTCGAGGTGGAGAACGAGAGACCACCCACGAACAGCTTCACGGACATGACGGCTCCTTTCGCCTGTCGAATCGATGCTGCCTGAGTATATCCGGCTTTCGCCGGCTCCATCGGCCGATCCACGGTACGGTCGTTGCACGTTCGAGGCCGTGGAATGCCACCCGCCCGGAACGACGACCTGCACGGCAACGCCCCGGACAAAGCGGACGTGGCCCTGCTGCTCGTCGACGTCATCAACGACCTGGAGTTCGAGGGGGGCCAGCGCCTCCTGCCGCAGGCCATCGCCATGGCCGACTGTCTCGCGAGCCTCGCCGAGCGGGCTCGGCGGGCAGGGGTGCCAGTCATCTATGCCAACGATAACTTCGGACGCTGGCGGTCGGACTTTCGTGCAATTCTCCGGCGCTGCCTTCAGAGCGATGTGCGGGGACGGCCGGTCGCCGAGCGGTTGCAGCCGCACGCCGACGACTACGTGGTGCTGAAGGCCAAGCATTCGGCGTTCTTCTCGACCACGCTCGATCTGCTGCTGCGCTACCTGAAGACCCGCACCCTGGTGCTCGGCGGGCTCACCGGCGATCGCTGCGTCCTGTTCACCGCGAGCGATGCGTACATGCGCGACTTGCGGCTCGTCATCCCGAGTGACGGTGTGGCGTCGATCGACGCCGCCGACAACCGGCGGGCGCTCAACCAGATGCGCACGCTCCTCGACGCCGACGTTCGGCCCTCGCGCACCGTTCGCTTCAGTCGGCGCCTCACGCCGCGCCGCCGGGCACGAGCAGCGTGAGCGCGGTGAGGACGGTGGCGGCGAGCACGGCGTGCACGATGACGTCGCGCGCCTGACGTCTCAGCTGACCGGCGAGCCAGCTGTCGCTGACCAGTTCCGTGCCGTGGCTCGTCTCGCGCGCGCCGCGCGCGGCGAGTCGAACTCAGGTGTGGCCGTATGCCTGGAACAGTCCGAGCGCGCCGAACACGAACGGCACGAAGACGACGAAGCGCGCGCCGAGCGGGGCGCCGCCCGCGATCAGCCCGCCCGCGAGCGCCAGCCCGGCGGCGAGCGCGACACCGCCCGTCACGTAGCGCCGCCGCCGCCCGGCGGGGCCGATGTTCTCCGCGAGCCGCATCGTGCCGCTCAAGGTATCACCACCGGGCAAAATTTCTGATAACCGCGCGTCGATGCTAGGCTCGACTGACAATGGACGATGCCGCCGGAGCGCAGGCCCGTGAGCGACTGCTCCGCTTCCTGGACGAGAGCCGGGAGGTCATGTCGGTGCTGGCCGTCCTCGTCGAGTCGTCACACCGGGTGAGCAGCAAGCTGCAGCACTCGGAGCACGAGACCGACGTCCTGCGCCGGGAGCTCCACGAGCTGCGCAAGGAGCTGACCGACCTCCGTGCGCAGCACGGTGAGCGTCAGAAGGCGCACGGCGACGTGGAGAGTCAGCTGGCCGAGCTGAAGAAGCAGAACGAGACGCTGCGTCAGGAGAAAGAAGAGGCCGCGCAGGCGTTCGCGCGGCTGCTCGACACGGTGCAGTCGACCAACCAGATCGCCCAGAAGCTCGGGGTCACGAAGAGCCCGTTCGCGCGGACACCGGCCGCACCCGCCACGCCGGCCGCGCCCGCCGCCGCGCCCGCGCCGTCCGAATAGCTACCGCTTCATTCCCTTCGTGTCCTTCTTGAGCGTCACGCCGAGCTCGAACTTTGCCTCCACGCGGGGGGCGGGGTTGAACACGGCGAGCCAGATCGTGCTCCAGTCGCGTCCGATGGCGGGCACCTGCGTCCCCTCGAGCGCGAACGGCCGCGCCTCGATCTTGGCGGACGCGCGCCGTGTGACGGGGACGAGCACCAGCCAGCCGCTCTCGGCCGGCGCGCCGTCCACCCGGAGCGCCGCTTCCAGCCCGTGCGCCTCCGGCAGGTCCGCCGAGAGCTGGACGAACCGCGCCGTCAGCGGTGCAAGCTTGAACGACATCTTGTGCTCCGTGAACCGCTCCTTGTCCGCCAGGAGGCGTTGCGGCTTCTGGTCGTTGTCGCCGAGACGCGACGTCGGCCGTCGGAAGATGCGCGTGTCGTCCTTCGTATGGACGATGCGGACGTCCGCCCACGGTGCCGGCTCGGGCAGCGCCGCCAGCAGCACGTTCTTGATGAACTCGGGGTAGGTTTCTGCGAGGCGCCCGGTGGTCAGCAGGTAGTCGAAGAGCTGCTGTCCGACCGGCGTGCCGCTGCCGGCCTTCAGCTGGTTGAGCGCGTTGCCGACGCAGCCGGGGCTCTGCTGCTCGACATGGTCCACGAGGATCGAGTAGCCGTACGACAGCAGGCCGTCCTCGTACTCGTGGCTGTTCTGCACCGGCACCGACAGCAGGTACGAGTACTTGGCGAGCTCCTCCTTGACCGCCTCGGGGAACTTCGTCCCACGCCAGCCCGACCACCGCGCCCACGCCGCGAGCCACCACTGCGCCGTCTCGTCGAACGACGCCTCGCTGCTCGAAGCGGCGGCGGCGGCCGCGGGCTTCGCCTTCGCCGGCGGCGGCTCGGGGGCTCGCGCGGCGGGCGCGCTCACTCGCGGGGGGGCCGGCGTCGGGGCGCTGGGAGCGGTTGGCGGCACCGGAGGCGTCGGCGCCACGCTCGGCGCCGCGGGGACGGGCGCGGGCGCTGGCGGCGCGGCCGCGGCGACGACGGCTGGCTCGCGCATGGGCGGTGTGGCAGTCGGGAGGGGCGCGGCCGCCGGCGTTTGCGCGACGGCGGCCGGTGGCTGTGCGGGAGCCGGCGGCGGCGTCTGCCCGGGACGGAGCAGGCGTCCGCGCGCCGCGGCCACGGCGAGCGGGCGGCCGAATGCCGCGGACACGCTCGCCTCGAGCGCCGCGAAGCGCTCGTCGTCCATCTGATCGCTGCCCTCCAGCATCGTGAGAAAGTCCGAGAATGCGCGCACGCGCGCCGTGAGCTCCTGCGCCTGGTGGAGGTTGCTCTCGTTGAGTGCCAGCACGGTCGCGTGCAGGTCGCGCGCCTGCTTCTGGCATTCCACGAGCGGCGGGAACTGCGCCTCGTCCAGGTGGCGGACGCCGAGCACGATGTCGAGCACCTCGATCACCGCCTTGCGCGCCTGCTCCAGAGCGGCCTGACGCTGCCGCGCCTGCACCGCGCCGGCGATCGTGCGCAGCAGGGGCTGCAAGCTCGTCGCCGACTCCAGGTCGGATGGTGGCAGCACGCCGACGACCCTGGCGGCCGCCACGATGTCGCCCCGCAGCTGCAGCGTCTGTGCGCGGAGCTGGCCGAGCTGCTCGATCAGCGCATCCGGAGGTGGCGCTCCGGCGTCCTGCAGCTCCTGGGCGGCCTCGGAGAGCTGGGCGCCGAGGTCGGCGAAGCGCCCGGTGAGCCCTGCAAGCTGACGATCGAGGTCCTCGACGTTGACGTCCATGGTGTGAGGGGCAAGAGAAATTCTAGGTGGCCGCCGTCGGATGTGTCAAAGAAACTCCGACTGCCGCACTGGCACATCACGTGCTACCCGGAACGTCCGTGGCCGCCATGCCCGCCGCGCAGCTCACCTTCTTCGCGATCCTCATCGTAGCGTGCGGACTGCTCGTCACCGAGAAGCTGCGCAACGACGTCGTCGCCGTCCTCATCGTGATCGCGCTTTCGGTGACCCGGCTGCTGCGCCCGGAGCAGGCCCTCTCGGGCTTCGGCAGCGAGCCGGCCATCGTCGTCGCGGCCATCTTCGTCCTCAGCGACGGGCTGCATCGGACCGGGATCTCGGAACGGCTCGGCCAGCTGATCGGCCGGTGGGCGGGCGCCAGCTGGGCGCGCGCGATCGCCGTGATCATGCCCTCGGTGGCACTGCTGTCGGCGTTCACCCACCACCTCACCACCACCGCCATCATGCTGCCGGTGACGCTGGACCTCGCCCGGGACAAGGGCCTCTCTGCCTCGAAGCTGCTGATGCCGCTGTCGTTCGCCGCCTCGCTCGGGACGACGATCACGATCATCGGCGCGCCGGCGTTCCTGATCGCGTCCGAGTCGCTGCGTCAGGCGGGACGGCCGGGCCTCGGCATCTTCTCGATCGCGCCCATCGGGCTCGCGCTGTCTGCGGCCGGCACGGTCTTCGTGCTGCTGCTCGGCAAGCTCCTGCTGCCGGAGCGCCGCGGCGCCGACGCGGGCGCCAACCGCTTCCGCCTCGAGGAGTATTTCACAGAGCTGACCGTCCTGCAGGACTCGCCGTTCCGGGGCAAGACGGTTGGCGAGATCGAGCGCGGCGGCGGTTACACGCTCAGCGTCGTGGGCGTCGTCCGCCGCGGGCGCCGCGTCCGCGGTGAGCTCGACGGCGCGCACGTGGAGCCCGGCGACGTCCTGCTCGTGCGCACCACGCCGGAGGACATCGTCGCCATCCGCAAGGAGGCGGGCGTGGAGCTTCATCCGGTCGCACAGTACCAGCCGACCGACGGCAACGCGGCCGCGACGACCGACGACGATCCGGCCGAGCGCCTCGTGCAGGCCGTCGTCGCGCCGGGCTCGGAGGTGGCGGGGCGCACCATCGCCGATGTCGACTTCCGCCGCCGGTACGACGCCATCGTGGTCGGCCTGTGGCGCCGTCACGGATGGCTCGACGAGGAGCTCTCGCGGACGCGGCTCCGCGCGGGCGACGTGCTCGTCCTGCAGGGAGACGACGAGGCGCTCGCGCGCGTGGCCGCGGCGCCCGGGATTCTCATGATGGTGCCGTTCCACGGCGAGGGTCGGCTGCGCCGCAAGGCGCCGCTGGCCGGCGCGATCATGCTGGCGACCGTGCTGGCGGCTGCGTTCAACGTCGTGTCGATCGAGATCGCCGGTCTCATGGGCGCCGTCGCGATGGTCATCACGGGATGTCTCACCGGAGGCCAGGCCTATCGCGCGATCGACGCGCGGATCTTCGTCTTCATCGCGGGCGCCATCCCGCTCGGGCTCGCGATGAGCTCCAGCGGCGCGGCCAAGACGCTGGCCGGCGCGCTGCAGGCCGCCGTGGCCGGCTGGAACCAGCGGCTGGTGCTCCTGGTGCTGTTCGCCGTGGTCGCCGTGATCACCCAGTTCATGTCCGACTCCGCGACCACCGCGCTGTTCGCGCCAGTGGCGATCGCGCTGGCGCAGGCGCTCCAGCAGCCGCCCGAGCCGTACGTCGTGACGGTGGCCATGGCCTCCGTCGTGGCGTTCCTGACGCCGATCGGCCACCACGGCAACCTGCTCATCTACGCGCCCGGCGGCTATCGCTTCGCCGATTTCGTGCGCGTCGGGGCACCGCTCACCGTGGTGGCGGCGCTCGTCGTCGTGCTGCTGGCGCCGATGCTGTGGACGCGCTGACGCGCGCCATCGCGGCCGCGCGCCGTCGACGATCCGGCTCGGCGTATGATGCATCGCCATGAGCGATCGCATCGCGCTCTCCGTCATCGCGCTGATCTCGGTGGTCATCGTCGCCGTCGTCGCCGCGCTCCTGCTCGCTCGCGAGTCCGGGCCGACGTGGCGCGGCGATCTGGCGGCGCTGCCGGCGCTGAACGCCTCACTGAATGCGACGAGCGCGGTGCTCCTCACGGCCGGCTGGGTCGCCATCCGGCGCCGCCGCGTTGCGCTCCACCGCGCATGCATGCTCGGCGCGTGCGTCGTGTCGGCGCTCTTCCTCGTCTCGTACGTCGGCTACCACTATGCCGCGGGATCGCGGCCGTTCACGGGACAGGGCTGGATCCGGTGGCTCTATTTCCCGCTGCTGGTCTCGCACATCGTGCTGGCGGCCGCCATGGTTCCGTTCGTGCTGATCACGGCCTATCGCGCGCTCGAGGGTGATTTCGTCCGGCACGTGCGCATCGCGCGGCGCACGCTGCCGGTGTGGCTCTACGTCTCGCTGACCGGCGTCATCGTGTATCTGCTGCTCTACCGGCTCGGCTGAGGGAGGCAGAGCTCACCCCGAAACACCGTCAGCGCCTGTCCCGAGAGCCGCACGCGCTCCTCCGCGACTTCGGCGCGGACGACGCCCCCGCGAGCCGACAGCTGAAAGCCCGTCACCGTGCGGCGCCCGAGGCGCCCGGCCCAGAGTGGCGCCAGGCAGCAGTGCGCCGAGCCGGTGACCGCGTCCTCCGGGATGCCGACGCGGGGGGCGAAGAACCGGGACACGAAGTCGAACCCGGGCGTCGTGGCCGCCGCGGTGACGATGACGCCGCGCGTGTCGACGGCTGCGAGCGCGCGGAGATCCGGCTCGAGTGCGCGGACGGCGGCCTCGTCCTCGACCTCGACGAGATAGTCGAGACGATTGCGTGCGGTGAAGCGTGCCTTCACACCGAGGCTGTCGAGCAGCGCCACCGGCACGGCAGCGGCGGTCGCCGGTTCGCTGGGCAGCTCGAGCGAGATCCAGGCGTCGCGCCGCACCGCGGACAGGACGCCGCTCTGCGTGCTGAAGCGCGCGGTCGCGGATGCCGCCAGACGCCCCGTCTCCCAGAGCGCGTGCGCGGCCGCCAGCGTGCCGTGACCGCACAGCGCAAGCTCGGCGAGCGGCGAGAACCAGCGGAGGGCAAAGCCGTCGCGCGCATGCCGCACGAACGCGGTCGCAGGCAGGGCGAGCTCCGCCGCCAGCGCCTGCATGAAGGGCGCGCTGTCGTCGTCATCCAGCAGGCACACGGCGGCCGGGTTGCCCCGAAACGGCGCGTCCGCGAACGCGTCGACGTGCAGCAGCGTCGTCATGGCGGCAGGATACCGCGGTCGCCGCGCCGCCGCGCCGACGGTACAATCGAGGCATGCCTCGCGCGCGCGCCGACGACGACCTGAGCCGCTACGGCCGTCTGGCCGAGTACAACCGCAAGCGGCGGTTCGACGTCACGCCCGAGCCGCCCGGCCGGGCGGGGAAGAAGCGTGCGCGCGCCCTGGAGTTCGTGGTGCAGAAGCACCGCGCGAGCCACCTCCACTACGACTTTCGCATCGAGCACCAGGGGGTGATGCTGTCGTGGGCGGTGGCCAAGGGGCCGTCGCTGGACCCGACGGTGCGCCGGCTCGCGATGATGACGGAGCCGCATCCCATGGACTACAACGCCTTCGAGGGCGTCATCCCCGAGGGCGAGTACGGCGGCGGGACGGTGATGATCTGGGATCGCGGCACGTGGGAGCCGGAGAGCCCCGACGTCGACCGGGCGCTCGCCAAGGGCGACCTGAAGATGCGGCTGCACGGCAAGAAGATGAAGGGCTCGTGGGTGCTCGTTCGCATGCGCGACCGGCAGTGGCTGCTCATCAAGCACCGCGACGAGCACGCCACCGCCGACGTCGACCTCACCGTGATGAAGCCGAAATCGGTCGTCTCGCGCCGCTCGATGGCCGGCATCGCGCGCGCCGCCGGCGCCAGCCCGCGCCAGCTCGAGCAGGCGGCCGGGGCCGACGCCGCACCGCCGTCCGCCAGCCGCCGCGCGTGACGACCCGCTCGGCCGCCGGCGTGCGCCCCATGCTGGCGACGCTGGTGGACGCGCCCTTCCACGAGCCGGGCTGGGTCTACGAGGAGAAGTACGACGGCATCCGGATTATCGCCGTGAAACAGGGCAAGCGCGTCCAGCTCCTCACGCGCAACGACATCGATCGGACCGCTGACTTTCCCGCTGTCGCGGCCGCCATCGCCGCGCTCCCCGCGCCGAGCCTGATGCTGGACGGCGAGGTCGTGGTCTTCGACGCGCACGGGATCTCGCGCTTCCAGCTCTTCGGCGGCGATGGCCGACGTCAGCCCGTCTACGTCGTCTTCGACCTCCTGTTCGCGCGCGGCCGCGACCTGCGCGCGCGGTCGCTCGCCGAGCGGCGCGAGGCGCTGCAGGCGGAGGTGCGTCCGCACGGCCCGCTGCGACTCGCCCGCCGGCTCGCGGCGGACGGCTTCAAGGCGTTCGAGATCGCGCGGGCGCGGGGGCTCGAAGGGATCGTGGCCAAGGACGCGGCGTCGGCCTACGAGTCGGGGCGCCGCTCCATGGCGTGGCGAAAGGTGAAGGTGCGCGCGGAGGAGGAGTTCGTCATCGGCGGCTACACGGCGCCCGCCGGCGCGCGCGCGCACTTCGGCGCCATCCTGGTCGGCGCCTTCGAAGGCGACCGCCTCCGCTACGCGGGCAAGGTGGGCACCGGCTTCACGACGCGGACCCTCGCCGCGCTCGCCGCGCGCTTCGCGCCGCTCGCGCGTGACAGCAGCCCGTTCGCCGATGCGCCACGTGCGCGCGACGTGACCTGGCTGGCGCCGCGGCTGGTGGCGCAGATCGGGTTCATGGAGCGCACGGGTGATGGTCGCCTGCGCCACCCCGTGTTCCTGGGGCTGCGCGACGACAAGGACGCGCACGAGGTGCGCTGGACGGCTCAGACGGCGTAGCGAGCGCGGATCGCGTCCAGGACGCGCCGGCGCGACTCCGCCGGCGCGGCCGCCGCTCGCTCGAGGGTCGCGATCTCGGTGGCCAGCTCCGGATCCTTGATCATCTCGCGCATCCACGCCGAGTAGTCGCCGCGACCGAGATGGTGCGCCCAGGTCGCCTCGTCGACGCCTTCCGCCAGCTCCACGAAGCGCGTGAGGTTGGCCGCGCGCAGGTTCAGCGCGCCCGCCGGGCCGCGGAAGAAGAAGCTGCGATCGGGCGGCAGCTCGCCCTCCGTGTACTTGCGCACGTGGCGGCGATGCTGCACGCGCCGGCGCGCGACGCGGAAGCGCGTGGCGCGCGGCGCGTCGTCGAGCCACGCCAGCGCGGCCTCGCCGCGCTCGAGCGGCGCGCCGGGCAGCACCGTCGGCGCCGTCCCGTTGCGCAGCGTCTCCACCGCGGCCGCGAAGGCGCCGAGCTCGGTGGACGCCACCAGCGTCGGCAGCTTGCGGACCTCGGGCGAGAGATCGCCGACGACGAGGGTGATCATGCACAGGGACTCTGCCACCGGCCGCAGCAGGTCGGCGGCGGGGGAGCCGTCGGCCGGCAGCACATGGTGCGCCTCATCGAGGATGAGCCAGTGCGGGAGCCCGGAGGTCGACCGCACCGCGGTGACGACGCCGAGCACCTTGGTGGCATAGGCGACCTTCTCGGCGCGCGTCATCGCGCTGAGGTTCAGCACCAGGCTGCTCTTCGGCCGGCGCAGGAGCTGGTGGAGCTCGTCGGGCGTCGGCAGCGCGCGCTCGCCGGTGCCGCCGAGCACGACCACGCGCTCGAGATCGCCGAGCGTCTGGTAGTCGCCCTCGGGGTCGATCAGCAGCACCGATCGGTTGGTGTCGACGATGCGCTCGACGAGGGCGCCGGTCAGCGTGGACTTGCCGCTGCCGGAGGGGCCGACGATGAGCAGCCGCGTGGCGTGCGCGCCGACGGCGACCGGCTCGCCGTCGGCGGTGTCTCCGATGATCAGACGGTGGCGCGGCAGCCGCGGGATGATGT
Source organism: Candidatus Methylomirabilota bacterium (assembly GCA_036265915.1). Classification (GTDB taxonomy): domain Bacteria; phylum Methylomirabilota; class Methylomirabilia; order Rokubacteriales; family CSP1-6; genus AR12. Next base: position 9,465 of record DATAOC010000025.1, on the reverse strand, counting down.
CGGCGCAGTCGTTCACCAGGTGCTGCTCGATGAACTCCGTCACGCCCTCGCCGTGCGGCGCACGCGTCACGTAGTCCGCGCGATCCTTCAGCGCCGGGATCGCGTTGCCGACCGCCACCGCGCACTCGGACAGCGCGAGGAACGCGTGATCGTTCTCGGCGTCGCCGATGCAGACGGCGTTGTGCGCCGAGAGCTCCATGGTCGTGAGCGCCACCTCGAGGCCGGTGCCCTTGGTGACACCGCCGGGCAGGAGCATCAGCGCTCCCTTGTTGAAGACGAGCGTGCGCTCGACGCCGGTCTCCTGGATGGCGCCCAGTGCCGCCTCCGCGAACGGCGCGTCGGTGGCGACGATCGATGCGCCGACGTCGAAGCGAACGCCGCGGCGGCGCAGCGCGCCGAGCAGCGCCTCCTCGGGCGCATCGCCGAGCACGCGACTTTCGCGCGTCCCGGGAAAGTAGAGGACGGCCCCGTTCTCCGCCACCACCGCGTCGAACATCCGGTCGACGTCCGGACACACGGAGCGCAGGTCGGGGAGCATGCGCCCGGTGACGAGGAGCAGCTTGCGGCCCGACTCGCGGACGCGCGCCAGCGCACGCGCGGTCGGCTCGGCGACGCGGCCGGCGGCCGCGATGGTGCCGTCGTAGTCGCAGGCCAGGACGTGGACGTTCACGGGAGTATTGTAGCGGGGCCGGCCTGACGGGCAGGGTCCGTCAGGCTTTGGGCGGTGTTCCGAGCGCGACGGCGCCGACGCCCACGAGGCGCGCGATCTCGTCGGCATCGAGGCCGATCTCGGCGAGGACCTCGGCGGTGTGCTCGCCGAGCAGCGGCGCCGGACGCCGGATCGTGGCCGGCGTGGCCGACGCGCGGACCGGAAAGCCGAGCATGCGCGCGCGGCCATAGCCCGGCTGCTCGACCTCGGCCACGAGCCCGAGATGCTGCACCTGCGCGTCGCCGAACACCTCGTCCAGCTCGTACACGGGCCCGGCGGCGATCTGCGCGCGCTCGAAGCGCTCCTGCCACTCCGCGGTGGTGGCGGAGCGCAGCGCGCGCTCGACCCGTGTCCGAAACTCGTCGTAGTTCGCCAGGCGAGCGTCGTTGGTCGCAAACCGCGGGTCCGTCGCCAGGTCACCGTCGCCGAGGGCGCGGCAGAACCGCTCGTACTGGTCGGGATTCATCATGACGACCTGGATCATTCCGTCCTTGGTCGGATAGGCCTCCGCCGGCGTCAGGTTCGCGTTGCGGTTGCCGACGCGCTTGGGCCGCACGCCGGAGTCGAAGTAGTGCGCGACCGGGTCGGGCAGCAGGCTCAGCGTCGAGGCGAGAAGGTTGACGTCCAGATACTGGCCCTCGCCGGTGCGAACGCGGTGGACGAGCGCGGCGTTCACGGTGCCGAACGCGCAGAGCGCGGCCGCCAGGTCGGCGACGGAGCCGCCGACTCTCGTCGGCGGGTGTCCGTCCATGCCGGTGAGCCCCATGAGGCCGCTCATGCCCTGCGCGATCGTGTTGTAGCCCGGCCGCTTCGCGTACGGGCCGCTCTGTCCGAAGCCGGTGACCGACGCGTACACGACGCGCGGATTGACCGCCCGCACCGCCACATAGCCGAGTCCGAGGCGGTCGGCGACGCCGGGCAGGAAGTTCTCGACGATGACGTCGGCGCGCCGCGCCAGCTCGAGCGCGATCCGCGCTCCGTCGGGATGCGACAGGTCCACCGCGACGCCACGCTTGTTGCGGTTGATGGCCGCGAAGGCGGCGCTCATGCCTGAGCCGCGCCACGAGCGCAGGTCGTCGCCGCGACCGGGACGCTCGATCTTGACGACGTCGGCGCCGAGATCGCCCAGCAGCGTCGCGCAGTACGGCCCGGCGATGACACGGGAGAGATCGAGCACCCGGATCCCGGCGAGCATGCGCGGGATCGTAGCACAGCGATCGGGCCGCCGAGGGCGGCTCAGCGCCGCGCGCGCGCCTCCGCATAGACGTCGAGCAGGCGCGTCATCGCGGCGTCGATCGTGTGGCGGCTGAGCACTTCCGCCTGGCCGCGGCGGGCCATCGCGCGCGCGCGCTCGCGATCACCGAGCAGGTCGATGATCGCGCGCGCCAGCGCCGCCGCATCGGCCGGCGGCACCAGGCGTCCGGTCTCGCCGTCGCGCACCAGCTCGGGTGTGCCGCCGACGGTGGTGCCGACGACCGGCGTGCCGACCGCGAGCGCCTGCGGGATGACCTGCGACATGGCCTCCGACTTCACCGACGGCAGCACGAGGACGTCGAGGGCGGCCATGATCTCCGGCACGTCGCGGCGGAATCCCGTCATGCTCACGTGCGGCTCCAGCTCGAGCGCCTTCACGCGGCGCTTCACGTCGTCGAAGCCGATGCCGTCGCCGACGATGACGAAGCGCGCGTGCGGGTGCGCGCGGAGCACCGCGGGTGCGGCGTCCAGAAAGTGCTGGTGACCCTTGGAGCCCCGGATGTTGGCGACGATCCCGACCGCGGGGCCGGTGAGCCCGAGCTCCTCGCGCACGGCGGCGCCGGAGACGCCGGGATGGAATCGCCGCGTGTCGATGCCGGGCCCGATGGCGACGATGCGCGCGCGCGGGATGCCGGCGGCGGCCACGATCCGCGCCACCGCCTCGCCGCTGGTGACGATGCGATGCGCGAGCCGATAGACGAGCGCGCGCCGCCGCGGGATCGGAATCGTCACGTGACGGCTGCGGACGACGCCGAGCCCGAGTGAGCGCGCGGCCAGGCCGCCGAGCCAGGAGTCGACCGAGCTATGCGTGTGAACGATGTCGGCGCCGCGCGCGCGCATGAGGCGCCGCAGCGCCGCCAGCGCACGGGCATCCCACGCCCCGCGCATCCGAATCGCGAGCGCGGGGATGCCGGCGCGCTCCGCCTCCGCCAGCAGCCGACTGCCCGGCTGCGCGGCGACGAGCGCGGTAACACCGTGCTCGCCGAGCCAGCGCGATTCGGCGAGGATGCGGATCTCCTGGCCGCCGAAGCCAACGGAGGCTTCGGTGTGGAGGACGGTGAAGGAGGCCGCTACCAGCGGCCGCCGCGTCCGCCGCCGCCGCCGCCCGGCCGGCCGCCGCCGAACCCGCCGCGGCCACCTCCGCCCGGCCGACCGCCGCCACCCGTGCCCGGAGCCTTCGCCTTTTCAACCTGGATGGTCCGGCCGTCGAGGCTCGTCCCGTTCAGCTTGCTGATCGCGGATTCCGCTTCCTCCGGCGTCGCCATCTCCACGAACCCGAAGCCGCGCGAGCGGCCCGTGTCGCGGTCAGTGACGACGCTGGCCGACTCCACGTTGCCGCACGCGGCGAACGCCTCGCGGAGTCGCTCGGTGGAGGTCGAGAAGGAGAGGCCGCCGACGAAGAGTTTGACAGCCATAGAGGAGGGCTCCTTGTGGCCTTCCGAATGCCTGCACGATCCCTGAACTCGGAAGGAGAACCGGGACGCGGCCTGACGGGGGAGCGGGTTCACGGCGAACCGGCGACCGCACGCACCAGACGAGTAAAGTATACATGGGTGATCCAGGAATTCATCGAGCACTTCACCTACGGGGGCATCTTCCTCGCCCTGCTGCTCGGCAGCCTGGGCGCTCCCATTCCCGAGGAGCTGCCCATCCTCGCCGCGGGCGCGCTGGCGAGCGAGGGAGTCGTGCGCTGGATTCTCGCGCTGCCGATCTGCCTGCTCGGCGTGCTGACCGGCGACGTCGTTCTCTACTGGGCGGGGCATCACTGGGGGGAGCGCCTGCTGCGCTGGCGGGTCGTGCGCTGGGTGCTGTCGGAATCGCGCGAGCGGCGGCTGCTCGGCGCCTATCGCACGCACGGCGTGAAGATCATCATCGCCGCCCGCCACGTCATGGGGCTGCGCGCGGCGGCGTTCCTCACGGCCGGCATCGCGCGGATCCCGTTCTGGAAGTTCCTGCTCGTCGACGCCGCGGCCGCGCTCGTCAGCGTGCCGCTCGGATTCGGGCTCGCGTACTTCTTCACCGACCAGCTGCAGGCGATCGTCGAGGACGTGCATCGCGTCGAGCGCTGGCTCGCGCTGCTCGGGGTGACCGTGCTCGTCATCGCGCTGACGCTCCGCGTCTGGCGCAAGAATCGCGAGGTCCTGGCCACCGGGGACGCCGACGACGGCGTGCTATAGTCGCGAGACCGCCGCGATGACGCAGGACCGCAAGCCGTGGCACGCGATCTTCAGGCTGCTCGAGCGCGACGAGCGGGTCTTCGCCGTCCTCCTCGCGGTGGCCATGGTCGGCGGGCTGGCCACCCTCGGTCTCGTCCCCCTCCGCCCGCGCCATCGCGTGGACCTCTACTCGCTCGTCCTGTGGTTCGCTCTCTACAAGCTCGGGATCTTTGCGCTGGTCACCGTGAACCCGCGCGCGACGCGCTCGATCTTTCTCGGCGCTCTCGCCATCGATCTGCTCCTCGTGTTCGTCCTCCTCTATCTCACCGGCGGCGGCGACAGCCTCTTCTACCTGCTGTTCTTCCCGCTGGTCGCGGTCAACGCCTACTATTTCGGCCCCTACGTGGGCTTCGGCGCCGCACTGCTGGCCGGGCTCCTCTACGCCGCCTCGGCCGCGCTGGCGCCGCCGTGGGTGGGCTGGACGCCGGTCATCATCCTGGTCGTGCTGGTCGGTCTCCCTGCTGTCACCGTCGGTCTCGTGGCCGACCGCGAGCGCCGCGCGCGCGGTGAGGTGGAGCGACTCAACGACGAGCTCACGGGCACGCTGAGCCGGCTGCAGGCCGCCCAGCAAGAGCTGCTCGTCTCCGAGCGGATGGCCACCGTGGGCCGGCTGTCACTCAAGGTCGCGCACGAGGTCCGCAACCCGATCAGCGCCATCGAGCTGAACGCCGAGATGCTGGAGGACATCGTCCGCGGCCGCGCCGGCACCGACATGGGTGAAGCCGGCGGGCTCGTCGCCGCCATCCGCGACCAGGTGAACACGCTCGACGCGCTCACCGAGGAGTACCTGGCGTTCGCGCGATTCCCGAAGGCGCACTTCGAGGAAGAGTCGGTCAACCAGCTCGTGCACGAGCTCGCCGACTTCGTCCGCCCGGTGGCGACCCGCCAGGGCCTCGCCATGCGCGTGGAGACGGATCCCAACGTGCCGATGATGGAGATCGACCGCGCGCTGCTCCGCCAGGCCATCCTGAACCTCGTGAAGAACGGCCTCGAGGCCCTGTCACGCGGCGGCGAGCTCACGATCGGCAGCCGCGCGAGCGCGGACGGCGTCGAGATCTTCGTCGCAGACACCGGACCCGGGATCCCGGCGGCGGTGGCGGGACGTCTCTTCGAGCAGTTCTTCACGACGAAGCCGCAGGGCACCGGGCTCGGCCTGTCGATCTCGCGACAGATCATCGAGGAGCATGGCGGCGAGCTCGCCTGGGCCAACCGCGCCGGTGGCGGCGCGGTGTTCACGATCCATCTGCCGCTCGCGCGACGAGCCACGCATGTCTAGCGATCGCACGCTGCTGGTGGCCGACGACGATCCCGGGCTGCGGGAGAGTCTCGAGCGCACGCTGACCCGCGAGGGCTACCGGGTCCTGCTCGCCTCTGACGGGCAGGCCGCGCTGGAGCGGCTGCAGGCGGGCGGCATCGATCTCATCGTGACGGACCTCAAGATGCCCGGCCTCACGGGGCTCGATCTGCTGCGCGCGGCCAAGGCCATCGCGCCCGATATCGACGTCATCCTGCTCACCGCGTTCGGCACGGTGGAGGAAGCGGTCAAGGCCATGAAGGACGGCGCCTACGACTTCCTCACCAAGCCGTTCCGGCGCGAGCAGCTGCTGAAGCTCATCGACAAGGCGCTCGAGCGACGCGACCTCATCCTCAAGAACAAGGCGCTGCAGCAGCGGCTCGACGATCTCCTGCGCCACGGCGCGATCATCGGCGGCAGTCCCGCGTTCCGCCGCATGATGATGCTCGTCGAGCAGGTGGCCTCCTCCAGCGCCACCGTGCTCGTGCAGGGCGAGAGCGGCACCGGCAAGGAGCTGGTGGCGCGGGCCATCCACGAGCGCTCGACACGGGCCGCGAAGTCCTGTGTTGCAGTTAATTGCGCCGCGCTGCCTGAGACGCTGCTCGAGTCCGAGCTGTTCGGCTACGAGCGCGGCGCGTTCACCGGCGCCGCCGGCCGGAAAGAAGGGCGCTTCGAGCTTGCCGACGGCGGCACGCTGTTCCTCGACGAGGTCGCCGACCTCTCGCCGGTCACCCAGCCGAAGATCCTTCGCGTGCTGCAGGAAGGGGAGTTCGAGCGGCTCGGCGGGACGCGCTCCATCCGGGTCGACGTCCGGCTCGTCGCCGCCAGCAACCAGGACCTCGCCCAGATGGTAAAGGACAAGCGGTTTCGCGAGGACCTGTTCTACCGGCTCAACGTCATCACCGTCCACGTGCCGCCGCTGCGCGAGCGGCGCGAGGACATTCCCGTCCTGGCCCAGCATTTCCTCCGCGTGTACGCGGCGAAGAACAACCGCAAGCTCGAAGGTCTCAGCGAGGACGCGCTGCGGCGGCTCGAGGCCTACGCGTGGCCGGGCAACGTGCGCGAGCTCGAGAACGTCATCGAGCGCGGCGTGGTCCTGGCGCGGGGCGCCCAGGTCGACCTGGCCGATCTGCCGCCGGACATCGCGGGGGCCACGCCGCTGCCGGAAGGCGTCCTCACCGTCCGGATCGGCACGCCGCTGGCCGAGGTCGAGCAGCGCCTGCTCGACGAAACGCTGCGCGCGACCCGCGGCAACAAGACGCTGACGGCACGACTGCTGGGCATCGACGTGCGAACGGTGGCACGGAAGCTCGAGCGGCTCGAGGAGAGCGCCGAGCAGGAGGCAGGACCGGGGCCGGAGCCCGACGAGGCGCGCTGAGTGCCGCCCTCGCTCAGCGCTCGACGATCCAGGATTTCAGCACGTCGCCGAGACGCGCCTCGATCTTCTGCCACTGGCGCGCGTAATCCTGGTGAAAGCGCGCGTGCACGCGGAGACCGCTCACGGGCTCGGTGGCGAACAGCTCGCAGCGCGGCGACGCCTTCGTGATCCCCGGCTCGGGCGCGTCGCAGATCAGGTAGCTGGCGACACCGTCCGGTCGGCGGTTCACGAGGATGTAGTTCACGGAGTAACCCTGCAGCGGCAACCGGGCCTTCGTCTGGCGCGCGTCGAACTGGTATGCCTCGAACCCGAACGCCTGCGTGGTGGGCGGTCCGGTGGCGATGAACGCCTCGATGAGGTCGTCGGGCTTGGCGCCGGTGTCGCCGCGCACGCGGAAGGACACGAGGTTCTTGTTGGCGCTCAGGTTGCGCCAGTTGTCGAGCGTGTACCCGACGTAGTCGGGCAGGAACACGGTGAGCGCGAGCTCGCTCGTCTTCTCGACCGGCCGCGCGACGAGCCCCTGCGCGGTGAGGTAGTTCGCGGGCACGCGGAGCGTGCGGCCGCCGACCACCCGGTCGACCGGCGCCGTGGTGTAGTTGCGCCTCACGTTCTCCTCGGCCTCGCGCTGCAGCTGCTCGGGACTCTTGTACTCGCGCGCGACCTTCTCGTAGTGCTGTCGATTCTTCTTGAGATCGGTCGCGAACACGACCAGGCCGTCCCGGGCGCTCGCGCGGCGCTGCAGCAGCTCCTCGCTGTCGGGATCGAGCCCGTGGGCGCGCGCCCAGACCGCGTACGTCTTCTCGTCCCATCGCATGGCGCGGGCGATCGTGCCGAGCATCGTCACGATGTCCCGCATCGCGTACGCGTTGATGCCCTCGCCGAGCGTCATCGTGGAGATCGTGACGAGCTGGCTCTTCTCGCCGGTGAGCTGCGGCGCATACCGGGCGCGCAGCTGTCCCGCGTAGAACCACAAGACCGCCGGCTCGACGTCACCGAGCTCGAACTGCCGGGCGGCGGCCAGCATCAGCGTGAGCGGCTCGGCGCGGTCGGCGCCGGCGATGGCCTCCGCGACGGCGGCGCGTGCGACGGTGAGATCCTTCGAGGCGAGGCGCTCCTCGAGGGTGGGCGTCTGCGCCGGTGCCGGGAGCGCGCCGGCGAGACACAGCAGGAGGACGAGCGCACACAGTCGGCGACTGCCAGCCATGAGCCAAGATAGCGTCCCGGGCACCCGGCCACCAAAAAACGGGGCGGGCGGGCGGCGGCGGCGCGCGCCTGGGTTATGCTGTGCGGCATGAAAGCTCTGCTGCTGACGCGCGAGTATCCGCCGCATATCTACGGTGGCGCCGGCGTGGTGGTCGACCAGCTCACGCAGGCGCTCAGACGACGCATGGGCGTCGAGGTGCGCTGCTTCGGCGCGCGCGAGCCCACGAGCGACGGCGTGACCGTGCGAGGCTACACCCCGTGGGAGCGGCTGAAGGCCGGGCCCGATGGGCCACGCTTCGCGCCCGCGCTGGAGACGCTGTCCATCGGGCTCGCGATGGCGCGCGATCACGTCGACGCCGATGTCGCCCACGCGCATACCTGGTACGCCGACATGGGCGGACTGTGGATCCGGACGCTGTACCGCATCCCGCTGATCGTTACCCTGCACAGCATGGAGCCGCTGCGTCCGTGGAAGGCCGACCAGCTCGGCAGCGGCTACCTGCTCTCCACGTGGATCGAGAAGACGGCGGTGGAGGCGGCCGACCGCGTCATCGCGGTGTCGACGAAGATGCGCGACGACATCCTCGCACACTTCGGGTGCGATCCCGCGCGCGTGGTGGTCATCCACAACGGGATCGATCCCGAGAAGTTCCGCCGCACCGAGGGGCGCCAGCACCTCGAGCGGCTTGGCGTGCGCACGCCCTACGTGCTCTTCGTGGGGCGCATCACCGACCAGAAGGGCATCTTCCATCTCCTCGAAGCCGCCAAGCTGCTGCCGGCCGGCGTCCAGGTCGTGCTGTGCGCGTCGGCGCCCGACACGCCGGAGATCGAGGAGCGCCTGCGTCGCGCGGTGGCCGCGCTGCCGAACGTGCTGTGGATCAACGAGATGGTGAAGCACGAGGTCGTCACCCAGCTCTACAGCCACGCCGCCGTGTTCTGCTGTCCGTCGGTGTACGAGCCGTTCGGACTGATCAACCTCGAGGCCATGGCGTGCGAGACGCCGGTCGTCGCGTCCGCCGTGGGCGGCATCGTCGAGGTGGTCGAAGACGGCAAGACGGGGGTGCTGGTGCCGCCGGCTCAGCCGGACGTCCTTGCCGACGCATTGATGCGGGTGCTGAAGAATCCCGAGCTCGGCGGCCGGATGGGCAAGGCCGGTCGGGCGCGGGTCGAGGCGAAGTTCAGCTGGGCGTCGGTGGCGGAGCGCACCGAGCAGGTCTACGCGGAGGCGATCGTCGACTTCAAGCGCACCGACGAGTAGTGCTGGCCGCCCTCGCCGGCTTCGTCTTCGACCTCGACGGATGCGTCTGGCAGGGCGAGCGGCTCAATCCCGGCGCCGCCGAGACGCTGCGCGCGCTCCACGCGGCCGGGCGCGGCGTGGCTTACCTCACCAATAACTCGCGCGCAACCGGCG
>DATAOC010000024.1:0-46992 GCA_036265915.1 Candidatus Methylomirabilota bacterium | reverse complement strand
CAGGCGCTGGCGGCCTCCGGCCTGGGCGCCGTCCTCGTCTTCGACCAGTACAACATCCGCTATCTCTCCGGGACGGTCATCGGCGAGTGGGCGCGCGACAAGCTCACGCGCTGGTGCCTGCTGACCGGCACCGGCGAGCCGTGGGTGTGGGACTTCGGCTCGGCCGCTCGCCACCATCGCCTCTACGCGCCGCAGATTCCTGCCAAGCAATCGCTGGCGGGCATGGTGGGCATGCGCGGGGCCGTGTCGCCGAAGGCGGGGCTGTTCAAGAAAGCCGCGCAGGAGATCCGCGACATCCTCAAGGCCGAGGGCGTGGCCGGCATGCCGCTCGGCATCGACCTCGTCGAGCCGCCGTTCCTGTTCGCCCTGCAAGATCTGGGGCTCGAGGTGCGCGACGGCCAGCAGGTGATGCTGGAGGCGCGCATGCTCAAGAGCCACGACGAGCTGACGCTGCTCAACATGGCGGCGGCCATGGTGGACGGCGTCTACCAGGACATCTTCGAGGCGCTCAAGCCCGGTGTGCGGGAGAACGACATCGTGGCGCTCGCCAACAAGCGGCTCTACGAGCTGGGCTCGGACAGCGTGGAGGCGATCAACGCCATCTCGGGCGAGCGCTGCAGTCCCCATCCGCACAACTTCACCGACCGCATCATCCGGCCCGGCGACCAGGCGTTCTTCGACATCATCATGTCGTTCGTCGGCTACCGCACCTGCTACTACCGCACGTTCAGCGTCGGCAAGGCCACGCGGCCACAGCTCAACGCCTACAAGAAGGCCCGCGAGTGGATGGACGAGGCCATCGCGCTCATCAAGCCCGGCGTGACCACCGACAAGATCGCGCGCGCCTTCCCGAAGGCGTCGGAGATCGGCTTCGAGACGGAGATGGCGGCGTTCGGGCTCAACTTCTGTCACGGCATCGGGCTCGGTCTGCACGAGCGACCGATCATCAGCCGGGTGAACTCGTTCGACGATCCGATGGAGCTCGCGGCCGGCATGATGTTCGCCGTGGAGACGTACTGCCCGGCCACCGACGGCGTCTCCGCGGCGAGGATCGAGGAGGAGGTCATCGTGACGCCGGGCGGAGCGCAGGTGATCACGCTCTTTCCCGCCGACGAGCTGCCGATCGCCAACCGGTATTGAGGGCCACCCGGTCGCGCGGCGTCAGCGTCGGCGACTATCACAAGCGCGTCGATCGCGTCATCGATCACATCCGCGCGCATCTCGCCGACGAGCTGAGCCTGGCCGATCTCGCGGCCGTCGCCGCGTTCTCGCCGTATCACTTCCACCGCGTGTTCAAGGCGACCACCGGCGAGACGCTGTTCGAGCTCATCCAGCGGCTGCGCCTCGAGCGGGCGGCGGCCGCGCTCTCCGCGCATCCGCGGCAGACCGTGCTCGAGGTGGCAGTCGACCACGGTTTCGCCTCCGCGGCGGGCTTCGCTCGCGCGTTCCGGGCGCGCTTCGGCATGACTCCGACCGAGTGGCGTGCCGGTGGGGCGCGACGCTGGCGCGCGCGGCGGCAGCGCAAGACCGGCAAAGAGGTCCGCAAGCCGCGCACAGCGCGCCGGGGCGGCGCGTCGCAGACTCGTGGCAAGGAGGTCGCCATGAGCATTCGCGTCACGCAGCTGCCCGCGTACCACGTCGCGTTCATGCGCTACGTCGGGCCGTTCGGACCACACGGCATTCCCGACCTGTGGGAGCGACTCAACCGCTGGGCCGACGCGCACGGGCTCGGCGGACCCGGCCGCATCGCGCTCGGCATCGCGTACGACGACCCGTCGGTCACCGCGGCCGACAAGACGCGCTATGACGCCTGCGTCGTGGTCCCGGCCGACTTCCAGCCCGACCACCTCGTGGACGTCATGGACGTTCCCGGCGGCGCCTACGCGGTCGCCGAGTTCGTCGGCAGCGCCGCCGACATCGTCCCCGCCTGGAACCGCGTCTTCGCGCGCTGGCTTCCCGACAGCGGCTACGAGCCCGACGATCGGCCCTGCTTCGAGCTGTACCGCGCCGCCCCCTCGCTCGACGCCCCGCCTCGCCACTTCCGCTGCGATCTCTGCCTCCCGATCCGCCGCGCGACCTGACCGTTGCGGCCCGTGGTCGCCGGACCGGCGCGCGCAGCCGCCGCGCGGAGCGCAGCGCACGTGACCGGCCGACCGGACGCACCCGCATCAGCCAGTGCTACGATCGGACACCGGAAGCCAGAGCAGGTCGACGGAGGTTCGGAATGCGGATCGTGGGGCTCGCACTCGGGCTGCTCGCGCTGGCCCTGGCAGGCGAGGCGGCGGGCCAGGCCGCGGGGCCGATCAAGATCGGCTTCCTGTCGCCGCTGTCCGGCGCCATCGCGGCCGCCGGCAAGGACATGTACAGCGGCTGCGAGCTGTACTGGCAGGAGACCGGCTGGCAGGTGGCCGGACGCAAGGTGGAGGTGGTTCTCGAGGACAACGAGGGCCTGCCGGCCACCGCGCTCACCAAGGCGCGCAAGCTCGTGGAGAGCGACAAGGTTCACGTGCTGGCCGGCGTGATCCTGTCCAACGTGGCGTACGCGCTGGTCCCGTACATCGAGGCGCAGGGCATCCCGACCATGTACCCGATCAACTCCGCCGATGACCTCACGCAGCGCAAGCGGCCGCGCTGGCTCGTGCGCACGGGATTCTCGGCCGGCGGCAACATGCATCCGTTCGGCGAGTACGCCGCCAAGACGCTCCGGTATCGCAAGGTCGTCACCATCGGCCTCGATTACGCGTTCGGCTGGGAGACGGTCGGCGGCTTCCACAAGTCGTTCGAGGACAACGGCGGTCAGATCGTCCAGAAGATCTGGGTCCCGCTCAACGTCCAGGACTACGCGCCGTACCTGAGCCAGGTGCGCAAGGACGCCGACGCGGTGTTCGTGAATGCGCTCGGGCGCTGGACGCTGCTCTTCGCCAAGGCCTACGCCGACAGCGGGCTCCGCGGCAAGCTGCCGCTGATCGCGGGCGGCACCTACAGCGACGAGCATGTCTTGCCGCAGCTGGGTGACGAGTCGATCGGCGTGATCAGCGCGCATCACTACTCCGCCGCGCTCGACACGCCGGCCAACCGGCGCTTCCGGGCCGCCTTCGAGAAGGCGTACGGCCGCGTGCCGTCGTTCTACTCCGAGAACTGCTACACGGGCGCACGCCTGCTGAGCGAGGCGATCAAGGCCGTCGGCGGCCGGGTCGAAGACCGCCCGGCGCTGATGGGGGCGCTGCGGACGGTCGAGGTCGGCGATGCCCCGCGGGGGCCGGTCAAGATGGATGCCTATGGCAACCCGACGCAGAACATCTACATCCGGAAGGTGGAGCGCGTGAACGGCCAGCTGCAGAACTCGATCCTCTTCACGTATCCCGCGGTCAGCCAGTTCTGGAAGTACCAGCCCGACGAGTTCCTGAAGCAGCCGGTGTACTCGCGCGACTTCCCGCCGTGCCGGCACTGCTCATGAAGCCGATCTCCGCCGACTCGCACATCACCGAGCCGCCCGGCACGTATGTCGACCGGATCGACAAGCGCTTCAAGGATCGGGCGCCGCGGATGGTGCGCGACGCGCAGCGCGGTGACGTGTTCGTGATCGAAGGGCTGGAGAAGCCGATCCCCATGGGGCTGGTGGCGGCGGCCGGCAAGAGCGCCGAGGAGCTCGCGATGTTCGACGCGCGCTTCGAGGACATGCACCGCGGCGGCTGGGATCCCGTCGCGCGGCTGGCGGATCAGGATCGCGACGGCGTGGCGGCCGAGGTGCTCTATCCCACCGTCGGCATGATGCTGTGCAACCATCCGGACTTCGACTACAAGCACGCGTGCTTCGCGGCCTACAACGACTGGATCGCGGAGTACTGCGCGCACGCGCCGTCGCGACTGCTCGGCATCGGCCAGACGGCGATGCGCTCGGTTGCCGACGGCATCGCCGATCTCGAGCGCATCAAGGCGCTTGGCCTGCGCGGCGTGATGATGCCAGGCAACCCCGCCGTCGCGGACTACGACGATCCGACGTACGCGCCGTTCTACGAGGCGGCCGCCGCCCTCGGACTGCCGCTCAGCTTTCACATTCTCACCAGCGCGCAGGATCAGCGGCGCACACGGGGGCCGCGGCTGAACGCGTTCATGGCCATCATCCGCGGCTGCCAGGACATCATCGGGACGTTCATCTTCGGCGGCGTCTTCGAGCGCCACCCGGGCCTGCGGCTCGTCTGCGTGGAGGCCGACGCCGGCTGGGTGCCGCACTTCATGTACCGCATGGACCACGCGTACGAGCGGCACCGCTACTGGCTCTCGTCCGGCAACACGCTGAGCAAGCCGCCCAGCGCGTACTTTCGCGAGCACGTGTACACGACATTCCAGGACGACTGGGTGGCGTTCCGCGTGACCGAGCTGTGCAACGTGCGGCGCCTGATGTGGGCGAACGACTTTCCGCACAGCGACTCCACGTGGCCGCGATCGCAGGCGCTGCTCGCGCAGCATGCCGCGCACCTCGGCGAGGCGGAGCGCGCGCTGATCCTGCGCGACAACGTCGTCGAGCTCTACCGCCTCACCGCGTGAGCCGCCCGGCCGCGCGCGACTGCATGCTGTGTCGCGCCGAGCGGCTCACGCCGTGGTACCACGAGGACAGCGTCTGCTGGATCGCGGAGTGCGAGATCTGTGCGGTGCCGATGGTCGTCTGGCGCTCGCACGGCGTCGATCCACCGGCCGGCGAGCGCGAGCACATGCTGACCCGGCTGCGTGATGTCGCCCGCGCGCAGGTGGGCGCACACTGGGTCGACGATCACATGCGCAACATCCCCGACCACTGGCATGCCCACGCGCGCCCCGACGGCGGGTTCTTCGGCCGCTGAGGGCGGCTCGGCTCAGCCCTTCGGCAGCCCCAGCACGCGCTCGCCGATGATGTTGCGCTGGATCTCGCTGGTGCCCGCCGAGATCGTGTACTGGCGCGCGGCGACGACACGGTTGAACCAGCGCGGGGCGTCGGGCACGGCGTCGCTGGCGCGATTCACCACCGCGTGCATGCCGAGGAGCTCGCCCGCGGCGTCGGCGATGCGCACGCCGAGCTCCGAGCCGGAGACCTTCAGGATCGAGCCCTCGGGTCCCGGCGGCTCGCCGCGGAATTGTCGCGTGAGGCTGCGATAGCGGGTGTAGCGCATCGCCGCGCAGTCGATGACCAGCTGCGCCAGCCGCTGCCGCACGCGCGGATCGTCCCACGCCACGCCGCCGTCGACGCGCAGGCGTCGGGCCACGGCGATGAGCCCGGTCACCTGGCCGATCGGGTTGCGCGCCCCGGTCGAGTGGCGCTCGTGCATCAGCGTCGTCGTGGAGACCTTCCACCCCTGGTTGAGCGGCCCCAGCAGGTGGCTCTTCGGGACGACCACGTCGGAGAAGAAGACCTCGTTGAAGTGCGGATGCCCGGTCATGAGCACGAGCGGTCGCACGCTGATCCCCGGCGTGCTCATCGGCACGAGAAACGCCGAGATGCCCTGGTGCTTCGGCACATCGGGGTTGGTGCGAGCGAGCAGGAAGATCCAGTGCGCATACTGGGCGCCCGACGTCCACACCTTCTGGCCGTTCACCACGAAGTGATCGCCGCGATCGACCGCGCGCGTGGAGAGGCTCGCGAGGTCCGAGCCGGCCCCGGGCTCCGAGAAGCCCTGGCACCACACCTCCTCGCCGCTCAGGATTCGCGCCAGGTGTCGCTGGCGCTGGGCGTCGGTGCCCCACTCGATGATGGTCGGGCCGATCAAGTTGAGACCCATGTTCCCCGGCAGCACCGGCGCGCGCGCCGCCGCGTACTCCTCGTCCCAGATCACGCGCTCCATCAGCGTGGCCGCGCGCCCGCCGTACTCCGTCGGCCAGTTGATACCGACCCAGCCGGCCGCGTGCATCGTCTTCTGCCATGCGCGGCGGCGCTCGAAGGTCTCGCGATCGCTCGCGACGCGATCGTCGGCGGCGTCGTCGAGGCAGAGCTCGGGCGGCAGGTGGGCGGCGAGCCAGGCGCGAAAGTCGCGACGAAACGCCTCGTGCTCCGGCCCGTACTCGAAATCCATCGCGCGCTCCCTCAGCGGTTGGGCGAGGCGGGCAGTCCGCTCACGCCGGCCAGCACGTCGAACAGCGTGGCGAAGTCACGTTCGGCCAGGCCGAGGCCGCGGGCCATCGTGAGCCACTGCTGCGTCAGCGCGGTCGTGGGCAGCGTCACGCCGGTCGCGTGCGCCTGGTCGAGTGCCAGCTGCAGGTCCTTCTGCATCATGCCGACGTCGAACCACGCCTCGCGGGGCATGGCGCCCACCACGAACGGCCCGCGGTAGCGCACCATCGGGGAGGCGACGACGGACTTCAGCAGCGCCTCCAGCGCCGTCGCGCGCGCGATCCCGGCCTTCTCCGCCAGCAGCACGGCCTCGCTGAACGCGAGCATCTGGACGGCGAGCCCGAGGTTGGTGGCGATCTTCATCGTCTTCGCGACGCCGAGGCCGCCGACGTGGGTCACGCCGCCCGGTCCCATGGCGGCCAGAAACGGCCGCACGCGCTCCAGCGCGGCCGCGTCGCCGCCCACGACGATCGAGGCCTGGCCCTGCTCCACCGTGATCGTGCTGCCGGACACCGGCGCGTCCAGCATGGCGGCGCCGCGGCCGGCCACCGCGTCGCCGATCTCGCGCGTGACGGCCGGACTGACCGTGCTCATCTCGACGAGCACCGCGTCGCGCCCGAGGCCGGCCACGAGGCCGTCGGGACCGAGCGCGATCGCGCGCAGCGCCGCATCGTCGGTGACCATGCTGAAGACGGCGACGGCGCCCTCCGCCGCCTCGCGCGGCGTCGCGGCCACCGTGAGGCCGGCCGGCTCGAGCGCACGCGCTTTCTGCGCGCTCCGGTTGTAGCCGCGCACCGCGTGGCCGGCCTCCAGCAGCCGCCGCGCGAGCCGGCTGCCCATCGCGCCCAGGCCGGCGAAGCCCAGCGCGGCCATCAGCGTGCGTCGGTGACGGCGATGGCGCTGATCTCCACCTTGCAGCGCGGGTGCGTGGCGAGCCGCGAGACCTCGACCGTGGTCGTCGTGGGCAGGTGCCCGGCGAGGTACTCCGCCCACACGCGGTTGAGCTCGTCCTGCTCGCGGACGTCGGTGAGAAAGCGAGTGGCCGAGACGAGATCGGACAGCGCGCAGCCGGCGGCCTCGAGGGTCTTCTTCAAGTTCTCCATGGCGAGCACGGCCTGCGCGCGCATGGTCGGCGGCAGGTCGAACTCCTCGTCCCGATGCGGATGGCTGTGGTACACGGCGGCCGCCGTCACGCCGGACAGGAAGACGAGCGCGCCGCGGCGCACCACGATGCCCGGCGCGTACGGCATGTGCACGTCGGTGCGCCGGTCGGCGTGGTGGACGACCCCGATCTCCTTGGCCATCACTCCTCCAGCAGCTTCAGGACGCGCTCGTTCGTGTCGCGCAGACCGATGGAGATGCGCAGGTGGCCGGGGAAGCCGACGGCGCCGCCGTCGCGCACCAGGATGCCGCCGCGCAGCAGCCGCTCGCGCGCCCGGGCCGGATCCGGCACGCGGACGAGCAGGAAGTTCGCCTGCGACGGCGAGGCGGCCAGCCCCCGCTCGGCGACGCCATGCAGCAAGAAGCGCCGCTCCTGGGTCACCAGCGCGCGCGTCCGGTCGGCGTGCTCGGGGTCGTCCAGCGCGGCGAGCGCGGCCACCTGACCCAGCCGGTTGACGTTGTACGGCGCGCGCACGCGGTTCAGGCGGTCGATCGTCTCGGCACTGCCGATGGCGTACCCGACGCGGAGGCCGGCCAGTCCGGCGATCTTCGAGAACGTGCGCAGCACGAGCAGACGCGGGTGGCGCGCCAGCAGCGTGACGCCGTCCGGATACTCCGGGTCGTCCACGAAGTCGCGGTACGCCTCGTCGAGGACCACGAGCGGCGGGTCGTCGCCGAGCGCGTCGAGGAACGCGAGCAGCGGCGCCCGCGGGATGATCGTCGCCGCGGGATTGTGGGGCGAGCACAGGAAGATGGCCTTCGTCCGCGACGTGACGCGGCGGCGCATGTCGTCCAGGTCGGTGTGGTAGCCGGACAGCGGGCTCGCCACCAGCCGCGCGCCGGCGATGTTGGCGCCGGTCGCGTACGGCTCGAACGACGGCTCCGGCATCAGCACCTCGTCGCCGGGATCGAACGCCGCCAGCGCGACCAGGGTGATGAGCTCGTCGGCGCCGTTGCCGACCACGATCTGCGCCGGCGAGATCGCGAGCCGCTGCGCCAGCGCTCCGCGCAGCGCGCTGCTGCCGCCGTCGGGATAGAGATGCACGCGCGGCGCCTCGCGGCGCAGGGCCTCGACCACGCGCGGCGACGGCCCCAGCGGGTTCTCGTTGGCCGAGAGCCGGACGATGTCGTCGAGCCCGAGCTCGGCCACGAGCGCCTCCAGCGGCTTGCCCGCCTCGTACGGCGTGACGGCATCGACGGCGGCGCGCCAGATCCTTCGCACCCGCGTATTGTAGCCGGTCGCGCAGCTGTGGGCCTCCGGGCCGCTCGCTGGCACCGTCGATGCTTGGAACAGTGCAGCACATTCACACGACGAGAGGCGTGCGCGTGACCCAGGCCGAGAGCGATCGATGAGCAGCGGCTCGTCCAGATTCGTTGTGTGGGCCGCGCTGGCCGGCAACGTGCTGGTCGCGCTGACGAAGTTCGGCGCGGCCGCCTTCACGGGCAGCTCCGCCATGCTGAGCGAGGGCGTGCACTCGCTCGTCGACAGCGGCAATGAGGTCGTCATGCTGTACGGCATGCGCCGTGCGGCGAGGCCGCCGGACGAGCGCCACCCGCTCGGTCATGGCCGCGAGCTCTACTTCTGGAGCTTCATCGTCGCCATCCTGATCTTCGCGGTCGGTGCCGGCGTCTCGCTGTTCGAGGGGATCATGCACGTCCGGCGGCCCGAGCCGGTGAGCAGCTTCGTCGTCAACTACGTCGTGATCGGCCTCGCGCTGCTGTTCGAGTCCGGCTCGTGGTGGGTGGCCGTGAAGGCGTTCCGGCGAGCCAAGGGCGCGGACGTCGGCTACGTCACCGCCGTGCGACGCAGCAAGGACCCGCCGATCTTCATGGTGCTCGTCGAGGACACGGCGGCCCTGCTCGGCCTCGTGATCGCGCTGGCGGGGACCGCGGCCGCGGATGTCTGGGATGCGCCGGTGTTCGACGGCGCCGCGTCGATCGGGATCGGCCTGCTGCTCGGCGTGGTCGCGCTGTTCCTCGCGCGCGAGAGCAAGGGGCTGCTCATCGGAGAGCCGGCGCGGCCCGAGATCGTGCGATCGATCGAGTCCATCGCGCGCGCGGAGAAGGGCGTCGACCACGCCGCGGTGCTGCTCACCGCGCACCTCGGCCCTCGCGAGATCATCGCCGCCGTCAGCGTGGACTTCGCCGACGGCCTGTCGGCGGCCACGGTGGAGACGCTGGCCGCGTCGCTCGACGCCAAGATCCGCCGCGCCCACCCGGACGTGAGCACGGTGCTGATCGTCCCGCAGAGCCTCGCCACGTTTCGTCGCACGCTGCAGCAGGAGCGTCGGCTCGCCGAGGGATAGCGCGTTTCGTCGCTAAATCTGCGTCCAAATTGACATTTATTCGCGCGGGCTGGTACGCTCGGGCCGTCATGCCGCCCGAGCTGTACCGCCGGGCCCGGCGCGCCGAGGCCGGGGCATCGCGTGCCGAGGACCGCCGCCGGCTGCGTCTGGAGTTCTTTCGCAGCGCGCTGGCGGACGGGCTCGACACGCTGAAGCAGCGCCATGCCGACGGCGCCTCGGGCGACGTCTCGGTGCGGGCGCACGCGCACTTCATGGACGAGCTGATCCGGACCATCGTCCGCTTCGTGGGCGCCGATGCGACGGCGGCCGGGCTGACGGCCACGCCGCTGGTCGTGGTGGCGCTCGGCGGCTACGGGCGTGGCGAGCTTCATCCCTCCAGCGACATCGACGTCATGGTCGTCTACGACGGCGACCTCTCGCCGTACGTCCAGCGGGTGATGCAGGAGCTGCTCTACACGCTGTGGGACCTCGGTCTGCAGGTCGGTCACAGCCTCCGCTCGCTCGGCGACTGCGTGGCCATGGCGCGCACGGACTTTCCGAGCCGGACGTCCATGCAGGAGGCGAGGCTCGTCACCGGCGATCGCGCGCTGTTCCGGAGCTTCGGGCGCGTGCTGCGCGACAACGTCTACCGCCACGACTTCGAGCAGTTTCTCGCCACCACGCTCGCCGAGCGCGAGCAGCGGTACCGCAAGTACGGCGCCTCGCCGTACATCGGCGAGCCCAACATCAAGGAGTCCGCGGGCGGGCTGCGCGACATGCACACGGCCATGTGGCTCGGCGCCGCCAAGTTCGGCGCGCGCACCCTGCGCGAGCTGGCCGACCGCGGTCTCATCACGCCGCGCGAGCAGGAGGCCGCGGATCGCGCGCTGACGTTCCTCTGGCGCGTGCGCAACGAGCTGCACTTCTTCTCGGGCCACAAGAACGACGTGCTCGCCCGCGACGTGCAGCCGCGCATCGCCAAGAATCTCGGCTACGAGACCGAGGCCCACGCGCTCGGGGTCGAGCGCTTCATGCGGGACTACTACCTGAACGCGCGCGCCATCCACCGCGTCTCGCGCCGGCTGATCGCGCGCTGTCAGGAGACGCTGTCGGCGCGGCGATCGGCCGAGCGCCGCGAGCGGCAGCAGGCGCTGGCCGACGGCCTCGTCTTCTTCGACGGCCGCCTGCACCGCGCCGACCGCGACGCCGGCGTCCTGCGCCGCGATCCCGTGCGGATCATGAAGGTGTTCTGGCACCTGCACCGGCTCGGCTGCGAGCTCTCGCTCGGCCTCGAGCGCACGGTGGAGGAGTCGCTCGACGTCGTGGACGAGGCGTTCCAGCGCTCGCCGGAGGTGCGCGACCTCTTCCTCGACATCTGCCGCACGTGGGGCCGCGTGGCGCAGACGTTCTCGGTGATGCACGAGCTCGGCGTGCTCGGTCGCTACCTGCCGGAGTTCGGCGGCCTGACGTGCCTGGTGCAGTACGACGTCTACCACAAGTTCTCGGCCGACCAGCACTCGCTGCTGGCGGTGGAGCATCTCGAGGCGCTGGCGCCCGGACAGTCGGCGGAGTCCGAGGGCGCCGCGCAGGTGTTCAACGAGGTCGAGAAGCCCGAGCTGCTGATGCTCGGCATGCTGCTGCACGACATCGGCAAGGCGAGGGGCCACGGGCACGTGGCCAAGGGCATCCCGCTCGTGCGCGAGCTCACGACGCGCATCGGACTGCCGCCCGAGGATGCGGGCATGGTCGAGTTCCTGGTGGCCCACCACCTGACGATGTCCCACGTGGCGCAGCGTCGCGACATCGACGACCCGAAGACGATCGAGATGTTCGCCGAAACGGTGGCCGATCCGCAGCGCCTGCGCATGCTCTATCTGCTGACGTATGCCGACATGCGCGCGGTGGGCCCCGGCGTGCTGACCGGGTGGCAGGCGCGCATCCTGCACGAGCTGTATGCGCGCACGCTGGCGCGGCTGACCGGCGGCCGGGTCGCGAAGCCCAATCGGACCGCCCTCGCCGAAAGGCTCGTCGAAGCGCTCAAGGGCGAGGTGCCCCGTCAGGCGGTGAAGGCGCACCTCGCGATGCTGCAGGATCGGTATCTCGCGCAGACCAGCGTGCAGCGCATGGCCGCGCACCTGCGGCTCGTTGCGCGTCTGGAGTCGGGACCGCTGGCAACCGAGCTGTTCCACCATCCCGATCTGGGCTCTTCCGACCTCGTCGTGGTCACGCGGGACGTGCCCGGGCTGTTCTCGCTCATCGCGGGGACGCTGGCCGCGCACGGCGTGAACATCATCTCCGCGCAGATCGCCACCCGGGCGGACGGCATCGCAATCGACACGTTCCAGGTGAACGATCCGACGGGCGAGGCGGTCACGTCGGCCGCGCAGTGGGGACGCACGCTGGACGGGCTGGCCCGGGTGCTCACCGACGAGCAGTCAGTGGACGCGCTGCTGGAGCGCCGGCGAGCGGCAGGCCGCCAGCCGATCCTCGGCCAGGCCCCACCGAAGATCGCGATCGACAACAAGCTGTCCGACGCGTACACCGTGATCGAGGTGAAGTCGCCGGACCGGCTCGGCCTGCTGTATCTCATCACCCGCACGCTGTCCGCGCTCGACCTCGACATCGCGAGCGCGCGCATCGCCACCGAGATCGACCAGGCGCTCGACACGTTCTACGTGCTGGACCGCAAGGGCCACCGCCTGGAGGAGCCGGAGGCGATCGAGCGCGTGCGCGGCGCCCTCGAGCAGGCGCTGCTCCAGCCGATCTGATGCTGGGCCGCTACCGCGAGACCGTGCGCGCGTGGAGTGACCCCGTCGGTCGCGCGCTCTTCCGGCTGCACCTGCGGCCCAATCACCTCACCATGTGCGGGCTCGTGGTGAGCGCGTGCGCGGGCGCCGCCTTCGTGTTCGGCCACGTCCGCGCGGCGGGCGCGCTGCTCATCCTCGCCGGGCTCTTCGATCTCTTCGACGGCTCGCTGGCGCGCGCGTCGGGGCAGGCCACCACGTTCGGCGCCTTCCTCGACTCGGTCATCGATCGCTACTCCGACATCCTCGTCATGCTCGGCATCGTCGTGCTGTACGCGCGCATGCCGCACGCGCGCGGCGCCCTGGTGGCGATGGCGGGCCTGGCCGGCTCGGTCATGGTCAGCTACACGAAGGCGCGCGCGGAGTCGATCGGCATCGCGTGCAACGTGGGCGTGATGGAGCGTCCCGAGCGCCTGATCTGTCTCATCGCCGGCGCCCTGCTCGACGTGCTGGAGCCCGCGCTCTGGGTTCTCGCCATCCTGGCCAACCTCACCGCGCTGCAGCGCATCGTCTTCACCCGGCGCGCGCTGCTGGAGCGCGGCGTCGCGGCGCGGCCGGTGCTGCGGCTCATGCTGGCCGGCCCCGTGCTGCTGGCCGCGGTGGCGGCCCATGCGGCGCCGCCGTCGGCGGACCTGGAGCGCGCATGGTCGCAGGCGGTGGCCGCCTACCAGCAGGGCGACCCGGCGGCGCTCGCCGAGGAGTTCTCCTCCGAAGCCGCGCTCACCAGCTCCATCCGCGACTACGCGCGTTACCTGGCCGCCGACGCCCTCGCGCGCCGCGGCGACCTGCCGAGCGCGCGCGCGGCGGCGATCGCCGTCGCCGATCGCGATCCCGACAGCCGGCTCGCCCCGCGCGCGCTCATGCTGGGCGCGACGCTGGCCTCCGGCGCCGGCGACGAGGCCGCGGCGCATGCGCTGCTCAAGCGCCTCGTCGAGCGCTATCCCGACGCGGCGGAGATTCCCGAGGCGCTCTATCTCATCGGGCAGACGGCGGAGGCCCGACAGCAGCCCGAGGTGGCCGCGCTCGCCTACCGGCAGCTGCGCGTGCTGGCGCCGACCACCGGCTACGCCGAGGCGGCCGGCGATCGTCTGGTCGCGCTGATGCAGAGCGGCACGCCGCTGCCGCCGATCTCGATGGGCGAGCGGATCGACCGCGCCGAGCGACTGCTGCGCGGCGGCGTGCCGAAGACGGCGGCCGACGAGGCGGAGGCCATTGTCACCGAGGCGCGCGACGCCGGCATCGTGCTGCGCGCGCTGCGCGTGGTGGCCGACGCCGCCGCCCGGTTGAACCGCTACGAAGCCGCCGCGCGCGCGCTGGAGCTGGCCGCCTCGCGCGCGTCGGCCGAGCAGCGCCCGCGGCTGCAGCTCGACCAGGCCCGCATGCTGATCCGCGGCGGGCAGGAGAAGCGCGCGGTACCCATCCTCGCCGTCGTGGCCGCGCGCGGCGCCGACGCCGAGGTCGCCGAGGCGCTGGCCCTCCACGCGCGCGTCTTCGACGAGGCCGGGCGCGACGTGGAGGCCGCCGGCCTGTACCGGCAGATCGCCAAGCGGTTTCCCAACCGCGAGGTGGCCGGTGCTGCCATGTGGCGACTCGGGTGGCTCGCGTGGCTGCGCGGCGACGCCGGCGGGGCGGCGGACCAGTGGGCCAAGCTGGCGGACGCGCCGGGCGGCCGGGCGTTCCGCGTGCCCGCTCTCTACTGGCGTGGGCGCGCCGTGGAGCAGCTGCGCGACCGCGGCGCGGCGGAGCCGATCTACGCGAAGGTCCTGACGGAGGCGCCGCGCAGCTACTACGGCATGCTGGCCGCCCGGCGCGTGACGCTCGCGCCCGACACCGCGCGCAAGACGCCCGCCGCCGCGCTGCCGGCGAAGCCGGAGGACGCCGTGGCCACCGACCCCGGCTTCGCGCGCGTGGATCTGCTGCGCCGCATCGGCCTCGTCGAGTACGCGTGGGAGGAGCTCGAGGACGTGGTGCAGGCGTCGGTCGGCGATCACGCGCGGCTCTACGGCGCGTCCGCGGCCTACGTGCGCGATGAGCGCTACCACATGGCGCTGCGCATCGTGCGGCGCCACTTCGGCTCGCTCGCCGTCTCCGGCGATCCCGCGCTCCCGCGCGCGTTCTGGGAGATCATCTACCCGCTCGGCTGGCGTGCCGACGTGGCCGAGGCCGCGCGAAAGTCGGGGCTCGATCCCTATCTCGTCGCGGCCGTGGTGCGAGAGGAGTCGAGCTACTATCCGCGCGCGCTGTCGCGCGCCGGCGCGCGCGGTCTCATGCAGCTCATGCCGGCGACCGCGCGGCCGATGGCCGATCTGCGCGGGCTGGCGTTCGAGGGCGGCTCGCTGCTCGACGATCCGCGCGCCAACCTCGACATCGGCGCTGCCTTCCTGGCCGGGCTCGTCAGGGAGTTCGGCGATCCGCGTCTGGCCATCGCCGCGTACAACGCGGGCCCCAAGCGCGCCCGCGACTGGTGGAAGGCGCGGCGCACCAGCGACATGGAGGCGTTCGTCGAGCAGATTCCCTACGACGAGACGCGGCAGTACGTGAAGCGCGTGATGCTCTCCTGGGAGGAGTACCGGCGCATCTACGGCTCGGACTGACCGTCCTGCAGCCCGTGACGCGCGGCGACCATCAGTGCGTCGGTCGGTCGAGCAGCGGCCGGAGATACGGCCACAGGCGGTCGGCGATGATGCGCTGGCCGTCGGCGGTCGGATGGATGCCGTCCGGCTGGTTCAGCCGTGCGTCACCGGCGACGCCCTCGAGCAGGAACGGCATGAGCGGCACGCCCGTGCGCCGCGCGACCGCGGGGAAGACGGCCCCGAAGGCGCCGGTGTACTCGGCGCCGTAGTTCGGCGGCAGCCGCATGCCGGCCAGCAGGACGCGTGCGCCGGCCGCGCGCACGCGGGTGACGATGGCCTCCAGGTTGGCGGCCAGCGCGTCGACGGGCAGGCCGCGCAGTCCGTCGTTGGCGCCGAGGGCCACGATCACGACGTCGGGCCGCAGTCGCAGCACCCAGTCGACGCGGCGCAGCCCGCCGGCGCTGGTGTCGCCGCTCACGCCCGCATTCACCACGCGGTACGCATAGCCGTCGGCGCGCAGCCGCGCCTCCAGCCGCGCCGGATACGCGTCGTCCGGCGCCACGCCGAGGCCGGCGGTGAGACTGTCGCCGAGGGCGACGACGACCCGATCGCCGGCAGCCACGCGCGCGCTCGGCGCCACGAGCAGGAGGAGCGCGACGGCGGCGACGAGGCGTCTCACATCTCTAATGTAGTATGGCTTCGATGATGATCTCGATCCGCGAGCTCAGCTTTTCTCTGCCGAGCGGCGGCCGTCTCCTCACCATCCTCGATCGCATCGACCTCGACGTGGCGCGCGGCGAGGCGGTGGCCGTCACCGGGCCGTCGGGCAGCGGCAAGTCCACGCTCCTCGGCCTCATCG
Organism: Candidatus Methylomirabilota bacterium; assembly: GCA_036265915.1. Taxonomy (GTDB): domain Bacteria; phylum Methylomirabilota; class Methylomirabilia; order Rokubacteriales; family CSP1-6; genus AR12. The sequence goes on along the minus strand of DATAOC010000024.1, from coordinate 31,228 downwards.
CGGGCCTCGACGCGCCGACGAGCGGCACCATTGTCGTGGCCGGCGTCGACGTGACGGCGCTCGGCGAGGCGGCCCTCGCGCGCTTTCGCCTGGAGACGATCGGCTACGTCTTCCAGGCCTTTCACCTCATCCCGACACTGACGGCGGCCGAGAACGTGGCGGTGCCGCTGGAGCTGGCGCGGACGCCGCGCGCCGCCGAGCGAACGCGGCAGCTGCTCGCGCAGGTCGGACTCGCCGAGCGCGGCCACCACTATCCGGTGCAGCTCTCCGGCGGCGAGCAGCAGCGCGTGGCCCTCGCGCGCGCGGTGGCGCTCGATCCGCCGCTGCTGCTTGCCGACGAGCCAACGGGCAATCTCGACTCGGCCACCGGCGCGGCCATCATCGACCTGCTCCTCGCATTCAACGCCGAGCGCGGCTCCACCCTCGTGCTCGTCACCCACGACGCCGCGCTCGCCGAGCGCGTCGACCGTGTGATCGGCCTGCGCGACGGCCGCGTCGTGGCCGACCGGCGGCGCGAGCCCGCGCTCGCTCCGTGACCGCGGCCCGGCTCGCCTGGCGCCAGGCGCGCGGCGCGCGGCGACACTTCGGCGTCCTCTTCGTCTGTGTCGCCCTCGGCGTCGGCGCGCTCGTCTCCGTCGGCTCGTTCGGCGCCACGCTGGCCACCACCCTCGCTCGTGAGGCGAAGGCGCTCATGGGCGGTGACGTGGAGCTGCGGTCGGCGCGGCCGCTCGCCCGCGATGCCGACGCGGAGGTGGAGGCGCTGCCGGCGCGTGGCGTGAGCATCGTGCGCGTGCGCGAGCTCGTCGGCATGGCGCGCGTGCCCGACAGCGGGCGCAGCCTGCTGGTGGAGCTCAAGGCGGTGGAGGGGCCGTATCCGCTCTATGGCCGGCTCGTGACCACGCCGGCCGCGCCGCTCGGCCGTCTGCTCGACGGCGACGGCGCGGTGGTGCACGCCGACGTGCTGACGCGGCTGGCCATCGGCGTCGGCGATCGGCTGGCCCTCGGCGCGACGACGCTCACCGTGCGCGGTGTGGTGACGACGGAGCCCGACCGCTCCGCGAGCCTGGTGACGCTCGGTCCGCGCGTCTTCGTGGCCGCCGACACCCTGGCGCGAAGCGGCCTGCTGCAGGTGGGCAGCCGCGTGCGCTATCGCACGCTGCTGAAGCTGCCGGGTGCGCTGGGCGCGCGTGACGCCCGCGAGGAGCTCGCGCGGCGGATCAGCGATCCCGGCGTGCGCGTCGCCTCGTACGACGAGGCGCAGCCTGGCCTGCGAAAGTTCTTCTCGCAGCTCACCAGCTATCTCGGGCTGGTGGGCCTGGCGAGCCTGCTCGTCGGCGGCATCGGCGTGGCGTCGTCCGTCACCACCTTCGTGCGCCGACAGGAGCCGGCGATCGCCATCCTCAAGTCGATCGGCGCGGATTCGCGCACGATCGTCACGGCGTTCCTGCTCCAGACCCAGGTGGTGGGCCTCGCGGGCAGCCTCGCCGGCGCCGCGCTCGGCGCCGCCATCCAGCCGATGCTCGTGGCCGCGCTCGCCGGCTTCGTGCCGTTCGCGCTCGAGCCGGCCGTGGACCCGGTGACCGTCGCGCGCGGCCTCGCCATGGGCCTGCTGACGACTTTCCTCTGCGCGCTGTGGCCGCTCCTCGGCGTCCGCGACGTCCGCGCGGCGCGCGTCTTGCGCCGGGACATCGACGCGGCGCCGCCGCGGCCGCGCGGCGCGACGTGGAGCGCTGCCCTGCCGCTCGTCGTCGGGCTGGTCTTGCTTTCGCTGTGGCAGGCCGGATCGCCGAGGACGGGCGGCATCTTCGTCGGCGCCGCGGCCGCGGCCGTCGTGTGTCTCTGGGCGGCCGCGCGCGCGCTCGTCGCGCTGGCGCGGCGGCTGCCGAGCGCGCCATGGCCGGCCTGGCGTCACGGCGTCGGCGCGCTCCGGCGGCCGGGCGGTCAACCGGCGCGCGTCGTGGTGGCGCTCGGCGCCGGCGTGATGCTCCTGGTCGCGGTGGCGCTGCTCCAGCAGAACCTCGACGCGCAGCTCGACCACGAGCAGCGTCGGGAGGCGCCGTCGTTCTTCTTCGTCGACATCCAGCCGGATCAGCGCGAGTCCTTCACGCGCCTCGTCGGTGAGGCGACCGGGGGCTCGGCGCCCGCGCTGACGCCGGTGGTCCGCGCGCGGCTGGCCGCCATCAACGGTCAGCCGGTGACGCGCGCGATGGTCCGGGCACGCGGTGGCGAGGATCGCGAGACTGCGTTCTACTACACGCGCGAGTACGCGCTCAGCTGGGCTGACGCGGTGCCGCCGGGCAACACGCTCGTCCAGGGCCGCTGGTGGGGTGCCGCGCCCGGGCCTCCGCGCATCTCGGTGGAGGACGTGATGGCGCGCCAGCTCGGCATCGGCCTCGGCTCACGGCTCACGTTCGACGTGCAGGGCGTGCCGATCGAGGCGGAGGTGGCGAATGTGCGCAAGGTGGACTGGCAGAGCCTGGCCATGAACTTCTTCGTGCTGTTCTCCCCCGGCGCGCTCGACGGCGCGCCCGCGAGCTACGTCGGCACGGCGCGGACGCCGGCGCCCACCGAGACGGCGCTGCAGACCGCGGTCGCGCGCGCGTTTCCCAACGTGAGCGCCATTCCGTTGCGCGACGTGCTGGAGCGGGTGAGCGTGGTCCTGGCCGACATCGCGGTGGCCGTGCGGCTCATCGCGCTGTTCACCGTGGGCACCGGCCTGGCCGTCATGGCCGGCGCACTCACCGCGACGCGGTACCAGCGGCTCTACGAGTCCGTCGTGCTCCGCACGCTCGGCGCCACGCGCGGTGTCGTGGCGCGGGCGTTCGCGGTGGAGTTCGGCTGTCTCGGCGCCGTCGCCGGCCTCGCCGGCACGGCGCTGGCCGCGGTCCTTGCGTGGGTCGTGCTGCGCTTCGTGTTCGAGACGCCGTGGCGATTCGAGCCGGGCGCGATGCTCGCCGGCGTGGGGCTCAGCGTGGTCCTCTCGGTGGCCATCGGGTTTCTCGCGACCTTCCGCCTGCTCGGCGAGAAGCCGCTGCCGGTGCTGCGCCGTGACTGATCGCTTCGAGCCGCTGGGACTCGATCACGTCGTGCTGCGCGTGCAAGACCAGGCCGCCTCGCAGCGGTTCTACGTCGACGTCCTCGGCTGCACGGTCGATCACGTGAACACGCGGATCTCGCTCGTGCAGCTGCGCTTCGGCGCGGCCCTCATCGACCTGCTGCCGGCCGACGGGCCGCCCCCGGCGGAGGGCCGAGGCATGGACCACGTCTGCCTGTCGATCCGCTGCGATGATCTGGGGGCGCTGGCGGCGGCCCTTCGGGCGCGGGGGGTGCACCTGGACAGCGAGGTTGTCCAGCGGCGGGGCGCCTTCGGGGACGGCCCATCCTTATATATACGGGACCCCGACGGCTACCGGCTGGAGCTCAAGCCCCGGTGAACCGGCCGGAGGCCTTTCACGGCCGCCTGCGTCCGGTGTTCTAGAGGGCGTATGGGGCTCGCCTCGTTCGATGAGGTGGTGGCCGCGCATCATCCGGAGATCTACCGGTACCTGCGGCGGCTGACCTGGCGCGCCAGCGGAGCCGACGACCTCGTCCAGGAGACGTTCCTGCGCGCGTACCGCGCGTGGCCCACGCTCTCCGCGGACGCCAACGTCCGGGCGTGGCTCTTTGCCATCGCGACCAATCTCGCGCGGAACCATTTCCGGAGCGAAGCGCGGCGGCGTCGCGCCTACGTTGCCGCCGGCGAGGGATCGGCCGGGTCGGAGCCGGCCGGCCCCGAGGAGGAGCACGTGTTGCGCGAGACGCGCGAGCTGCTGGACCGGGTCGTGGCCGCGCTGCCGCTCAAGCAGCGGCTGGCGTTCACGCTGCGCAAGGTGCACGACCTCGAGTACGACGCGATCGCCGAGAGCCTCGAGTGCTCGCCCGACAGCGCCCGGGCGCACGTCTTCCAGGCGCTGAAGAAGATTCGCGTGAGCCTCAACGGCCACGCCCTACCGATGGAGCGAACGCGATGACGCCCACGCCCCCGTCCTGCCGCGCGATCGAAGCCGATCTGGTCGCCACGGCCACCGGCGAGGCGGCCGCCGGCGCGGCGCGCCGCGTGGACGAGCACGCGCGGGACTGCGCCTCGTGTCGCGAGGAGCTCGCGCGCTATCGCGCCATCGACAGCCTCGCCCGCGGGCTGCGTGGCGACGCGCCTGCGGCCGCCGAGCTGGCCGCCTCGCGCGCGGCGCTGCAACGCCGGCTGGCCGACGTGAGGAGCCGCGTGCTGCGCTACGGGATCGTGCCGTCGCCGCTCGGCAACATCCTGGTGGCGCGCTCGGAGCACGGCGTGACGATGGTCGAGTACCTCGGCGACGCCACGACGCTGGCCGCGTCGCGACTGCGCGAGCTGGCCGACGTCGAGACGGTCGAGGACTCGGCGGAGATCGCGCGGCTGCGTGACGAGCTGCTGGACTTTCTCGCCGGTCGCCGGCGCGAGCTGGGCTGGCGTCTGGACCTCCGCCTGGCCGGCAGCGATTTCCGGCGCGCGGTGCTCGAGGCCGCGCGCGGTATCCCGTACGGCGCGGTGACGTCGTACGCGGCGCTCGCGCGGCGCGTGGGCAAGCCCGGGGCGGAGCGTGCGGTGGCGCAGGCGCTCCGCTGGAACCCGTTGCCGATCGTGGTGCCGTGTCATCGCATCGTCGGCTCCTCGGGCAAGCTCACCGGGTATGCCGGCGACAAGCTCGGGCTGAAGCGACAGCTGCTCGAGGTCGAGGGCGTGCGCACCACCACCGCCGCCCGCGACTTTCGTGTCGCGCGCGAGCGGATGTACGTGCGCGCCGGCGATGATCGCGCGTACTGCCTGCCGACGTGCGGCGACCTGCCGTCGTCCAGTCTCGCCAACCTGACGCTCATCGCGTCCCGCGACGTGGTCGCCGCGCTGGGTCTCGAACCCTGCAGCGACTGCCGGCCGGACCTCCACCCGCTCGCCGGCTGACCGCTCGCGCTCGCCGTCGGCGCCCCTGTGCGCGGGTCCTTGCGCACGCCCACGCTCGGTTTCACACGCGCCCGCGCGCGGTGTCATATCGGGCGGAGGTGGATGATGGCCAAGCGAATCCTGGTGCCGCTGGACGCCAACGAGGAAGCCGAGGCCGTGCTTCCGCTCGTGGCCGATCTCGCGCGCGGTGCCGGCGGCACCGTGCGGCTGCTGCGCGTGATGGCGGGCGCGCGCACGCGGATCGACGCCGACGGCCGCGTGCTCGAGTACGCGCACGACGTCGAGGCCCGACGGCAAGCGGAGGCCCTCGATCGGTTGCGTGATCTCGAGCCCGTGCTCGACGGCGTGCCGGTCGAGTATCGCGCGCGGCTCGGGGAACCGGTGACCGAGATCCTCCACGAGGCCGAGGTGTTCGGCGCCGACGTGATCGCGCTCGCCGTGCGGCGCCGCGCGTGGTGGCGCGGTGCGCTGGGGCGCGTCGCGGCCGGCGTCCGGGCCGGGGCGATGGTGCCGGTTCTGCTCGCCGACGGTGGGGGCGCCCGGTGATCGCCGTGGCCGTGCTCGTCGTGCTCGCGATGCCCGCGCTGCTGCTCGTCGGGCTGCTGAGGCTGGTGGACGCGCGTCAGCGCCGGCGCGACGCCGTGGTCGCGCGCCAGATCGCGGTGACCGACGCGATCCACGCCGCGCTCGGCCCGGTGGTGGCGCCAGTCGTGCGCCGCGGCCGCGGCGGCCGATGGACCGTGGTGCTCGCGGTGGCGCCCGACGCCCCGCACGTGGCGTCGATGGTGGGCCTCGCGCGCGGAGTGCTCGGCGACGATACGGACATCGTGCTGACCGCGCTGCCGACGCCGCGCACCGTTCAGCGTCGACCGGCGCCCGCGTCGAAGCTGGCGCTCTCGGGCGCCCGGCTCACCCGATGAGTCTCGCGCGCGCACAGAGCGCGGCGGCCGGGCTACCTAGAACAACTCACGGATCGCGGCCGTGATGTCGGCCTGGCTCGGAATGGTGGCCCGCTCGAGATCGTCGTTGTACGGCATCGGGACGGGCCGCGCGCCGACGCGCACGACGGGCGCGTCGAGCTCGTCGAGCGCGCGCTCGGCCACCAGGGCCGCGAGCTCGGCGCCGAAGCCACCGCGCTTGACCGCCTCGTGGGCCACCACGAGCCGGTGCGTCTTGCGAACCGACTCCAGCAGCGTGGCCTCGTCGAGGGGAACGATCGTGCGAGGATCGATGACCTCCACGCTGATGCCGTCCCTCTCCAGCTCGGCGGCGGCGGCGAGCGCGCGGGCCACCATTGCCTGCGTGGCGACGACGGTCACGTCCGAGCCGGCGCGCTTGATGTCGGCCTTGCCGAGCGGGATCGCGTACGGCTCCGCGGGTACCGGTCCCTTCACCGCATAGAGCGCCTTGTGCTCGAGGAAGATCACCGGGTTGTCGTCCCGGATGGCGGAGGCGAGGAGTCCCTTGGCGTCGTACGGCGTCGACGGCGCGACGACGACGAGCCCGGGGACATGGGCGAACCAGGCCTCGAGACTCTGCGAGTGCTGCGCCGCGAGGCGGATGCCGCCACCCTGCGGTCCGCGAATGACGAGCGGCACCGTCGGTCCGCCGCCGAGCATGTACCGGAACTTCGCCGCCTGGTTCACGACCTGGTCCATCGTCACCGCGATGAAGTCCCAGATCTGGATCTCCACGACCGGCCGCAGTCCTGCGATGGCGGCGCCGACACCGGCGCCGACGAAGCCGGCCTCCGAGATCGGCGTGTCGCGGACGCGCTCCTCACCGAACGCCTCGCGCAGCCCCCGGGTGACGCCGAAGATCCCGCCGATGAGCGAGACGTCCTCGCCCATCACGAACACACGCTCGTCGCGTGTCATCTCGGCCACCAGCGCCTCGTTGAGCGCCTCGGCCATGGTGCGCTCGGGACCGCGGCGATCGGTCGGCTCGAGCGCGTGCGCGTGCGGCGCGTACACCGCCGATTCCATCAGCTCGATCGTCGGCTGCGCACTGGCCTTGGCGAAGCCGACCGCGCGGTCGAGCTCGATCTCCACCGCTTCGTCGAGCTCCTTCAGCCGGAGCGGCGTCGTCCCCGCTCGCTCGAGCGCCGGCTTGACCCGTGCGATGGGGTCGCGCTCGATCCACTCGCGCTCCTCGTCGCGCGTGCGGTAGTCCGGCAGATTCGCGCGCATGGAGTGGCCGCCCCAGCGATAGGTGAGCGCCTCCACGAGCGTCGGTCCCTGGCCGCCGCGGGCGCGCGCGACGGCGGTCTTCACGGCCTCGTAGACGGCGAACAGGTCGTTGCCGTCAACGCGGACGCCCGGAATCGCGTAGGCGGCGGCGCGGCCGGCGATCGAGTCACCGGCCACGGTGCGGCGCGACGACGTCGAGAGCGCGTACTGGTTGTTCTCGCACAGGAAGACGATCGGCAGCTTCCATACGGCGGCGAGGTTGAGCGACTCGTGGACGACGCCCTGGTTGGAGGCGCCGTCGCCGAAGAACGCGATGACCACGCGGTCGGTCTTCTGCAGCCGCGCGGCCAGCGCCGCCCCGGTGCCGATCGGCAGCCCGGCGGCCACGATGCCGTTGCAGCCGAGGATGTTCAGGTCGAGGGCCGCGATGTGCATGGAGCCGCCGAGGCCCCGGCAGTAGCCGTCCACCCGGCCCATGAGCTCGGCCATCATCCGGTCCATGCGTGCGCCCTTGGCGATGCAGTGGCCGTGGCCGCGGTGCGTGCCGACGATGTAGTCGTCGACCCGCAGGCAGGCGCACGCGGCCGCGGCCACGGCTTCCTCGCCCACGTACGAATGCGCGGTGCCCTTCACGAGGCCCTCGACGAAGAGCTCCGCGGTCCGCTCGTCGAAGCGGCGAATCTTCACCATCGTCGTGTACAGGCTCTCGAGCCGCTCGGCGCTGAGCGTCATACGCCCTCCCGGGTGTGTCCTTAGACCACGGCGGGCGCGCCAGCGTCAAGAGCCCGCGACGCTCAGTGGCCGCAGCAGGTCCGCCACGCCAGGTAGCACGGCACGCAGAGGATCACCGTGCGACCGTCGAGATCCAGCTCGTATTCGATGGCGCTCATGAGGATCTTCTCCTCGCAGATCTCACACGGGCGCAGCGACCCTTGCCCGCCCCACATGCGGGCCCGCTCCGCCCGTCGCGGCAGCACGCCGCGAGCCATGCGGTAGCGGACCATGCGATCTCGCTCATACGTCTCCATGAACATCACTCCGCGTGCGCGCGGGGAACGGCGGTCCACGCCCGGTGCGCGTCTCAGGCGCAGGCCGATGGACGACGACGCGCGTCGGTGCTACGCGGCGGGCGGTGCGCGGGCGGCGGAGACTTCGGGGGACGGGGCGACGACGGCGGTCTCGACCGACGGCGCGACGTCGTCGGTGAGTCGTAACGCGAGCGCGATGCGGGCGAGCGCCTCGTGACCGCGGTGCGCGCTCGGCGCGTTGGCCGGCGAGGCCTCATCCTGCTCCTGGGCGACCGGGTCGTCGATCGAGTCGAGCACGACGCGCTGGACGGCGCTGAGCCTGAGCTCGATGGCCATCGCGGCGCCGAGCAGCAGCAGAACGATGGCGAGGTACGACGCGATTCGGAGAGACCCGTGACGCGAGCGCATGATGATCGCAGCTATTATCGGTGCGCGCGGTGGCGTGTCAAGCGCGGATGGTGGCACCGAGCTTGCTGCGCATCATCCAGGAGGCTTCACCACATGAACTGGCTTGCCGTCGTTCTCGCCGCGCTGCTGAGCATGGCCGGCTCCGTCCACGCGCAGGAACGTCCTGCCGCCGGCCTGAACCGTGAGCAAGGCGCGCCGGGCGCCGCCGGCCCCAAGGACGATGGTGTCGTGCAGCGCGGTCAGCAGCCGAACGCGGCGGAGGTACGCCCCGGCAACCGGGACGGTGACGCGCCGGCGGCGTCCGCGGGCACGGTCGTGCCGCGCGCCGATCACCGCGTGTTCGGTCTTCCGATCACCGCGGCCATGCTGATCGGCGCCGTCCTCATCGTGCTCTTCGTCGTCGCCGGCGTCCTCATCCCCAGCGCGCGCCGGCGCGACCGCGCGCGGGGCGGCGGCACGTACGGCCGACCGTAGCGCAACCTATCCGCGCATGCGCATCCCCGTGCCGCGGAGCCGGGGATCGAGGACGTCCCGCAGCGCGTCGCCCAGCATGTTGAAGCCAAAGACCGCGAGCGAGATCGCCGCTCCCGGACAGAGCGCCATCCACGGCGCGTGATACATGAACGAGCGGCCGGACCCTGCCAGCATGCCACCCCAGGACGGATAGGGCGGCGGCACGCCGAAACCGAGGAATGACAGCGCAGACTCGGCGAGGATCACCGTCCCCAGACCGATCGTCGCGAGGATGATGATCGTCGCCATGACGTTCGGAACGAGGTGGTGGAGCAGGATGCGCAGGTGTCCGCCGCCAAGGGCGCGCGCGGCCTCCACGTAGGGATTCTGCATCGCCGACAGCGTTGCCCCGCGGATGACGCGCGAGGCGCCCGCCGCGCCGAGGATCGAGAGCGCGAGGATGAGGTTCAGCAGGCCGGGGCCAAGCGCGGCGAGCATCGACAGCACGATGACCAGTGCCGGGAACGACATCCAGGCGTCGACCAGACGCTGGACGACCAGGTCCACCATGCCGCCGACGTACGCGCTGCAGACGCCGACGACCGTGGCGAGCAGGGTGCCGAGCGCCACCGTGGCGAACCCGACCGTGATGGAGATGCGCGCACCGTAGACGACCCGACTCCAGATGTCGCGCGCGAGGTTGTCGGTTCCCATCCAGAACTGCGGTCCCGGCGGCTTCATCCGTGCGCCGGCGATCGACTCGTCGTACGCGTACGGCGCGAGCTGGCCGGCGAACACCGCCATCACGAGCAGTGCCAGGACGATGAGCGCGCCGACGGCGCCGAGCGGCTTGCGCCGGCCCAGCCGGAGAGCGTCACCGAGCGCACGGGGCAGACGCCACGCGCGCGGCAGCGGCGCGGGGACCGGCACCGTCTCGATCGTCTGTGCCACGCTCAGTACCGTATGCGCGGGTCGATCAACGCGTACGCGATGTCGACGGCGAGGTTCGTGGCCACGATCATCAGCATGATGATCAAGTTGATGCCCTGGATGACGGGATAGTCCCGCTGGACGATCGCCTCCACCAGGAACTGGCCCATGCCCGGCAGGCCGAAGATCGTCTCGATGATCACCGCACCGCCGGCGATCTGCGCCACCTGCAGCCCGAGCACCGTGACCACGGGGATGACGGCGTTCTTGAGGCTGTGCTTGACGACCACGTCGCCCTCGCGGAGTCCCTTCGCCCACGCGGTGCGCACGTAGTCCTGACGGAGCACCTCGAGCAGCATGCCACGCGTGAGCCGCATGATGGCCGCTGCCGACGCGATGCCGAGGATGGCCGCCGGCAGCAGGAACTGGACGACGTGGCGAACGGGGTCGACCGAGAGCTGCACGTAGCGGCCCATCGGCGTCCAGCCCCACCAGATCGCGGGCAGCAGGATCACCACGATGGCCTGCACGAACGCCGGGACGGACAGGCCGAGGACGGCCAGGCTGCGGGCGACGAAGTCGAGCGGGCTCTCCTGCCGGACCGCGGCCACGACGCCGATGGGAATGCCCACGACGACCGCCACGGCGAGGGCCATGCAGCCGAGGGTCAGCGTCACGGGCAACCGGCGAGCCAGCTCACCGACCACGCCTTGGCGCGTCCACAGCGACTCACCGAGGTCGCCGCGGGCAATCCGGCCGAGCCACTGTGCGTACTGGACGGGGATCGGCCGGTCGAGGCCGAGCTTCGCGCGCAGCTCCTCCAGATCCTTGCCGTAGGCCTTCTCCTCGAGCATGAGCTGCACGACATCCCCGGGGATGAGCCGTGGCAGCGTGAACACGATGAACGAGGCGATGAGCACCGACGGCACGGCAACGAGGAGTCGGCGCAGGACGTAGGTGTGCATCACGCGCGTGGCGGCACCGTCGCCCCGCGGGCGGGCGGCGGCGCTGCCGCCCGGCTTACTTGTCGATCCACGCGGCCATGAGTCGGCCGCCGTAGTCGAAGCCGTTGTTCGGCATGAAGTTCTTGATGTGGGGTTCCCACGCGCACACGACCTTCACCGAGCCGTCGGCGCCGAAATACGCCTGCTCGGCGAGGTAGCGCTGGATGTCGAACACGATCTGCCGCCGCTTCGCCACGTCGAACGTCCGGCGCTGCAGCTTGATCATGTCCGTGAGCTTGGAGTCGTTGACGTTCCAGACGTTCAGCGGCTGCCCCGGCATGAACCAGCGGTAGAAATAGGCCTCGGGATCCGTCCACGCTCCGCGCAGGCCGACGAACATATGGTCGAATTTCCCGTAGATCGTGCTGGAGATGAAGGCGCCGTACTCCTTGAGCTTCAGGTCGGCGTCGATCCCCGCCGCCTTCCAGTTCTTCACGGCGATCTGCACGAAATCGAGGAAGTCCGGTCCGTAGCCCGTCCCGGGCGCCTCGACCTCCGTCTTGAACCCGTTCGGGTGGCCGGCTTCGGCGAGCAGCCGCTTGGCGTCCGCCGTCGAGTGCTCGTAGAGGCGCCGCCCCTCGGGGCCAAGCTGGTCGATGGGGATCGACCACTCGGCCGAGGCGGCGGGGACCGCGGGGTTGGGCACCCACGAGCCCTGCGAGAACGCGTTGGACTCGAAGATCTCTGCGAGATTCACCGCCCGCGAGAGCGCGCGCCGTACCCGGACGTCGTTGAACGGCGGCTTGTCGATCTTGAATCCCGTGCTGCCGCTGGTGAACCACGCGAACTCGGCGGTCTGCAGATTCGGCCGCCGCTGCTTCGCGATCGCCAGGTCCAGGCGGCGGATGACGTGCTGGTACTCGGGGGCGAAATCGAGCTGGCCCGCCAGGAACGCGGCGAGGCGCGACGAGGGATCCTTGTCGATGAGGACGTCGACGGCGTCGGCATAGGGCAGCCCGGGCACGAAGTAGCTCGGGTTGCGCACGTAGGTCAGCCGGACGTTCGGCTCCCACTTCTCGAGCATCCAGGGACCGGTGCCGACCACGGACTCCGCCTTCTTGAGATCGCCGAACTTCTCGACGCACTCGCGGGCGATGATCCAGGTCGACGTCGACGCCAGGTTGTCAATGAACCAGGCGTTGGGCTCCCGCAGAATGAACCTGACCGTGTACTTGTCCGGCGTTTCGATGCGATCGATCGACTCGAGCACGGGCCGGTTGCCGTTGCCCTTGATGCCGAGGAACCGGTCATACGTGTATTTCACGTCCTCGGAGGTCAGCTCGCGGCCGTTCACGGGCGGCTTCGGATGCCAGCGGACGCCCTTCTTCAGCCGGAAGACGTACGTCGTGTCGTTTGCGCGCGTCCAGGACTCCGCCAGGTCCGGCTCGACCGGATAGGTCATCGGCTTCACGTCGGGGCCGGCCTTGACCTTCACCAGGCGGCTGTACGCGAACGACAGCGGCACCATGGTGAGAAAGGAGATCGTCTGGTGTGGGTCGAAGCCGGTGACGGGGTCGGCGATCACCGAGGTGCGAAGCGTTCCCCCGCGCTTCGGCGTCTGCGCGCCCGCAGCGCGCGGGGCGATCGCGGACAGCGCGGTCGCGGCGGCGAGGCCCGAGCCGCCCTTCAGGACGTCGCGGCGGGTCAGTGTCGGGTCGGGCACTCCGCTGTTCATCGGACCCTCCTTCGTTCAACGTGGGCGGCGTCGGGAAGCGAGCGAACGACCGAGCGAGCCGAGGGCGCCAATGTGAGCAATCAGGCCCGGTGTGTCAATAGGGGAGCCGGCGTCGGCCGCTCAGCGTGTCCGTGAGCGGCGGCGCTCTATCCACCGGAACACGATCAATCCGAGGATCGTCGCCGCCATCGCGGCGGCTGCCACGCGTATCGGCGCCGCCGGGTCGCCGGTGTGGTCGCGCACCATGCCGGCGAGCGGCTGCGCCAGCGCGACGACGACGTAGTAGACGGTGTAGGAGAGCCCGAGACCGACGGCGAGCCGCTCCGGCGGCAGCGCGCGCGGCAGCAGCGACGTCAGCGGGCCGGGTGCCGCGCCCACCACCACGCCGAGCAGGAGGAGTCCCACGGAGGCGGCCGGCATCGTGGGCAGCGCCAGCAGCAGCGCCACTGCGGCCAGGCAGCCGGCGACGATGGCGACGTTCGGGCGGCCGATGCGATCGCTCGCGAGGCCGCCGAGCGGCACCGACACGATCGTGGTCCAGATCGCCAGGCCGACCAGGAAGCCGGCCTGCCCGAGCGATGTTCCCCGCGCCACCAGCATGGCCGGCGCGAACGCGACGACGACGATGACGCTCGCGTTGAACGCTCCCCAGGCGGCACCGCTGCTCACCGCCAGCGCCTGGTCCGCGGCGGCGAGCGAGGCCGAGCCGGGCTCGCTGCGTGTCGGCGCCGGCCGGAACACGAGCGCCATCAGCGCCAGGCCCACGGCGGCGGTGGCGGAGGCGACCACGATCGCGACGCGCCACGAGCTCGCGGTGGCGACGGCGCCGAGCGTGGCCACCGCGAGTCCCAGGCCGACCGGCCACGCGGTGAGGACGACCGCCATCGCGGTCGCCATCTCGTGCTCGGCAAACCAGTCGGCGGTGAGCTTGATCACCAGGAGGTTCATGAGCACGGCAGCGCCGCCGCTGATCACCCGTCCGGCGGCGACGGTCGCGAAGCTCCCGCCCGCCGCCGAGACGAGGCCGCCGGCCAGCATGAGCGCGAGACTCCACACGACGGCGCGGCGCTCACCGAATCGCCGGCCGAGCCAGCCGCCGGGCAGCGCCAGGGCCACACCGGGAAGCAGGTAGAGACCGACGAGGGTGCCGAGCTGCGCGTACGACAGATGGAGATCCGCCACGAGCAGCGGCGCCACCGACGCGATGGACTGGAACTGCACGCCCATCGAGATGCGCGTGATGAACACCACGACGAGCGCCGGCCAGCGGCTCCGCATCGTGGGCATCATAGCGCGCGTGCTATAGTGCACGGCCATTCCAGGAGGCGACTGCATGCGATTCGGCATCTTCTACGAGCACCAGCTTCCACGGCCGTGGACTCCGGACAGCGAGCGGCGCCTCTTCCAGGACGCGCTCGACCAGGTCGAGCTCGCCGATCGCCTCGGCATCGATTCCGCGTGGGAAGTCGAGCATCACTTCCTCGAGGAGTACTCGCACTCGTCGGCGCCCGAGGTCTTCCTGGCGGCCGCCTCGCAGCGGACGCGGCGCATCCGGCTCGGCCACGGCATCGTCCTCATGCCGCCCGGCTACAACCATCCCGCGCGCGTGGCCGAGCGCATCGCCTCGCTCGATCTCGTCTCGAACGGCCGCGTCGACTGGGGCACCGGCGAGTCGGCCTCCCGCGCAGAGCTGGAGGGCTTCGGCATCGATCCCGCGGAGCGCCGCGCGATGTGGCGGGAGACGGTGGAGCAGACGGCCAACATGCTGGTCATGGACCCGTATCCCGGCTTTCACGGCAAGTACTTCTCGATGCCCGTGCGGAACGTCGTGCCCAAGCCCGTCCAGAAACCGCACCCGCCGCTCTGGGTCGCGTGCTCCAACCGCGAGACCATCCGGCTGGCCGCGCAGCTCGGCATGGGCGCCCTCACGTTCGCGTTCATCGATCCCGCGGAGGCCCGGCACTGGGTGGACGATTACTACGAGACGTTCAAGCGCGAGTGCGTGCCGATCGGCCACGCCGTCAATCCCAACATCGCCATGGTCACCGGCTTCTCGTGTCACCGCGACGCCGACGAGGCGCGACGGCGCGGCACCGACGGCTTCCGCTTCTTCCAGTTCGCGCTGGGCCACCACTACGCGTTCGGCAAGCACACTCCGGGCCGCACGAACATCTGGAACAAGTACATCGCCGTGCGCGACGCGCTCGGCACCGAGCTGCTCGGTGGCGGCGTCGGCTGCATCGGCACGCCCGACGAGCTCACGGCCACGCTGCGCACGTTCGAGGACGTCGGCGTCGACCAGACGATCTTCATCCAGCAGGGCGGCAAGAACCGCCACGAGGACATCTGCGAGTCGCTCGACCTCTTCGCGGCGGCCGTGATGCCCGAGTTCCAGGCGCGCGAAGCCGCGCGGGCCGCGCGCAAGGCGGAGGCGCTGGCGCCGTACGTCGAGGCCGCGATGGCGCGCAAGGTGCGCATGAACGAGCTCGCCGACGGCGAGATTCCGTCGTATCCCGCGTACGGGCTGACGGTGGCGGAGGTCGACGTGTCGACGCTGCCCGAGGCGAACCGGCGGCGCACGCTGCTCTTCCGGAAGATGCGGGAGATCGCCGAGCGCGCGTGAGCCAGGTCCTGCTCGAGGTCCGCGGACTGCGCCGGGCGTTCTATGGCGTGCGCGCCCTCGACGGTGTGGACCTCAGCGTCGCGCGCGGGACCATCACGGGGCTGATCGGGCCCAACGGCGCCGGGAAGACGACGCTCTTCAACTGCGTGTCGGGGCTGATTCCTCCGGACGCCGGCCGTGTCCGCTTCGACGGCGCGGACGTGACCGGCTGGCCGCCGCACGCGGTCACGCGACGGGGGCTCGTGCGCACGTTTCAGATCGCGCGCGGCTTTCCGCGGCTGTCGGTGCTCGAGAACCTGCTGCTCTACGGCGCCGCGCAGCCCGGTGAGACGCTGTGGCGCGCCGTCGCGCGCACGCCGGCCGTGCGCCGCCGCGAGCGCGTCCTGATCGACCGTGCCTTCGCCGTCGCCACCCGGCTCGGGCTCGCCGCGCTGGCCAACGCGCCGGCCGCCGAGCTGTCGGGCGGACAGAAGAAGCTGCTGGAGCTCGGCCGCGTGCTGATGACCGATCCCCAGCTGGTGCTGCTCGACGAGCCGATCGCGGGCGTCAATCCCGCGCTGGCCGTGGAGCTGGCCCGCCACCTCGAGTCGCTGCGGCGCGAAGGGCTCACCTTCCTCGTCATCGAGCACCACCTGGACGTCATCGCGCGCCTGTGCGATCCCGTCATCGTCATGGCCGACGGGCGGCGGCTCGCCGAGGGGCGCTTCGCCGACGTCGCCGCCGACGCGCGGGTGCAGACCGCGTACCTCGGCCGCCGCGCGCCCGCGCCGTGACCGCGCTCCTCGCCGTGGACGGCGTCGTGGCCGGCTACTCGCCGAGCGACGAGATCCTCAAGGGCGTGGACCTGTGCGCCGAGGCCGGCGAGATCGTCAGTGTCATCGGACCCAACGGCGCCGGCAAGTCGACGCTGCTCAAGGTCGTGGCCGGCATCCTGCGTCCGCACCGCGGGACGGTGCGGCTGCGGGACGTGCCGATTCACGGGCGGCCGCCGCGTGAGATCAGCGCGCTCGGCGTCGCGTTCGTGCCGCAGGAGCAGAATGTCTTCGCGACGCTCTCGGTGCGCGAGAACCTCGAGATCGGCGGCTACGTCGACCCGCGCGGCAGCCGCGCGAAGATCGAGGCGATCTTCGCGCGCTTTCCGCTGCTCGCCGAGCGCCGCCGGCACGCGGCGCGCACGCTGTCCGGCGGGCAACGCCAGATCCTCGCCATGGCCATGGCGCTCATGGTGGAGCCCACGGTGCTGCTCCTCGACGAGCCGTCCGCCGGCCTGGCGCCGCGGGCGGCCGAGCAGCTCTTCGAGACCATCACCGCCATCAACGGCGACGGCGTGACGGTGGTGATGGTGGAGCAGAACGCGCTGGAGGCGCTGGCCATCGCCCGGACGGGCTATATTCTCGTCGACGGCCGCAACAGCCGGACGGGACCGGCCGCGGACCTCGCGCGGGATCCCGACGTGCGGCGGATCTTCCTGGGAGGGTAGCGTCATGAGCCAGCGCGTCTCGCGTCGCACGTTCATCGCAGGAGGCGGAGCCGTGCTCGCGGCCGGAATGGTGCCGGCGCTCGCGCGCGGGCAGGGCGGCGCCATCCGGCTCGGCACGCTGACGCCGCTCACCGGGGCCGGCGGCAACTATGGCCCGTCGATGCTGAAGGCGATGCAGTGGGTCGCGGGCGAGATCAACGCCGCCGGCGGCGTGGCGGGCCGCAAGGTGGAGCTGGTGAGCGAGGACGACCAGACGAACCCGGAGGCCGGCGTGCGGGCGGCCCGCAAGCTCATCGACGTCGACAAGGTGGCGGCGGTGATGGGCACCTGGGCGTCGGCGGTGACGACGGCGGTGGCGCCGCTCTGCTGGGAGTCGAAGACGTTCCTGACCACGGTCTCCGGCTCCGACACGATCACGCTGCTGCCCCATCAGGGCTATCTGATCCGCACCCAGCCCAACACGCAGCTGCAGGGAAAGAAGTTCGCGGACTTCATGGTCTCGGTGGGCAGCAAGCGCGTCGGCATCCTGGCCGTGCAGGCGCCGTTCGCGCTGCCGACGCAGAAGATCGTCGGCGAGGAGTTGAAGCGCCAGGGCGGGGAGCTGGTCGCGGCCGTCGTCTACGACAAGGACAAGACGACGTACCGCTCGGAGATCGATCAGGTCCTGAGAGCGAAGCCGGACATGCTCTATCTCAACGGCTACACGCCGGACGTCACCGTCGTGCTGAAGGACCTGTTCAAGGCCGGCTACACCGGCGGCAAGATCGCCCAGGCCTACGCGGTCAACCAGAAGCTGCTCGGCGCGCTGCCGACCGAGGTCACGGACGGGACGTACACGATCGCGCCGTCGCCCTCCGTCGATTCGCCGGCCTACAAGCGGCTGGCCCACGCGCTCGGCAGTGACGATCTCGATCCGTACTCGTGCCAGACGCACGATCACATCAGCCTCGTCTGTCTCGCCATCGGCCACGCGCGCGGCGACGCCAGCGGCACCGCGGTGAAGGATCACGTGCGGAAGATCTCGCAGGGCGGCGGCACGCGCGTCGACAGCGCGGTCGACGGCCTGAAGCTGCTCGCGCAGGGCAAGGAGATCAACTTCGACGGCGCCAGCGGCCCGTGCGACTTCAACGAGATCGGCGACATCCTCGACACGAAGTTCCGGTACGAGCGGGCGGACAAGGGCAAGTTCACGCTGCTGAAGATCGCCTGACGTGCTCGGCGAGGCCGCGCAGCTGGCGCTGAACGGCCTCATGGCGGGCACGGTGCTCGCGGTGCCCGCCATCGGCTTCACGGCGATCTACGCGGTGCTGCGCTTTCCCAACTTCACGGTCGCCTCGCACCTGACCATTGGCGCCTTCGCCGGCTGGGTCGCCAACGCCGCGCTCGGCTGGCCGGCCGCGCTCGCCGTCGCGGCCGCCTTCGTCGTCGCGGGCGTGGCCGGCGTGCTCTCCGACGAGCTCTTGCTCAAGCCGCTGCGTCCGGCCGGCGCGCTCACCACCGCCATCGGCGCCGTGGCGCTGACCATCCTGCTCGAGAACGCGCTGCGGTTCGTCTTCGGCAACGACCTGCGGGGCTACGATTTGCCGATCCGGCGCGACTGGCGTCTCGGGGCGCTGCGGGTCGGGCCCCAGCAGGTGGAGAACCTCGCGATGGCCGTGCTCGCGATGGCCGCCGTGTTCGTCTTTCTCGCGTTCACGCGCATGGGCAAGGCGATGCGCGCGGTGGCCGACAATCCGATGCTGGCCGGCATCAAGGGCATCGACGCCGATCGCGTCGCGCGCCTGACGAACTTCGTGGCCATGGGCCTGGCCGGCGTCGGCGGCATGCTGGTCGGGCTGGACACCTCGATCGACCCGCTGACCGGCTTCCGCGTGATCCTCTCGGTGTTCGCGGCAGCCGTCGTGGGCGGGCTCGGGTCGATCCCGGGCGCCGTGCTCGGCGCCCTCGCCATCGGCGTCGGCGAGGAGCTCTCGCTGCTCGTGCTGGCGCCGGCCTACCGGACGGTCGTCGGCTTCGCCGCCATCCTCGTCGTGCTGACACTGCGGCCACGGGGGCTGCTCGGCGAGCGCGCGTACTGATGGAGAACTATCTCGTCGCCATGGCCGTGTTCGCCGGCCTCTACGCGCTCATGGCCCTCGGGCTGAATGTCGTGTGGGGCATGACCGGCATGATCAACCTCGGCCTCGTCGGCTTCTTCGCCGTCGGCGCGTACGTCTCCGCCCTGCTGTGCAAGCGTGCGGGCGCGCCGATCGCCCTCGGCATCGCCGCCGCCGCCGTGCTGGCGGCCGGCGCAGGCGCCGCCATGGCGATCACCACCGCGCGGCTGCGCGGCGATTACCTCGCCATCATCACGCTCGGCTTCTCGGAGGTCGTTCGCCTGGTGGCCAGCAACGAGCTGTGGCTCACCAACGGGACCGACGGCATCTCCGGCATCCCGGGCCCGTGGCGCGGCCGCCTCACCCCCGCTGCGTTCAACATGCTCTATCTCGGCCTGGTCGCCGTCGCGGTGGCCGTGACCTTCGTCGTGTGTCAGCGCGTCCGGCACTCGGCGTACGGGCGCGTGCTGCGCGCCATCCGCGACGACGACCAGGTGGCCGCCGTGGCCGGGAAGCGTGTCATCGCCTTCAAGGTGCAGGCGTTCGCCGTCAGCGCCGCGATCCTTGGCGTGGCCGGCGCGCTGTGGGGTCACTACACCTCGTACATCGCGCCCGAGGCGTTCGTGCCGCTCGTCACGATCTACGTCGTCCTTGCGCTCACCGCCGGCGGCACCGGCAACAACGCAGGCGCGGTCCTCGGCGCCGTGCTCGTCGTGTTCTTCATGGAGGCCACGCGCTTTGCGACGGGCTGGATCACCGCGCTGGGCCCGGTGCAGGTGGCGGCGCTGCGCGAGTCGCTCATCGGAGCCGGGCTGCTGGTCGTGCTGCGCCTGCGGCCGTACGGCCTGCTGCCCGAGCGCATCGTCCCGGTGGCGCCGCCGCGATGAGTCGGGGCACGCCGGTCGATCCGCTTCCACACCTCGCGGCGGTGGCGCGCGCGCTGGCCGCGCACGGTCAGCCGGCGCCGGCGTTTGCGGCGCTCGATCGCGCGCTCGCCGCGGCGCTCGGTCACAAGCTGTTCACGATCCTGCGCTGGCACCCCGACCGCGCGGAGTCGGAGCGCCTCTACACGAGCCAGCCCGCCGCGTACCCTGTCGGCGGGCGCAAGCCGCTGAACGCCACCGCGTGGTCGCGGCAGGTGCTGGACGAGCGGCGGCCGTACATCGGCCGCACGGCGGACGACATCCGCGCGCACTTCTTCGACCACGCGCTCATCGCCTCGCTCGGCTGCGACTCGATCCTCAACATTCCCGTCGTCTGGAACGACCGCGTCCTCGGCACCCTGAATCTCCTGCACGAGGCCCACTGGTACGACGACGCCGACGTTCCGCTCGCCTCGACATTCGCCGCGCTCGCCGCCGCCGCCATGCGCTGAGCGGGGATCGAGGGGCCATGTCGGGGCCCCCACGTCTAGCGAATGTCGAAGCGGAGACGGGCGTGGGCGATGCGGAGCGCGTCCTCCACGTCGGCCGGTGCGGCGCCGCGTGCGAAGACGAAGCCGAGATACTGGAATCCTTCGGGCAGCGGCACCAGCGTCTGGCCGACGTGCGCGCTGACCACGACATCCTCGATCAGCGGCACCGCCTTCGCATCGTCGAGTCCGCGCACGCCCTCGAGCCGGCCGGCGCGCGGAATGGGAATCATCATGACGCCGGCGGCCTGGCGCTCGCGCTCGAGCGTGGCGATCGGCCAGTCGAGCGCGTGGCGCAGGATGATCTCCTCGAGGGTCATGCCCGTGCCGAAGCGCAGCGTCCGCGAGCACAGGCCGCCGATGGAGCGCGCGGCCACCTCGAGGACCCAGGGGCCGTCGTCGTTGAGGCGCAGCTCCGCGTGCACCGGCCCCTCCGTGAGCCCGAGCGCTGCGCACGCCGCCGCCGTCGTGGTGCGGATCGACTCCTGGATGGCGGCGGGCAGCCGCGACGGCGTCACGTAGATCGTCTCCTCGAAGAACGGCCCCTCGAGGGGATCGGGCTTGTCGAACAGCGCCAGCGTGTGCAGCGCGCCTCCGCTCAGCAGACCCTCGAGGGCGATCTCGAGCCCGGGGACGTACTCCTCCGCGAGGAGGAAGCGCGCGGCGTCGCCGCTCACGCTCACGTCGTCGCGCTGCAGCAGCGCACGGATACGCTCGAACGCCGCCACGAACTGGTCGGCGGTGTTCGCCCGGATGACGCCGCGGCTGGCGGAGAGCGCGAGCGGCTTCAGCACGCACGGATACTCGACGCCCCGGGCCGCGCGGAGCGGCGCTTCCTCCAGCGCGATGCGACGGAAGCGCGGGACGGGCACGCCGGCCGCGGCCAGACACTGGCGCATCTGGAACTTGTCGCGGGCGGCGGTGACGGCGGCGGGCGCGCTGGCGCGAAGGCCGAGGCGCTCGGCGATGGCGGCCGCCGCGGGTGCGGTGACGTCGTCGACGCCGACCACGGCGGCCAGCGGCCGGTCCGCGCTCCACTCGACGGCGCGGGCGGCCGCGGCCGCCGGATCGGAGAAGTCGAGCGTCAGCAGCGTGTCAGGGGAGAGCGATTCGAGCGTGCTCGGCCGCTCGGAGGCGCACACGAGGTCGACGCCGAGCCGGTGGGCGGCGTCGACGAAATCCTCGGTGCGATACGTGCGCGTGGGCAGGAGCAGCAGGAGCCTCGGCCCGCCCACGGCGCGCTCGTCTGCGAGCTAGCTCTTGCCGGCGGTGTAGTAGGGATTCGTGCCGGAAGAGTGGTCCGTCGTGTCGAGCACCTCGGCCACCTCGGGCAGCTCCTCCTTGATGAGGCGCTCGATCCCGGATTTGAGCGTCACGTCGGCGGCTCCGCAGCCCTGGCATCCACCGCCCATCTGCAGATAGACGCGGTTGTCCTGCACGTCGATCAGCTCGACGTAGCCGCCGTGGCCGGCGACCGCGGGATTGATCATCGTGTCGATCAGCTCCTGCACGCGGGTCTTGAGATCGCTTCCCTCGGTCATGGCGTCCCCCTCACACAGGTACTTTACCTACAATCTCGCCGAGGGCCAACTGGCCCTCACGTGGCTCCGCTCAGCAGAACCACGGCTCGGTGAGACGCGGGGCCCGCCGGCGCGCCGTGGCCGCCGGCGGGGCGGGGCGCGGCGCTGCGCCGGCGGCCTGGTCGGCGAGGGTGCGGACGCGGTGAAACGTCACCGTCGCCTCCTCGCGGCGGTCGGCGGCGGCGGCGACGGCCTCGCTGACGGCCTGCTGAAGCGCCTCCATGCGGGCGTCCGGGTGGGTCCACGCGAAATGAAACGCGTCCGGGATCAGCGGCCCGAGATGCCGCTGCATCTCGGGGTGGGCGAGCAGCAGGGAGCCCGGCGGCACGAGGAGCCGCAGGCCGTACTGCACCGGATCGACGGCGTCGAGGAGGTCCTCGGCCTCGACGAAGTCGAGCCACGCGCGATAGCTCTCGAGCGTCGTCCACGGCGTGAAGGCCACCCACGTCGGCCGCAGCGTGATGCCGGCGGCGCGCGTGGCGTGGAGGGCCTCGACGACCTGGGCGCCGGTGTGGCCCTTGTCGAGGATGCCCAGCACGCGGTCGTCGAGCGACTCGGCGGCGGACACGATGAAGAGACAGCCGAGGGCGGCCAGCTCGGGGAGCCGCTCGCGGTGACGCAGGAGGTGCTCGATCTTCGCCGTGAAGTCGAACGTCAGGTGCGGATGCGCGGCGTGCACCGCGCGCGCCACGGCCAGCGCGTGGCCGGGGCCGTTGAGGAAGTCGGGATCGCCGAAGCTCACGTGCGCGGCGCCGGCCGCGACTTGCTGCCGAATATCGGCGAGCACGACACCGACGGGGACGACGAAGAAGCGCCCGCCGTACACGGGCGGGATCGGACAGTGCCGGCACGTGTGCTTGCAGCCCCGGCTGGCCTCGACGTACGCGACGAGATCGGTGCCATCGCCGCGATCGAGGTGCGCGTACTTCTTCAGTGCCGGCAGCGCCGCCCGGCTGGGGGCAGGAAACGCCAGCTTCTGCAGGGGAGTCGTCGCCGGGATGAGGTCGCGGTCGGAGCGCTCCATGCGCCGCACGAGCGCGACCAGCTCCTCTTCGAGCTCGCCGGCGAGCACGGCGGTCGCTCCCGCGTGGGTGAGCAGGTACTCGCGGTTCAGCACCGCGTAGAGACCGTAGAACACGATGGCGGCGTCCGGGTTCGTCTCACGGACCCGCGCGGCCACACGCACGCCGAGTCGCAGCGCGGTGTGCATGGGCACGGAGATGGCCACGAGGCGCGCGCGGCGGACGCGCTCGGTGTCGAACGGCTCCACCGAGAGGTCGAGCACGGCCGGCTGGTAGGAGGCGCGCTCGAGAAACGCCGCCGGCCACGCCACGGCCAGGGGCTGGTGGCCCATCTCGTAGCACGCGATGAGGAGGATGTCGCCGCGAGCGCGCACGCCTCAGTCTACGCCCCTCGTGCTATCGTGTGCGCACGACCGATCCCAGCCCAGGAGGCCCCATGCCCACCAAGATCACGATCCGTCCGAACGGTCCGTATCTCGTCGAAGGCGATGTCGAGCTCATCGATGTGAACGGCAGCAAGATCGACACGAGCGCGCGCGGGCCCCGGTTCGCGTTGTGCCGCTGCGGCGCCTCGGTGTCCAAGCCGTTCTGCGACGGCACGCACAGCAAGATGGGCTTTCAGGCGGCCGAGGCCGCGGTGGCGGCCGAGAAGAAGAGCTAGGCGGCCCTCAGGCCGGCGGAACCTCTTCGGGGGGGACGTCGGTCAGCAGCATCCAGTCGTTCGGCTCGCCGGGGTCGGGGCGCATCTTCGGAGCGGTGGTGACGGTGCGCGTCCGGCTCGGCGAGAACCATTCCCACACGCCGCTGGGAGCGCCCGTGTCCGGCGCCTCACCCATCTCGGGACCGACGGCGCCCGACTCCTCCCGCTCGGTCTTGCGGGCGCGCTTGGCTTCTTGCTTGGCTTTCTGCTGGTCGGCCTTGCGGCGGCGTTCGAAGCCGTAGAATCCTTTGCGGGCCATCAGGCGGCTGCCGCCGAGTGAGAGCGCGGAATGGACATGCGGCCCCATCATACACCGAGCCGGCGTGCTAGTATCGCGTCGAGTCGCCGCCCGTTGATCTCGCCGCATCCAGGAGACGAGCCGATGAGTCAGCTGAGTCGCCGACATTTTCTCGCGGGCGCCGCGGCCACGGCGGCCGCCCTCGGTGCCTCGCGCGCCCACGCCCAGAAGAAGGGCGGCACCGTGAAGTTCGTGCCGCACGCCGATCTCAAGGTTCTCGACCCGATCGCGACCACCGCCTACATCACGCGCAACCACGCGTACATGATCTACGACACGCTGTTCGGCACCGACGCCAGCCTCGCGGTGAAGCCGCAGATGGTCGACAAGTTCGCGTCGTCGAACAAGGGCATGAAGTGGTCGTTCACGCTGCGCGACAATCTCAAGTTCCACGACGGCCATCCGGTGACCGCCGAGGACGCGGTGGAGTCGCTCAGGCGGTGGTCCAAGCGAGATCCGCTGGGCAGGCTGCTCGCCGCGCACACCGGCAAGCTGGCGCCGGTCGATCGCAAGACGTTCACGCTGGAGCTGGCGCAGCCGTTCGGCCTCGTGCTCGAGGCGCTCGGCAAGCCGTCGTCCAACGTGCCGTTCGTGATGCCCGCGCGCATCGCGGCCACCTCCGAGAACGAGCCGATCAAGGAGACCATCGGCTCCGGCCCGTTCCGGTTCGTGAAGGACGAATGGCAGCCGGGCAACCAGGTCGTGTACGCGCGCAATCCCGACTACGTTCCGCGCAGCGAAGCGCCGAGCGGCTCCACGGGCGGCAAGGCCGTCACGCTGGAGCGGGTCGTGTGGCGGTACATCCCGGATCACGCGACGGCGAGCGCCGCGCTGGAGGCCGGCGAGATCGACTGGTGGGAGAACCCGCCGCTCGACTTCGTGCCGCGGATCGAGGCGAATCCGGCGCTCGCGACCTTCGTCACCGATCCGCGCGGCACGCAGGGCTGGGTGCGGCCGAACCACAAGCACCCGCCGTTCGACAACAAGAAGGCCCGCCAGGCGCTGCTCTACATCGTGGATCAGGCGAAATATCTCAAGGCCGCAATCGGTGTCGAGAAGTACTACCGCACCTGCCCGGCCATGTTCGCGTGCGGCGGCCCGTACGAATCGGCGGTCGGCGCGCCCGCCAAGCCGGACGTCGACCGTGCAAAGGCGCTCGTCCGGGAGTCCGGCTACGACGGGCGGCCGGTGGTCGTGCTCGACGCGACCGACATCGCGCTCACCCACGGCTCGGCGCTGGTCACGCGCGAGCTGCTCACGCAGATCGGCTTCAACGTGGATCTGCAGTCCATGGACTGGTCGTCGGTCGTCGCGCGGCGGGCGAAGAAGGAGCCGCCGGCGCAGGGCGGCTGGAACATGCTGTTCACCTGGTGGATCGCCTCCGACGTGATCAATCCCGCCGTGCACGCCGGGATCTCGGGCGCCGGCGACGGTGCCTGGTTCGGCTGGCCCGAGAACGGCCGCATCGAGGAGCTGAAGATCCAGTGGGCGCGCGCCACCGACAAGGCGCGGCAGAAGCAGCTCGCCGAGGAGATTCAGAAGGTCGCCTACGACGAGGTGCTGTACGTGCCGTTCGGGCAGTGGGTGCTGCCGACGGCGTATCGCAAAGCGGTGAGCGGGGTGCTGCAGTTCCCGGCGCCGCTGTTCTGGAACGTGTCGATCGCCTGACCCGCGGCGGCGATGCTCCGCGAGATAGCGCGACGGCTGGTGGCCACCATTCCCGTGATGGGCGTGGTGGCCATCGCCGTCTTCGGGCTGCTGCACGTGACGCCCGGCGATCCCGCCATCATCATCGCCGGCGATTACGCCACCGCCGACGACATCGCGCGCGTACGGACGAAGCTCGGCCTCGACAAGCCGTTCGCCACGCAGGTCGGCATCTGGCTCGGCGGTCTCGCGCGCGGCGATCTCGGGGCTTCGATTTACTCCGGCCTGCCGGTAACGACGCTGATCAAGCAGCGGACGGAGGCCACGCTCGCGCTCACCGCGCTCGCCATGCTGATCAGCGTGTGCGTCGGGGTGCCCATCGGCGTGCTGGCGGCCTGGCGGCGCGGCTCGTGGCTCGACCGCGGCGTCATGGTGTTCGCGGTGTCCGGTTTCTCCATGCCGACGTTCTGGCTCGGGTTCCTGCTCGTGTACGTGTTCGCGATCTCGCTCCACTGGCTGCCGGTGCAGGGCTTCCAGCCGCTGGCACGCGGGGCGTGGCCGTTCATCCGGCATCTGATCCTGCCCGCCATCACGCTGTCGGTCGTCTACATGGCCCTCATCGCCCGGATGACGCGGGCCTCGATGCTGGGCGTGCTGAACGAGGACTTCATCCGCACCGCGTTCGCCAAGGGCCTGGCGCCCCGGCGCGTGCTCGTCCGCCACGCGCTGAAGAACGCCTCGCTCCCCGTGGTCACCGTGATCGGGATCGGCTTTGCACTGCTCATCGGTGGCGCGGTGGTGACGGAGAGCGTGTTCGCGCTGCCGGGGCTCGGCCGGCTCACGGTCGATGCCATCATCCGCCGTGACTATCCGGTCATCCAGGGCGTGATCCTCGTCGTGTCGGGCGTCTACGTGCTGATCAATCTGGTCGTGGACGTCCTCTACGTCGTGCTCGACCCGCGGATCAAGTACTGACGTGGCGTCCTCGATCCCGGCCGTTCGCAGCGAGGTCGTGGTGGCGCCCGCCGTCGAGCGTCACGGCCTGCGCGGCCGACTCCGGCGGACGCTCGCGCGCCATCCCACGCTGGTGCTCGGCCTGGCCGCCATGCTCCTCATCGTCACCGGCGGCGTGCTGGCGCCGGTCTGGCGGACGGGCGACCCGCTCGAGATGCGGCCCGCCGAGCGTCTGCAGGCGCCGTCGGCCGAGCACTGGTTCGGCTCCGACAACTTCGGGCGCGACGTCTACACGCGCACGCTGTACGGCACCCGTGTGTCGCTCGTGGTCGGGGCCGCGGTCGCGGTGGGCAGTCTCGTGGTCGGCACTGCGCTCGGGCTGGTGATCGGGTTCTACCGCCGGCTCGACAGCGTCATGATGCGCGTGATGGACGGGCTGATGGCCATCCCGGCCATCCTGCTCGCGCTGGCGTTGATGGCGCTGATGAAGGCCAGCGTGCGCAACGTCATCATCGCGCTCGTCATCCCGGAGATTCCGCGCGTCATCCGCGTCGTGCGCGCCTCCGTGCTCTCGCTGCGCGAGCACACCATGGTCGAGGGCGCGCGCGCGCTCGGCGCCCGCACGCCGCGCGTGCTGGTGCGCTACATCCTGCCGGCCCTGATGGCGCCGCTGATCGTGCAGGCCACGTACATCTGCGCCTCGGCCATCCTGTTCGAGGCGTACCTGTCGTTCCTCGGCGCCGGCACGCCGCCCCACATCCCGTCGTGGGGCAACATCATGGCCGAGGGCAAGACGTACGTGCAGCTCGCGTTCTGGATCATCCTCTTCCCCGGGCTCTTCCTGGCGCTCACCGTGCTGGCGATCAATCTCATCGGCGACGGCCTGCGCGAGACCCTGGACGTGCGCGGCTGAGCTCAGCGCTCGGAGCGCGAGCCCAGCGCCCGGCGCGCCGCGCCGGCAGCCACCAGCGCGACGCCGACCAGCACGACCGTCCACGACCGCGGAAGCCGATACGTCTCCATCAGGACGATGCCGAGCCCGACCATGGTGACGATCAGGCCGGCGACGATGAGGCGATTGCCGGAGTAGCGCTGGGCCATGCCGTTCCTCCCTGGGATCGATCCGAGGCATGATACGCCGCGTGGGCGCGGCGCGCGGGCCGTGCTATCGTGCCGTCCTTCGAGGAGGCTGCGATGACCAAGCGCGAGCGTGTGCTGGCCGCGGTGGCGCGCCGGCCGGTCGACCGGCCGCCGGTGGCGTTCTGGCGGCACGTTCCCGACGTCGATCACCGGCCCGACGGCCTCGCCGACGCCATGCTGGCGTTCCACCGACGGTGGGATCTCGACCTCATCAAGGTGATGTCGAGCGGCGTCTACTGCGTCGAGGACTGGGGCTGCACGGTGGCGTACCAGGGCCACCCCAACGGCGCCAAGCGCTGCACGAGGCACGCGGTGCAGGACGTGGGCGACTGGGCGAGGCTCCGGCCGCTCGATCCGGGCGCAGGCGCGCTCGGGCGTGAGCTGGAGGCCGTGCGGCTCATCCGCAAGGGCCGCGACGACGACGCGCCGATCCTCCACACCCTCTTCACGCCGCTCACCATCGCCACCAAGCTGGCCGGCGAGCGGGTGCTCGCGGACATCGACGCGGCGCCGGCTGCGGTGCGTGCGGCGCTGGAGGCGATCACGGACACGACGGCGCGCTATGCGCTGGAGGCGCTCGCGGCCGGGGCCGACGGGCTCTTCTTCGCCACGCAGACGGCCACCGCGCAGGCCGTGAGCGAGGCGGTCAGCGCCACGTGGGATCTTCCGTACGCGCGCCGCATCCTCGAGCGGGTGCGCGGCGCCTCGGCCCTCACGCTGCTGCATCTGCACGGCGGCGATGTGTTCTGGAACGCGTGGACCGCGCTCCCGGTGCACGCCGTGAACTGGCACGATCGGCTGACGTCGCCCACGCTCGCGGAGGCGGCGCGTCGCTTCGCGGGCGGCCTCGCCGCCGGCCTCGGCGAGTCGACGACGCTGCGCCGCGGCGCCCCCGACGCGGTGGCGGCCGAGACGCGGGACGCGATGGCGCAAACGCTCGGGCTCGGGGTGATCGTGACGCCGGGCTGCGTGCTGCCGCTCGACGTTCCGGACGCGAGCCTGCAGGCGGTGGTCGGCGCCGTGCGGAGCGTCGCGTGAGGCTCGCCGCGATCGTCGTCGTCGTTGTCTTGCTCCTGGGGACACCGCCGCTGGCCGCCGATCCGGCGGGCGAGCTTCGCGTCGCGATTCCGTGGACCCCCGAGAACCTCGATCCGACCATGAATCTCTCGTCGATCCGGGCCGCCGTCGGCGCCAGCATGTTCGACTCGCTGGTCGGGCGTGACGCGGCCGGCAAGATCGTGCCGGAGCTGGCGGAGTCCTGGCGACTCGTCGACGACACGACCTGGCAGTTCAGGCTTCGACGCGGCGTCGTCTTCCACAACGGCGAGCCGCTCAACGCGGAGGCCGTGCGGTTCACCGTGAGCCGTGTCCTCGATCCCGAGCAGAAGTCGCCGAACCGCGCCACCATCGCCGAGATCGCGCGCGTCGACGTGCTCGACGACCTGACGCTGAACATCGTCACACGGCAGGCGTACGCGCCGCTGCTGAACCGCCTGATCGACTTTCCCATCGTGCCGCCGCGCTACACCGCGGACAAGGGCAACGCTGCCTTCGCGCTGCGCCCGGTCGGCACCGGTCCATTCCGGTTCGTCTCGTTCGTGAAGGACGAGCACCTCACGGTCGAGGCGTTCGACCGGCACTGGCGGGGGGCGCCGCGCGTCGCGCGCATCGTGTTCAAGCCGATTCCCGAGCCGTTCACCCGGACGGCGGCGTTGCGCAACGGCGAGGTCGACGTCATCACCACCGTTCCGCCGAGCCTCGCCCGCGAGCTGGATCGGATCGGCGGCGTGCGCGTGCATCGCGTGCCGAGCACGTGGCAGATCTACCTGGGTCTCAACGCACTGAAGAAGCCGCTGTCCGACGTCCGCGTCCGCCAGGCCCTGAACTACGCGACCGACGTCGACGCCATCGTGAAGAACGTTCTGGACGGCAACGGCCGGCGCCTGGAGGGCCCGCTGACCCCGATCGTGTTCGGCTATGACGCGACCGTGAAGGGCTATCGCCCCGATCCGGCGCGCGCACGGCAGCTGCTGACGGAGGCCGGCTACGCCGACGGGCTCGACATCACGCTGGAGGCGCCGGCCGGCCGCTACCAGGGCGACAAGGAAGTCGCCGAGGCGCTGGGCGGACAGTGGGCCAGGGCGGGATTCCGGCCGAGAGTGCAGGTGGCCGAGTGGGGCGCCTACTTCAAGCGGTACCTCGGCAAGCAGTTCCAGGACGCGTATCTGCTCGGCACCGGCAGCCCGATGCAGGATGCCGACGAGCTCTACAATCTCGTCTCGTCGAAGGGGCGCGGGCTGTACTACAAGAACGAGAAGATCGACGCACTGTTCGACCTCGGCCGCTCGACCCTGGACGCCGACGTCCGCCGCAAGGTGTACGCCGATCTCGCGCGCGCGATGGTCCAGGACGCGACGTGGGTCTTTCTCCTGCAGCAGGTCGATATCTACGCGTCGCGCGAGCGCGTCTCCTGGACGCCGCGCGCCGACCAGTGGATGGTGTTCCACGCCGCGTCGGTGAGGTGAGCGCGCCAGTCGCTGGCCGGTCGATTGCTCCGTGGTGCTGGACGGAGGACCGCCATGACGACCCGACTGGTGATCGTCGGCGCCCTGGCCGCGGGAGCGCTGTGCGGCTGCTCCTCGGCTCCCGCGGCCGGCGTCTACGTCAAGCCCGGCGTGAGCGCGGAGCAGCTGGCGCGGGATCGTTCCGACTGCGCGGCGCGCGCGGCGGCCACGGACACGCGGAACTCGACCCTGGCCGCCGCCGGGCGCGAGGACGTGGCCGCGTGCATGCGTGCCCGCGGCTACGTGCTGCGCAAGGAGTGAGCTCGCGCGCTCAGATCTCGATGTTCCACAGCAGCGTGGCGCCGAACTCCAGCACGCCGCGCACGTTCTTGCGGAACGCGCCCGGAATGACGAACTGCCCCCAGGGCGCGTAGAACGCCTCCTCGTACGCGATCTTCTGGACCTCCTCGGCGATCGCGCGGCGCTTGCCCGCGTCCGGCTCGCGCGTGAACTGGGCGCGAAGCTTCTCGATCGGCTCGCTCGTCGGCCAGCCGAACCACGACTTCTCGCCGGCGCCGCCAAGCACGGACGACACCGCAGGCGTCATGGTGTCGAACGACGTCGACCACGTGTGGAAGACGTTCCAGCCGCCCTGCGCCGGCGGCTCTTTCTTGGCGCGACGCGACACCATGGTGGACCAGTCCATGGCCTGCAGGTCGACGTTGGCGCCGAGCGAGCGGAGGACTTCGGCCGTCACCAGCGCCGGGCCGTGCGCGTAGGGCGAATCCGTGGGATCCAGCACGACGACGGGGCGGCCGTCGTAGCCGGAGTCCTTGAACAGTCGCCGGGCGCGCTCGAGATCGGGCTTCGGCGCGGCCACCGCCGTCTCGTACGGCAGTCCACCGCACATGAACACCGACGGGCACGTCCGGTAGTACTTCGGGTTTCCGATGACCGCCTGCAGATATTTCTGCTGGTCCACCGCGTACAGGAGCGCCTGGCGCGCGGCCTTGTTGTTGAACGGCGGCTGCAGGTGATTCGGGCGCAGGATGCCCTGGCTGCCGCGGGGGTCGGTCACGAACACGCGCAGGTCGCCGTTCTTCTCGAGACG
>DATAOC010000023.1:0-47826 GCA_036265915.1 Candidatus Methylomirabilota bacterium | reverse complement strand
AGCAGCGTCGTGCCCTGGATTCCGAGCCGTCGCGCGTGGCTCGGATACGAGGGCCGCACCTGATAGCCGCCGCGCGGCGCGGCCATCTGCGTCACGCCCGTCTGCGGTAGCGCCGCCACCGAGCGGCTCGCCGGGTCGCTCGCCGCCGGCAGCGTCGACGCGGGCGACGTCGCAGGGCTGGATGGCGTCGACGTGGATGCGGTCGGCGCACTGTCGCCGGCGGTTGCGACCGTCGCATCCGCGCGCGCGGGGACGCGCGGCACCGCGGCCACGGCCGGCGCGGGGGTCGACTCCACCGCCGGCGTCGGCGCGGGCGGCGCTGGTGTGGGTGGCGGCGCCTGCGTCACCGGCGGCGGCGGCACGGGCGGCTGCGGCGTCGCTTCGGGTGGCGGCGGCGCTATCCGCGGCGCGACGGGCTTCGGCAGCGTGAGGCGACGAGCGTCGCGCGGCTTCGCCGAGGCGGGCCTCGCCGGCCGCGCCGGTGCGGGCGGCGGCGTGGGGTCCGGCTCCACGAGATCGGCGACGAGAACGCGCTCGCGCACGGCGGTGAACTTCGGGACCATGGCGATCGCGCCACAGGCGGCGACGTGCAGAGCCAGCGAGGCTGCGACCGGCGCCAGGCGAAGGAGCGTCCAGTGTGTCATCACGTGTTCGAGCGCTTGCGCGCCTCCGTATCCGCGGACGTCTCCGCGACGGGGTCAACGATGCGTCCCACGCGCGTGGGACCGAGAAGGATGCCGAGCGGCAGCTACGCGGAGGGAGGAGCGCGACCGCGGTCGGGCGAATCCGAACGTCGCGCGATGCCGGCCGGGCTGGACGGGCTCACCACGCTGACGACGTCGGACGGTGGCTCGAATGCGACGGTGTCGACGGTGACGCCGCCGGTGTGCGCGGACACGGCCGCGATGACGCAGTGGGCGTCGGGCCGGTCGGCGAGATGGTGCACGGAATGGACGCCCGACTCGAACGCCATGAGCAGGAGGACGACGACGCAGGCGAGCGCGACCCTGCGGCGTCGCCGTGCCAGCGCGAGAGCGACGGCGGCGGCGGTGACGAGAATCCAGACGGCGTCCGCCGCTGACCCGGCCGCCCAGTAGGCGTCGCTCGCGAGCGCGGCCGCGGACGGCGTGTCGGCGAGTGAAGCGGGGATCAGCGCCGTCGTGGCAGCCGGAACGGGAACGACGGCGTTGGCGTCGATGTGAGCCCAGGCAGGCGTACTCAGCAGGAGCACGGCGGCGACGACGACCCACCAGCCGACGGCACGCAGACGCATCGCCCGATCTTATACGACACAACGGCGCCGAGAGCCACTTCGTTCCCGGTCGTTGCCGACCGTCAGTCGGCGACGCCACCGTCGGCGGGGACTGCTACAGTGAGCGCATGCGCGCAGCGTCGCTCGCCGCCGTCGTCGTCCTCGCCGTCGCCGCCACCGCCACCGCGCACGGCGTCCTCGAGCGCACGGAGCCGCGCGGCGGCGCCACACTGCGCACGGCGCCGAGCCAGGTACGGCTGCGCTTCACCGGCGCGCTGGAGCCCGCGTACAGTCACGTCTCGGTGCTGAACGACGCCCACCAGCGCGTGGACCTCGGCGACAGCGCCGTCGATCCCGCCGATCGCGCGCTGCTGCGCGTGTCGCTGCCCGCGCTGCCGCCGGGACGCTACACGGTCGCGTGGCGCGTGCTGTCGGTGGACAGCCACGTGACCGCCGGCGACTTCACGTTCCGGGTCGCGCCGTGAGCCTGCGCGCGATCCTGTTCGACGCCGGCAACACGCTGCTGCGGATGAACTACGCCGACATCGCGAGCGCGCTCGCGGCCCACGGCGTGGACACGACGGCGGACGCGGTGCAACGCGCCGAGTGGGCGGCGCGCGTCCGGCTGGACGCCGACGTGCTCGCGCACGCCGCGTCCACCGAGACGCGCTCGACGCACGAGCGCTATCTGCGTTACGTCCTCGCCGGCGTCGGGGTCAGCGACGAGCCGACCGTGCGCGCGGTCGAGGCGTGGCGTCACGGATACAACCGTCCGATCGGTCTCTGGAACACCGCCGATCCGGCCGCGGTGGCGGCGCTCGACGCCGTGCGGGAAGCCGGGCTCCGCAGCGCCGTCGTCTCGAACTCGAACGGCACCATCCGGTCGCTGCTGACGCGGCTCGGACTCGCCGAGCGCATCGACGCGGTCGTCGACTCCGGCGAGGAAGGCGTCGAGAAGCCGAACCGACGCATCTTCGAGGTCGCGCTCGCGCGCGTGGAGGCCAAGGCCGAGGAGGCCGCGTACATCGGGGACCTCTACTCGATCGACGTGCTGGGCGCCCGCGTCGCGGGCCTCGCGGCCGTGCTGCTCGATCCCGGCGGCTGCTGGGGCACGCGCGACTGCGAGACGGCGCCGGACGTGCTGGCTGCCGTGCGGCGGCTGCTCGCCCGGCGCTGAGCGCCGCTCAGGCCGGCAGGGTCACGAACGGATACCGGCGCAGCGCGCCGTAGATGACGTCCTTCATCGCGCCGATCTCGCGGTCCGTCCGCGCCTCGAAGCGCAGCGTCAGGTACGGGTTGGTGTTCGAGGCGCGCACGAGGCCCCAGCCGCCGCCCGGGAACAGCACCCGCGCGCCGTCGATGTCGATCGTGTCGTAGCGGGCGCGCAGCTCGCGTGCGAGCTCGTCGATCACGCGGAACTTCTCGCCGTCGGGGCACGGTGCCTTCAGCTCGGGGGTGGCGACGAGGTGAGGGACGGAATCGAAGAGCGACGACGCCGTGCCCGTGTGGCGGGCCGCGATCTCGACGAGCTTGCACGCGGCCAGGATGCCGTCGTCCACGCCGTAGTAACCCTCGGCGAAGAACATGTGCCCGCTGACCTCGCCGCCGAGGAGGATGCGATCCTCCCGCATCTTGCGCTTGAGATGCGAGTGCCCCGTCTTCCACATGACCGGCACGCCGCCGAGGGTGCGGATCTCGTCCACGAGCACCTGCGAGCACTTCACGTCGAAGACGACCTTGGCTCCGGGGTGCCGGCCGAGCAGGTCGCGGGCGAGCAGGACGAGGATCAGGTCGGCCTCGTGACGGCGCCCGCGCTCGTCCACGACACCGACGCGGTCCGCGTCGCCGTCCCACGCGAGCCCGAGGTCAGCGCCGGCGTCGACGACCGTCTTCTGGAGATCGATGACGTTCTCCGGGTCCTCCGGGTCCGGCAGGTGGTTGGGAAAGCGTCCGTCCGACTCGCAGTACAGCTCGATGACCTCGCAGCCGAGGCGCCGCAGCAGCGCGGGACCGTACACGCCGGCGATGCCGTTGCCGGCGTCGACCACGACGCGCAGCGGTCGCGGCAGACGCACGAGCGAGGCCACCGTGTCGAAGTACTCGTCGCGCGCGCTGCGGGAGGCGAGGTCGCCGGCGCCCGAGGCGTACGCGCCGCGCTCGATCGTCTCCCGCAATCCCTGGATCTCGGCCTCCGTGAGCGGGGCCGCACCCGGGTGCACCATCTTCACGCCGTTGTACTCGACGGGATTGTGGCTGCCCGTGATGTTGGCGCCGCCATCCAGCTTCCAGTGGGCGGTGGCGAAGTACAGCATCGGCGTGGTCACCGTGCCGATGTCGACGACGTCGACGCCGGCCGCCCGCACGCCGTCGACGAACGCCGACTTCAGCGCGGCGGACGACTCGCGATTGTCCTGGCCGACGGCCACGCGGCGGCCGCCGCGGCCCGCGATGAGGGTGGCGTACGCGCGGCCGACGTCGCGGAAGACGTCCGCGTTGACGTCGGGGCCGACACGTCCGCGCACGTCGTACGCTCGGAAGATGTGCGGGTTGAGCGGCATGCGCGATCCTTTCAACTGTCGAGCCTACCACGCCGGCGCGGTCGTGCGATGATGTCGCGCGCAAGGAGGCGGCCGGCCATGGCGAAGGAATTCGTGCTCGTGCACGGCATGAGTCACGGCGCGTGGGCGTGGGACGCGCTCGTGCGGCGGCTCGAGAAGGAGGGGCACCGCGCCATCGCCGTCGATCTGCCCGGCCACGGCCGTCGCGCGCACGAGCGCGCCCGCGCCTCGGTGGACGGCTACGCCCAGGCGGTGGCCGAGGCCATGATCCAGAGCGGAGTCTCGCGGGGCATCGTGGTCGGGCACTCGATGGCCGGCGTCGTCATTCCGAAGGTCGCGGAGCGCGTGCCGGCGCGCGTCGCGCATCTCGTGTTTCTCGCCGCCGTCGTCCTTCGCCACGGCGAGAGTCTGCTGGGGACGCAGATCGCCGCGCCCACGCGCCCGCTCATGGAAGGGCTGGCGCGCGCCGGCGGCGGTGTGGTGCAGTATCCGGCGGCCATGGAGACGGCGCGCTGGCTCAACGATCTGCCCGCCGGCGACGCCCGCGTCGTCGACGCCCTCACCCGCATGACACCGCAGCCGCTGCGGCCGTGGGCCGAGCGCGTCGATCTGCGCGCGTTCGAGGCGATGGACGTGCCGCGCACGTACGTGCGCTGCCTGCGCGACAACGCGGTCACGGCGGCGCGCGCGGCGCAGTACGCCGCGCGGCTCGGGGTGACCCCGGTCGATCTCGACTGCGCGCACGAGCCGATGCTGTCCGCCCTCGACGATCTCGTCACCGTGCTCGAGAAGATCCCCACGGAGGCCCGGCGCTGATGGACGACGCGGAGCGCAAGCGCAAGACGCGGGAGACGGCCCAGAGGCTGTTCCACAGCCTGCGCAGCGGTGTCGGCTACGAGCAGTGGAAGAAGTTCGACAAGGGCCTGGCGCGCGAGCTGTCGATGTTCTTCACCGGCACCCTCTACAGCCGCGAGGTGATCTCGCAGACTCAGCGCGAGCTGTGCGCGGTCGCCTCGCTCACCGTGCTGCACCGGGCCAACGAGCTGCGGGCGCACATCCACGCCGCGCTGAACGTCGGCGCCACCCGCCAGCAGGTGGCCGAGGTCATCTTCCAGCAGGTCACCTATGGTGGGATGCCGGTGGTGGTGGAGGCGCTCGACGTCTACGCCAGGGTTCTCGCCGAGCGCGGTGAGCCGTTTCCCGAGGACGACGCGGCACCATGAGCACGGGCCTCGACGCGGCGACGCTGGACGGGGCGCTCGAGGCCGCCGTCGACGCCGCGCGCGCGGCGGGCGTCATCGCGCTGCGGTACTACCAGAGCGGTTTCGCGGTCACGCTGAAGGCAGACCAGACGCCCGTCACGCAGGCGGATCGCGACGCGGAGCAGGCCATCGTGGCCGCGCTGCGCCGCGCGTATCCCGACTGGGGATTTCTGGGTGAGGAGTTCGGCGAGGCCGGTGGCAGCGAGACCCGCTGGATCATCGATCCGATCGATGGCACGAAGAACTTCGTGCGTCGCGTGCCGGTGTGGGCCACGCTGCTGGCGCTCGAGCATCGCGGCGAGATCGTGGCCGGCGTCGTCCACAATCCGGTCACGGGCGAGCTCTACGCGGCGCGACGCGGCGGCGGCGCGCGGCTCAACGGCGCGCGCATCGCCGTGTCCGACGTCGATGACCTGTGGACGGCCACGCTGCTGCACGCGGGACTGCGGCTCTACCGCGCGGCCGGTGTCTGGGACGGGCTGCTCCGGCTGGTCGACGCGACGGAGCGGCAGCGCGGATTCGGCGACTACATGGGCTACACGCTGGTGGCGGAGGGCAAGGCGGAGATCTACGTCGAGGTGGATCTGAAGCCGTGGGATCTCGCGCCGTGCAAGATCATCGTGGAGGAGGCGGGCGGGCGCTTCACCGACCTCGCCGGCCGGCCGACGATCTATTCCGGGAACGCGGTGGCCACCAACGGTCGCATGCACGACGCCGTGCTGAAGGTGCTCGCCGGGCGGTGAGCGCGACCACGCGGCGCGGGGCGCTCGCCGTCCATCCCGGCGCGCTCGGCGACGTCCTCCTCGCCGTGCCCGCCCTTCGCCGCCTGCGCGAGACGGAAGGCGCGGTGACGCTGGCCGCCCAGCCGCAGCTCGCGCGGCTGGTGGCCGCCCTGGGCGAGGCCGACGAGGCGCGCGATCTCGACTCGCTTCGCCTCGACGCGCTGTTCGCCGGCGACGGCGCCGCGATGCTGCCGGACGTCGCGCGCGTGGTGTGCTGGCTCGGATCCCGCGATCCCGACTTCGTTCGCCGCCTGCGCGCGCAGGCGCCGTGCGCCATGGTCGCACCGTCCGTGGCCGACGGCCTCGTGTGGCAGCACCTGCTCGCGACGTGCGGCGGCGCCGTGTCGCCCGCGTGCGCGCCCGTGCGCGTGCCGCCGGCAGTGACGGACGGCGGCCGCGCCGCGCTCGAGGCACTCGGCTGGGACGGTCGCCAGCGTGTGCTCGTCGTGCACGCGGGGGCCGGCGGAGTGGCCAAGCGCTGGCCGGCCGAGGGCTTCCGCGGTGCGGTGGAGGACGTCAGCCGGCGCCACGGCCTGTGCATCGTGCTCCACGAGGGGCCGGCGGACGCGGAGGCCGTCGACGCCCTGATGCCGGGTGTGCCGGCCGCGCTGCGTCTTCGTCGGCCGGAGCTGACGACGCTCGCCGGGGTGCTGGCGCTTTCGACGGCGTACCTCGGGAACGACTCGGGCGTGAGTCACCTCGCGGCCGCAGTCGGCACGCCGTCGGTGGTGCTGTTCGCCACCGCGAACCTGGCCTGGCGGCCGTGGGCGCGCGAGCCCGAGATCATCAAGGTGACGCCGGCGTCGCTGGAAGCACGCGACGTCGCCACCGTGCGGGCGGCGCTGGCGCGGCGGCTGGCGTGAGCCGCCGCCGCGCGTCGTGGGGCGCAGCGCTGGCGGGCGGTGTCCTCGTTGCCGCCGGCTTCGCCGTCGCCATCGTGGAGGTGCTGCGGCTGCCCAAGGGCTCGGTATGGGGCGTGGTCGCGGTCGCGGTGATGCTCCTCGTCGCCATCCGACGGCTCGCGCGCTGACGGCGGCGTCCTGCCGCGCGCGGGGAGGGGCTGTCGTCAGGCGGGCATCTCGCGCATCGAGCTCCAGTCCGGCTCGGCCGCCGACGCGAAGCCCGCGCAGGCGAGGGAGCCGATGGCGAGCCGGCCGCCGGTGATCCGCACGCGCACGACACCCCGGTCCACGCCATAGAGGTCGGCATGCGCGGTGACGAACGCGCGCTGCTCGGCCGCGGGCCGGGCGGCCATGCCGTCGACGTAGTGATGCCCGTTGCGCTCGACGTGCGTGAGCCCGAGCAATGACACGAGGGCCACGTCCTGTTGCAGCGCCAGCCCGGCCTGCGTGGTGAGATCCTCGCCGGACATGAAGTAGGTCGCCGCGCCGACCTCGGCGTTCCACCGCGCGCAGCGTGCGGCGTTGACGATCGACTTGTAGAGCCCCTTGCACGTCTTGCTCGACACCCCGCGGTAACCGACCGCTCGGGCCCGCACGAAGGCGTCGAGGTCGGCGTCGGACTCGTCGATGATGACGGGACGGCAGGCGGCGAGCGGGCCGATGTGCTCGGCCAGCGCCGTGCTCCGGGTGATCGGCTGCTCGATGAAGATGACGGAGTCGACCAGACGGCGCAGCCGCGGCTCGCCCGACATCGCGGACCAGAGCTCGGTCACGGCGCCGGCGCTCGCGTACTGCTCGTTGCCGTCCAGGGTGACGACATAGGGGTCGCGCGCACGATCGAGCACGCCGGCGATCGCGACCAGGCGCGCGAGGTCGGCGGCGCCGTCGCCGCCGACCTTGAGCTTGAAGTGGCGATGGCCGTAGGCGGCCACGACGTCCTCCAGCGTCTCGGGCAGGCCGTCGCCCACCGGGTCGTGCCCGTCGTCGTGCGTGATCGGATCGACGAGCCCGACGGTGTGACGCGCGTAAATCTCGCGCGCGGGCCGCAGCGCGGCGAGGAATGTGTCGATATCGAAGCCCGAGAACTCCGGCAGGAGCCGCGCCGGGTCGATGCCGGGCAGATTGGTGCGGACGGCGTCGTAGAACGACACCCCGCGCGCCCGGCACACGGCGTCCAGCACTGCCCGGTCGAGGAGCGCGGGGCCGTAGCCCGCCACCAGGCGGTTCAGCCCGCGTCGCTCGCACGCGGCGATCTGAGCATGATAGGTATCGGCGAAGAGCTCGAACGGCGTGCGCGCGTCGCCGCGCTCGGTGTAGAGAGCGCGCGCGAGGCGGATCGACGCCCGCAGCTGCTCGACGTTCTCGGCGTTCGAGCGCGCGGGATCCTTGTCGAACCACTTGGGAGCGAGCATCTCGGCCGCGGCGCCCCAGCCGGTGCCACCGCCCTCGAGCTCGAGCCGCACGCGCACGTAGGCCTCGGTCGCCTCCGTGAGGGTGACGACGCCGAAGCGGAACGGCATCCGCAGCCGCACGTCGCGCTCGCGCAGCTGCACGTCGCGCACACGCAGGCGCGTTGCTGTCACCGATCCGGCTTCACCCAGATCCCACGGTCGTGCATGAGCCGGATCTGACGCTTGATGACCTTGTCGCGGTACTCGGCGTGCTTCATCGGCGCCCGCTTGAGGTAGAGGTTCTTGGGATAGATCGGCTTCTCGTAGAGGAGCTGGTAGAGCTCCGTGCGCAGGTCCTTCATCCAGTTGTCCCACTGGGCGCGCGCCCGGTGGTCCCGCATCGCCTCGATGTCGATCACGCCGCCCACGTACGTGGACCCGGCGCCGTAGTCCTGGCGGCCGACGATGCGGCCCTTGTAGTCGATGATGAACGAGCGGCCGCCGAACGTGTCGATCGGCGTCGTCTCCTCGGGAAAGAGGTAGTACGTCCCCATGTTGGGGGCCACGATGTACATGTTGTTGTCGAGTGCGCGCGCCCGGCTCTGGATCTCGAAGATCTCGTTGCCAGTGGCGGGATGCGGATAGGACGCACGATAGACGACCTCGGCGCCGTTCAGCGCCAGGGCGCGCGCGTTCTCCGGATACGAGCCCTCGTTGGCCATCATGATGCCGAGCCGTCCGATCTCGGTGTCGACCACCGGCCAGAAGGCGTCGAGCGTGCGCCCGTACTTCTCGATCCACCAGTCGTACACGTCGTGCGGACACACCGAGTGCTCGACGGGGAACAGCGGCGAGACCTTGTAATGCTTGAGGATGACCTTGCCGCGCGGGTTGATGACGAAGCCGACGTTGAAGTACCGGTCCTTCAGGTCGGGATGGCGCGCCTTCGCCTGCGCCATCACGAAGGCGTTGTACTCTTTCGCGATCTTGCCGAGCGCGTCCGTCTCCTCGCCGGGAATGTCGATTGCGCACTCGCGCGCAAACGTCACGTGATCGAGGTCGAGCACCTCGTCGTTGAAGGCCTGCAGCGCGCCCTCGGGGAAGGCGATGAGGCGCACCGGGATGTCGAGGGCCGAGAGCCAGGAGGCCGCCTTCACCAGGTGCGAGAGGTGCTCGAGGTTGAGCTTGATGTCGCTGCGCTTGCGGATGCCCCGCACGGTGGGGATGAGACCGACGGCGGTATACGGTTTGATCATCGCTGGCTCCTCTGGTAAGGTCGCGCTGCCGCAGAAGAACTAGCACACAATGAGCCGTCTCCGCATCGGCGTGTCCGTGATGCCGCTCGAGAACCGCCGCGAGGCGCTGGTGGACCTCGCCACCGCCGCCGACCGTCGCGGCTACGACGCCTTCATGCTCCCCGAGACGTGGGCGTACGACGTGACCGTGCTCCTCGCGGAGGCGGCCGTGAAGACACGCCGGATCACCCTCGGCACGTGCATCCTCGGCGTGTGGAACCGCAGCTCCGCCACGATCGCCATGGCGGCGCGCACGCTGGCCTCGATGTCGAGCGGCCGGTTCCTCCTCGGGCTCGGCGCCAGCACGCCGCAGCTGACCGAGGGCCTGCACGACGTCCCCTTCACGGCGCCCATCGGCCGAATGCGCCGCACGGTCACGCAGGTGCGCGCGCTCCTGCGCGGCGACCGCGTGCCGCTGGCCGTCGCCCGCGAGGCGCGCGCGCTCCGG
The DNA here is from genome assembly GCA_036265915.1 of Candidatus Methylomirabilota bacterium. GTDB lineage: Bacteria > Methylomirabilota > Methylomirabilia > Rokubacteriales > CSP1-6 > AR12. The sequence goes on along the minus strand of DATAOC010000023.1, from coordinate 37,936 downwards.
CTCAACGTGCCCGCCGAGCCGGAGGTCCCGATCTATCTTGCCGCGCTCGGTGACGACGCGACGCGACTCGCCGGCGAGCTGGCCGACGGCTGGATGCCGTTCCTGTACCCGCTGCGCCTCATGCCCCACGGCCTCGAGCGGCTGCGCGAGGGCGCGGCCCGCGGTGGCCGTTCCGAGCGGCTGCCGGTCATCTGTCCGTCGCTGCCCACCGTGGTCGCCGCGGATCCCGCGAAGGCCCGCGAGGGCGCGGCATGGTTCGTGGCGTTCTATCTGACGACGATGGGCACGTTCTACCGCGACTCGCTCATTCGCCAGGGCTTCGAGAAAGAAGTGAAGTCGGTGCTGGCGGCGAACAGTCCGAAGCCGCTCGGAGTGGTCCCCCCGGACGCCGAGGAGCTGCTCGAGCAGCTGATCGTCTACGGCACGCCCGAGGAGGCGCGGCGGCGGCTTGCGCGCTGGCACGCCGCCGGCGCCGGCATGGCCGGGCTGCTCCTGCGGCCCGCGATGCCCGCTGACGAGCTGGCGTTCACGCTGGATGCCTTCCGGCCGATGCTGGAATCCGCGGTGGCCACCGCGTAGAATCGGCCCTCGTAGAGGAGACGGCGATGGAGCAGCCCACCCCGATCAAGCCGCGCGACCGCGTGGCGGCCGCCTACAAAGGTCAGTTCGCGGACCGCGTGCCCGCGTATCCCATCGCCGGCTCGTTCGCCGGCTGCCTCGACGGTTTGAGCATCGAGGAATACTGCACGGATCCGAAGAAGGCCGTGAAGGCGATGCTCAATTATTACGAGCGATATCAGCCGGATATCATGATTGCCTTCAACGATCTCGCGAAGGAAGCCGAGGCCATCGGCTGCCACGTGAAGTACTCCGATTACGTGGTGCCGTCGATCGACGAGCACGTGCTGCAGAACGACAAGGCGTTGCTGGCGCGGCTCGAGATTCCCGATCCCTACAAGGACGGACGGCTGCCGGCCTTTCTCGAGCAGTGCCAGGCACTGTCGGCGGCGAAGTTTCCGAGCGGGCTCGGCGCGGTGCTGGTGGGGCCGTGGACGATCGCGATGCTGATGCGCAACCCGGAGCTGATGTGTCTGGACACGATCGATGACCCCGACTTCGTGCACGAGCTGATGCGCTTCGCGACCGAGTACGCCAAGCGCTTCGGCGACGCCGTGCTCACCACGAAGATCGGCCTCTCGTACACGGATCCGACGGCGTCCTGCTCGCTGGTGGGCCCGGACACGTACCGTGAGTTCATCAAGCCCTACCACAAGGACCTCGTGGATTACTTCAAGGCGAAGAAGGTGGGCACCACCGTCCACATCTGCGGCACGACGCACCAGATCCACGAGGATCTCGTCGACGTCGGCTTCGTCGCCATCACCATCGATCTCGACCAGCAGGCCGACCCCAGGCTCAAGGTCGACCAGCTCGACAAGCTGATCACGCTGGGCAACGCGCGCGGCGTGGTCGCCGTCGGCAACGTCGACGTGACCATCTTCGAGCGCGCGACGAGGGCCGAGATCGAGGCCGAGGTCCGTCGCTGCATCGACACCGCGGGCAAGCGGTCGCGCTTCGTGCTGTCGACCTCGTGCGAGCTGCCGCCGCGCGCGAATCCCGAGTGCGTGCAGTGGTTCATGGACGCCGCGCGCGAATATGGCCGCTACGACCGCATCCTGAGCGCCTGATGGCCACCGTCACCGTGCACGGCGGCGCGGGGCTCCGGCAGGAGATCCACGTCCGCCACCACCGGCTCGTTGCCGACGAGCCCGTGGCCGACGGCGGCGCCGACGCCGGGCCGACGCCGTACGACCTGATTTTGTCGGCCCTCGGCGCCTGAACGTCCATGACCGTCGCGCTGTACGCGCGACGCAAGCAGTGGCCGCTCGACGGCGTGACCGTCCGCCTCACGCACTCCCGCATTCACGCCGCGGACTGCATCGACTGCGAGACGAAGGAGGGCAAGCTGGACCAGATCGAGACGGAGCTCACCTTCAGCGGCGGGCTGACCGACGAGCAGCGCACGCGCCTGCTCGAGATCGCCGAGAAGTGTCCGGTGCACAAGACGCTGACGTCGGAGATCAAGATCCGCACGCGTCTGGGCGCAGTGTCGTGAAAGCCTGCCCGCTCTCCCGGCGTCAGCTCATCGCGGGCGGGGTTGCCGTGAGCGTCACCGCGGTGGCGCGCGGTCTCGCGGCCGAGCGTCCCGCGATCACCGTCTACAAGGCCGCGACGTGAGGCTGCTGCAGCGCGTGGGTGGGCCACCTGCGCCAGAGCGGATTCCGCGTCGACGCGCGTGACGTCACCGACCTCGACGCGGTGAAGGTCCGCCACGGCGTTCCGGTCAAGCTGCAGTCGTGCCACACCGCGCTGGTCGACCGCTACGTCGTCGAGGGCCACGTTCCCGCGGACGTGATCGATCGGCTCCTGCGCGAACGTCCGAGCATCGCGGGCCTCGCCGTGCCGGGCATGCCGGTCGGCGCGCCGGGCATGGAGGGTGCGGGCGAAAAGCCCGAGCGCTTCGACGTCCTCGCGTTCGACGGCGGCGGCAGCACCCGCGTGTTCGCGCGACGCTGACGGACCGCGGGCGCGCGGCGGGCTCGAGGGCCCGCCACGCGCTCGGCCGCCGTCAGGGCGCCTGGGTTCCGACGATGCCGTGCCCGTCGTCGGTATCGGCATTCGCAACGCCGATGCCAGACAACCCTGCCGCCAACGTGAGCAACAGCGCGATGACCATCCGTTTCATCCTGCTCACCCCCTCCTGTCATTGAGACGCGCACGACGCGGAGGAGTTTCAGGACTCCTGCTGCCGCTCCACTTCTTCCATGATCATGACGTTCAGGTCATCGATGAGCTTGGCACGCTCGATGCGTCCGTCGTTGGCAACGGCCTCGCGGATGCGCGCCGGCCGGGCGCTGAGCATGATGAGGACGGTGCCGATGGCCACCGCCTCCTCGATCGCGTGGGTGACGAACAGGATGGTGCGCCCGGTCTCGCGCCAGATGCGACGGATCTCGGCCTGCATGATGCGCCGGTTCTGGGCGTCGAGGGCGCCGAAGGGCTCGTCCATGAGCAGGAGGTCGGGCTCGATGGCGAGCGCGCGCGCGATCGCGGCGCGCTGCCGCATGCCGCCGGAGACGCGCGACGGGTGATAGTCCTCGAAGCCGGCGAGCCCGCAGAGCCGCAGGTAGCGGTCGGCCGTCGCGCGTCGCGCGGCGGCGTCGACGCCGAGCGGCCTCTGCACGAGCTCGACGTTCTCCCGCAACGTCATCCACGGCAGCAGGCGATCCTCCTGGAACACGACGCCGACCTTGCGCGTGTGCCGACCGCTGCCGGCGACGGGCTCGCCGCCGAGAGTGACCGTGCCGCGCGTCGGCGGCTCGAGCCCGCCGATGATGCGCAGCAGCGTGGTCTTGCCGCAGCCGTTCGGGCCGAGCAGGCACACGAACTCGCCCGCCTCGACCGTGAACGAGACGGAGGCGATGATGGGGATCAGGAAGTCCTTGCCGATGCCGCGGACGTCCAGCGTCACCGCCATCGCGCGAGCCGCCGTGACAGCGTGTCGAACACGAGCGCGTCGGCCGCCATCATGATCGCGATCATCACCAGCGCCCACGCGAAGACCATCTGGGTGGCCAGGATCTCGCGCGAGTAGTTCATGATGTAGCCGATACCCGTGGTCACGCCGAAGATCTCGGCGACCACCGACACCTTCAGCGCCAGGCCGAAGCCGACCTTCATGCCGGCCACCAGATACGGGATGGTGGAGGGCACCACGATGGCGCGGAACTTCTGCCCGCCGGAGAGGCGGTAGACGTCGCCCATCTCGAGCAGCCGGCGGTCGACGCTCTCGACCCCCTGGACCAGGCTCGAGGCGACCACCGGCAGCGTGATCATGAACGTCGTGAAGATCGGCGCCCAGTTCGAGAGCCCGAACCAGATGATCGAGACGACGATCCAGACGAAGACCGACGTCGCGTTGAGGACGGCGAGCACATCGTGGACGACGCCGCGCGCCGTGTGCGAGAGGAACGTGGCGAGCCCGAGCGCGAGCGCCACGGCCACGGCGCCGCCGAAGCCGACCGCGATGCGCGCCAGCGACGCCGCCGTGTGCGTCCACACCTCGCCGCTCGCCACGACGCCGACGAGGCCGCGGACGACCGCGGCCGGCGCGGGGAGGACGAAAGCGCCGTAGCGCCACGACAGGAACGACCAGGCGCCGACGACGACGGCAGCAACCGCGAGCGTCGGCAGGTGCAGGCGGGCGGCCCACCTACCGGCCGTCATCGCTCACACGCGGTGGAAGAATTCCCGGCGAATGCGGTCGGGCTGCTCCCAGATGTCCGACTTCAAGAACCCGAACTCCTTGTTGATCCGCAGCTGCGCGATGAGCGTGTCCACCTGCTCGTCGGGCAGGCCCGACAGCATGCGCACGGTCTCGCGGTGGGCGACGTCGATCACGTCCCTGGGCAGCTTCGTCACCTCGGCCATGATCTCCTTGGCGCGCGCCGGCTTGTTGTACCAGACGTCGACGGCGTCCTTCTGCGCCGAGTTGAGATCGGCAGGAAACCCGGCGTTCTTGGCGACGAAATCGTTGTGGACCAGGTAGCAGACGTGCACGGGAAACCCGGTCGCGCGGCCCGTGGCCTTGCGCCAGAGATCGATCTGCTTGGCGAGATACACGCCCTGACCGGCGAGGACGACGGAGTCGCTGATCGGCTGCCACGCGATGATCGCGTCGACGTCGCCCTTGCCGAGCAGCGTCGCCATGTCGGGCGGCGCGGTGGCGGTGACGATGTGCGTGTCCTTCTGGATATCGAAGCCGTAGCCCTTGAGCGTCAGCGCGCGGATGTCGAAGAACGTCGACGTGCCGACCACGGCCGCCACCTTGCGGCCCTTCAGGTCCTCCACCTTCGTGAGCCCCGCGTCCTTGCGCGCCACGATGGCGCCGAGCACGGCGGTCGCCACGCCGGTGACCTTCACCGGCGCGCCGTCCTCGAACGCCTTGGCCGCGAGCGCGAACGACATGTCGATCGCGTCGACGTTCCTGCTGGTCAGCTGGTTCAGCAGCGGCACCGGCGAGCCGGGCACGACCGAGTACTCCGCCTGCCAGCCGTGCTTGCCGAGGAAATCTTCCTTGTGGATGATCTCGGGCCCCGCCCAGCCGAGCTGCAGGTAGGCGAAGCGCACCTTCCCCTTGCCGGTCTGCGCGCGCAGCACGCCGGGCGCGGCGAGCGCCGCCGCGCCGGCGGCGCCAGCGATGAGGAAGTGCCGGCGTCCGATCAGGGTCATCTCTTGACCTGCGGCACGCCGCGCAGCGCCTCGGCGATCTTCTCGGCGGGGTACTCGAAGTCCTGCAGCTTGCCGGCCAGGTGGGCCTCGTACGCGGCGAGGTCGAAGTTGCCGTGGCCGGACAGGTTGAACACGATCGTCTTCCGCTTGCCTTCCTTCTTGGCGCGCACCGCCTCGTCGATGGCCACGCGAATCGCGTGCGCCGATTCCGGCGCCGGAATGATGCCCTCGCTGCGCGCGAACTGGATGGCCGCCTGGAAGGTGGCGACCTGCGGCACCGCGATGGCCTCGATGACCTTCTCGTCGTAGAGCTTGCAGACGAGCGGCGCCATGCCGTGATAGCGCAGCCCGCCGGCGTGCAGCGGCGCCGGCACGAAGCCGTGACCGAGCGTGTGCATCTTCACCAGCGGCGTCAGCCCGACCGTGTCGCCGAAGTCGTAGGCATAGGTGCCCTTGGTCAGACTCGGACACGCGCTCGGCTCGACGGCGATGATGCGCGTCTTCTTGCTGCGCCCGGTCAGCTTGTCGGCGGCGAACGGGAAGGCGAGCCCGGCGAAGTTCGAGCCGCCGCCGGCGCAGCCGATGACGATGTCGGCCTCGTCGTCCGCCTTCTCGAGCTGCTTCTTCGTCTCGAGCCCGATCACCGTCTGGTGCATCAGCACGTGGTTCAGCACGCTGCCGAGCGAGTACTTGGTGTCGTCGCGGGTGGCCGCGTCCTCGACCGCCTCGCTGATGGCGATGCCGAGGCTGCCCGGCGAGTTGGCGTCCTGCTCGAGGATCTTCTTGCCCGACTGCGTGTCCGGGCTCGGGCTCGCCACCACCTGCGCGCCCCAGGTCTCCATCATGATCCGGCGATAGGGTTTCTGCTGGTAGGAGACCTTGACCATGTAGACCTTGCACTGCAGCCCGAAGAACGCGCATGCCATGGCGAGCGCCGAGCCCCACTGGCCGGCGCCCGTCTCGGTGGCGATCCGCGTGACCTTCTCCTGCTTGTTGTAGTACGCCTGCGCGACGGCCGTGTTCGGCTTGTGGCTGCCGGCCGGGCTCACGCCCTCGTACTTGTAATAGATGTGCGACGACACGCCGAGCGTCTTCTCGAGCCGGCGGGCGCGATAGAGCGGCGACGGCCGCCACAGACGCAGGACGTCGCGGACGGCATCCGGGATCGCGATCCAGCGCTCCTGGCTGACCTCCTGCTTGATCAGCTCCATGGGAAAGAGCGGCATGAGGTCTTGTGGCCCGATCGGATTTCCGGTGCCGGGATGGAGCACGGGCGGCGCCGGCGTCTTGAAGTCGGCCTGGATGTTGTACCACTTGGTCGGGAGCTCGCGCTCGTCCAGGACGTACTTCGTGCGGTTGCTGTCGGTCGCCTTGGCTGCCATGCCGGCCTCCTTGACTACGTGCGACGAACGCTCGAAAAGTGGCGCCAACAGTAGCCGTTCGCGCCGCGCGCTGTCAATGCAGCGCTGGGTGGGAGAACCGCGACTCGCCCGCGACTCTCTCCGGGCTCGCGGCTTCGTTACAATAGCCCCATGCCACCTACGCTTACGCTGCCGCGCGCGGACAGAACGCTCAGCCGCTACACGATGACGGGTCAGAGCCCGGTGGCGCCGCCGCCCGGGGCCATCAGGAGCCGGATCGGCATGGCGGCGGTGCATGTCGTGGCCGACCCTCTCGCCGCGATCAATCCCACGCTCGACGTTGCCGTCGACTGGGAGTCGACGCTGGCGTTCCGCCGGTATCTGTACTCCCTCGGCCTCGCGGTGGCGGAGGCCATGGACACCTCCCAGCGCGGAATGGGATTCCCGTGGTCGGCGGCGAAGGAGCTCATCGCGCGCTCGGTGGCCGATGCGAAGACCATCCCGGGCGCGGTGCTCGCGTCCGGCGCCGGGACGGACGATCTCGTGCCGGGGCCGCGCGTCAGCATCGCCGACGTCGAGGCCGCCTACGAGGAGTCGTGCGGGTTCATCGAGGGCGTCGGCGGCCGGATCATCTTGATGGCGAGCCGCGCGCTGGCGGCGTGCGCCAAGGGCCCGGACGACTACGTGAAGGTGTACGGGCGCATCCTCGGACAGGTGAAGCAGCCGGTCATCATCCACTGGCTCGGCGACATGTTCGATCCCGCGCTCGCCGGCTACTGGGGTTCCCACGACCTGGACCGTGCGACGGAGACGCTGCTGGCCATCGTGCACGACTACGCGCCGCGCGTCGACGGCGTGAAGATCTCGCTGCTCGATCAGCGGCGCGAGATCGCGATGCGGCGACGGTTCCCGAAGGGCGTCCGCATGTACACCGGCGACGACTTCGACTACCCGACCACCATCGGGGGCGACGCGCACGGCTACAGCGACGCGCTGCTCGGCATCTTCGACGTGATCGCGCCGGCGGCCTCGACCGCGCTGCACGCGCTCGACGCCGGCGACCGGGCCGGCTTCGAGAGCATCCTGGAGCCGACGCTGGCGCTGTCTCGTCACGTCTTCGGCGCGCCGACGCGCTTCTACAAGACGGGCGTGGTATTCGCGGCCTATCTCAACGGCCACCAGGCGCACTTCCGGATGGTCGGCGGGCTGGAGAGCGCCCGCTCGATCGTGCACCTCAGCGAGCAGTTCGTGCTGATGGACCGCGCCGCGCTGCTCCGTGACCCGGAGAGCGCGGCCGCGCGGATGCGCCACGTGCTCGCCGTGGCCGGAGTCAGCGCGTGACGCTGGCGCCGGCCGGACACTACAAGGCCGACCTGCGCGCGATCCGGTTCACGCTGTACGAGCACCTGAGGGTCGATCGGCTCTTCGCGCTCGAGCGCTACGCGCACCTCTCGCGCGAGGAGTGCGACGCCATCATCGATCAGGCGTACCGCTTCGCGACGGAGGTCACGGGGCCGCTCAACTCATCGGGCGACCGGACGGGCGCGCGGCTCGAGGGCGGCCGGGTGACGACGCCCGCGGGCTTCCGCGAGGCGTGGCGGAAGCTCTTCGAGCTCGGCCTGATGCCGTTCACCATCGCCGCCGAGGCAGGGGGCTTCGGCGGCCCCAACGCCATCGGCGTCGTCCTGCAGGAGCTGCAGAGCGGCGCCAACACCGCCTTCCAGATGTACGCCGGCCTCACGCACGGCGCCGCCGATCTCATCGAGGTCTTCGCACGCGAGGAGGACAAGAAGCGTTTCCTGCCCGCGATGCTGGACGGGCGCTTCGCCGGCACCATGTGCCTGTCGGAGCCGCACGCCGGCTCGGACGTCGGCGCCACGCGGACACGCGCCCGCGCCCTCGGCGACAACGTGTACGCGATCACGGGAACCAAGTGCTGGATCTCCTCCGGCGACCACGACCTCACCGACAACATCGTGCATCTGGTCCTCGCCCGCATCGAGGGCGCGCCGACCGGCACACGGGGGCTGTCGCTCTTCATCGTTCCGAAGATCTGGGTCAACGAGGACGGTACCCTCGGTGCGCCGAACGACGTGACCACCGCGTCCATCGAGCACAAGCTCGGTATTCGCGCCTCCGCCACCGCCGTGCTGAACTTCGGTGACGCCGGCCGTTGCCGCGGCATCCTGGTCGGCGGCGAGCCGCACCAGGGCATGCGGCAGATGTTTCGCATGATGAACGGCGCCCGCATCGCGGTCGGCGTGCAGGGCATCGCGCTCGCGTCCGTGGCCTACCTCAGCGCGCTCGCGTATGCGCGCGAGCGGCTGCAGGGCCCGTCGGTGCGGCACTTCAAGGATCCCGACGCGCCGCGCGTGCCCATCCTGCAGCACGCCGATATCCGCCGGATGCTGCTCGAGATGAAGGCGAAGGTCGAAGGCATGCGCACGCTGGCCGTGAAGCTGGCCCTGCACTCCGACCTGGCGCTTGCCGCCGGCGACGAGGCGGAGGCCACCCGCCACGCCGGCCAGGTCAATCTGCTGACGCCGGTGGTGAAGGCGTACGGCGCCGATCAGGCATTCCGCATTGCGGAGATGGCCATCCAGATCCACGGCGGGGCCGGCTTCGTCGAGGACCACCCGGTGGAGCAGTACCTGCGCGACGCGAAGATCTTCTCGATCTACGAGGGCACCAACCACATCCAGGCGCTCGATCTGGTATCGCGCAAGCTGGGCGCGCGCGGCGGCGCCGATCTCGCCGACTTCCAGCAGGAGATCGCGGAGTTCGTCACCGCGCACGCCGGGCGGGCCGGGCTGGCGGCCGAGGTGGCCGCGCTCGGAGAGGCGTCGAGCGCGCTGCAGCGGGCGGCCGGCGCGCTGCTCGAGTTCTTCATGGGCGGCAAGGTCGATCAGGTGACGCTCGTCGCCAACGCCTTCCTCGAGACGCTGTCCGAGGTCGCGGTCGCCCACCTGCTGCTCGAGGCCGCCGTGATCGCGGAGGGCCGCCTGCGCCGCGATGAGGACGAGCTGACCGCCGACGAGCTGGCGTTCTACCGCGGCAAGGTCATGGCCGCCAAGCACTACGTCAGCTACGTCCTGCCGGCCGTGCACACGCGCGTCGGCTGCATCGTCGCCGGCGACCGCAGCGCGCTCGACATCCCCGACGCGGGGTTCTCGACGAGCGCGTAGGGATCAGCGTCCGGCGATGTCGCCGATGACGCGTGCCCGCACCCGTAGCGAGTTGCCGGGCAGGTAGGCGAGCGGCAAGTCCTCCACGTCGACCGTGCGCAGCGTCTCGGCCGCCGCGCCGGCGGTCACGGTCTTGTCCTCCGCGAGCCGGCGCGCGCGCGCGATCGCCTCGTCGCGCGGCAGTCCCTGGAAGATCTGGTCCACCTCGCCGCTCACCTGCGCCATCGCCGCTCCGACGGCGTTCGCCACCGCCTGGTGCTGGACGGCGACGGTCTCCGCGACGCCGGCCAGACGCTCGGGCACCAGGAACGCGCCACCGCCCACGACGATCAGCGGGACGTCGCCCGCCTCCGTCTTCACGCGGTCGACCGCCTCCTCCACCATCGAGCGGATGAGCACGAGCGCGCGATCGACATCGCGCGCGGACAGATCGGCCACGCGCCTGCGATCGCCGAGGCTCACGAGGCCGGCGGCGACGCCGAGGTCGGTCGCGGTGAGGACGGAGCCACCGAACACGCGGCTCTCGGTCGTGAGCCGATAGCCGACGCTCACCGGACCGATCGCGAGCGGCTCGAACGTGACCACGCTGCCGCCACCGAGCCCGAGCGAGAGAAGATCCGGCATGCGGAAGAGCGTACGCACGCCGCCGACCTCGACCACGTTGTTGGCGTCGCGCGGGAAGCCGTGGCGGAGGGCGCCGACGTCGGTCGTGGTGCCGCCGACGTCGATCACGAGCGCGTCGCTGCGTCCCGAGAGCAGGGCAGCGCCGCGCATGCTGTTCGTCGGCCCCGACGCGAACGAGTAGACCGGGTACGCCTCCGCGACGTCGGCCAGCATCACCGTCCCGTCGTTCTGCGTCAGATAGAGCGGCGCGCGGATGCCGCTGGCCTTGAGCGCGTCGGTGAGCGCGCGCGTGGTCTTTCGTGCGAGATCCAGCAGGCAGGCGTTCAGCAGCGCGACGTTCTCGCGCTCCAGCAGGCCGATCCGGCCGAGGCGGTGCGAGAGCGTGACGGCCGCGCCGGGGCACTCCTCGGCCAGGATGGCGGCCGCCTGCTCCTCGCACGAGGCGTCGAGCGGCGAGAACACGGACGCGACGGCGACCGCGCTGACACCGCTGTCGCGGAAGCGTCGGGCGGCGGCGCGCATGCCGGCTGCATCGAAGGGCACGAGGGGGCGGCCGTCGTACTCGTGGCCGCCCTCCAGCATGACGACGTCGCCGCGCACGAGCTCCGCGAGATCCCGGGGCCAGTCGACGAACGGCGGCAGCGAGGCGCTGGCCGGCAGACCGATGCGGACCGCCGCCACGCGCGTGAGGCCGCGGCGCTGGACCACGGCGTTGGTGAAGTGCGTGGTCCCGATCATCACCGCGCCGATGGAGGAGGGATCGTCGCGCGCGCCCCGCATGGCGAGCAGCTCCGACAGCGCCCGGGTCACGCCGCTCGTCACGTCGGCTGTCGTCGGAGTCTTGACCGCCGCGACGACCCGGTCGCCGTCCAGCAGGACGGCGTCGGTGTTGGTGCCGCCGACGTCTATTCCTATGCGGCGTCGGAGCGCCTTCGCAGGGCTCCGGCGCTCGACGGTCGGGCGGACAGCGCGCGTGGCCTTCGCAGGGCTCCGGCGCTCGACGGTCGGGCGGACACTGCGTGCGGTCCTGGCCGGGCTCCGGCGCTCGACGGTCGGGCGGACAGCGCGCGTGGCCTTCGCAGGGCTCCGGCGCTCGACGGTCGGGCGGGCGCGGCGGTGAGTCACGCGAACACGGAGCGGAAGTCGAGGTCGTAGCCGAAGGCGCGGGGACCGACGTGTTCCAGCCCTTTCGGCGTGAGCAAGATCGGTGCGGCGGGGAGGGCGACGACGGTGACGCGCTGCCCGTAGCGCAGCGTCTCGGTGCCGATGGCGTCGCCGGAGACGGTGTCGACGACGCAGATGAGATCCGGGGTCATCACGCGGGGCTCGCCGTCGAGCCAGCCCACGGCGAACTCGTTCTGAAACGCGAGATCGAAGCGATGACCGCGATCGGCGTCCAGCCCTTCGAGCGTCGCGGTGCCGCGAAGGAAGCCCTCCGTGGCCCGCCGCGCCACGTCCTGCACCTTGCCCGTGAACAGTCGCAGGCCGCGCTCGATGTCGATGACGGCTTGAACCGGATCGGTGTGCGCGCGCCGCGCCGCCTGCACGGCCTCACCGAGCCGGATGGCCTTCGTCGTCGTCCCGAGGATGCCGCACTCCTTGACCTCTTTGCCGCTCCGCGGCGCCTTGCACGTGGCCGCGATCGAGCCGACCTCGACGCACGCCTTGCGCGAGATGCGCTCCATCCACTTCCACGACGCCGCGCGCGCCACGATGACCGCGTTGTCACGGACGTCGGCGAGGGTCAGGGGGAACATCGGGAGATCGTGGATCGCGAACGAGGTCATCTGCGCCTCGGGAAACGCGCGGCCCATGCAGTCGCCGTCGACGACCGGAACGCCGAGCTTCGCCGCGGCCATGAACGGCTGGATCGCGTTGCCCCCACCGATCTCGAGCGACATGACGGCGCGGAAGCGCCGGCCGAGGTAGTCCTCCATCATCCGCACGGCGCGCTCGATCGTGCGCGGATCGGTCAGGCGCTCCTGGCCGACGAGCGGCGCGCCCATGTTCGAGACGATGGCCACGAGGTCGTCGTCGGCCAGATCCTGGGCGTCCATGAGCGACACCACGGCGCCGCCCCGGTACAGCTCGCGCATGTTGAGCAGCGCCAGATACGGGCTGCCGCCGCCGCCGGTGCCGAGAATCCAGGCGCCGATGGCGAGCGACTCGATCTCGGCGGCGCTGACGGGCCGGCACCCCATCAGAAGCCCGTGAACTCCGCGAGTCCCACGAAGCGCGCGATACCGAGGATGACGAGCAGCGCGACGCCGATGGCGAGCGCCGACACCGCGGCCGCGGTGGGATCGAAGGAGTATTTGAGATACGCGAACAGCTCGATCGGCAGGGGCGTGAGCCGCGACGAGGTCAGGAACAGGGAGAGGGTGAAGTTGTCGAACGAGATCGCGAACGCGAAGATAGCGCCGGCCACCACGCCGGGCTTGATCAGGCCGAGCGTGATCTCGAGGAAGGCGCGGACGGGGCCGGCGCCGAGGCTCTGGGCGGCTTCCTCGAGCGCGAGGTCGAAGTGCGTCAAGGTGGCGCTCACCGTGCGCACGACATACGGGGTCGTCACGACCACGTGGCCGATCAGCAGCGCCCAGTACGTCTGCTGCAGCTTCAGCAGCGTGAAGAACTGCAGCAGCGCCACGCCCGTCAGGATCTGGGGCAGCAGCAGCGGCGACGTCACGAAGGCGTTCATGGCCGCACGACCGCGAAACCGGCCCCGCACGAGGGCGATGGCGGCCAGCGTCCCCGCCAGCGTGGACAGTGCGGCCGTCCACAGCGCAAGCTCGGTCGACAGCCGGAGCGCTTGCATGAATTCCCGCCGCGCGAAGAAGTTCGCGAACCAGCGGAGCGAGAAGCCCTGCGGTGGGAACGTGAAGAACGTCCCGCTGTTGAAGGCCGCGATGACGACGACCAGCATCGGAAGCAGCAGGAAGGCGTAGACCAGCGTCACCACGCCGCGCAGGATCACACGATGCCCCGGAGCGCGCGCTCCGTCACGCGGATGTACACGGCGATCAACGCGATCGAGATGACGAGCAGCACGAAGGCGTTGGCGGCGCCGAACGGCCAGTCGAACACGGACAGCACCTGCTCGTACACGATCATCGGCAGCACCTGGACCTTGAAGCCGCCGAGGAGAACGGGGACCACGAACGACGAGATGGCCAGCGAGAACACGAGCAGCGAGCCGGCCAGGATGCCCGGCAGCGACAGCGGCAGCGTGATCTCGAGGAACGTGCGCGCCGGGGAGGCGCCGAGGGTCATGGCCGCCTCGAGCACGTGGGGATCCAGGCGCTTCAGCACACCGGTCAGCGACAGCACCATGAACGGCAGGAAGACGTGGACGAGCGCCACGGCCACGCCGAAGCGGTTGTACATGAGCGGCAGGGGAGCGGCCAGCCAGCCTCGCTCGATCAGCGTCCCGTTGATGAGACCGCGGTCGGCGAGCAGGATCATCCAGCCATAGCAGCGCACCACGATGCCGACGAGGAGCGGTGAGAGGACGGCCACCAGCAGCAGCGGCTTGGCGCGGGAGCGCGTCCGGGCGAGATGGTAGGCGAGCGGGTAGCCGAGGACGAGGGCGGCCGCGGTGACCACCGCACCGAGCGCGAGCGTCTCCCACAGCACGCCGAGGTAGTACGCATCCGAAAAGAAGCGCGCGTAGTGGTGGAGCGTGAGCGAGGTGGGCAGCTCGCCGAACGACTCGCGCGACACGCTGATCAGTGCCATGAGCGCCAGCGGGACCACGAAGAAGCCGCCGAGCAGCGCGGTGAACGGCAGCAGCAGGAGAAGCCGCGCGCGGGCGGTCATGGGAGGCCGCGCATCACAGGGCGAGCAGTTCCGCCGCCAGTCGCGCCACCAGCAGATTCGCCACGAGCACCGGCACCCCGAGGCGCGCGCCGAGGTCACGGCGCGTGACGTCGCGGAAGCCGATGCAGTCCATCACGACGACGCCGACGGCGGCGGCACGGAGCGCGGCCGTCGCGCGCGTGAGGGCCACCGCATCGTGCTCCTCGTAGGGCGACAGCGCGACCACGGCCGCATCGAAGCCGTCGGCGCGCCAGCGCGCGGTCGTCTGCGGCACGTGGCGCTCGGAGGGCGTCAGCACCCCGAGGCGGCCGGGGTACGACAGCCCGCGGAGCACGCCGAGCAAGACCTGCTGGGGCTCGAGCAGTGGTCTGCGAGTCGGCAGCTTCGGAAAGGTCCCGGTGCACAGCAGCGCGGTCAGGGCCACCCCGCGCTCCTCCAGCGCCGCGATCTGGGCGGTGATGCGGGGCAGGACCTTGCTCTTGCCGACGAACACCGAGGCGCCGTTGGCCAGGCGCGTGACCAGGATCTCGTCGTCGCCCTCGGGGGCGAGCCGCGCGATGGCGGCGGCGTCCAGGCCGTCGAGCGCGCCGGCCTCGAGGATCTCGACATCCGGCAGCAGCGGCCGCATGTCGGGCACGACGTCGGCGCGCGGCGACTGTCCCACGGTCACCATGCCGATCCGCGCCTTCATGACGTCAGCACCCGCGCGTCGCTGGCCGTGAAGCCCGCGCGCACCCGGCTTCCGGCCGGAAAGCGCACACGCCCCAGCTCGACGGCGTGCAGCTCGAGACCACCGTCGGCGGCGAGCACGTACCGCACCGTCTCGCCCTGATAGACGACGTGGGCCACCGTGGCCGTCAGCTCGTTGTCGAGCCGGGCGGCCTCGTCGAGGCGGACCCGCTCGGGCCGCACCGCGATCGTCACCGGGGCGCCGGCCGGGGCGTCGCCGTCGGCCGTGGAGATCGTCAGGCCGCCGCATTCGACGCCCGCGCCGCCGCGGCTCAGCCCGCTCAGGAGGTTCGTGTTGCCCATGAAGCCGGCCACGAATACGGTGGCCGGCGTCTCGTAGACCTCGCGCGGCGTGCCGACCTGCTCGACGCGTCCGGCCCGCATGACGGCCACACGATCTGACATGGTGAGCGCCTCCTCCTGATCGTGCGTGACGTAGATGGTGGTGACGCCGACGTCGCGCTGCAGCCGCTTGAGCTCGATCTTCATGTGGTCGCGGAGCTTCTTGTCGAGCGCGCCGAGCGGCTCGTCGAGCAGCAACACCGCCGGGCGGGTGACGAGCGCGCGCGCCAGCGCCACCCGCTGCTGCTCGCCGCCGGACAGCTCGCGCGGATAGCGCTCGCCGTGGCCTGGCAGCTGGACGAGGGCCAGCGCCTCGGCCACGCGCCGCCCGATCTCGGTCTTCGGCGTGTGCTGCATGCGGAGGCCGAAGGCCACGTTCTGGCTCACCGTGCGATGCGGGAACAGCGCGTAGTGCTGGAAGACCAGGCCGACGCGGCGCCGGTGCGGCGGCACGCCGGCGACCGGCGCGCCGGCAATGGTCACGTCGCCGGCATCGGGCTCGACGAAGCCGGCCACGGCCCGCAGGCTCGTCGTCTTGCCGCAGCCCGAGGGGCCGAGGAGCGTGAAGAACTCGCCCGGCGCCACCTCGAGCGAGACGCCGTCCAGCGCCCGGGTCGCGCCGTACCGCTTCACGAGCCCGCGCAGCGCGACGTCGGCGGCCCGGCTGTCCGTCAGCGCAGCTCCTTGTTCCAGCGCTCGGTCCACTGCGGGCGCTGTCGCGCGATCTGCGTCCAGTCGAACACCACCAGCTTGTCGACGTCGGCGGGCCCGCTGATGAGCTTCTTCGCGACGTCGGCCGGCGGCTTCACCGTCCTGTTCGTCGGGCTGAAGAACAGCTCGGTGGCGAAGGCGGTCTGCACCTCCGGCGACAGGTACATGTCGATGAGCTTCCACGCGAGCTCCTTGTTCTTGCTCCCGCGCGTCACCTGGATGACCTGGTCGAGGATCGGCACGCCCTCGCTCGGCGCCACCCAGTCCACCGGGATGCCGCGCTTGGCGAGATCGTACGTCGACCCGTCGTGGAGGACGGCGATCGACACCTCCCTGGACTCCAGGTGCTTTTCCATGGTGCCGGTGAAGTCGACCATCTTCGCGTTCAGCCGCTTGACGGCCGCGATGCCCGCGTCGACGTCGAAGTAGTCCTTGCCGAAGATCTTGTCGGCCATGAACAGGAAGTTGATACCCAGCGTGTTGCCGATGACGTAGATGCCGCGCTTGCCGTCGTAGGACGGATCCCAGAAGTCCTTCCAGGACGCCGGGCGTTTGAGCCCCATGTCGGTGCGATAGGCCAGCCCGATGCGCGCCCAGAAGATGGCCAGGCTCGTGTCGCCGATCAGCGCCTTCTCGTAGACGTTGCGGATGTTCGGCGCCGCCTGCACGTTGCGCTTGTCGAAGAAGCCCCGCTCGCGCGGGATCGGGAACGGCGGCTCGTTGCCCATCACGACGTCGAAGGGCGGGTGGTCGGGCCCGGCGGCCATGAGCTTGGCCACCCATTCCGTGGTGATGCCGGTGACGATCTCCACGCGCGCGTCGTACTTCTTCTCGAACGGCTCGACGAGCGCCTTCTTCATCACCTCCGACCAGCGTCCACCGTAACCGGTGACGACGATCGTCTTCGACTGCGCCGACGGCGGCGCCGTGCGCGGAACGGCGACGAGCATGACGACGACGCACAGCACCGCGGCAACGCGTCTCATGTCGACCTCCGAGTGGCCGTCGAGGCCCCGCTCGACTACAGCACGTAGAGAAACGGCCGCGCCGTGAGCGCGCCGCGCTTCCAGAATCCGGAGTCGCCGACCCACCCGAGCGCGTCGTCCGCGCTCGCTGTCTTCACGACGGCCAGCGTGCCGCCGTCCTCGAAGAAGCCGCCGAAGGCGAGGCGGCCGCTGCCGCGCAGCTCGATCAGCGCGAACTGCGCCATGTCGAGGTTCTCCACCGCGCCCTCGACGATGGTGGCGGCGCGTGAGCCGTCGAGCACGACCGGCACCGACTCCCAGGGCTCGACGAAATGCGAGAACGAGCGTGGCGTGTAGCCGGTCCAGGCGCCGGCGAGAAAGTAGGGATCCTCCTCCATCGCGTGCTTGATCTGTCCCGGCTGCTGCAGGCGATAGAAGAGGTCGGCGCTCCGGCCGTCGGGCGCCGGACCGCCGCCGATCAGGATGCCGGCCGCGCGCAGGCCTTGAAGGCGCTCGATGTGCGCGCGGCGGTGGGGCTCGCGACGCGTGACGTAGTCCGCGGACGTCGTGACGGCCATGTGGAAGACGTTCACGCCGGGCAGCCTACCACATGGTACTGTGAACCGAGTGGAGCGTTTCGAGCGGTTCCGTGCGCGTTTTCCCTTTCCTCTCGACGACTTCCAGGTCGAAGCCATCCGCGCCATCGAGGCCGACCAATCGGTGATCGTCTCGGCGCCGACGGGCAGCGGCAAGACGCTGGTCGCCGAGTACGCGATCCAGTGCGCGCTCGAGACGGGCCGGCGCATCGCGTACACGACGCCGCTCAAGGCGCTGTCGAACCAGAAGTACAACGACTTCACGCGCGCCTATGGTGCCGACATCGTCGGCATCCTCACCGGCGACGTCAAGGTGAACGCGCAGGCGCGCGTGCTCGTGATGACCACCGAGATCCTGCGCAACGCGCTCTTCGGCAGCGGCCTGGACGAGCTGGGCTACATCGTCCTGGACGAGTGCCACTACATGGGCGACGAGGGACGCGGCACGGTGTGGGAGGAGATCATCGTCGGCGCGCCGAAGGAGGTGCTGCTGGTCGGACTCTCGGCCACCGTGTCCAACGTCAAGGAGATCGCGGACTGGATCTCGATCGTGCACCGTCCCATCGTGCCCATCTTCCACCCGCAGCGGCCGGTGCCGCTGCACTACTCGGTGGCCGATCTCGCCGGCGACGTGCACGACATCGATCACGTGCGCAGCCGGACGGCCCACGTGGTCGGCGACGAGCGCCGCGGCCCTGACGATCGCGGCCGCTGGTACACGCGACGCGTCGTCGATCCGGTGGTGCTCATCGAGGCGCTGGAGGAGCGCGGCTGGCTGCCCGCGATCTACTTCATCTTCAGCCGCGCCGGCTGCGAGCGCGCGATGCAGGACGTGCTCACCGAGGGGCGCCCGCTCATCACCCGCGAGCAGGCGCGGGAGGTGGACACGATCATCGGCGAGACCGTGGCCGAGAACCCGTCGATCGGCGAGTCCGCGCTGAGCCAGGCGGTGTTCGAGGGGCTGCGCATCGGCGTGGCCACCCATCACGCCGGCATCCTGCCGGGGCTCAAGCGGCTGATCGAAAGCTTGTTCGAACGGGGGCTGTGCCGTGTCGTGTTCGCCACCGAGACGATGTCGCTCGGCATTCACATGCCGGCACGGGCGGTGGCGCTGCAGGGGCTGACCAAGCGGACGGACCGCGGCTTCCGCTCGCTCTCGCACAACGAGCTCACGCAGATGGCCGGTCGCGCCGGCCGCCGCGGCATCGATCCGGAGGGCCAGTGCGTCATCGCGCTCGACGCGCGCGACGGCGTCGACGACCTGCTGCGGGTCGTGGACGGCGCGCCGGAGCCGATCGAGAGCCAGTTCAAGCTCGGCTACGGCTCGGCGGCGTTGCTGCTCGGCACCGGCGCGCCGCCGGAGATCCTGCGCAAGCGCATCGAAGCCTCCTTCGGCCAGTACCAGAACCTGCGTCGGATCCGGGAGATGGAGGCGGAGGTCCGCGGGCTCGAGGATGCGCTGGCGCGCGCGCGGGCGTACGAGGCCCCGTGCGGCGACTTCGCGCGCATCGGGCGCTATCGGCGCGCGCGCCAGGAAGTCGAAGCGCGACGCCAGGCAACCGGCCGCGGCGGGCGGCGCGGCGAGCGCAGCCCGGTCGAGGCCGAGCCCGGCCGCCTGGCCCTCGTCCGACGCAAGGGGGCGCCGAGCCTCGCGATGATCCTCGGTGTCCACTCCATCCGCGGGCACCGCACGCTGTTCGACGCGCTCTTGCCGCACGGCGCCGTGGTGCGGCTCAAGAGCGGGCTGATCAAGCGCATCTTCTGGGCGACGCCCCCGCTGCACGTGCCACGCGACCTCCGTCGCGGCGAGCCCCGCGGTCTGCGCCACCTGACGGCGGAGCTCGAGCGGCTGAACGTGGCCGAGCTCGTCGCTCACGAGCGCGAGCAGGGGCCCGAGGCGGTGCTCGGCTCCATCGAGTGTCATCGCTGTCCGTGGGGAGCCACCACGCGGTGCGAGCACGCCTCGAAAGACCTCGAGCGGCTCGAGGAGCGCGCCGCCCAGCGGCGAGCCGCGCTCGACGCCTTCAAGAACGCGTACTGGCAGGAGTTCCTGCGCGTGGTCGAGGTGCTCGAGCAGTATCACGCGGTGCGGGACGGCAGGCTGCAGCCGAAAGGGCGCCTCATCGCGGCGCTCCGGCACGACAACGAGCTGCTGCTGGCGGAGGCGGTCGCGCGCAACGTCTTCGAGGACGTGACGGTGGCCGAGGCGGCCGCCCTCTGCGCGGCGCTGCTCGAGGAGTCGCGCTCGGGCGAGCCGCAGCTGGCGCGCGCGTTCCTCAAGAAGCACCCGAAGCTCAAGCGTCGCCTCGACCATCTGCTCCAGGTCGCCGACGGCGTCTGGCAGGCGCAGCGGGCGCGGCACCTCGGCATGCCGGTGACGGTGCATCCCGGGTTCATGCCCTCCGTGTACCGATGGGCCTCGGGCGAGGACGACTGGGCGTCGATCGTGGCGGAATCGTTCGGTGGACACGAAGGCGATCTCGTCCGCGCCATGCGGCGCCTCATCGACCTGCTGCGCCAGCTGGCGGAGGGGCCGGAGGTCCCGGGCGAGACGGCGCGCCTGCTCGGCCAGGCGGCGCGGCTCATCGACCGCGGCATCGTGCTCGAAAGCGCGCTCATCTGACGCGGGGCTGTCTGCTATGCTGACGCGCGTGAGCCCGCTCCGCGTGGCCGGCGTCGCCGTCCTTCTCCTCGTCCTGACCGGCTGCAGAACCGTCTATCCCGACCTCGATCAGCGCACCACGCAAGGCCCGACCGCGGACGAGCTGTGGACGATGAAGGTGATGCAGCAGACCGGCCGGGAGCCGAGCTTCGACGAGAAGCGCCACTTCGAGGACGAGATGGACGACCGCATCGGCCGCTACCTCCGTGAGCACCAGGACGCGGCCAGCGCGGTGACGGTGATGTCGTTCCGCGGGCGCCAGGTGACGCTCGGCATGGAGCAAGGCCAGGTCGAGGCGCTCCTGGGCCCACCGGTGACCACCACGCGCGACGCCGCCCAGATGTCGAACCTGGCGCGCCATTACTGGCCCGACATCCGCGGCAAGGCCGACGAGGCGTGGACGTATCCGCGCGGCTGGGTGGTCTACTTCTCGAAGGCGAAGGTCGTCGACATCACGCAGTATCTGCCGCGGCGGTATTTCTCGCGCACGTGACCCGCTCCGGAGGCTCGCCGATGATCCGCTCGTCCGTCGCCGTCACCAAGCACACACCGCTGGCTCCGCACGGCATGGTCGTGGCCGAGCACCCGCTCGGCGCCGACGTCGGCGCCGGCATCCTGGCCCGCGGGGGCAACGCCGTCGACGCGGCGGTGGCCACGGCCTTCGCCATGACCGTGGTCGAGCCGTTCATGTCCACCATCGCCGGCTCGGGCACGATGCTCGTGCATCTGGCGAAGCGCGGCGAGACGGTGTGCCTGGACTTCAACGCGGTGGCGCCGCTGGCCGCGCACGAGACCATCTATCGCGTCATCGGCGGCATCTCGGACGCGCTCTTCCCGTGGCCGAGGGTGGAGGACGACGCCAACGTCTTCGGGCACCGCTCGGTGGCCGTGCCGGGCTCGGTGGCCGGGCTCGCGCTCGCGGTGGAGCGCTACGGCTCGATGGCGCTCGGCGACGTGCTGGCGCCGGCGATCGAGCTCGCGAGGTCGGGCTTCGTGCACGACTGGTACCTGGCCCTGAAGCACGCGCACCACCTCGAGGAGCTCGCGCAGTTCCCGGAGAGCGCGCGCACGTACCTGCGCCACGGCCGCTCGATCTACCGCCCGCCCTCGATGCAGCCGGGCGACGTCGCGCGCTATCCCGACCTGGCTCGCACGCTCGAGCTCATCGCGCGCGACGGACCGTCGGCCTTCTACCGCGGCGCCATCGCGAAGGCGATCCACGCGGAGATGAGCGCGCACGGCGGGCTGCTGACGCGCGACGATCTTGCGGCGTACGAGGTCCGGGTGGGGCCGGCGCTGCACGGACGGTACCGAGACGTCGAGCTGGCGTTCTCGCCGGGCGCCACCGGCGGCACCACCGCGCTCGAGATCCTGAATATCCTCGGCGAGTTTCCGGCGGCGAAGGTCGGCTGGACGAGCGGCGACGGGTTGCACGTCCGCGCCATGGCCACGAAGCGCGCATTTCAGGATCGCTTCGAGCACCTGGGCGACGCCGCGGTCGTGAAGGCGCCGTGGGAGCGGCTCGTCTCCCGCGAGCACGCGCGCGCGGCGGCCGCCGAGATCCGACGGCTCAAGAGCGCGCCGCGCCGCCGCGGCCCGGGCCCGGGCGTCGACTGCACCACGCACGTCGGTGCCATCGACCGGCAGCGAAACATGGTCTCGCTGACGAACACCGCCGTGTCGCTGTGGGGGTCGCGCGTAGTGGTCAAGGACACCGGCATCCTGCTCAACAACGGCATGATCTGGTTCGACCCCGAGCCGGGCAAGGCGAACTCGGTCGGCGCCGGCAAGCGCGCGCTGGTGAACATGGTTCCGGCACTCGGCTTCCGCCGCGGACGCCCGTACTTCACGCTCGGCGCGCCGGGCGGTCGCGCGATCGTGTCGGCCATTCCGCAAGTGATCGCGAACCTCGCCGACGGTCGCGGCTCGATGCAGGCGGCGGTGGAGGCGCCCCGGCTGCACACGGAGGGCGGTGACGTGCTGGTCTCCACGCGCGTGGGCGCTGCAGCGCTGCGCGGCCTCGAGCGCCGAGGCCACAGCGTCGTGCCGAAAGAGGAGACGTACTCCACGCTCAATTTTTCGCGCCCGGTCGCCATTCGCGTCACGCCGAAAGGGCTCGAAGCCGGCATCGAGCAGTACGGAGCGGCGGCGGCTGCCGGAGATTAATTATGGTGGGGGCCCCGATATGGCCCCCACACCCCCCAACGTTCGGAGCGTCCCGGCAAAGCCGGAACGCTCCTCTAGAATGGGAGCCGACGTGGCGCCACACCGCAACGTTCGGAGCGTCCCGGCAAAGCCGGAACGCTGATCTAGAATGGGAGCCGACATGGCCATCGAAGAGCGCGTGATCGCGTCGTGGAAATTCAAGAAGGGCGTGCTCGACGCCAAGACGGCGTACCTCTGCTATCTGGCGGCGAATCTGGCCGCCGGCAACACGCACTGAGCGAAGCGCGACCTGGCAGGTGCCAGGCAGAGCGGCGCCACCGAGGACGAGGTCCGCGAGGCGATCTCGTTCGCCATCCGCGCCAACGCGGCCAAGACGCACGCCGACATCCTCAAGGTCTACGAGGAGCCCGGACGCTAGCCGCATGGCGCAGGTCGAACTGACCGCGGCGTTTTCCTCGATCCCCGCCGGCGAGGCGGAGGCGATCAAGCGGCTGCTGGTCGAGACCGTCGAGCAGCTCGCGCGGGACGACGGAAGCTTCCAGCGCGCCAAGCTCGTGTTCACCGAGTCCGACGAGCGATGCGGGCTGACGGCCGAGCTCGATGGCGTCAAGCGTGAGGGCGTCCCGCTCGCGCTCGACATCGACCTCCTGGAGGACGCGCAGTCCGGCGCCGGTGCTCGTGCGCAGCTGAAGGAGGCCATCCGGCTGTACTTCCGGAAGGTGCAGGGCCGGTAGTGGACGACGGCGTCCTGCTGTATTCCTACGGCGGCTGTCTGTTCCGCGTGCCCGACGGCGTGCAGCCGCCGAAGGCCGGCTCCCGCTTCTTCTGCCGCCATCTCGGGGCTCGCGCGGGCGAGCGCGTGCTGGAGCTCGGCGCCGGCCTGGGACTGGCCGCGGTTCTCGCCGCGCGCGCGGGCGCCAGCGTGGTGGCCACCGATATCGTCCCCGAGGCGGTGGCCGCGATTGCGGCCAACGCGGCGCTGAATGCGGTGAGCGTCGACGCGCGGCTCGGCGACTGCTATGCGCCGGTGGCCGGCGAGCGATTCGATCTCGTGGCCAGCAACGCGCCGCAGATGCCTACGCCGCCCGCGCGCGAGCGCGGCGATGCGGCGGCGGCCGCGGACAACGGCGGCCGCGACGGCTGGGCGATCCTCGATCGCGTCATCGCGGGCGCGCCGGCGCACCTGCGCCCGGGGGGACGACTGATGTTCACGATCTTCGGCTTCCTCGGACGCAAGAGCGCGTTCGCCAAGCTGGAGGCCGTCGGGCTGGTGCCGTCCGTGGTGGCGAGCGAGACGCAGAGCTTCCCGCGGCTCGGCTTCGAGCGCCTCGACCACCTGCGCGCGCTCGACGTCGAGCACACGCTGCCGGCCACGGGCGTTCCCACCGGCGTCGAGCGGCTCATGCTCTGCGGGCGCCGCGCGTGACGCGCCGCCTGATCGTCAACGCCGACGATTGGGGGCTGACGCGCGGCGTGAGCGAAGGCATCCTGGCCGCGCATCGCCATGGCATCGTGAGCAGCACGACCGTGCTCGTCACCTCGGCCCTCGATCGCGAGCTGGTGGCGCGCGCGCGCGACTGCGGCCTCGGGCTCGGCGTGCACATCAACCTGACGCTCGGCTCGCCGCTGACGCGCGGGCGCTCGCTGGTCGACGGCGACGGGCACTTCGTGCGCGACGCGCGGCGCGCGGCGGCCCGGGTCACCGCCGCCGACGCGCGTGCCGAGATCGAGGCACAGGTGGAGCGATTTCAGAAGACGCTGAGGCGCGCGCCGACTCACCTCGACAGCCACCACCACGTCGGGCTGTACGCGCCGGTGCGCGAGGCGTTGCTGGACGTCGCGCGCGGGCTCGGCGTCGCCGTGCGGAGCCAGGATGCTGCCGCGCGCGCACGCGCCCGGGCCGCGCGGCTGCGCACGCCGGAGCACTTCTTCGGCGAGTCCGGCCCCGACGCCTACTGGTCCGTCGACCGCACCGTGCGCCACCTGCGCGAGCTGCCCGAGGGCGTATCGGAGTTCATGTGCCATCCGGGGTGGTTCGACGCCGACCTCGCGTACAGCCGCTACGGTCGCCAGCGCGAGACGGAGATGATCGGTCTCGGCACGTCGGCCGCACGCGCGACGGCGGCGGCCCTCGGCATCCGCCTCTGCACCTTCGCCGATCTCTAGGCCGATGAGCGACGTCGTCATCGCCGTGGACGTCGGCGGGACGACGATCGCGGGCGGGCTCGTGACCCCGGCCGGCGAGGTCCTGACCGCGATCAGCGTGCCGATGCGCGCCGCGGCCGGCGCGACTGTGGCCACCATCGGGACGCTCATCGACGATTTGCGGCACACGGCGGCCGATCGTCCGGTGCTCGGGATCGGTGTCGGCGTCCCCGGGCCTGTGGACACGGTGGCGGGCCGGATCGGCGAGCATGTCCCGCACGCGCCCGATCTGGCCGAGCAGCCGCTGGCCTCGCTCCTGACCGCGCGCTTCCGGCTGCCTGTCTACGTCGACAACGACGTGAACGCGCTGGCGCTCGGAGAGTGGCGGTTCGGCGCCGCCCGCGGCGTCGGCTCGCTCGTGGTGCTCGCACCTGGCACGGGCTTCGGCACGGGCGTCGTCCTGGACGGCCGCCTCGTGCGCGGCGTGGCCGGCTTCGGTGGCGAGTTCGGACACACGCCGGTGAACTTCGACGGCCCGCGATGCTTCTGCGGCCTGCGGGGCTGTCTGGCGCTCTATGCGAGCGGCCGCGGCGTGGCCGACGCCGCCCGCGCCCGGGCGCGCGCTGACGATGGCGCCGCGCTGCTGCGCGCCGTCGACGGCGACGCGGCGGCCATGACGGCCGAGCTGGTGTTCCGGCTGGCGGCGGCCGGGGACGCGGCGGCTTCCGCCATCGTGGAGGAGGCGTGCCGGGCGATCGCGGCC
This sequence comes from Candidatus Methylomirabilota bacterium, assembly GCA_036265915.1. Taxonomy (GTDB): domain Bacteria; phylum Methylomirabilota; class Methylomirabilia; order Rokubacteriales; family CSP1-6; genus AR12. The sequence goes on along the minus strand of DATAOC010000023.1, from coordinate 12,579 downwards.
ATGCTGGGAACCATCGTGAACGGCTTGAACCCCGAGGCCATCGTCATCACCGGCGGCCTCGTCGAGTCCCTGGTCGCCCTCGAGCCGCGCATCCTGGCCGCGGCGCGGGACTATGCATTCTCGCGCCCGCTCGCCGCCACGCGCATCACGTGGGTTCGCTCGGACAAGCGGACGACCATGCGCGGCGCGGCCGCCCTCGTGCTCTACGAGAGCGCGCTGGCCGGTGAGGCCGAGGCCCGGCCGCGGACTTAGCCCTGGCTGCGGAGGAGGTCGTCGAGGATGCGCGGCAGCTTCGTCGTCGCCGACTCGCCGACCAGACGCGCGGCGATCTCACCCTTGCGATCCACGACGACGGTGTACGGCGTGCCGCGGAAGCCGAAGCGGTTGCCGATGGTCAGCCGCGGGTCCAGCGCGACCGGATACGAGGCCTTGTTGGCGCGCAGGAAGGCGCGCGCGTCGGCCGCGGTGTCCTGCACGTGGATGACGAGCAGCTCCACGTTGCGCGCGCGATAGCGGTCGGCCAGGCGGGCGAGCGCCGCCGACTCGCGCGCGCACGGCTTGCAATACGAGGCCTGGAATCGCAGCACGAGGATCTTCTTGCCGATCAGATCTCTGGAGTCGACAGTCTTGCCGCTGTCGAGCAGCCGCACGCGAAAGCCGGGCGCGGCGGGGCCGGCCGCGGCGACGCCGGAGAGCAGCGCCACCGCGGCGAGGGCGAGAGCGAGCGCGCGCACGCCGCTATCTTAGCCCCTTCGAGCGGCGCGCGGAGCCCGGTCAGCCGGCGCGCCGGTGCGGCTCCACGGCGGCCAGCGGGGCGCTGGTCGCGGCCGGGGTGCGAAGCTGCAGGACCCGCGCCGCGTCCTCGCGCTCGAGCCACTTCACGAAGCCGCGATGCCGGGCTGCCTCCAGCTGCTCGCGGAACTCGGTGGCGAGCCACCCCTCGTCGTCGGTGCCGCGGGCGCGGACGAGGCGGAGCACCTTTGGAAGCTCGCTGCCCGGGGACAGCAACACGCGCCGCAGATGCTGCACGAGCGCCGTCGCCAGCCGCCGACCGCTCAGCGGATAGCCGAGCTCGGCGAGCGCGCGCTGGTGATAGTCCCAGACCTCCCGTCCCGCGCGCGCGACCAGCGCCTGCACGAGGTACCGGTAGTAGGTGTCGAGCCGGGACTTGACGACGCGCTCGTACTCGTCCGGGGACAGGAACACCGGGCCGTAGCGCTGCAGGATCCGGAGACCACCGGCGAGGTAGGTGTTCAGGCGGCGCGCGACGGAGAACGTGATCCCGTCGCCGCGCACGCGGCTCACCGTGAGGACCTGATGGACGAAGCCGAGGTCGGCATCCTGGAGCACGTCGTAGCACGCGGCCTCGTCCGCGTGCAGGAACGACTCATCGTAGAACGGATCGGAGCGGCGCACGAGGTCCGCTCGCATCATGTGCGACGTCGGCGCGCCGAACACGTAGGGAAACCCGAGGAGGCACCAGCGGGCGATCGTGCGGCCGGGGACGACGGGGCTGGGGTAGGGTAGTCCGTCGAGATCGACCCAGTCGCCCTGCAGGCGGTAGGCGGACACGAGCCCCACCCGCGGATTCCGCTCGGCCACGCCCACCATGCGCTCGAGGCATTCCGGCAGTAACACGTCGTCGGCGTAGATGAACTTCACGTACCGGGCGTCGGGGGACGCCTGCCGCACCGCGATGTTGTGGTTGCGGATGATCGGCACCAGGCTCGGGTTGCGATGCACGCGGATGCGCGCGTCCTTCTCGGCGTGCCGGCGGATGATCTCTGACGTGCCGTCCGTGCTGGCGTTGTCCACGATCACGTATTCCCAGTTCGTGTACGTCTGCGCCAGCACGCTGGCGATGCACTCCTCGAGATACGCCTCGCCGTTGTAAACGGGCGTGAGGACGCTCACCAGCGGCTGTCCGGCCATCAGTTCGAGCACCACAGCAAGCTTTGTACCGGGGCGGCAGGGACCTTCACTGACATATGCAACCGGTTTCCGCGATGCTCCGCACGTGGTGCGTCGCCGGCGGAACAACGGCCGCCGGCGACTGTTTCGCCGACGATGGTCGCTAGGCCTTGTATTTGCACGCGTCCGTTCGTGATGAATCGCGAATGTATACATTGCCGGTGCTTAGTGGCCGGCCGCGGAGCGGTGGCGTCGGCGGCGTGCCACCCAACGCTCGGGCGGCGCGAGTCGTGAGCCGATCGGCCTGCATGAAACCGAATCCCGTACCACGTAGCGAAACATTTTTCCCTGCCGCTCACGCGAGCCCGTCGCATCCGCCGCGGCCGTAGAGGCACGACATGGGCGTATTCGGAGATCAAGTGGCGGTTGTGACCGGCGCCAGCCGGGGCATTGGCCGGGCCATCGCCCTTGCGCTCGCCGCGCACGGCGCGAACCTGGCACTCGTCGGGCGAGATGCCGACGCCCTCGGCGACGTCGCGACGAAGGCCCGCGCAACCGCGCCGCACGTCGTGTGCTACCAGATCGATCTGGCCGAAGACCGCCAGGTCGACGAGTTCACGGCTCGCCTCGAGGCTGACTTCGGCGTCCTCGACATCCTCGTGCATGCGGCGGGCACGATGCAGCTGGGCGCGGTCGCGGACTCGTCGGCGTGCGACCTCGGCCGACAATACCGCATCAACGTCCATGCGCCGTACGTGCTCACTCGCGGGCTCCTGCCGTTGCTGCGTCGCAACCAGGGACAGATCGTCTTCATCAACTCGACCATGGGCCTGGGGACTCGCGCCGGCGTGGCGGCCTACGCGGCGTCGAAGCACGCGCTGAAGGCGCTCGCCGATACGGTGCGGGAGGAAGTGAGCCCGGACGGCGTTCGTGTGCTGAGCGTCTTTCCGGGGCGCACGGCGACGCCGGGACAGGCCGCCATTCATGCCGCCGAGCGACGCCAGTACGTTCCCGAGCGGCTGATGCAGCCCGAGGACGTGGCAACGATGGTGGTCAGCGCGCTCGCGGTCCCGCGGACGGCAGAGGTCACCGACATCCGGATCAGACCGATGCACAAGATCTGAGGAGTGTGATGAAGGTCGTCTTGTTCTGCGGCGGATTTGGCCTCCGGCTGCGCGAGTACTCGGAGTACCTTCCGAAGCCGATGGTGCCGATCGGCTATCGGCCAATTCTCTGGCACATCATGCGGTACTACGCGCATTTCGGTCACAAGGACTTCATCCTCTGCCTCGGCTATGGCGGCGATGTGATCAAGAAGTATTTTCTCGACTACAGCGAGTGCGTCTCCAACGACTTCGTGCTGTCCAACGGCGGCAAGCGCGTGCATCTGTTCAACACCGACATCGAGGACTGGAGCATCACCTTCGCGGACACCGGGACCCACACGAACGTCGCCCAGCGTCTCAAAGCGGTGACGAGATATCTCGATGACGACCCGATGTTCCTGGCGAATTACGGGGACGGACTGACCGATCTTCCGCTGCCGGATCAGGTCGAGCATTTCGTCCGCGAGGGGACGGTGGCGAGCTTCCTCTGCGTCAAGCCGAACCTCAGCAGCCATTTCATCTCGCTCGACAGGAACGGCCGTGTGGAAGCCATCAAGGACGGCGGCCGCTCCGACGACATCCGGATCAACGGCGGATTCTTCGTCTTCCGGCGCGACGTGCTCGATTACATCCGCGGCGGCGAGGATCTGCTCGGTCCGCCGTTCCAGCGGTTGCTGGCCGCCGGACAGCTCACCGCGTACAAGTACGACGGGTTCTGGGCCTGCATGGACACCTTCAAGGACAAGCAGACGCTCGAGGAGATGTACGCGCGAGGCGCGTCGCCCTGGGAGGTCTGGAAGGTGCCGCCGCCGATCGCGACGCCCCTGAATCGTCGGACGGCAGCCTGACATCCGCGGCCTGACATGCGCATCGTGCTGACCGGCCACGAGGGGTACATCGGCGCCGTCCTCGCGCCGATGCTGACCGCGCGCGGACACGAGGTGGTCGGGCTCGACACCGGCTTCTTCGCCGGCTGCAACTTCGGCCCGACGCCGCCGACGGCGCCGTCGCGGCCGCGGGACGTCCGCGACGACGTCAGCCGCGCCGATCTCGCGGGCGCGGACGCCGTCGCGCACCTGGCCGCGCTCTGCAACGACCCGCTCGGCAATCTCGACGCCGACCTCACGTACGACATCAACCACCGGGCCACCGTGACTCTCGCGCGCGCCGCGCGGGAAGCCGGCGTGCCGCGGTTCGTCTTCTCGTCGTCGTGCAGCCTGTACGGGGTGGCGACGGGCGACGGCATGCTGGCCGAGGACGCCGCATTCAACCCGGTCACCGCGTATGGCGCGTCGAAGGTCTACGCCGAGCGCGACGTGTCGCGCCTGGCGGATGCGTCCTTCAGCCCGACCTATCTGCGCAACGCGACCGCCTACGGCGTCTCGCCGCGGCTGCGCGCGGATCTCGTGGTCAACAACCTCGTCGGCCACGCGCTGCTCACGGGCGAGGTGCGCGTCGAGAGCGACGGCACGCCGTGGCGTCCGCTCGTGCACGTGGAAGACATCGCGCGCGCGTTCGTGGCCGTGCTGGAGGCGCCGCGCGAGCTCGTGCACGACGAGGCGTTCAACGTCGGCCGCACGGAGGAGAACTATCAGGTGCGCGATGTGGCGCGCATGGTGGCCGAAGTCGTTCCCGGCAGCCGAGTGCGCTACGCGCCGGGCGGCGGTCCCGACCCGCGGTGCTATCGCGTGAGCTGCGACAAGCTCGCGCGGACGGTGCCGGGCTGGGCGCCGCGCTGGACCGTGCGTGCCGGCGTCGAGCAGCTCTACGCGGCGTACCGGGCGCACTTGTTGACCGAGGCCGACTTCCGCGACCGCTACGTGCGACTCAAGCAGGTGCGTCGGCTGATCGAGGACGGGCGGCTCGACGCGACGCTGCGCTGGCAGCCGGCGGAGCCGGTGCGCGCGGCCTGAGGCGCTACTCGCCGACGGCGCGCGGGGAGCGGGCCGCGGAGTCCGGGCACTCGTTGCAGACGGTCCACGCCCAGCCGTTCGGAATCTCGTAGAGCTGCGAGACGTGGCGCCAGAGGCCGTCGGACGTCGACGACAGCCGGAGGCGGACGGCGTTGGCGTCCGCGTACGACGTGTACATCCGGATCTCCCGTGCGCGGTCGTGGCCGCAGTAGTGGCGCAGGCGAGTGTGATACGCCTCGCCGGGCGCGCCGTCGTCGGCGGCCTCGCGATCGTGCCCCATCCCCGCGAGAGACCGCAACGCTTGTGCCAGCGACCGTCCCGCCGGCCGCGAGCGGCGAAAAAGCACCCGGTTTTCCGGAGGTTATAATGGGCGCGTGAACGACCTCGAGCACGACCTGCGCCGGCGGCTCCGCGGCAACGTCCGATTCGACCACGGCAGCCGCCTGCTGTACTCCACCGACGCGTCGATGTATCAGGTGGAGCCGATCGGCGTCGTCATTCCGCGAGACGCCGACGACGTGGCGGCCGCGGTCGACGTCGCGCGCAGCCAGCGCGTGGCGCTGCTCCCGCGCGGCGGCGGTACCTCGCTCACGGGCCAGACCGTCAATCGCGCGCTGGTGCTCGACTTCTCCCAGCACATGAACCAGGTACTGGAGGTCAACACCGAGGAGCTCTGGGCGCGCGTGCAGCCCGGTCTCGTACAGGACGAGCTCAACGCTCACGTGCGTCCGCTCGGACTCCTGTTCGGCCCCGACACGTCGACCTCGAACCGCGCCACGCTGGGCGGCATGCTCGGGAACAACTCGGGCGGCTCGCACTCGATCGCCTACGGCTTGACCGTGGAGCACGTGAGCGAGCTGACCGCGCTCCTCGCCGACGGCACGCGCGTCGTGTTCGGCACCGTGAGCGCCGACGAGTTCGCCGCGCGCTGCCGCCGCGACGGCGCCGAGGGCCGCATCTACCGGGAGCTCGCCGCGATCCGGGCGGAGTTCGCGGAGGAGATCGGCAAGCGCTATCCGAGGCACTGGCGGCGGGTCGCCGGCTACAACCTCAACGAGGCCATCAAGGACTTTCCGCTCAACGTCGCGCGGGTCGTGGTCGGCTCGGAAGGCACGCTCCTCACGGTGCTCGAGGCGAAGGTCCGCCTCGTGCGGCGCCCGCGGAAGACGGCGCTCGACGTCATCCATTACCGGGACATCCAGGAGGCGCTCGAGTCCTCGCAGTCGATCCTGGAAACCGGGCCATACGCGGTGGAGCTGACCGACAAGGTCATCCTCGATCTCGCCCGCAACAACATCGAGCAGTCCAAGCGGATGGCGTTCGTGAAGGACGACCCCGGCGCCATCCTCATCGTCGAGTACGCGGGCGAGAGCGACGCGGAGGTCCGCGCCAAGGTCGACGCGCTCGAGAGCCGTCGCAGCCGCGAGCGCTTCGGCTACGCCGCGCACGTCGCCTACGATCCCGGCGAGCAGCAGTCGATCTGGAAGCTGCGCAAGGCGGGCCTCGGCCTGCTCCTCGGCATGAAGGGCGACAAGAAGCCGATCGCGTTCGTCGAGGACACGTGCGTCGATCCCAAGCACCTGAAGGAGTTCGTCCCCCGCTTCGCCGAGATCTTCGCCAAGCACGACACCACCGGCGCCTACTACGGCCACTGCTCCGTCGGCTGCCTGCACATCCGGCCGGTCATCGATCTCAAGACGCCGCGCGGGCTGGAGCAGGTGCGCGCCATCGCCGACGAGATCACGGACCTCGTGCTGCAGTACAGCGGCACCATCTCCAGCGAGCACGGCGACGGCCGGGCGCGCAGCCCGTTCCTCGAGCGGATGTACGGTCCGACCCTGATGACGGCGTTCCGCCGCCTGAAGGCGGCCTTCGACCCCGAGAACCGGATGAATCCCGGCAACATCGTGGATTCGCCCGGCATCCTCGAGAATCTGCGCTATGGCGTGAGCTACAAGACGTGGGAGCCGAAGACGCTGCTCGATTTTTCCGAGCAGGGCGGCTTCGCGGCCGCCGTGGAGATGTGCAACGGCGTCGGCGCCTGCCGCAAGACGCTCGAGGGCACCATGTGCCCCTCGTACATGGTCACCAGAGACGAGGAGCATTCGACGCGCGGCCGCGCCAACGCGCTCCGCGCCGTGCTGTCGGGGCGGATGGCGCCGGCCGAGTTCACGGGACGGCGCCTGTACGAGGTGATGGACCTCTGTCTCGAGTGCAAGGGCTGCAAGGCCGAGTGCCCGTCCAACGTCGACATGGCGAAGATGAAGTACGAGTTCCTGCACCACTACTACGCGGTCAACGGCCTGCCGCTGCGCAACCGGCTCTTCGGTCGCATCGCGCGGCTCAACGCGGCCGGCGCGCGCGCGCCGCGGCTCGCCAACCGCCTGGCGAATCTCGCCCTCAGTCGCTGGCTCCTCGAGAAGGTGGCGGGTATCGATCGGCGTCGCCCGCTGCCCGCGTTCGCGCCGCAGACATTCGAGGCGTGGTTCCGCGGCCGGACGGCGCCGGCGACGGCGCCGAGAGGCGACGTCGTCCTGTTCCACGACACCTTCGTGAACTTCAACGCGCCGGGCATCGGCATGGCGGCCGTCGAGGTGCTGGAGGCGGGCGGCTACCGCGTGGTCCTCGTGGATCGCAAGTGCTGCGGCCGGCCGATGATCTCCAAGGGCATGCTCGGTGAGGCGCGCGAGCATGCGCGCCACAACGTGGCGCTGCTGTATCCGTACGCCGCGCGCGGCGTGAGCATCGTCGGCCTCGAGCCGTCGTGTCTGCTCACGCTGCGCGACGAGTCGGTGGATCTGCTGCGGAGCGAGGAGGCGCGGACGGTCGCGCGGCAGAGCGCGCTGCTCGAGCAGTTCCTGCTGCGTGAGCGCGAGCGCGGTCTCAGCCTGCCGTTCGACGCGCGGCCGCGGCGCGCGCTGCTGCACGGCCACTGCCATCAGAAGGCGCTGGTCGGGACCGCGCCCACGGTGGCCGCGCTCGCCTGGGCCGGCTACGAGGTGAGCGAGGTCGACTCCGGCTGCTGCGGCATGGCCGGGTCATTCGGCTTCGAGCGCGAGCACTACGACGTCTCCGTGGCGCTCGGCAACCGTCGGCTGGCGCCCGCGGTGAAGGCGGTCGCTCCGGACACCGAGGTCATCGCGCCCGGCGTGTCGTGCCGCCAGCAGATCGAGCACCTCGCGGGCCGGCGTGCCAAGCACCCGGCCGAGGCGCTGCGCCAGGCGCTCTCGCGCTGACCCCGGTTCTCGTCGCCGTCGCGATCGTCTTCGCGTCCTTCATCAAGGGCGCCATCGCCTTCGGCTTTCCGATCGTGGCCACGCCGCTGCTGGCGCTGCTCGTCGACGTCAAGACGGGCGTCGCGCTGACGATCCTGCCGAACATCGTCATGGATGCCATCCAGACGGGGCGGAACGCGAGCGCGCTGTTGCTGACGGTGCGGCGTGTCGCCATCCTGCTGGTGTTCGGCTTCATCGGCACGCTCATCGGGACGTGGTCGCTCCTCGTGCTGCCGCCCGGCGTCGCCCTCGCGGTGCTCGGCGGATTCGTGCTGGGCTTCGTCGCCCTCAACGTGTTCGGCGTGGTGTTTCGCGTGCCACGGCACTGGGAGCCGTTCCTGTCGCCGCCGGTCGGTCTGCTGGCCGGTTTCCTCGGCGGGGTGACCAACGTGCCAGGCACGCTCCTGGTGATCTACTTCCACGCGCTCGGGATGGAGAAGCGCGAGTTCATCCGGACCGTTGCGCTGTGCTTCATGACATACAAGGTCATCCAGCTGGTCACCGTGACCTACTACGGCCTGCTGACGTGGCGACTGTTCGGCGCCTCCGCGCTGCTGACGCTCGTCGGCCTCGGCGCGTTCGCGGTCGGGCTCAAGCTCCAGGACTGGCTGCCCGAGCGCACCTTCAATCGCGCCGTCCTCGCCTTCCTCGGACTCCTCGGGCTCTCGCTGCTCGCGCGCGGTGTGCTCCGATGAGCGAGCGGATCCGGCTCGTGCGCGACGACATCACGCGCCTTGCCGTCGATGCGATCGTGAATGCCGCGAACTCGACCCTGCTCGGCGGCGGTGGCGTGGACGGCGCCATCCACCGTGCGGCGGGGCCGGGCCTGCTGGACGAGTGCCGGAAGCTGGGCGGCTGTCCGACCGGCGAGGCGAGGATCACCGGTGGTCACGCGCTGCGCGCCCGCTGGGTGATTCACACGGTGGGGCCGGTGTGGCAAGGCGGGGACCGGGGCGAGGACGCGCTGCTCGCGTCCTGTTACCAGGCCTCGCTCGCCCTCGCGGCGGAGCACGGCGTCGCATCGGTGGCGTTTCCGGCGATCTCGTGCGGGGTCTACGGCTTTCCGGCTCCGCGCGCCTGCCGCATCGCGCTCGCCGCGATTCGCGGGTTCCTCACGGCGTCGCGCGGGCCGGAGGCCGTCTGGCTGGTGGCCTTCGACGAGCCGGTCTACCGCGAGTACGCCGCCCTGCTCACGCGTTGAGCGACGCGAAGATGCGCCGCGTCAGCTCCTCGTGGTCTTCCAGGTTGTGGGGAAAGAGGCCGAAGTCCTTGACCTCGATGAGGTCGAGGGCGCGAAACGACTCGCCGGCTCTCAGTGTTTCGAACGGGACGACCTGAAAGCAGGACCGGCCGCGGTCCGGGCGCTCGGTGACGAGCACGAAGTGAAGGGCGGGCCAGTGGCGGCGCATCATCTGGAAGATGGATCGATCGCCCCGCTGGTTCTCCACCGAGATGAACTGCTCGGCGGAGGGACGGTATTTCACCGCCAGCAGGTATCCGCGGTCCTCGCCGTCCACGTGCTGCTCGACACGGAACGCCGGGGAGAAGTCCTCGCGGCCGAACCGGAGGAGCGACTGGTCGGTCTTGTAGGGGGCCACGTCGTACCGGGCACGACGGAAGATCGACTCGACCAGGGCTTCGGCGATGCGGCTCTTGGCCTCCGAGAGATCCATCAGGGTCTCCTTCGAACGGCTCGAAACCCGCGCCAAACAAGCGCTATCGGTCATACTATCACCCGGACTCCGGACCCCGAACATTTGAGGAGGCCTCGCCACGCGCATGGCTCACCGGGGGTCGCGCCGCCCGTCATGACCGCCTCGAACGGTCTCGTGCGCTGGGATTTCGCCATTCCGGTCACGGAGTTCACCGTCCCGGTCTACGAGGCCCATCCAGCAACAGGTCGGAACCATCCGATCACGCTGATCATCAGGCCCGCCAGTACATCGCGGACAGCGCCCATCGATTCGCAGAGGTGGGCTATCACGTTGTTCTTGAAGGTGTGAGGCGGAGGGGTCGCGCGCGGCGCGGGGGTGCGCGGTCAGCCGCCCAGGCGGTCGACGAGCGCGCGAGCCCACGCCATCCTGGCGGGGTCCATCACCAGCTTGTCGGCGAATTCCTCGCCGAAGGGGCGGGTGGCGTCGATGCCGAGCTTTGCGGTTGTGCCGCGCTCGTCGGCGCTGGGGTCGAGCATGGCGCCGAGGCTGCCCGAGATGGTGACGAGGTCACGGTCGGCCTGCATGCGGGTGGCGACGGCCCACATGACGTCGGACTCGTCGAACACGTCGATGTCGTCGTCGACGACGATGACGAGCTTCAGGTAGTGGTCGACGCCGAGCACGATCGGGATGACGTGCTTGGCCTCGCCGGGCCGGCCCTGCTTGATGGCCACGTACGCGGTGAACGAGGCGGTACCGGACAGCGGCACGTGCACACCGGTGACGTTCGGGATGACCCGGTTCAGCGCGTTCCAGATCTCCGCCTCACGCACCAGCGCCAGCGTCGTGATGTGATCCCCGGCGCGCCCGGAGCCGATGGACTGAAACCACGGCCGGGCGCGCATGGCGATGGCCCGGGCCTTGAAGACGTGCTCCGTCGACCGGCGGGAGAAGTAGCCGGTGAACTCGCCGAACGGGCCCTCGGGCTCGCGCACACCCGCCAGGATCTCGCCCTCGATCACGATCTCCGCGGCGGCGGGGACGTGCAGGTCGATGGTGGAGCACGGGGCGATCTCGAGCGGCTCGCCGAGCAGCCCGCCGACCACCTCGAACTTGCCAACCTCCGCCGGTGGATAGGCCAGCGAGCCCATCGAGACGAGCGGATGGAGCCCGAGCACGATCGCGCACGGCAGGGCCTGGCCCTTTGCCTCGGCGCGCCGCTGGTACTCGAACATGCGGCGGCGCGAGTGCAGGCTGACGCCGAGCGTGTCGCGTCCCTTGAGCTGGAAGCGGTGATAGCCCTCGGTCTCGACGCCGGTGTCGGGATCGCGCGCCACCAGCATGCCGGCCGTCAGGTAGCGTCCGGCGTCACCCGGAAAATAGATCGGCATCGGCAGGCGCGCGAGGTCGAGGTCGGCCCCGGTGACGATCCGCTCGGCGAACGGCGGATCGGAGACGACCGTCGGCTTCATGAGGTCCTTGATCCGGCGCGCGTACTCCACGGCGAGCCGCGATTCCGGCACGCCGAGCGCAAAGGCGAGGGCCCGGCGGCTGGCCACGACGTTGGCGACGACCGGGATGTCGAAGTCCTGCACGCGCTCGAAGAACAGGACGGGCCACCGGCGGCGCCGCTCGTACTCGAGCACGACGGCCATGATGTCGTAGCCGATCGTCACCGAGTCGGCGATGCGGACGACCTCGCCGGGGAACTGCCGCTCGTAGGCCGACACGAAATCGCGAATGGACTGTCTCATGGCCGCGCTCGGCTCACTCGACGGTGGCGAAGAAGCGAGCGGGTGCGCCCTCGGTGCCCGCGATCTTGTAGAAGGGCGCCGCGAACTGAACGCGCCGCGTCGGCAGCGCCCCGAGATTGGTGAGCCCTTCCATGATGACGACGCCGGCGCCGAGGATCACGCGGTGCATCGGGAAATCCTCCGACGAGAAGTCGGGCAGGCGGGCGCAGTACTCCTCGAAGAAGTCGAAGCCGATGTTCTTGGCGCCCCTGGCCACCAGCCACTCCGCCGTCTCGGGCGGGCAGTACGGCGACTGGGTGAAGTAGTCAGGCCACCGCCCGTACATCTTGTCCGTCCAGTCGGTTCGCAGCAGCACGATGTCGCCGGCTCGGACGGCGTCGGCGCCGCCACGCCGCAGGTCGTCGATGGTGATGCCGTGATTGGCGCCGACGAACGACAGGTCGATGACGATGGCCTCGCCCATGACCTGGTCGAGCGCGATCTCCGCGGTCGTGATGCCGTCCTTGAAGACGTGCAGCGGGGAGTCGATGTGCGCGCCCGTGTGCAGGCTCTGGTGCACGCTGGAGACCTGCCAGAAGCCGGGTCCCCGGCGGTGCGGCGTGATGTCGAGCTTCATGTTCGTCGATGGCGGGCTCAGCGTCGTGTCGCTCACCGTCACCGAGAGGTCGATGTAGCGCCTCACCGCGCGGCCGCCGAGCGCGCCGCCAGCGCCCGCGCCATCCGCGCGAGGCCCTCCGTCAGCAGCGGACGCGGACAGCCGAAGTTGAGGCGGACGAAGCCCTCGCCGCCGGGGCCGAACGTCTTGCCGTCGTTCAGGGCGACCTTCGCCTCCTGCAGGAAAAACGTGTACGGATCCTCGAGGCCGGCGTCGCGGCAGTCGAGCCACGCCAGGTACGTCGCCTCCGGCGCGGCGACGCGCACGCCGGGAAGGCGGGCGGCGACCTCGCTCACGAGGTGATCGCGAT
>DATAOC010000022.1:0-4438 GCA_036265915.1 Candidatus Methylomirabilota bacterium | reverse complement strand
CGAGCTCGGCATCCCGCGCGTGGTCATCCCGCCGGCGCCCTCGACCTTCTCGGCGTGGGGGATGCTGGCCACGGACCTGCGCCACGATCTCGTGCGCACCGTGCTGGAGCCGCTCGAACGCACCGACGCCGCGTGGGCGGGCGCGCGCTATGCCGAGATGCAGCGCGAGATCGAGACGATCCTGCCGGGCGACGGTGCGCCGGTCGTGCACCGCGCCGTCGATCTGCGCTACCTGGGCCAGGAGCACACGGTGACCGTCGCGGTGTCCGACGTCGCGCAGTGGCCGACGCTGCGGGCCCGCTTCGACGAGGCCCACGAGCGCGCCTACGGCTACGCCGCGCCCGACGTGGAGGTGCAGCTGCTCAACCTGCGCCTGACCGTCGTCTTCCCCATCGCGCGCCCGCGCCTGCCCGTGCTGCCGCCGGGCCAGGCCGGGGCGCCGCGGCTCGAGAGCCGCAAGATCTACTCGCTCCTCGGCCAGGACACGCTCGAGCACCGGGTCGTGCAGCGCGCGACCTTGCGGGCCGGGGACGTGATCGAGGGCCCGGCGGTCATCGAGGAGGAAGGCACGACGACCGTGATCGACCGGGGCGACGTGCTGGAGGTGGAGCGGCACGGCTGCCTGATGATCACCGTCGCGAAGGGAGCGTCCGCCTGATGGGCAACCAGCCGCTCGATCCGATCACCGTCGAGGTCATCCGCGCCGCGCTCAACGCCGCCGCCGAGCGCATGCGCCTGACGATGATCAAGACCGCCTACAACCACATCATCAGCGAGAGCCTCGACTTCGGCTGCGCCATCTTCGATGCCGACGTGCAGATGATCGCCCAGGGCATCGGCCTGCCGGTCTTCCAGGGCCACCTGGGCTTCCCCATCGAGGCGACGATCGCCGACCGGGGGCGGGAGGCATTCCGCGAGGGCGACGTCTTCATCCACAACGATCCCTACGCCGGCAACGGCAACCACCTGAACGACGTCGCGATGACCGCGCCGGTGTTCTGGGAGGGCAAGCTCACCGGCTTCGTCTCGGTGAAGGCGCACTGGAGCGACGTGGGCGGGCCCGTGCCCAGCAGCATGCAGGTCGGCTCGCGCGAGTTCCGCCAGGAGGGGCTGCGCTTCCAGTCGGTCCGCCTCTTCAGCCGCGGCGAGCTGAACGACGAGGTGATGCGCGTCATCCGCGCCAACATCCGCACCGAGAGCGGCACCCTCAAGGATGTGCAGGCGATGATCGCCGTGTGCCGCACCGGCGAGGCGAGCTTCCACGAGATCCTCGCCCGGTACGGCCGCGAGGCCGTCCTCGACGCCACGCGCGTCTACATGGAGCAGTCCGAGCGCCGTACCCGCGCCGCGCTCGGCGCGATCCCCGCCGGGACCTACCGCGCCGCCGGCACCTTCGACAACGACGGGATCACGCTCGACCGGCCGGTGCGGGTCGCGATGGCGATCACGGTGGGCGACGGCGGCATGACGGTGGACTTCACGGGCTCCGACGACCAGGTCGCCGGACCGTTCAACTGCGGCGACGCCATCACCATCAGCGCGTGCCGCCTGCTGATCAAGTGCCTGACGACCCCGAACGACCCCGTCGACGAGGGCTGCTTCCGCCCGCTGCGCGTGATCATCCCGCGGCGCTCGGTGCTGGCCGCCGAGGAGCCGGCGCCGACCGCGCGCTACTACGTGCCGATCAACCTGCTCATCGAGCTGGGGCTGCGGGCGCTGGCGCCGGCCATCCCCGAGCAGGTGCCGGCCGGCGCCTATGGTGATCAGATGCCGACGATCGCCTTCGGCACGCACCCCGATACCGGCCGGCTCTTCATCCAGGGCGATCTCAACGCCGGCGGCACCGGGGCCCGGCCGACGTTCGACGGCGAATCCGCGATGATCATCTTCGCGGGCTCGACGGCTCGCAACAATCCCGTCGAGGTCGTGGAGTCGCGGCTGCCGCTGCTGCGCATCCGCCGCTACAGCCTGCGCCAGGACTCGGGCGGTGCCGGCACGTACCGCGGCGGGCTCGGCATCGAGCGCGTCTACGAGTTCCTCATCCCGGCCTTCATCACCTTCAGCCTGGAGCGCAAGGCCACCCCGCCCTGGGGCATCAACGGCGGGCATGACGGCGCGGTGAACGGTGTGGAGATCACCGCACCGGACGGGACGAAGCGTCAGGTGCGCAAGGCCACGCAGCATCCGATCGCGGCCGGCGAGGTCGTGCGCATCATGACCGGCGGCGGCGGAGGCTGGGGTCCGCCGGGGGCGCGTGAGCACGCGGCCGTCGAACGCGACGTGAGGGAAGGCTACGTCTCGGCCGAGGCGGCGCGGCGCGACTATGGCGTCGCGGTCAACGGAAGCCGGACATGACCGCGCGCGCCATCCGCTGCGGGACCTTGTTCGACGGCACCGGCGCCGCCCCGGTACGCAACGCCGTCGTCACGGTCGATCACGGCCGCATCACCGCGGTCGGCTCGACGATGCCGCCCGGCGTCGAGGCGCTCGACCTCGGCGATCGCTTCGTGATGCCGGGCCTGATCGACTGCCACAGCCACGCGTCCATCGTGCCCGGCCAGGGCGATCAGCTCGGCCAGCTCTGTCGCGGCCCGGTGCCGCAGGCGCTGGCGGCCACCCGGAACCTCCGTCACGACCTCGCTCGCGGTACCACCACCATGCGCATCATGGGCGAGGAGCACTTCGTCGACGTCGACCTGCGCGACGGCATCGAGGCCGGCGTGATCACCGGGCCGCGCCTGCTCATCGCCGGCCGCGGCCTGGCCGCCAACAACGGTCACGGCCGGGCGCTGGCCAGCTACGACGGCGTGGACGACGTGCGGCGCGGCGCCCGCGAGAACCTGCGCCGTGGCGCCAACCACGTGAAGATCTTCGTCACCGGCGGCGTGAGCTCGCCCGGCACCACGCCGACCGCGAGCGCCTACACGCGCGAGGAGATCCGCGCCGCCGTCGAGGAGGCCGATCGGGTCGGCACCTACGCGGCCGCCCACGCCCACGGCGGGCCCGGGCTGCGGCTGGCCGTGCAGGAGGGCGTGGGCACGATCGAGCACGGCGCGCTGGCCGACGACGAGGACATCGCGCTGATGATCGAGCGGCGCGTGTGGCTCATCACCACCTTCGCGATCTTCATGCACCCCGACGGCATCGAGGGCGGCGACGGCCAGCGCCCGGCCATCATGGACAAGATGCGCTGGGCCCGGCGCGTCGTCGCCGAGAACTTCCCGCGCCACCTGGCCTCGGGGGTGCGCTTCGCCTGCGGCACCGACGCGGTCCACGGCGCCATGCCCTTCGAGATGCAGACGCTGGTGCGCCTTGGCGTCACGCCGCAGCACGCGCTGCTGGCCGCCACGCGGTGGGGGGCCGAGGCCTGTCGCATCGTCAAGGACGTCGGCACCCTGGAGGTCGGCAAGCGCGCCGACCTGATCGCGATCGACGGCGACCCGCTGAAGGACATGGCGGCGATGGAGCGCGTGAGCCTGGTCATGAAGGACGGTGTCACCCACGACGGATCCGGGAGGGAGCCGCGATGAGCGAGATCAACGGGACGCATTCCCAGCACGCCCCGCTCGGCCTGAGCCGTCGCGAGTGGCTGGCCGGCGCCGCCGCCGGCTTCGGCACGGTCGCCGCTCCCGGCGTGCGCACCGCCTTCGCCCAGGGCACGCCGAAGAAGGGTGGCACGCTCCGGGTGGCCACCGTCGACAAGCCCGTCAACATGGACCCGGGCTACGCCCAGCTCTACTCGTCGCTGCAGATCTACCAGAACGTCTACAACAAGCTCGTCTACGTCGATGAGGCCGGTCAGTTCGTGCCGGGCCTGGCGAAGTCCTGGAAGCAGGAGAACGACAAGACCTGGCTCTTCGACCTGGTCGACAACGCCGTCTTTCACAACGGCGAGCCGTTCAGCGCCCAGGACGTCGTCTACACCTTCACGCGGCTGCTGGATGCCAAGAACAAGCTGCCGATGCGCATCTTCTTCTCGCCGGTCGAGGGCGTGGAGGCCGTCGGCAAGTCGCAGGTGCGCTTCCACCTGGTCAAGCCCTTCGGGCCGCTGCTGGCCATGCTCTCCCAGGCCACCGAGATCGTGAACGAGAAGGCGCTGAAGGAGAAGGATCCCAAGCTCTTCCCCATCGGCACCGGTCCCTACAAGTTCGTCGAGTGGGTGAAGGACGATCACGTCACGCTCGAGCGCTGGGAGAAGTACCACCGAGCCGGCCGGCCCTATCTCGACAAGATCATCTTCTATGCGCCCGCAGACGACACGGTGCGCCTCACGGGGCTGCAGACCGGGCGCTTCAATTGGATCCAGACGGTGCCGCCGCAGCGCATCCCCGAGCTGGAGCGCGGGCGCGATCCCAAAGCCTCGTCGGGCCGGCCCGCCCTGCCCTTTTACCTGAACCTCAACGCGAGCAAGCCGCCGTTCAGCGACAAGCGGCTGCGC
>DATAOC010000021.1:0-55768 GCA_036265915.1 Candidatus Methylomirabilota bacterium | reverse complement strand
GCGGAGCCCCGTCACGCCGAGGCCGGTGTAGGTCTGCCACGTGAGCGCGAGTATGAACGCGAGGAGCAGAAGGGCGCAGCCGGTCAGCCAGGCGAAGTATCGCGGCCCCGGCACGTCGAGCGTGCGAACGACGTCGCGATTGACGTCCGCGTACAGCGACTGCGACACCGATTGCGACACCCTCGCCTCCTATCTGCCACGTTACGCCTGCACGCGGCCGCGGTCACGCCGCGCCGCTTCGACGCGGTGCTTCGACGCGGTGCGCGCTGGTCGAGGGAACTGCCGGTGGCATTTGCGATGCATGCCCGTAGCTCCGTCATGCTCGGGGAGCGCGCGATGTCGACCTTCCTCGCCGACGTCCGGTCGGCCCAGCGGAGGTAGCGATGGCACAGACGGCCGCGGACGTGCTCGTGGAGACCATCATCGACTGGGGCGTGGATACCGTGTTCGGTCTTCCGGGCGACGGGATCAACGGCATCATGGAGGCGCTCCGGACGCGGCAGGACCGCATCCGGTTCGTGCAAGTTCGCCACGAGGAAGCCGCGGCCTTCATGGCGTGCGCGTACGCGAAATTCACCGGTCGGCTCGGCGTCTGCCTCGCCACCTCGGGGCCCGGCGGCATCCATCTGCTGAACGGGCTCTACGACGCGAAGCTCGACGGGCAGCCCGTGCTCGCGCTCACCGGACTGCCGTACCACGACCTGATCAACACGCACACGCAACAGGATGTCGAGCTCGACCGGCTCTATACCGACGTGGCCAAGTACAACGTCCGTGTCATGGGGCCGAGCCAGATCGAGAGCGCGGTGGACCTCGCGTGCCGCACGGCGCTGACGTACCACGGCGTGGCGCACGTGACGGTGCCGGTCGACGTGCAGGACATGCCGGTCGGCCAGGAGCGCTCCAAGCGGAACGTCCCGCATCACAGCTCGGACGTCTATGCCCGCAGCGCCCGGCTGCCGGCGGCGCCGGACCTGCAGCACGCGGCCGACGTGCTCAACGAGGGCCAGCGTACGGTCATCCTGGCCGGCCGGGGCGCCCTGCACGCGACCGACGAGCTCGAGCGCCTGGCCGAGACCCTGGCCGCGCCGATCGTGAAGCCGCTGCTCGGCAAGGCAGCCGTGCCGGACGACAGCCCGTACACCACGGGCAGCGTCGGGCTGCTCGGCACGCGCCCCTCGCAGGAGGCGCTGGAGGAGTGCGACACGCTGCTCATGGTCGGCACCTCGTTCCCGTACATCGAGTTCTACCCCAAGCCCGGACAGGCGCGCGGCGTTCAGATCGAGCTCGACCCGATGCGCATCGGGCTGCGCTATCCGGTGGACGTCGGTCTCGTGGGTGACAGCCGCGCCACGCTGGTGGCTCTGCTGCCGCTGCTGAAGCGGAGAAAGGACCGCTCGTTCCTCGACAAGGCCCAGAAGGGCATGAAGGAGTGGCGGAGCCTCATGCAGGAGCGCGCGGCCGTCCGCGAGGCGCCGATGAAGCCGCAGCTGCTTGCCGCCGAGCTCGGCGCGCGGCTGCGCGACGACGCCATCGTGACTTGCGACAGCGGCACCATCGCCACCTGGTGGGCCCGGCACATCCCCGCGCGTCGCGGGCAGATGCACTCGCTCTCGGGGAACCTGGCCACGATGGCCAACGGCTTTCCGTACGCCATCGGCGCGCAGATCGCGTATCCCGAGCGGCAGGTGGTCGCGTTCGTCGGCGATGGCGGGTTCTCGATGCTCATGGCGGAGCTGGCCACGTGCGTGAAGTACCGGCTGCCGGTGAAGGTGGTCATCGTGAAGAACAACACGCTCGGCCAGATCAAGTGGGAGCAGATGGTCTTCCTTGGCAACCCGGAATACGGCTGTGACCTGCAGCCGATCGACTTTGCGCTGTTCGCACAGGCGTGCGGCGCCACCGGGCTCACGATCGAAGATCCCGCGGAATGCGGGGCGGTTCTCGACCGCGCGCTGGCCACGCCCGGCCCCGTCGTCGTGCAGGCGGTGGTCGACGCGCTGGAGCCGCCCATGCCGCCGAAGGTCACGGCGGAGCAGGCGCGGAAGTTCGCCATGTCGCTGCTTCGCGGCGAGCCGAACCGGGAGAAGATCGCGCTGACCGTCCTGGCCGACCGGGTGCGAGAGCTGGTGTAACACGCGCGTCCAGGCGCCGATCGACCGACTGAACGTCGCCGCCTTCCGGATTCCGACGGATGCGCCCGAGTCCGACGGGACCTTCGTGTGGAACAGCACGACACTGGTCGTCGTGGACGTCGAGGCGGCCGGCGTGCGCGGCTACGGGTACTCCTATGCGGATCTCGCCACCGCGACGCTGATCCGCGACACCCTCGCGCGGCTGGTGGTCGGGCGCGACGCCATGGCGGTGCCCGGCGTCTGGGCGGCGCTCGTCGCGGAGGTGCGCAACGTCGGGCGGCGCGGCATCGCGTCGATGGCGATCTCGGCCATCGACAACGCGCTCTGGGATCTGAAGGCGCGGCTGCTGGACCTTCCGCTCGTCACGCTGCTCGGCCTCGTCCGCGAGCGCGTGCCGGTGTACGGCAGCGGCGGCTTCACCTCCTACGACGTCGGCCGCCTCGAGGCCCAGCTGGGCGACTGGGTCGAGTCGGGGATCCGGCGGGTGAAGATGAAGGTGGGGCGCGCGCCGGCGGCGGACGTGGCGCGGGTGCACGCGGCGCGCAAGGCGATCGGCCCGGACGCCGAGCTGTTCGTCGACGCCAACGGCGCCTACAGCCGCAAGCAGGCGCTCGCGTTCGCGGAGGCCTTTGCCGAGGCGGGCGTGAGCTGGTTCGAGGAGCCGGTGTCCTCTGACGACCTCGACGGCCTCCGGCTGTTGCGCGACCGCGCACCGGCCGGCATGGACATCACGGCGGGCGAGTATGGCTACGAGCTGTTCTACTTCGAGCGCATGCTCGCCGCCGGCGCCGTCGACGTCCTGCAGGCCGACGCCACCCGGTGCGCCGGGATCACCGGCTTTCTGCAGGCGGGCGCGCTGTGCGAGGCGTTCGGGATGCCGCTGTCATCACACACGGCACCGGCGCTGCACGTCCATCCGGGCTGCGCGCTGGGCCGCGTGCGCCACCTGGAGTACTTCCACGATCACGCGCGCATCGAGCGCATGCTGTTCGACGGCGCCCGCGAACCGGTCGACGGCGCGCTCGCGCCGGACCTGTCCCGCCCCGGGCTCGGCCTCGAGCTCAAGCGGGCCGACGCCAGCCGGTACGCGCTGTGAAAGACACGGCGCGCGTGAACGTGGCCGGCCTCGAAACGGCGCTGCGCCGTGCGATTGCCGGCGAGGTTCGCTTCGACGCCGGAAGCCGGGCGCTCTACGCCACGGACGCGTCGAACTATCGCCAGGTGCCGATCGGGGTGGTCATCCCGCGTGACTGCGACGACGTCGTGGCCACCGTGGCCACCACGCGGCAATTCGGCGCGCCGCTCCTGCCGCGTGGCGGCGGCACCGGCCTTGCCGGGCAAACCACCAACGTCGCCGTCGTCATGGACCTCTCGAAGTACGTCCACCGCCTGCTCGAGCTGGACCCGGTGGCCCGCCGGGCGCGGGTTCAGCCCGGGATCGTGCTCGACGCGCTGCGCGCGCAGGCGGAGCGGCACCGGCTCACGTTCGGCCCCGATCCGTCGACGCACAACCGGTGCACGCTCGGTGGCATGCTGGGAAACAACTCCTGCGGCGTGCACTCGGTGCTCGCGGAGTTCTACGGGCCGGGCCCGCGCACCACCGACAGCGTGGAGCGCATGGAGGTCCTCACGTACGACGGCCTCCGGCTGGACGTCGGCCCGACGAGCGACGCGGTGGCGGATCGCATCATCGCCGAGGGGGGCCGGCGCGGCGAGATCTACCAGCGGCTGCGCGCCCTGCGCGATCGGTATGCCGCCCTCATACGGGAGCGCTTCCCCGACATCCCGCGGCGCGTCTCCGGCTACGACCTCACGCAGCTGCTGCCCGAGCGAGGATTCAACCTCGCACGCGCACTGGTCGGCACGGAGGGGACGTGCGTCACCATCCTCGAGGCCACCGTGACGCTCGTCCCGAGCCCGCCCGCGCGGGCGCTGCTGGTCCTCGGCTATCCCAGCGTCTTCGAGGCCGGCGACCACGTGCCCGAGATCCGCGAGCACAAGCCGATCGGCCTGGAGGGGCTGGACGATCGACTCGTCGACGACATGATCCGCAAGCGGCTGCATCCGGGCAACGTCCGGCTGCTGCCGGAGGGGCGCGGCTGGCTGCTGGTGGAATTCGGCGGCGAGACGAAAGCCGAGGCGCACGGGCGCGCGCAGCGGCTGATGGACGCGCTGCGCAGCAAGAATGGCCACGCGCCGTCGATGAAGCTCTACGACGATCCGGCCGTCGAGCACGTCATCTGGACCGTCCGCGAGTCGGGACTCGGGGCGACGGCCCGCGTGCCGGGCCAGCCCGACACCTGGGAGGGCTGGGAGGACTCCGCCGTGCCGCCCGCGCGCCTCGGCGACTATCTCCGCGGACTGCGGAAGCTGTTCGACCGGTACGGCTACGGCTGCGCGCTCTACGGTCACTTCGGCCAGGGCTGCGTGCACACGCGCATCGACTTCGACCTCGTCACCGCCGACGGCATCCGGAAGTTCCGCGCGTTCCTGCACGATGCGGCCGATCTCGTGCTCAGCCACGGCGGCTCGCTGTCGGGCGAGCACGGCGACGGCCAGTCGCGCGCCGAGCTGCTGCCCAAGATGTACGGCGCCGAGCTGTGCGAGGCGTTCCGCGAGTTCAAGGCGATCTGGGATCCCGACGGCCGCATGAACCCGGGCAAGGTGGTCGACGCCTACCGCGTCGATGAGAACCTGCGCCTCGGCACCCAGTACGCGCCGCCACGCCTCGCGACGCACTTCCGGTTTCCCGACGACGACGGCTCGTTCGCGCGGGCCACCGAGCGCTGCGTCGGCGTCGGCGAGTGCCGCCGGGAAGGCGGCGGGACGATGTGTCCCTCCTACATGGTCACGCGGGAGGAGAAGCACTCGACGCGCGGGCGCGCCCGGCTGCTGTTCGAGATGCTGCGCGGCGAGGCGATCACCGACGGATGGCGCGACGAGCACGTGCGCGACGCGCTGGATCTCTGCCTGGCCTGCAAGGGCTGCAAGGGCGACTGCCCGATGAACGTCGACATGGCGACGTACAAGGCGGAGTTCCTGTCTCATTACTACGCGGGCCGGCTGCGGCCGCGCGCGGCCTACGCGATGGGCCTCATCCACTGGTGGGCCCGCGGTGCCGCGCTGGCGCCCGGCGTGGCCAACGCGCTGGCGCGGAATCGGGTGGTGGGCGGCGCACTCAAGTGGATGGCCGGCGTGGCCCCGCAGCGAACGCTGCCGGCGTTCGCGCCCGAGACCTTCCGCCACTGGTTCCAGGCGCGCGATGGCTGGCGGCCGGGCGGCGACCCGGTCGTGCTGTGGACCGACACCTTCAGCGATCATTTCTTTCCCGACACGGCCCGCCATGCGGTGGCGGTGCTGGAGGCCGCCGGCTGTCGCGTCGAGATCCCGCCGCGCGTGCTCTGCTGCGGGCGGCCGCTCTACGACTGGGGGATGCTCGATCTCGCCGCCTCGCTGCTCCGCAGAACCCTCGACACGCTTCGCCCGGCGATCCGGGCCGGCGTGCCCGTCGTCGTGCTCGAGCCCTCGTGTCTCGCGGTGTTCCGTGACGAGCTGCCGAACCTCTTTCCGGACGACCTCGACGCCCGGCGGCTCAGCCGCCAGGCGGTGACGCTCGCCGGCTTCCTCGCGGGTCGGCGGCAGTATGCGCCGCCACGGCTCGAGGGCCGCGCGCTGCTCCACGGGCACTGCCATCAGAAGGCGCTGCTCGGCGTCGACGCCGAGGCCAACGTGTTGCGGGCGGCCGGGCTCGATGTCGAGGTGCTCGACGCGGGCTGCTGCGGCATGGCCGGCTCGTTCGGGTTCGAGCGAGCCCACTACGACGTCTCGATCGCCGTGGGCGAGCGCGCGCTGCTGCCCGCGGTGCGTGCGGCCGCGGACGACACGCTGCTCGTTGCCGACGGGTTCTCGTGTCGCGAGCAGATCGCGCAGACGACCGGGCGGCGCGCCGTGCACATCGCCGATGTCCTCGCGCGTCCGCTCGACGCGCGCACCGCCGTTCCCGAGAAGAGCGGGCATCGCCGTCTCGCTGCCACCCGGCCGGCGCTGGTCGGCATGGCGGCGGTGGCGCTCGGTGTCCTGGCATCGGGGCTGCATCGAAAACGAGCGGCATGAAGTCGAAGCTCCTCGATGCGACGGGGCAGAAGACGTTCGCCCTGGTGTTCGACAAGGGCGAGGAGGCGATCGAAGGCCTTACCGCCTTCGCGCGCGCCGAGCGTCTGCGCGCGGCGCATTTCACCGCGATCGGTGCCTTCAGCGAGGTGACGCTCGGCTATTTCGACCGCGCGCGGAAGGACTACAAGCGCATGCCGCTCCACGAGCAGGTGGAGGTCCTGTCGCTGCTCGGCGACGTCGCGCTCGACGGTGATGACCCGAAGATCCACGCCCACGTCGTGGTCGGCCTGCCGGACGGGGCGGCGCGCGGCGGCCATCTCCTCGCCGGGCGCGTGTGGCCGACGCTGGAGGTCGTCCTGGTCGAGTCTCCGCGGTTCCTGCGCAAGCGCCACGATCGGGAGACCGGGCTGGCGCTGATCGATCCTGCGGCCTAGCGGTCGGCCGCTACTCGGGCACCTCGGGCGGCGACGGCGCCGCCGGTATCTGCTTGGCGCGCGCCGCCTGCTCGAGCTCGGCGATGCGGCGCTCGGCGGAGCCCAGCCGAGACCGCAGCCGCCAGCTCCTGATCAGCAGCGGCAGACCGGCGACCACCAGCCCGCCGGCAAGAGCGGCCAGGATGAGCGCGGCCAGCGGAAGCGTCTCCGTGCTCCACACGAGGAACCTGACCGGCGTCGGAGCGCTGTTCTGCAGCGCGAATACCGCGACCGTGGCGGCGATCAGGGCGACCAGAAGATAGCCGAGTGCCATGCGTGCTTCCTTTCGCGATTCGTGCCGCTGCGTGCCTTCGCGAGCCTGCTCACTGCAGAAGCCTCGCCGGAATCCCGGAGCGCTGCATCCGCTGCCGGATGAGGCTGACGTAGCGTCGGTAGCCCGGTGTGCCGACGCCGGGGTGCCACATGTGTGAGCGCGGGAGCGTCGCCGCCAGCTGTGCCGCCTCCTCGTCGCCGACGTCGGCGGCGGCCTTGGCGAAGTAGTGGCGGCTTGCCGCCTCGACACCGTAGATACCAGGCCCGAACTCGGCCACGTTGAGGTACGCCTCCAGGATCCGGCGCTTGGTGAGGGCTTTCTCGAGCTGCCAGGTGAGGATCGCTTCCTTCGCCTTGCGGATGGGATTGCGCGAGGGCGAAAGCCACAGGTTCTTGGCGAGCTGCTGGGTGATCGTGGACGCACCCCGCGGAAGGTCGACCTCCTTCATTGCCTTGTCCAGGGCCTCGCGTATCTCGCGCGTCGCAAAGCCACGATGGGAGAAGAACGTCGCGTCCTCCGCGACCACGACGGCGCGCTTCAACGCCGGCGCGATGCGATTGTACGGCACCCACGTCCACTCCACGCGTGGCGGCCGGCCCGCCTGTCGCTCGGTCGCCCGGTAGCGGTCGATGAAGGCCGTACTGGCCGGGGCGCGCACGGCGAGCAGCGGCACATCGGGCCACCGGACGGCCTCGTAGACCACGAGCGCCAGCAGGGCCAGCCCGGCGAGGCCGACGATGCGCGGCCAGCCCCGCGAGCGCGAGGCGCTAGAGCGCGAGGAGCTCGTGCCGGAGCGCGGCGTCATCGCGCAGCCGGGCGGCCGGCCCGCTGAAGCGGATGGACCCCTTCTCGAGCACGTACACGCGATCGGCCAGCGAGAGCGAGAACTCCGTGTTCTGCTCGGCGAGGAGGATGGTGAGGCCCTCGCCCTTCAGGCGCGCGATCTGGTCGCGAAGGTGATCGACGACGATGGGCGCCAGGCCCTCCGAGGGCTCGTCGAGCAGGAGCAGAGCCGGGTTGCCCATCAGCGTGCGCGCGATGGTGAGCATCTGCTGCTCGCCGCCGGACAGGTAGCCGCCGTTGCGCGAGGTGAGCTCGCGCAGCTTCGGAAACAGCGCGAACACGCGCTCGACCGTGAAGCCGCCGTCCGCGGGCGCGCTGCGTCGCGCGACGTCGAGATTCTCCCAGACGGTGAGATCGGCGAAGATCCGCCGGTCCTCCGGCACGAAGCCAATGCCGGCCCGCGCCACGCGGTAGGGTGGCCAGCCGGTGATGTCGACGCCGTTGAGCACGATGCGACCTGCCTGGGGCGGCGTGAGTCCCATGATCGACCGCATGGTGGTCGACTTGCCGACGCCGTTGCGGCCGAGCAGGCACACGCACTCGCCGGCGCTCACCTCGAGCGAGACGCCGAAGAGCACGCGCGACAGGCCGTAGGCGGTGTGGACGTCGTGGACCTCGAGCAGGCGGCTCACTGACGCTCACCGAGGTACACGCGGCGGACCTCGGCATCGGCGCGGACGTCCGCCGGCGCGCCGTCGGCGATCACCCGGCCCTGGTGGAGCACGGTGATCTTCTGTGCGATCGAGAACACGACCGCCATGTCGTGCTCGGTGAACAGGAGCGTCAGGCCGCGCTCCCGCGCGATGCGCTCGACGAGCTGGATCGTGTCACGGGTCTCGGTGGCCGACATGCCGGCCGTCGGCTCGTCGAGCAGCAGCAGCCGCGGCTCGCTCGCGAGCGCGATGCCGAGCTCGAGCTGCTTCTGGGCGCCGTGCGACAGGAACCCGCTCACCTCGCCGGCGCGGTCGAGGAGGCCGAGCGACTCCAGCAGCGCCTCCGTCTCCTCCGCGTAGAGGCGGGCGACGCGGCGGAAGAGGTCGCGGCCCCGCCCCCGGTGGGAGATGAACGCCGCCTGCACGTTCTCGAAGACCGTCAGCCGGGGGAAGATGTTCGTCCGCTGGAACGAGCGTCCCATGCCGAGGCGGCAGACGTCGTGCGGCGCGATGCCGGTGATCTCGGCGCCGTCCAGGAGGACCGAGCCCGCGTCCGGGCGAACATGCCCGGTGATCAGGTTGAAAAACGTCGTCTTGCCGGCGCCGTTGGGCCCGATGATGGCGGCGATCTGGCCGCGCGCGACGGCGAGGCTCACGCCGGCGACGGCGAGAAAGCCGTCGAACGACTTGCGGATGTCCCGGACCTCAAGCACGCCGCGGCCTCCACACGCGACGGCTCACCACTGCCGCCGCGCCGGCGAGCCCGCCCGGGAAGACGAACAGCAGGACGACGAGGATCGTGCCGAGGACGAACGGCCAGTACTCGGTGTAGGAGGTGATCTGCTGGTTCAGCAGGATCAGCACGAGGGCCCCGAGGCTCGGGCCGTAGAAGCTGCCCATGCCGCCGAGGAGCGTCATGATCAGCACCTCGGACGACTTCGTCCAGTACGCGAAGTCCGGGAACACGCCGCGATTGAAGATGCCGAAGAGCCCGCCCGCCAGGCCGGCGAAGGCGCCCGCGATGACGAAGGCGGCCAGCTCGTAGCGACGCACGTTGACGCCGATGAACTCCGCGCGCTCGGCGTTCTCGCGGATGGTCGTGAGCATGCGGCCGAACGGCGAGCCGCCGATGCGCCGGAGCGCCCACAGGCAGAGCGCCACCAGCAGCAGCGAGGTGAAGTAGAAGTATTCGGCCGTACGCCAGCCGCCGATGACGGGGAGGGCGGAGACGCGGTCGAGCCAGCCGAAGTCCGGGTAAGGGATCTCCGGCATGCCCTGCTCGCCGCCGGTGACCTCGTTCCACTTGAAGCAGATCGCCCACACGATCTGCGCGAAGGCGAGCGTGAGCATGGCGAAGTAGATCCGCGTGAGCCGCACGCAAAAGAAGCCGAAGACGAGCGCGAAGGCGCCCGCGAGCACCCCGGCGGCCGGGAAGGCGATCACGAACGGCACCGCGAGCTTCTTCATCAGGATTCCGGTCGTGTAGGCGCCGATGCCGAAGTAGGCCGCGTGGCCGAACGACACGAGCCCCGTGTAGCCGACGAGCAGGTTCAGGCTGGTGGCGAACAGCGCCCAGATCGCCACGTCGTTGGCGAGGAACGTGTAAAAGCGCGAGCCGGCGGCGGGCACGAGAAGGGCGGCCACGAGCGCGAGCACGCCCCACGGCAGCCTGGCGAGCCGGGCCGTCACTTCAGAGGCTTTCCGAGCAGACCCCACGGCCGGATCATGAGCACGCCGGCCATGAGCGCGAACACGGCGAAGATGGAGAACCGCGGGAAGAACAGGATGCCGAACGACAGGACCTGACCGTAGATGAGCGCGCCGAGGAACGTGCCCCAGAAGGAGCCGAGCCCGCCGATGACGACGACCACGAACGCCTCCACGATGACCTCGGTATCCATGCCGGGCACCGTCGCACGCATGGGGCTGATGAGCGCGCCCCCGAGGCCGCCGAGAAACGAGGCCATCACGAAGACCCAGGTGTAGAGCCCGTTCACGTTGACGCCGAGGGCGCCGAGCGTCTCGCGGTCCAGCGCCGCCGCCCGGATGAACCGGCCGACGCGGGTGCGCTGCAGCACGTACCAGACGGCGAGCGCGATGGCCGGCCCGAGGAGGATGATCAGCAGGTTGTAGTAGGGAATGATGGCGCCGAAGACCGAGAACGCGCCGGTCAGCTCCGGCGGGCGCGTCACCGATTTCTGCTGGGTGCCCCAGACCATCTTGGCCGCGTCGCTCAGGATGAGCACCAGCGCGTAGGTGAACAGGAGCTGGTAGAGCTCCTCCTTGCCGTAGAGATGGCGGAACAGCAGCCGCTCGATGACGCCGCCGAGGGCGGCGATGACGAGGGCGGCGCCGAGGGCGGCCAGCCAGAACTTGCCCGGCCCCGGGCGCAGCCACACCATGAACTGATACGCGCAGTACGCGCCGAGCATGTAGAACGTCCCGTGCGCGAAGTTCAGCACGCGCAGGACGCCGAAGATGAGCGACAGCCCGGACGCGATCAGGAACAGGAACATCGCGGCCGTCAGGCCGCTGACCGATTGCGCGAAGACGAACGACGGATCCGGCACCCTAATCCATGAACTTCGTCGGGTCCACGTAGGTGAGCGGCTTCATGATGGCGAACGGATACTTCGGATCCATCACGGTCTTGCCGTAGAGCTGGCCCCGATTGGCCTGGTGGTCCTTCTCGCGGATGGTCTGCGAGCCGATCGGCGTCTCGACGGTCAGCCCGAGCAGCGTCTTGGCGACCTTGTCCCCGTCCGTGCTGTTCGCCTTCTTGATCGCCTCGGCCAGGAACTGCATGCCGATGTAGCCCTGGATGGCCCACGACGACGGATACTCGTCCTTCAGATACTTCGACAGCCGCGCGGTGTAGTCCTTGTGCGCGGCCGTCTCGCCCCAGTAGAACGCGTCGTAGGAGTTGCCCCAGATGCCGACCGGGTAGTCGGCGCCCATCGACTTCGTCGTCTCCGGCGAGCCGGCCTCGCCGACGCCGATGAAGTTGTACTTCACGGCGTCGAAGACGCCGAGCGCGCGCGCCTGCTTGGAATACGTCACGAAGAACCCGCCCCAGATCGACGAGAAGATGGCCTCCGGCTTCTTGGCCATCTGCGCGTTGATGAACGGGTTGTAGTCCTGCTCGCCGAGCTTGGGCCACTGCTGGTCCACGATCTGCGCGCTCGGCTTCAGCTTCTTCAGATGCTCCACGAACGCCTTGGTGACGTCCTGCCCGTACGCGTAGTCGAACGACATGGTGGCGATCTTCGTCACCGGCCACTTCGCCACGATCTCGGCCGCGCTCCGGCCCTCCATCGTGGTGTTGGCGGCCACGCGGAAGACGTACGGATGCAGCTTGTCCTGCGCCGTGAGCTGGTCGGTCTTCGGGATCGGCGCGATGAAGACGATCTTGTTCTCCTTGGCCACCACCGAGACGGCCGGGCCTTCGGCCGAGGTGAGCGTGCCGACCAGGAAGTCGACGTTGTCCTTCAGGATGAGCTCGCGCGCCTGCCGGACGGCCTCGTTGGCGTCACCCTTGGAGTCGCGGACGATGAGCTCGAGCTTGCGCCCGAGCACGCCGCCCTTCGCGTTCAGCTCCTCCACGAACATCATGGCGCCCTTCGACGCCGGCTCACCGAACAGCGCGGGGGGGCCGGACAGCGGCATCGGCATGCCGACCTTGATCGGCTTCTGGGCGTTGGCGGCGAACGGCGCAACCAGGATCGACGCCAGCAGGAACGCCAGGAGACGGCGGCGGTGCATGGAGACCTCCTTGTCAGAAGACCGGCAGGCCGGCCGTGGAACGACGGATGCGATAGAGCGAGGTCGACGCGGTGATGAACAGCGAGCGATAGTCGTCGTCGCCCCACGCGAAGTTGGCGGTGTACTCCGGGACTTCGAGCACCTCGAGCAGGGCTGCGTCGCGATCGAAGACGTGGATGCCGCCGGGACCGCAGCAGTAGACGTTGCCCGCCGAGTCGAGCTTCATCCCGTCGGGCGCTCCCGGCTTGTCGCCCTTGGTCTCGGCCCAGACGCGCCCGTTGCTCAGCGTGCCGCCGGCGGTCACGTCGAAGACCCGGATGTGCTTGCGCGCGGTGTCGTTGATGAAGAGCCGTTGCTCGTCCAGCGAGAAGCAGAGGCCGTTGGGCCGCTCGAAGTCGTCCACGAGCAGCTCGGTCGTCTTGGGGTCCGGCCCGACGCGGAACACGCCCTGGAACTGCAGCTCCTGAGGACGCTCCACGCCGTAGAACTTGGCCCGGCCGTAGGGCGGATCGGAGAAGTAAATGCCGCCGTCAGACTTGCACACGATGTCGTTCGGGCTGTTGAGCTGCTTGCCCTGATAGTGGGTGGCGATCGGCGTGATCCGGCCGTCGCGCTCGGTCCGGGTCACCTGGCTGGTGGCATGCTCGCACGCGAGCAGGCGCCCCTGCCGATCGTAGGTGAGGCCGTTCGACATGTTGCACGGCTTGCGGAACGTCGTGACGCCTTCGCGCGCCGACCAGCGGCGCATGTGGTCGCCCGGCATGTCGCTCCAGAGCAGGAACTTGCCGCTCGGGTGCCAGAGCGGGCCCTCGGTGAAGAGAAACCCGGTGCCGAGCTTCTCGAACGCGGCCGTCACTTCTTGCCCGGATTCCCGGCCACGTACCAGTCGGGTGGCGTCACCTCGTTGAAGACGACCCAGACCGCCTCGCGGGGCAGCTTGCAGACCTCCGTGAGGGTGTCCGTCACGCGCCGCGCGATCTCGTCCTTGCGCTCCTTCGGGTGCCCCTCGTAGATCGTGATGTTCACGAACGGCATGGGCTTCCTCCGTCGGCGTCAGACGCCGAAATTGGGCGGTAAGGTACCATGCGGGCCCGGCCCCGGCCAACGAACTACGCGCGTGACGTCGCGGCCAGCGCATCGAGCGAGCGCGCGAGGTTCTCGCGAGCCCGCGGCTCCAGACGGCGTCGGAGCACGGTGGTGGCGTAGATGCTCGGCCGCTCGAGAAACGACCTGAGGACGCGCTGGCGGCGGGCGCGGAATTCCGCCTCCGGCACCCAGGCGTACTCCCGCCGGATCTGCGCCTCGTACTCGGCGAATCGCGCGGGCGGGGCGCCCAGGATGGCCAGGTCGACGTCGACGACGAGCCGGGCGTCTCCGCGCGGGGCAGGGGCCGTCGTGTGCTTCGTGGCGAGCACCAGCGCGTGCACGCGCTCGGCGGCCTCCTCGCCGCCGCCGGCCGACAGGACGGCCGCGCGCGCCAGCGCGCCGCTCCGCTCCTCGTTGTCGTGTGCCCGCGTGTCGTACACGGCGTCGTGATACCAGAGCGCCAGCCGCACCTCGTCCAGCCGCTCCGCGAGCGATGCGACGTCCTCCAGCGTGGCGAAGCACTCGCCGAGGTGCTGCAGCGTGTGGTACGCGCGGTGCGGCTCCGCATAGCGGTCGAGCAGCTCGCGCAGGCTCTCCGCGGGCGCGGCGCGCGCCAGCGCCGTCCAGGCGCCGTCCCAGGCCGCAACCAGCGGGGGCGCGAGTGCGGCCATCATGCCGGTGGGCTCCACGGCGGGGCGACGAGACGACGCTTGCCGTCGGCAGCCAGGGGCACGCCGGGGGCGTCGACGTCGACGCGATCCCAGAGCTTGCAGGTCACCTGCTTGTGGTGCTGATCGAGCCCCTCGCAGTAGTTCGTGTACTCGCAGCGGCGGACGAGATGGCCCAGGCCGAGGCGAATCTTGCGAAACCAGTCGGGGTCGGCGAGCGACTGCCGCGCCGCTGCCACGAAGTCCGCCCCGCCGGCTTCCAGGATCGCCTCCGCCTGCTCGAAGGTGCCGATGCCGCCACTGGTCACGATCGGCGTCTCGTGGCCGGCGGCGCGGACGGCCGCGCGAATGCGGGCGGCCAGCGGAACGTTGCGGCCAAACGGCCCGCGCTCGTCGGAGATGACGGTGGGCATGCACTCGTAGCCCGAGCGGCCCGTGTACGGGTACACGGCCTCGCCGACTCGCGGCTGCTTGGCGTCCTCGAAGCGGCCACCCTTGGACACCGACAGGTAGTCGACCCCGGCCGCTGCGAACCGCACGCCGAACCACGCGGCGTCCTCGACGTCGCTGCCGCCGGCGACGACGTCGTCCCCGAGATAGCGGATGCCGACCACGTAGTCGTCGCCGACGCGCGCGCGCGCGGCGGCCAGCACCTCGAGCGGCAGGCGCACGCGGTGCTCGCGGGGGCCGCCGTAGCCGTCGGCGCGAACGTTCAGGCGGGAGAGGAACGACGCCATCGTGTACGCGTGCGCGTAGTGGAGCTCGACGCCGTCGAAGCCAGCGGCGCGCGCGCGCCCGGCGGCGTCCGCGAACAGCTGCGGCAGCACGCGCGGCAGCTCCGCGATCCACGGCAGGTGCGTGTCCCAGATGCGCTCTCGGTACCCGTAGTCGAGCGCTTCGAGCTGTCGCGCCGTCAGCACCGACTCCACGAACGGCCGGTTACTCGACAGCGCGGCGAGCAGGTGGGCGCGGATGGCAGCCTCGTCGGCCTCGAGCCAGGCCTCGTCCGCGGCCGCCGCCGCCATCCGCCGCCGGAGCGCCGCGTCGACCGCGAGGTGGCGCTCGAAGTATTTCCCCGGCTCGGGCCGCCGCCGCACCGCGACGAAATCGATCAGCTGGATGAACAGGCGTGTCTGCCCGTCGCTGCGCTCGCGAACCATCTCCACCAGCCGGCGCAGCCCCGGAATGAACCGATCGTCGCCGATGCGCAGCAGCGGCCCGCTGGTGATGTCGCGGATACCGGTCGCCTCCACCACGAGCACCCCCGGGCGGCCCTGCGCGAAGCGCGCGTACCAGGCGAGCACGTCATCGGTGACGAGACCGTCCTCGGTGGCGCGCCACGGCACCATGGCCGGCACCCACGTACGCTGTTGCGCGATCAGGCGGCGCCCGACCTGCGCGGGCTCGAAGAGCCGGGCGGCCGCCGCCTCCTCGCGCGTCGGCCAGCGCGCCGACGGCAGCGCGTGTCGGATGCGGAAGCGCTCACCGACGGCGCTCACGTCAGTCGCGGCTCCGCTCGTCCCACGGCAGCACGTCGCTGAGGCGCAGGCGATAGCGCTGGATCTTGCCCGTCTCGGTCCGGGGCAGGCGCTCGACGAACTGGATCGCGCGCGGGTACTTGTAGGGCGCCAGCTCGCGCTTGACGTGGTCCTGCAGCTCGCCGACGAGGCCGGCCGACGGGACGGCCGGCGCCTTCAGGACGACGAACGCCTTGACGACGAACCCGCGCGCCGGATCCGGGGCGGCGACGACGGCGGACTCGGCGACGGCCGGATGCTCGTCGAGCACGTGCTCGACCTCGGGACCGGGGATCTTGTAGCCGCCGGAGACGATCATGTCGTCGGAGCGGCACTGATACGTGAGATAGCCGTCGGCGTCCTGGACGTACACGTCGCCGGTGACGTTCCAGCCGCCGAAGCGGACGTACTCGGCCTGGCGGTCGGGCTTGCGCCAGTACTTGCAGCCGGTCGGGCCCTTGATGGCGATGAGGCCTTCGGTGCCGGGCGTCACCTCGCGCCCGTCCTCGTCGACGACGCGGCAGTCATAGCCGGGCACGGGCAGCCCGGTGGCCCCGGGCTTCACGCGCCCGGGCAGCGACGAGACGAAGATGTGGAACATCTCCGTGGAGCCGATGCCGTCGAGCAGCTCCACGCCGGTCGCCTTGCGCCAGCTCTCCCAGGTGGCCGCCGGCAGCGGCTCCGCGGCCGACACGCCGATCCGCAGCGCGCCGAGATCGTAGCGCCGCGCCATGTCGGGCACGTCGAGCATGAAGCGATACGACGTCGGCGCGCAGAACGCGATGGTGACGCGCTGGCGGGCGAAGCTCTCCAGCATCGACTCCGGCGTGAACGGCCCGCTCAGCACGGTGGCCGCGCCGAAGCGCAGCGGGAACACCAGCAGCCCGCCGGTGCCGAACGTGAAGGCGAGCGTGGGATGGCCGCCGAAGCGGTCCTCGGGCGTCGGCGCCAGCACGTGCCGCGCGTACGAGTCGGCCGAGGCGAGGATGTCGCGCTGGAAGTGCACGCACCCTTTCGGCACGCCGGTGGAGCCCGAGGTGTACGCGATCATCGCCATGTCGTCGCGGCCGGTGGCCACGGCCGCGCAGCGCGCGGGCTGGCTGCTCATCAGCTCGGCCAGCGTGGTGTCGCCGCGGCGCGACGGCCCGGCGACCACGAGGCGCTCGAGCACCGGCGACTGCGCCTGCGCGCGCTCGAGCTCGTCGCGCAGCGCGCCCCACACGATCGCCGCGCGTGTGCCCGCGTCCTCCACGATGTAGGCGAGCTCGCGCGCGCGGAGCATCGGCATGGTGCCGACCGTCACGAGGCCGAGCTTCTGGCACGCGAGCCACGCGACGACGAACTCCGGCACGTTGGGCAGCCGCAGCAGGACGCGGTCGCCGGCGTCGAGGCCGAGGCTGCGCAGGCCGTGGCAGAGGCGGTTGACGCGCGCGGCGAGCTCGCCGTACGTCAGCGTCTCGTCGCCGGCGATGACGGCCGGCCGCCCGGCACGGTCGCCGTCGGCGTTGGCATCGAGCAGCTGCTCGCCGACGTTCAGCTGCAGCGGATACCGCAGCGCCGGCAGCGTGTACACCCGCTCGGGCATCAGCGCAGGCCCCGGCAGCGAATCGGCCACCGCCGGGATCATGCGAGCGCGGCGACGCCCTCGATCTCGATGAGCGCTCCGTCCGCGGCGTCGAACAGATCGCGCGCCCCGACGAGGGTCATGGCGGGGAAGTGCCGGCCGAAGTACTCGCGGTACACGTCGCCGATGGCCTTCAGGTGCCGCTTGTAGTCGGCCACGTCGAGGACGTAGATCGTCAGCTTCACCAGGTCATTCATCTCGCCGCCGGCGGCGGCCAGCACGGCCTGGATGTTCGCGCACGTCTGCCGGAACTGGGCGACGAGGTCGTCGCGGCCGACGATGCGGCCGTCGGCGCCGACAGCGACCTGGCCGGCCACGAACACGAGCCGGCCCGACTTCACCTCGTAGCCGTACGAGAAGCCGGCCGGCTTCGGCAGGGTCGCCGGGCGGACGGCGGAGATGTGGTCCTTCATCGACTCGCTCCTTTCGTGTGCGGCGCGCTGCCGTCGAGCACGAGGCACTCGCCGTTGGTGGCCGCGTCGTGGACGAGCCGGGCGGCGGCCTCGGCAACCTCGTGCGGCTCGATGAGTCGCCGCCCGGGGTTCATCCGCGCCAGCGCCGCCACCGCTTCCTCGAACGACGTGCCGGTCTTGGCGACGATGTTGCGCGCGCTGTCCCACAGCAGGTCCGTGGCCACGAAGCCGGGACACAGCGCGTTGGCGGTGACGCCCTTGCCGGCGATCTCGCTGGCGAGCGCCCGCGTGAAACCGACGAGGGCGTGCTTGGACGCCGTGTAGGCGGTGACGTACGGCGCCCCGTAGAGGCCGGCCAGCGACGCGACGTTGATGATGCGACCCCAGCGTCGCTCCAGCATGGCGGGCAGCGTCGCGCGCGTGACGAGGAACGGGCCGGTGGCGTTGACGCGGAGGTGCCGCTCCCAGAGCTCGCGCTCGGTGCGGGCCACCGGCGCGGACTCGGCGATGCCGGCGTTGTTGACGACGACGTCGATGGCGCCGAGCGCGCGGCTGGTCTCCGCCACGGCGGCCACGATGGCAGCCTCGTCGGTGACGTCGAGCGCCAGCGCGAGCGCCGGCACGCCGACGGCGCGCACCGCGGCCGCAGTCGCTTCCAGCTGATCGAGACTCCGCGCGACGACAGCGACCGCGAGTCCGTCCTTGGCGAGGCGCAAGGCGATCGCGCGTCCGATGCCGCGGCCGCCGCCGGTGACGAGCGCAACCCGGGGCGTCACCGCGCCGCGCTCACGGGCTCTCGGCGCAGAAGAAGACGAGCCCGGATTCGGGCTGACGCGCCTGTCCGAAGCACTGCGAGCGGCCGGTGCGCGACCACGACTGCGAGGCGGGCGCCATCGCGCAGCCGGTGAGGAAGATGATCAGCAGCACGACGAGAACGCGCCATGTCATGCCCGGCATTCTATTATACGGACCACGCATGCCACGCCCGTTCACCCGCATGAGCGTCGCCGGCGCCGTCGCGCAGCTGCGCGGCGGCATGAAGGTGCTCGTGCCGCCCGCGTGCGGCGAGCCCACGGCCGTGCTGGCGGAGATCTGCCGCCAGGCCGACCGCCTGCGCGACCTGACGCTCCTGGGCGGTATCCATCTGGGCGACTTCCCGTACGCACGCGCCGAGCACGCCGCGCTGGCGGCGGCCACGTGGCACATGTCGCCGCGGCTCGAGGAGGCGCGGCGTCGTGGCCGCGTGGAGTTCGTGCCGATCCGCTACTTCGACGTGGTGACGCAGTTCGCGCGCGGGGGCACGTTCGCGCCCGACTGCGTCGTCGTCCACACGGCGCCGCCCGACGCGCGCGGATACCTGAGCCTCGGCGTCGCCGTCGGGGTCGCGCTGCCGGCCGCGCGGTCCGCGCCGCTGGTCATCGCGCAGGTCAATCCGCGCATGCCGCGCACGCGCGGCAACTGCTGGCTGCACCGCAGCGAGGTCGATGCCTGGGTGGAGGTCGACGAGCCGCTCGTGGAGTCGCCGCCACCGGCCGTTGGTGCGATCGAGCGGGCCATCGGTCGCCACGTCGCCGCGCTCGTGCCCGACGGAGCCGCGGTGCAGGTCGGTGTCGGCGCCATCCCGCAGGCGGTGCTGGAAGCGCTCGACGGCCACCGCGACCTGGCGCTCCACTCGCTGCTCGTCGATGCATCGGTCGCGCTGATCGAGCGCGGCGTGGCCACCGGCGCGCGCAAGCCCTTTCATCGCGGCCGGCTCGACATCGCGGAGGCGATGGGCACGCGGCGGCTCTTCGACTTCCTCCACGACAACAGTCTCGTCAACATGGAGTCGTCGGCCTTCGTGCACGATCCGGACGTGGTGGCCCGCCTCGACCGGTTCGTGTCGATCAACTCTGCGCTCGAGGTCGATCTCACCGGGCAGGTGAACGCGGAGACGCTCGGCGCGCGTCAGGTGGCCGGCATCGGCGGCCAGTTCGACTTCGTGCTCGGCGCCTCGCGCTCGCGCGGCGGCGCGTCGGTCATCGCCCTGCCGTCGACGGGAGGCCGCGACGGCAGCGTCTCGCGCATCGTGTCGAAGCTGCCAGCAGGCGCGGCGGTGACGACGCCGCGATATCTGGCCGACTGGGTGGTGACGGAGCACGGGGCGGCGCGGCTACGGGGATGCGGGGTGCGACAGCGGGCCGCGGCGTTGGTCGCCGTGGCCCACCCTCGTTATCGGGAAGATCTCGAGCGTGCGGTCACGTCCTAGCGGCGTCGATCTTCGCGAAGATCTCCTCGTTCTCCGGGAACCGGTACGTTTCCTGGTTCGAGTACTCCGTACGACCGTTGATGGAAACCTCGAAGATGCCGCCCACGCCTTCGCGGAGGCTGGCAGTGATGCCGTACTTGTCCTTGATCGCGGCCTGCAAACTGGAGGCCTGGGGAAGGTAGTTTCACTCCCCGCAATAGAGGATCTCGATATCCATCCGCGCACCCCCTCCCGGAAGTTGTCGGACCCATTGTATAAGAGTCGAGCAACCCCGCTCAGGATTCGATACCCGCGGTGCTGATCGACACCGATCCCGGCGTCGACGACGCGCTGGCGCTGCTCGCCGCCTGGGGTACGCGGGGCCTGGCCGTGGACAGCATCACGACCGTCGCCGGCAACGTCCCGGTCTCGCTCGCCACCGTCAACGTGTTCCGGCTGCTGGCGCTGGCGCGGCCGCAGCCGCCGCCGATGGTGGCCGCGGGCGCCGCCCACCCGCTCGCGCAGCCACTGCGGACCGCCACCGACTACCACGGTCGGGACGGCCTCGGTGACCTCGGCGACTGGCCGCCGGTCGCGCCCGCCCTCGCCCCGGAGGGCGCCGTCAGCGTGATGCTGGCCGCGGCGCGCCGGCACGCCGCCGCGCTCACGCTCGTCGCCCTCGGGCCGCTGACGAACGTGGCGCTCGCCATCGCGGAGGACCCCGCGGCGATGCGCGGCATCGGACGGGTGATCGCCATGGGCGGCGCCGTGGACGTCGCCGGCAACGTGACGCCGGACGCGGAGTTCAATTTTCACGTCGACCCGGAGGCGGCCGCCCGCGTGCTCGCGGCCGGGCTCACGCTCGACCTCGTTCCGCTCGACGCCACGCGCCAGGTGGTGCTCGAGCGCGCCGCGCTCGAGGCGGCGCTCGCGGCGGTGCCAGGCGCCGCGGCGGAGCGGGTGCGTCGCTTCACGACGCGCTCGTTCGGCGTCGATCACGCGCGTGGCACGCGCGGCATGGTCCTGCACGATCCGCTCGCCGTCGGCCTCGCCCTCGACCCGTCGCTGGCGACGTGGGAGCCCGCGCGACTGGCGGTCGGACGCGACGGCGCCACGCGCCGCGTCGGCGGCGCGCCGAACGTCCGTCTGCCGCGCGCCGTCGACAGTCCGCGCGTCCTGCGCGTGTTCCTGGAGGCCTTGTGCCGCGCGTGCTCGTAGTCGGCTCGGCGAACGTCGATGTGACGGTGGCCGTCGCGCGCCTGCCGGAGCCGGGCGAGACGGTGACGAACGGCACGCTGCTCGTGAGCCGCGGCGGCAAGGGCGCCAACCAGGCGGTGGCCGCGCGCCGGCTCGGCGCCGACGTTCGCCTCATCGGCTGCGTCGGCGCCGACGCGTCCGGTGCCGAGATCCGGACCGCGCTCGCGGCGGAAGGCATCGACACCGCCGCGGTGATGACGACCGCCGCCGCCGCCACCGGGACGGCACTCATCATCGTCGATCGCGACGGCGGCAACCAGATCGCCGTGGCGCCCGGGGCCAACCGCGCCCTGACGGTGGCGCACGTCGAAGAGCGCGCCGCCGACTTCGCCTGGGCGGAGGTCGTGGTCGCCTCGTGCGAGGTGCCGCTGCCCGTCGTGCGCGCGGCGCTGGCGCTGGCGCGACGCGGCCGCGTGACGACGATCCTGAACCCGGCGCCCGTGCCCGACACGCGCCTCGACTTCCTCGACCTCGTGGACTACCTGACGCCGAACGCGGGAGAGGCGGCGCGGCTGAGCGGCGTGCCCGCGCGGGACGATCCCGACGGTGCGCGAGCTGTCGAGGCGCTGCGCGGGCGCGGCGCCGGTTGCGTCATCATCACCGTCGGGGCGCGCGGCGCGATCGTGTGCCGGGACCGCGAGCGTGTCGTGGTCCCGGCGCCGCGCGTGCAGGCCGTGGACACGACGGGGGCGGGGGACGCGTTCAACGGCGCGCTCGCGGTCGCGCTGGCCGCGCGGCGGCCGCTCGCCGCCGCGCTGCGCTTCTCGAACGCGGCGGCGGCGCTGGCGTGCACCCGGCGCGGCGCGCAGCCGGCGCTTCCGAGCCGCGGCGAGGTCGAGCGGCTGCTCGCCTAGCGGGTGCGGCGGCGCTCGAGCGCTTCGAGGAGCCGCTCGGCCTGCTCGATGTTCCGGCGCGCGTTCGGATGCTGCGCGTCCATGTCGAGCACGAGACGCCACTCCGCGATGGCGTCCTCCAGACGCTCCTCGCGGAAATGGCGGATACCTTCCTGGTAGTGATGATCGATGACCTGCCGGCGTGCCTGCTGCACGAGGCTGGCGACGTCGAGGTAGTCGGGCTGGATCCGTGCGAGCTGGCGCAGGGTCTTGTAGCCGTCGTCGTAGCTCTTCTGCTCCAGCAGCGAATATCCCTGACGGTAGAGCGTCAGCTTGCGCAGCTCGACGCCCTCGCGATCGCCGGGATTGGCGGCCACGTAGCGGTCGATGTCGGTCAGCGCGGTCGTGTACTCCTTGCGATCGACGGCGTCGCGGATGTCGGCGAGCATCGGGTTGACCTCGGGCGGCTCGTCCGCGGCGGGGCCGCCGGGACGGGGGGTGGAGGCGGGCATGGTGACGACGGGCGCCGAGGCGGCCGGCGCCTTCGCGCCGGGCGTGACGAACGGCACGCCGGGAATCTCGGGGATGCGCAGCGTGCTACCGACGGGCAGCGGTCGTCCCGGCGGCAGGCGGTTCGTCTCCCAGATCACCTCGCTGCGCGAGCGATCGCCGTAGTACCGCTCCGCGAGCGAGGCGAGGGTGTCGCCCGCCTTCACGACGTGCACGACCGACTCGACGTCGCGGACCCCGTCGCGGAGCAGGGCGGCCGCGGCCGCATTGTCGGGCTCGAGCGCGAGGACGGCGAGCAGCTTGCGGCGCGCGTGCAGGTGCGCGCCCCGCGCCAGTGCGGCGCGGGCCTCGGCCAGCCGCTCGGCCGCGCGGTGCTGGATGCGCGTCTCCAGCCGCGCCTGCTCGGCGCGCGCGTCGGCGTTCTCGGGCTGGAGCGTGCGCACGACTTTCCACTCGAGCAGCGCCGCGCGCAGCTGGCCGTCGCGCTCGAGCGTCCGGGCCCGCTCGCGATGCGGTCGCGCCACGTCGGCGGCGGGCGGGACGGTGGCGCACGCGCCCAGCAGCGTGACGGCGGCGACGAGCAGGGCGAAGGCTCTCAGCGCAGGTTCTCCGGATGGAAGACGTTGAGGTTCTTCGCGAACTGCTCGAGCGTCATCTCCGAGTACACCTGGCTGCGGCTGATGCGCAGCAGGTCCACGAACGCCGCGTTGCTCTCACGCCGGACCGTGAACGCCGCCTGGTAGCCGCCGTCCCTGACCTTCGCGATCACGCCGTCGTCCACGCGCCCGTACGGGTAGGCGAGGAAGGTGACCGGATGGCCGACGTTCCGGGTCAGCACCCGCGGCGGCTCCGTCAGCTCCAGCTGCATCCGGCGCCCGTACTGCGCGTCGGTCTCGCTGTCACCACGGCGAAGGTCGGCGTGGGATTTCGAGTGAGCCTGGACGTCGAAGCCCTCGGCCGTGAGCGCCTTCAGATCGTCCCAGCCGAGCGCGTTACGACCGGCGCCCACGTAGTCCGTGTAGACGAACAGCGTGGCCGTGAAGCGCAGCTCCTTGAGCACGGGATACGCGTAGTCCTTGAACGACCGGTAGCCGTCGTCGAAGGTGAGCACGACCGTCTTGCGCGGCAGCTGCCGGCGCTGCCGCAGCCAGTCGACGAGGTCGGCCGCGCTCACCACGCGGTAGCCGTTGGCCTTGAGGTACTTCATCTGCTCGGCGAAGGCGTCGACGCCGAGGACCAGGCGGCCGTGCGCCTCGCGGCCGATGTTGTGGTAGACCAGCACGGGCACGAGCTGGAAGCCGGTCGCCTCGACCCCGGAGACGTTCCACGGCTTCTTCGGGATCACGACGTGCTGCCCGGCGGTGAACTTCCGCGTGCCCATGAAGTCCTCGATCATCCAGCTCTTGGCCGCATCGCCGAGATGGCTGCGGGCCAGCGTCTCGGGAGTGTCGCCGCTCCGGGCCGCGACCACCACGAAGTCGTCCGAGTCGCCCAGGACCGTGGAGCCGCCGAGCGCGCTCTGGCGCCACGAGGTGGTGACGGAGGCGCAGCCGGCGAGCAGCAGCGCCGCCGACAGCAGGGCGGCCGCGCTCAGCGGCGGAATCCCACCACCTCGTACACCTCGACTTCTTCTTCCTTGCCCTTGACCTTCATGGGGCCACGCGAGAATCCCTCGACGAGGTCGTGTACCGCCTCGTACGTGCGGCGCGACAGCAAGATCGAGCCGGCCTTGGCCTGTCCCTGCAGCCGCGCGGCGACGTTGACGCTGTCGCCGATGACCGTGTACTCCATGCGCTCCTCGGTGCCCAC
Source organism: Candidatus Methylomirabilota bacterium (assembly GCA_036265915.1). Classification (GTDB taxonomy): domain Bacteria; phylum Methylomirabilota; class Methylomirabilia; order Rokubacteriales; family CSP1-6; genus AR12. The sequence goes on along the minus strand of DATAOC010000021.1, from coordinate 31,571 downwards.
CGTGCCGGCCACCACTTCGCCGAGCGCCACGCCGATCCCGACCTCGAACGGATCGAGGCCGCGCATCGCGCGCCGCTTGCTGAGCGTGGCCAGGGCCATGCGCATCTCGATGGCCGTCTTCACCGCGCGCGCGGTGTGGTCGGGGTGGGCGATCGGCGCGCCGAACACGCACATGACGGCGTCGCCGAGGAACTTGTCGAGCGTGCCGTCGTGCTTGAACGTCGTCTCGATGGCCGTGGTGTAGAACTCGTTCAGCAGGCTGACCACCTGCTCCGGCGTGAGGCGCTCGGAGAGGCTGGTGAAGCCGCGGATGTCGCAGAAGAGGACGGTCGCCTCGCGCCGCGCGCCGGTGAGCATGAGGTGCTCGGGATCCTTCAGCACCTCCTCCACCACCTCGCGCGCGACGTAGCGGGTGAACGCGCGCTTGATCATCTCCTTCTCGCGCAGGCTGCGTACCATCCGGTTGAACGACGCGGTCAGCACGCCGAGCTCGTCGTGGGTGGTGACGGGCACCTCCAGGGTGAGGTTGCCGGAGCTGATGGCGTGGGTGGCCTCGACGAGCCGGAAGATCGGCCGCGACAGCAGGGTCGCGAGCGTGACCGCGCCGGCGACGCCGAGCACGATCATGAAGGCCGTGACCAGGATCGCCTGGTTGCGCGCCTCGTTCACCGCGTGGGTCACCGCGAGCTTGCTGAAGCCGACGTAGAGGGTGCCGATCGGCGTCTTGCTGAAGGCCAGCGGCGTCGCGAAGTCGATGATCTCCGCCGCCCCGTCCTCCGGCACGTAGGTCTGGATCACCGAGTGGTCGGTCGGCGTGCTGAGCCCGGCGGGGCGGACGAGGCGCTTGCCGATCATGGTGACGTTCGAGTGCGCCCGCACGACGCCGTCCTCGTCGGCGAAGATGACGTAGGCGACGTCCTTGTCGTGCATCGCCTCTTTCACGAGGATGTTGAGGGTCAGGTCGTCGTTCGAGACGAGCGCGCTCTTGGCGCCGCCCGCGAGGTTGCTGGCGATCGTGAGGCCGCGCTTGGTGACCGCTTCAGTGAGGGTCTGCGCCTGCTTGCGGATCAGGGAGAAGCTGACGAGGAGGACGGCGAGGACCACGAGACCGGTGATGAGCAGGCTCAGCTTCACCTTGAGGGGCAGCCGGAACCTCATCGCACGGTTCTCACAGAACGTCAGCGTATCGTCCGCCGCCGTCGATGGTCAATTTTTACGGCAGCTTGGCTCTCAGACCCTCGATCCGCGCCACAGCCTCGCCGACCCGGCGTGGCGCGAGCCGGCCCCGCCGGACGGCGTGGCGGAGCGCCTCGAGCGCCACCTCGGCGGCGGACCCGCCGTCGGGCAGGCGATCGTCGGCGATCAGCACCACGTCGACGCCGGCCCGGACGGCCCGCACGGCGGCGTCGTCCAGCCCGTAATGCTGCTCGATGGCGCCCATCCTCAGGTCGTCGCTGACCACGACGCCCCGCCAGCCGAGCGAGCGGCGAAGGAGCCCGGCGATCGTCTTCGCCGAAAGCGTGGCCGGATAGCGGCGGTCCAGCCGGCGGTTGAAGACGTGGGCGGTCATGACGCTGTCGACCATGCCCTCGGCCATGAGCAGCCGGTACGGCGAGAGCTCCACGTCGGCGTTCGCCGTCTCCGTCACGTCCACGAACCCGAGATGCGAGTCCGTGACCGACGAGCCGTGGCCGGGAAAGTGCTTGAGCGCGGTGAGGAGCCCGGCGGCGTGCATGCCGGCGATGAACGCGCGCGCCTGCGCCGCGACACGCGCCGGGCTGGCGCCAAACGACCGCCCCACTCCCACGATCACGGGGTTGGCAGGGTTGTAGCCGACGTCGACGACGGGCGCGAGGTTCCAGTTGATGCCCGCCTCGCGCAGGCGGGCGCCGATGCGGCGGGCTTCCAGCTCCGTCTGGACCAGATCGTTCGCGTCGCCGAGATCCTGGTGCGAGAGCGTGGCCGTGTAGCCGGCGTTCGGGCCCAGCCGCATGACGCGCCCGCCCTCGGCATCGACGGCGATGAGCAGCGTGCGTCCGGTGCAGGCGCGCGCGCGCTCCGCGAGGCCGCGCGTGAGGCGCGCGAGCTGATCCTGGTCGACGATGTTCCGGGCGAACAGCACGACGCCGCCGACGCGCACGCGACACAGCAAGCGGTCGAGGTCGTCGTTGTCCTCAGCGCTCGTGCCGTGAAATCCGACCAGGAGCAGCTGCCCCAGCTGGGGCTCGACGGCGGCCGCGGCCGCGTCGCGCCGGGCAGCATCGGCCGCCGTGCGACAGCCCGCGATGAGGAACAAGACGACGCCGAGGGCGAGCGCGCGGCGGAAGCTAGTGGCCACCGACGGCGTCGACGAGGCGGCGCACGCGGGCCGGGTCGACCGGCTGGCTGACGTCGCCGTCGTGCTTCAGCGCCGTGCCGACGATGAGCGCGTCGGCGACCGAGAGCAGCTCGGCCGCGGTCTCCGGCGTCACGCCGCTGCCGACGAGGATCGGCACCTCGGGCACGGCGCTGCGCACGCGCTTGACGTCCTCGATGGGCGTGGCCTCGCCGGTGGCGCGCCCGGACACGACGAGCCCGTCCGCGAGGGCGCGGTGGGTGAGGTCGCGCGCCTGCTGCTCGAGGTCGACAGGGACGAGCGGCACCGCGTGCTTGCCCTGCACGTCGGCGAAGATGGCGATGTCGGCGCCGAGCAGCCGGCGGTCGCGAAGCAGCTCGTACGCCTCCGTCTGCACCACACCCTGGTCGGCGACGACCGCGCCCGCCAGGACATTGACGCGGATGAAGCTCGCCGCGATGGCGCAGGCGACCGCGAGCGCGGCGCGTGCGTCGTTCTTGAGCACGTTGATGCCGATCGGCGTGTCGGGGAGCGCCCGACGGATCTCGCGCCCGATCACGGCCATGGCGGCCACGGTCGCGGGCGACACGCGCCCGGGTGTGAACGGTGCGTCACCGTAGTTCTCGACGATGAGGGCGTCCATGCCGCCCTCCACCAGGGTCCGAGCGTCGGCGAGTGCGACGGTGATGGCGTGATCCATGGAGCCATCCCAGCGTGGACTGCCGGGGAGCGGTGGGAGGTGGACCATGCCGATGAGCCGCATGACAGTCGACCAAAAGTGTAGCATCATTGGTCCGAATCAATGGCGAGGTGCCGCGTGTTCTACGGCTGGTGGGTCACGCTGGCGTTCGCCGTGATGGTCTTCCTCTCCACCGGAATCCGCTTCATCGTCGGTCCGTTCCTGAAGCCCATCGTGGCCGACCTGGGCCTCGATCGGGCGAGCTTCTCGCTCGTCGTGTCGCTGAGCCTGTTCCTCTACGGGGCCCTCCAGCCGTTTGTCGGCCGCCTGGTCGACCGGGTCGGCGCGCGGGCGCTCATGGTCGCCGGCACGCTCCTGCTCGGCGCCTCGCTCGCCTCGCTGAGCCTCGTGACGCGTCTCTGGCATCTCTATGTCCTCTACGGAGTGCTGGTGGCGATCGGCCTGGCCGCCACCAGCCACGTCGTGGCGGCCGCCGTGATCTCGCGCTGGTTCTCGCGCCGTCGCGGGACGGCGCTCTCCACGCTCGGCGGCGCGTCGATGGCTGGCATGAGTCTGCTCGTTCCGCTCGCGATGTGGCTCGTGATCAACGTGGGCTGGCGAGGGACGTACGTGCTGCTCGGCATTGCGGTGGTCGTCCTGATGGTGCCGCTGGCCCTCTGGGTGGTGCGCGAGTCGCCCGAGGCGATGGGGCTCGTGCCCGACGGTGATCCCACCGAGCGCGCGACGTCTTCGGTCAGAGCGGTGGACCGCACGGACGTCACCGACGCCGTGCAGACCCGCGCGTTCTGGCAGCTGTCCGGCGGGCTCTTCACGTGCGGCTTCTCGATGAGCCTGCTGTCCGCGCACGGCGTGCCGATGCTGACCGATCACGGCTACGCGCCCATGCTCGCCTCGTGGACGCTCGGCGTGCTCGGTGGGTCGAGCTTCGGCTTCTCGATGGTCATCGGCGCCGTGTCCGACCGCCTGGGGCGTCGGCCGATGCTCGCCTGGCTGTACGGCTCGCGGGCGCTCGTCTTCGCCGCGCTGTTCCTGATCCGCGACCGGCCCGGGGCGCTCCTCGGCGTCGCCCTCGTCGGCGGCCTCAGCATGGCCGGTAGCCTGGCCATGTCGTCGGCGCTCGCCGCCGACATCTTCGGGCGGCTGTCGGTCGGCTCGGTGTTCGGCACAATCTTTCTCGTGCACCAGGCGGGCGCGGCGTCCGGGTCCTGGCTGGCCGGCGCGCTGTTCGAGACCACCGGCGGCTACGGCGCCGCCTTCGCGATCGCCTGCGGCATCCTTGGCCTCGCCGCGCTCCTCTCGCTCACCATCGACGAGCGCCCGCGCACGGCGCCCGTGCTCCATCCCGTGGCCGGCGGCTGACACCGCCACGCCGGAAAGGACCACCCGTGGGTTACCAGACGCTCTTCCACGAACGCGCGGGCGCCGTCGCCACCATCACCCTGAACCGTCCGGAGGCCCGCAACGCGCTCGATCTGGTCATGCGGCGCGAGCTGATCGCCGCCCTCGACGAGCTGGAGGCCGACGAGGCCGCGCGCGTCGTGATCCTCACCGGCGCCGGCGGCCACTTCTGCTCTGGCGGCGACGTCAAGAGCATGCGCGAGAGGCGGTCCACCGCCGCCGAGGGCCGCGCGCGCGTGGCCCTGCTGAACACGATGGTGGAACGCCTCGTCGATTTTCCAAGGCCGACCATCGCCATGGTCGACGGCTACGCCGTCGGCGCCGGCTCGAATCTCGCGCTGTGCTGTGATCTGATCGTCGCCTCCGACCGCGCGCGATTCGGGGAGCTGTTCTGGAAGATCGGCCTCGTGCCGGACGGCGGGGGAACGTGGCTCCTGCCGCGGCTGGTGGGCCTGGCGCGCGCCAAGGAGCTCATCTTCACGGCCGACGTCATCGACGCCCACGAGGCGGGCCGGATCGGTCTCGTGAACCGCGTGGTGCCGGCGGCCGAGCTCGAGACGACCACGCGCGCGCTCGCGGAGAAGATCGCGGCGGGCCCGCCGACCGTCCTGAAGCTCGCCAAGCACATGGTCAACCGGGCCGCCACGTCGGACCTGTCTGCCGCCCTCGATCTCGAGGCGTTCTCGCAGGGGATCGCGCTGGCTTCGGACGACCACCAGGAAGGGCTGCGCGCCTTCTTCGAGAAGCGACCGCCGACGTTCGGCGGCCGCTGAGGACGCCGCGCTAGCGCGGTGGCGGCGTCGCGGGGATCGGGGGAACCACGGTCGGCGGTATCGTGCCGGGCGCCCCGATCGGCGGCGGAATGACCGGCTCCGGCGCGCTCGGCACCGGGCCACCAGGGACGACGACGCCGGACGACGGCGCCGGGACCGGCAGCGTCGACGGGGTCCTCGGCGTCGAGGCCGGCGGGCGCGGCGCGGTGCGGATCGCATCGTTCAGCTCGGGGGTCGCGCGGCGCATCTGGTCGGTCACGCGCTGGGCATCGAGCGGCGTGCCGACCACTCGCGGCGTGATGAGGAGGATCAGCTCGCGCTTCTCGATCGTCCGCTCCTTGAAGCCGAAGAGGAAACCGATGATCGGGATCTTGCTGAAGACGGGCACGCCGCGGTCGTTCGAGCCGCGCCGGTCCTGGATCAGGCCCGCGAGCACCAGCGTCTGATTGTTCAGCAGCACCACCGATGTCTCGGCCTCGCGCTTGTTGATGCGCCGCGAGCCGGTCGGCGGCTCGGGATCGCCGATGTCGTTCACTTCCTGCTTCACGTCCAGCGCCACCGTACCGCGCTCGCCGATCCGCGGCGTCACCGTGAGCACGACACCGGCGTCGCGGTACTCGACGGTCTGGTTGAGGCTGCCGGTGGTGGCGACGGTGCTCGTGGTGCCGGCCGTCGTGGCCGGCGTCGTCAGCGTGCCCGTCTGCTGACTCGTCACGATCGGGATCGAGGTCGAGACGTTGACGACCGCCTTCTTGTTCTCCGACGTCATGACGTGCGGATTCGAGATCACGTTGACGCGGTTGTCGGAGGCCAGCGCGTTGATCATCGCGAAGAACTTCCCGCTCTCGAACGCGAAGGCGGTGAGCCCGGCGCCCGGCAGGCCGGCGATCGCGGTGGCAGCGCCGAGCGCCTCGAGGCCGGACGGCGCCTGGACGTTCGGCGTGCCGCTGCTCGAGGTCGAGATCGACTGGTTGGTGACCCGGAAGCTGCCTTCCTTCAGCGCCCAGTCCATGCCGAGCTTCGTGTCGTCCTGCAGCGTGATCTCGGCGACCAGCACCTCGATCAGCACCTGGCGCGGCATCTTGTCCAGCTGCTTGATGGTGGGCTCCACGTCCGTCCATTGCCGCGGCGTCGTGGTCACGATCACCGAGTTCGTCGTCTCGTCGGCGATGAAGCGGAACTGACCTTCCGCCAGACCGATCTCGGCGAGGCCCGGCGCGCCGCCGATGGGCCCACCCGGCCCCGTCGTCGACGGCGGAGGCGGTGGCGTGGGCGGCTGACCGGGCGTCCGCGGCGACGTCGCCGGCGTGGGCTGCGCAGTGGGCACCGTCTCCTTGGCGCCGTAGATCGCGTTCAGCGTCGCCGCGAGATCCTTGGCCTTCGCGTTCTCCGCGAAGTAGATGAAGACGCGTCGCCCGCCGCTGACGTTCACGTCGAGCTGGCTCAGGATGCGGCGGATCGTCTCGATCTCCGAGCGGCGGCCGTGGACGACGATCGAGTTCGAGCGCCGCTCCGCGATCACGAGCGGCGGCCGGTCCGCACCGCCGGTGGTGGCGCCGGCGGGCCCGGCCGGCGGCGCACCAGGGGCGGCCGGGGCGGGAAGCGGCACCGGAGCGCCCGGCGTGCCGGAGCCGGCGCGCAGGCGTCCGCCGGCGAACAGCTGATTCAGGATGTTGGCGACCTCGGCCGCGTCGGCGAACGCCACCGGAATGATCTGCACCTCGTCGAGCGAGACCTGGACGTCGACGAGCTTGACGATGTCGAGCACGCGACGGATGTTCGCGACCGAGTCCGTGATCACGAGGGTGTTGGTCTCGCGGTTGGCCACCAGCGTGCCGCGTGAGGAGACGAACGGTCGGAGGAGCACACCGAGGTCGTTGACCGACGCATGGCGGATCGGAACGATCTGCGTGACGATCTCGTCGGGATTCCGCGTCTCCACCGGCACGTCGCCGACGATGGTCGGCACCGCCCGCTCGCGCGCGCCCTCGAGCCGGATGATCTTGTAGAGGTTCCCCGACTTCACGGCCGTGAAGCCGTGGACCTCCAGGATGCCGAGCAGCACGTTGAACACGTCCTCCTGCGGGATGCGTCCGGACGTCTGCACCGTGACCTTGCCGCGCACGTCGGGTGAGAGCACGTAGTTGAAGCCGACGATCTCGCTCGCCGCATGAATGACCGTCTCGATGTCCGCGTTGTCGAAGTTGAGGACGATGAAGCGGCCGCTCGATGCGGGCGGCTTGGCGCCGGACGGCGGCGCCGGCCGCGGTGTCGGTGCGACGGGTGGCGGCGCGACCGGTGGCTGCACGGCGCGCGGCGGCTCCGTCGGTGGCGCCTCCGCCGGGCGCGGACCGATGGAGAGCGGCGGCATCGGCGGAGTTGCCGGCTCGGTCTGCACGGTGACCGTCGGCGCTGGCACCGGTATGGGCGGCGCGGTGACCGTCTTGTCGGAGCGCGACGTCGCGCATCCCGCGGCGGTGAGGAGAACGACAGTGACGATGCCGCCGACTACATTATTGCTGCGGCGCATCGCCCAGGCCGGGAGGCACACGACGAAGAAGGTTCGGCGGCAATGAGCGCCGCACGCCCGGTGGCATCACGCCCGGCGTCTGTCCGGGCGGTGTGAAACCCGGCTGCACCGGCGGCTGCGGCATCTGCGGTGGCTGCGCGAGCTGCGGCGGAACCGGCTGCGCCGGCGACGCCGCCGGCGGGATCACGCCCGGCAGCGCTGCACCCGGCTGCAGCCCCGGCTGAGCCATCGGCGGCACGCCCGGCTGGGTGGCCGCGGGAACGGCACGCGGCTTGCCGGGATCGCGCAGGCGCACGTCCATCGGCCCCTCCGGGCGCTCGATCACCACGCCGTCGGCCTTGATCGTCTGCACGGTTCCGCCGACGATCTTGTCGCCGACGCGATACCCGACGACGCGCTTGGTGAGAGGATCCTCGAGGTACGCGATCGAGCCGCCCTCGCGCACGACGATGCCGTAGAGATTGGGTCGCACGAGCGGCACCGCCGACGCCGTCGTCGTGGACGTCGGCGCCTCCGTGCGCGTGGGGCTGAACAGGTTGCGCGCGGGGACGACTCCGTACGCCCCCGGCGCCGTACGCGGCGGCTCGGGTGGCGATGCGGTGGCGGTGGCGACCGTCGCGCGTCGGCCGACGGCCGGCAGCGGCGTGGGTGCGAGCACCTGGCGCACGATGTACGCGATGAGCACCGCGGAGACCGCGGCCAGGGCGATGTTGAGCGCGACGAAGTTCCTTGGCATCAGGTGCGTGTTTTGCCGGGCAGGATGAAGCCCGACACGGTCAGGGTCGCCAGCAACTCTTTCGGCTGGCTGACGTTCACCACTCTGACTCGCAGATCCTTGACCGTCAAGAGCTTTTGCGAGCCCTCGACCTTCGCGAGCAGGTCCACCAGCTGACGGATCTCGGCGGATACCGCGATCTCCACCGGAATCTCGAGGAGCTCGCCACGCTCTTCGGGCGGCAGGATGCGCTCGCTCCGGATCTCGGTGGTTGCCTCCGCGGCCATGTCCTTCACGAGCTTCTGCAGCTCGGACGCCGCGACGGCCGGCGCCGCCGCTGTCAGCAGCCGGCTCGCCAGCCGGTCCGCGCGGGCGTTGGCGGCGTCGAGCTCGGCCGCGATCTGCTCGCGTCGTGCGAGCAGATCCATCCGGCGCGTGAGCGCACGCTCGCGCTCTGGCACCAGGTTGGCGGTGGCGCTGTTGCGATCGAGAAGCGGGGCGACGATGAGCAGCCAGGCGAGGACGAGGGCCACGAGCGCGCCACCGGCGAGCACGATCGTCCGCTCACGGCCGGACAGGTTACCGATCATCGCGCTGCACCTCCGGGCGGCCGCGGCGCCGCGGGTCGGGCTGCGGTCGGCGCCTGGGCGCCTGACGTCGGCGCACCGGGAGACGGGACGGCGGGAGTGGCGGCCTCCCACGCGGCACGGATGCGAAACTGCTCCTTGTTGTCGCGCCCGCGCGTGACGGGCGACGAGAACTCGACCCGCTCGAAGCGCGGCGAGTTCTCCAGTAGCGGAATCAGCGTACTGGCGGCGGAGGCCGCGCCCGTGAGCTCGATGCCCTTGCCGTCCAGGGAGACCGTGGTCAGCCACGCGTCGTTGGGCAACAGCTCCGTGAGGTCGCGCAGCACCGGCAGCGGCCGCATCGAGGACGACTCGATCGTATCGGCAGTGGCCAGCAGCTTGCGCTTGCGCTCGAGCTCGCGCAGCAGCCGGTCGGCGTCCTTCACGCTCGGCTCGAGACGCGTGATCTCGCCATTGAGTCGGGCGAGATGGCGCTGCTCGCGCCAGCCGGGGGCCAGCAGCGCCAGGATGCCGAGCAGGACCGTGGCCGCGGCGATGCCGGCGGTGATGGCCTGCGGGCGGGTGAGCCGGCGCGGACGGAGTGCAGCCGGCAAGAGCTCGAGCGGCCGCGTGCTCCGGCCCGACGCGACGGCCAGGGCGAGCTGCAGCGCCCCACGCTGCTCGGCCGCCAGGCTCTTCACGCGATGCCGCGCGACCGGCGTCCACGCCGGCTCGTGCACCGGCACGTTCAGTGCGCCGAGCGCGCTCGAGTTCGGGCCGCCCGGAAGGTCGAAATCGCCGGACGCCCACACGGCGTCACAGCTGCGCCAGCGCACGGCGGCGAACGAGCGCTGGATTTCCTCGGCGAGGACCGCCTCCTCGCCCGCGGGCAGGCTGCGACTGAGCAGCAGCGCGTCACCGTGCAGGAGGAGGAGGTCCGTGGCGTCGCCCACCCGATGCACCCAGGCCACGCGCTTGTCCCGGCGGAATCGCGCCAGCGCGGGCAGATTGTGGCACGCGACGGTGACGGACAGCGGTCTGAGACGCGCTTCCTCGGCGAGCCGGAGGGCGGCGTCCAGGATCCGGCGGTCGGCGGCGGCGATGAGCACGCGCTGGCCAGCCGGCGTGCCCTTGTCGCTCGCGGGCTCGGCGGGTAGCTCGATGAAGTCGTACGGGGCGTCCTCGGCGGGGAACGGCAGATGACGCTCGAGCTCGAATCCCACCATCTGGCGCGTGTCCCCGGGTACCGGGGGCAGCTCGATCTGCTTCACCGATGCCGCGCCCCGCGCGATCGCCAGCCACGCGGTCCGTGCGGCGAGGCCACGGGCGTCGAGCTCGGCGCGCAGCGCCGCGGCCGGACTCTCGGCATCCACGATGAACGTCTCGACGCGCGAGCCCGCGAGGACAGCGACCGCGAGGCGGTCGCCGAGCAGGGCCACGGCCAGCTTGACCGGCCTGAAGTTCACCTGTGTAGGGTACGAGACAAACCCGCGATATGCAAAACTTTGCGGGTCATCGGACCCCCGACCACTCGAGCACCGCGATGCTGTCGTTCGCCGCGTCGGCCCGCCGCTGAACGATCGCGGTCAGACGCGCGCGTACCTGGCCCCCGACGAGCCCCTCCGCCTCGATGCGGAACGTCCGCGTCGTGGTGGCCAGGCCCCGGCCGCCGAACTGGCCGGGTATCGTCGCGTATGGCGCCTCGCGCCGACCCTGCTCCACGGCCGTGCACTCCGCGTCACCGAATCCGAGCGCCTTCAGCACCACGCACGGCGCGGTGTTCAGGTTCACCTGGCCGGGACTCTTCGCGGTGACGAAGGCCGCCAGTCCCGGTTTGTCGGCGGTGCCGTGGTAGATCGCCGGCGTCACGCCCTTGATCTGCAGCAGCTCGCCGATCGAGTCGAGGTTGGCGTTCTTGGACCGGTAGGGCAGGGGGAGCAGCAGGTAGTAGTCCTCGCTCTCGGCGCCGTTGATGCGATGCTCCTCGTTGGCGTCGCGCCAGTCTTGAAGACTGTCGTTGATCGTGTCCCGCTCGATCTTGTCGATGCCGAGTGCCTGCAGCAGCCGGTCGACGCGGTCCGGCGTCGCCGCGTTGAGGTTCAGACGGCCCTCCTCGTCGGTGACGCGATACGTGAACTGGCCGATCCCCAGCGTCACGTTCGTTCGCGCCAGCCGAGGGAGCGCCACCCGGTCGCGGTTGTAGAAGGTGAGCACGCCGTCGTCGTCGGTGGCCACGAACGCCACGTCGCCTGCGATCTCGCGGATGGCCTGCTCCACGGCCGCCTCGGCGAGGTGCGCCGCCGTGAGCGTGTCCTTGTACGACCGCACCGACGTCGCCTCGAGCCGCATCGAGTACGCGAATTCCGCGCCGAGCACGCCGAGGATCGCCAGCACCAGCAGCACGGCGAGCAGCGCGAAGCCGCGGCGGTCGGTCATGGCGTCACCGGCGCCGAGCGAAGGGTCACCGTGACCGGCGGCAACGTCTGCTCGCGCCCGTTCAGTGTGATGCCGAGGGCGAGCCGCACCGCGCGGGGGATGGTCTTGGCGTCCTGACCGTCCCAGACGTCGACCCACGCGCCATCCTCGTTGAGAAATTTCAGCGCGAGCGAGGTCACGCTGGGGTCGCGCATGACCACCGTCCCCTCGGTGAACGGATCGCGGTTCGGCAGCGCGCGCTCGCGCACGACGAGGCCGGTGTCATCGCCGTCGCCGAGGGCGATGACGACGGCCGTGAACGCGATCGGCGCCTGCAGCGGCAGCGGCGGCGACTGCGTGACGAACTCGACGCGCCGGTCGGTGCCGGCGAACAGCACGACCTGCTCGGGCGACGTGCCCCGCGTCGCGCGATACGGATACGCGGCGCCGACCGCGCGCGACAGCGTATAGGCGATGGCGCGCACGTGCTGGTGCGCCTCGGCGCGATCCTCGCCCTGCCGCCACGCGGCCATGGCCACGCGCAGGCCGCCGAAAGCGATGGTGAGCAGCAGGCCGACGATCGACAGCGCGATGAGCACCTCGAGCAGCGTGAAGCCGCGCGCGCGTCTCACGGCCGCGGCCTCGGCAGGTCGCCGTCCCCGGCCACCGTGCGCAGCGTGGCGAGCGACACCTGCCGCCGGTCGCCCCACCGGACGCGCACGTCGACCTCCCACACGCGCCACTTGGTGGTGCGCCCCTCGAAGTCGAGGTCGGGCGTCGCGACGATCTTCACTTCGCGCTCCCACGTGTACGCGCCGTCGGTGCCGCTCTCCGTTCCGCCCGTGGTCGGTGAGGTGATCTCCCGCGCCTTCTGGTCGGCGATGAGCATGGCTTCCTGGTGCTCGCCCGACAGCTTCAGCAGGCGCAGCCCGCCCGCGAACGACTGGATGCAGACGACCACGGCCAGGCTCAGGATCGCCAGGGCGACGAGGACCTCGAGGAGCGTGAAGCCGCCGCGGGCGGCGCGGGACGCGCGTGTCATAGCCGCGTGTTCTTCACGCGACCCGTGATGGGATCGACGGTGACCCGATACGCGATGCCGCCGGCGGTGACGCGATAGTCGGCGCCGGACGAGGTGCCCTCCGGCTCGAAGCGGATGGTGAGCGCCGGCGGCGGCGTCGCCTCGACGGTCACCCGCTCGGGCAGCACGCGCGTCTCCTTGACCTCACCGTCCGAGCCGCCGGTGACGACGGTCATCTTGTGCGCGGCGGGATCGATGACGACCGAGTGCGACAGGCGGTTGGCGATGGCCAGCTCGCGCGCGTGCCGCAGCACGGCGGAGAAGGCGGCGACGTCCGCGCGCGCGCGGATGGTGTCCGAGCTGCGGCCGATCACCGGAACGGCCAGGCCGATCGTCAGCAAGATCACGAAGAGGGTGACGATCAGCTCGAGCAGCGTGAAGCCCGAGCTATTTCTTCTCCACATCCCAGGACACGACATCGGCGTTCTCGCCTTCGCCACCCGGCGCGCCGTCGGCTCCTTCCGACCAGAGATCGTACTCGCTGTGCTGACCGGGGCAGCACTGGTACTTGTACGGGTTGCCCCACGGATCCTTGGGCACGGCCTTCTTGAGATACGGACCGTTCCAGTTCGGGACGTTCGGATTCTTCTGCAGCGCATCGAGCCCCTGCGAGGAGTTCGGATAGCTGCCGACGTCGAGCCGGTAGCCATCGAGAGCGGCGCCGATGAGCTCGATCTGCGCGCGCGCGGCGGCCGTCTTCGACTGTCCGACGCGCCCGAAGAGCCGCGGGCCCACGAGACCCACGAGCAGGCCGAGGACGATGATGACGACGAGCAGCTCGATGAGCGTGAAGCCGCCCTCGCCGCGCCACGGATGCCGGCGCCGGATCACAGCGGCACCTCGTTGATCGAGAAGATGGCGAGCAGCATTGCGACCACGATGAACGCCACGAGTACCCCCATGCCCAGAATGATCGCCGGCTCGAGGAGGCCGAGCACACGCTTGAGCTCGACGCGGACGTCGGTCTCGAACGTGTCCGCCGTCTTCAGCAACATCTCCTCGAGCCGCCCGGTTTCCTCGCCCACGCGCACCATGTGCACGGCGAGCGGCGGGAAGGTACCGTGCTGCTGCATGCCGGTGGCGATCGTCCCGCCACGCTTGACGCCGTCGGCGAGCCGGCTGACGGCCGCGCCCACCGCCTGGTTCGACATCATGTCGCCGACGACGGCCATGGCGCCGAGCACAGGCACGCCGGACTTCAGCATCGTCCCGAGCGTGCGGGCGAAGCGCGCCGTCTCCACTTTCATGGTGAGACGGCCGACCAGTGGCAGGCGGAGCAGCGTCTGGTCCCATGCCAGGCGGCCCTCGGGATTGGCCGTCCAGACCCGCCACGCCAGCACGGCCGCGAGGGCGGCGATGGCGCCCACCCACCAGTAGCTCTGCAGGGCGGCGCTGACGTTCAGCAGGATCTGCGTCGGTAGCGGAATGGCCTGACCGAGGTCGTGGAAGATCGTCGCGAACCGCGGGATCACGAACGTCATCAGGAACACGATGGCCCCGGCGCCGACGGTCGTGATGACGAGCGGATAGGCGAGGGCCGAGATCACGGCCTCGTTGAACGCGGCGCGCGCCTCCAGGAATTCCGCGAGGCGGCGCAGCGAGACCTCGAGCACGCCGCCCTTCTCACCGGCACGCACCATGTTGATGTACAGCCGTGAGAACGGCCGCGGATGGTGCTTGGCGAGCGCCTCGCTGAAGGAGGAGCCGCCGCGCACGCTGTGGAGCAGATCGGTCACGATCGCCTTGATGCGGGGACCGTCGGTCAGCTCCTGCAGGATCGACAGCGCGCGATCGAGCGGCAGCCCGGCCTCGAACAGCGTCGCCAGCTGCTGGGTCAGCGCGAGGAGATCGCGCTGGCGGACGCGCGACGACGTGTTGAAGGACAGCCAGTTGCTGCGCTCGCCGTGCGGCGACACGCGGATCGGATAGTACGACTCCTTGTGGAGCCGCTCCACCACCGCCCGCGCGTCGGCGGCTTCCATGACGCCGTCCACGGTCTGGCCCCGGCGATCCGCGGCCTTGTAGACGAAGACCGGCATCGCCTCAGGCGTCTTCCTGCGTCACGCGCAGAATTTCCTCGACCGTCGTCTGTCCCTCGCGCGCGCGTCGCCAGCCGTCCATCCGGAGGGTCACCATGCCGGCCGAGATCGCGTACTGCCGGATGTCGCGGGCGGCCGCCCGCTTCAGCACGAGGCTGCGCGCGTCCTCGGTGATCGGGAACAGCTCGTAGATGCCCATGCGTCCGCGGTAGCCGGTGCCGCGACACTCCTCGCAGCCCTTGCCGCGGAAGAGCGGCGTGCCCGGCGCCGCCGTCACCCCGAGGGCGTCGAGATCGGCGGCGCTCGGCGTGTCGTGCACGCGGCAGGCGGCGCAGATCCGCCGCACGAGCCGCTGGGCGAGAACCGCTTCGAGAACGGAGGCGACGAGGTACGGCTCCACGCCCATGTCTTGCAGTCGCGTGATGGCGGCCGGCGCGTCGTTGGTGTGCAGCGTGGAAAAGACCAGGTGGCCCGTGAGCGAGGCCTGGATCGCGATCTCCGCGGTCTCGAGATCGCGGATCTCGCCGACCAGGATCACGTCGGGATCCTG
The DNA here is from genome assembly GCA_036265915.1 of Candidatus Methylomirabilota bacterium. Classification (GTDB taxonomy): domain Bacteria; phylum Methylomirabilota; class Methylomirabilia; order Rokubacteriales; family CSP1-6; genus AR12. The sequence continues at coordinate 16,469 of DATAOC010000021.1, read as the reverse complement.
GCGGACGATGTGCCGGAGCCCGGTCGCGAAGGTCAGGCCGATCTTCGGCTTCACGGCGATCTGGTTCACGCCCTTCAGCTGGTACTCGACCGGGTCCTCGACGGTGATGATCTTCCGGTCCGGCGAGTTGATCTTGTCGAGCGCGCCGTACAGCGTGGTCGTCTTCCCGGAGCCGGTGGGGCCGGTGACCAGCACGATGCCGTGCGGCCGCTTGATCAGCGACTCGAAGCGCTTGAGCGTGTCGGCCGGGAAGCCGAGCTTGTCGAGCGGCAGGAACACGCTCGAGCGCTGCAGCAGCCGCATGACGATCGACTCACCGTGCACGGTCGGCATGGTCGACACGCGGATGTCCACGCGCGAGCCGTGCAGGTTCACGCGGATGCGGCCGTCCTGCGGCAGCCGGCGCTCGGCGATGTTCATCTCGGCCATGATCTTGATACGCGACGTCACGGCCGCCTGCAGCCGCCGCGGCGGCGCTTCCTGGTCGTAGAGGATGCCGTCGATGCGATAGCGAATCCGCAGCGTGTCCTCGAACGGCTCGATGTGGATGTCGGAGGCCTCGGCCGTGATCGCGTTCTCGACGAGGAGGTTCACGAGCCGCACCACCGGCGCCTCGAAGGCCATGTCGCGCAGGTGGCTGACGTCCTCGTCGTCGTCGCCGCCGCGGTCCTCGTCCATGCCCTCGACGATGCGCTGCAGCGCGGAGGCGTTGGCGCCGTCGTAGGTGCGGTCGATGGCCTCCGTGATCGCCTCCAGCGAGCTGACCACGAGCTTCACGCTCAGACCGGTGGTCTGGCGCAGGTCGTCGAGGACCACGGGATTGCTCGGGTCCGCGGTGGCAACCGTGAGGAGCCCGCCTTCGACGCTCACGGGGCAGACCGAGTAGGTCCGCAGATATTTCGCCGACAGATTCTTCAGGACGGGCAGCGCCGACGGCATCTCGTCGCGCGAGAGAAACGGCAGATCCTGCTGCGTGGCCACGGCGCGCATGACTTCGTCCCGGGTCACGACGCCGAGGGCGACGAGGGCCTCGCCGATGAGCTCACCGCTGACCCGCTGCCGAGCCAGTGCGCGCTCGACGGCGTCGGTGCTCGTTAATCCTTCGGCCACGAGGATCTCGCCAAGGAGACGGGAACGGGCTCCGTTGGCCATGCTATGCTCGCGCCAATGTTAGCATACCTGGCGTTCGCGGCCGTCGCAGCTGCGGCGGACGTCGCGGGCGCTGCCATCGTCACCACCGCCCACAAGCCCAGCCAGGCCCGCCTTCGCTACTTCGTGGCCGCGGGCGCCGGCTTCATGCTCGCGGCCGCGTTCGTGAGGATGCTGCCGGAGAGCGTGCACGTCCCGCACGCCTTTGTTTTCGTCGTGTTGGGCTATTTCGGCATCCACCTGTTCGAGCACACCGTGGCGCCCCACTTCCACTTCGGCGAGGAAAACCATCCCGAGGCCCTGCTGAAGCCCTCGGTCGGCTGGCTGGCCCTGGCCGGCCTCGGGGTCCACACGCTGTTCGACGGGGTCGCGATCGCGGCGGGCTTCATGGTGAGTCCGGCTCTCGGTGGCGTCATCTTCATCGCCGTGCTGCTGCACAAGCTGCCCGAGGGTTTCACCATCGCCTCAATCATGCTCGCCGGCGGCCAATCCCGGACCAGCGCGCTGGGGGCGGGGGTGCTGCTCGGGCTGCTGACCCTCGCCGGCGCGGTGCTCACGGGACTCTTCGCTCAGTCGCACGTCGCCTACGCGCTCGCGCTGTCATCGGGGGTGACGATCTACGTCGCGGCGTCCGATCTGATCCCGGAGGTCAACCGTGCGGAGGACAGCCCGAGCCTGGCCTATACGGTGTTCGGTGGCCTGCTCTTCTTCATCGCCGTCGACTGGGCGTTTGCCGAATACCTGACGCCCTGATGCCTTTCGAGGCCCTCGTGCTGCACGGGCCGAACCTCAACCTGCTCGGCACGCGTGAGCCCGGAGTGTACGGGCGTGTCACGCTCGCCGAGATCGACCGGCTGCTCCGCGAGCGTGGTCGAAAGCTGGGGCTTCGCGTCGTATCGCGGCAGTCGAATCACGAGGGACAGCTGATCGACTGGCTCCAGGCGGCGCGTCGCGACGGCTTCTCCGGCGTCGTGTTCAATCCGGGGGCGTTCACGCATTACTCCATCGCGCTGCGCGACGCCGTTGCCGCCATCGCCGTGCCCGTGGTCGAGGTCCACCTGTCGAACATCCACGCCCGCGAAGACTTTCGGCGCCACTCCGTCATCGCCGCCGCCGCCCGGGGGCAGATCTCCGGCTTCGGTCCGCAGAGCTACCTGCTCGGCCTGGAGGCGCTCGTCGGCCTGCGGGGACGTCGCCCGGCCAAATAAGTCGCGCCCTTGTCGCGTCTAACCTCGCAGGCGGCAGTACGGTAGTCCGATGACGGCCGAGGACGACGCCGCTCTCGTCGAGCGATGCCGCAACGGTGACGTCGCGGCCTTCGAGCCGCTGGTGGAGAAGTATCGCCAGCGCGTGTGGCGCCTCGCCTACAACGTGCTGCGCGACCGGGAGGAAGCGTGGGACGTCGCGCAGGAAGCGTTCATCCGGGCCTACCAGGCGCTGCCCGCGTTCCGCGGACAGTCGGCCTTCTACACCTGGCTGTTCCGGATCGTGATGAACGTCGCGTCAGACCGCGCGCGAGCCCGGGCGGCGCGCGGCCGCGCGTTCGGCACGGAGCGCGTGCCGGAGGAAGACTGGGATCGCGTCCTGGTCGACAAGCCGACGGGGCAGCAGGCGCCCGACGAGGCGGCCGTGAGCGCGGAGGATCGCGAGCGGATCATGCGCGCGCTCGCGTCGCTGTCGGCGCAGCACCGGGACATCATCATGCTGAGCGACATCGAGGGGCTGTCGTACAAGGAGATCGCCGAGGTGCTTGAGATACCGATCGGTACGGTCATGTCCCGGCTGCACAACGCGCGCCGGCGCCTGCGCGCGGCGCTGGGCCCGCTGCTGCTGCTCCTCGTCGTCATGCTGCTCGCGGTGGCGCCGCCGCTGCTGCACGCGCAGCAGGTGGTCCGGTTCGGAGCCCGCGTGCTTCTCGCCACCGACAAGCCGCCGACCACCGCGTTCCTGAAGCTGGCCCCCGATCCTTCGGACGAGCGGCTGCAGAAGTTCCTGCCGCGGCTGCGCCAGCTCACGGGCTACCAGCAATTCACGTCGCTGGAGCGGTATCGCGCGGAGGTTCCGATCGGCGCCCAGGAGCGGTGGTCCGTTCCCGGCGACCGGACGCTCGAGCTGACGCCGGAGGGTGTCAGCGGTGACACCGTTCGCATGCGGGTGCGCCTGCTCCGGGGAAACGTGACGGAGGTGACCACGGAGATCCAGGCCGCGCGCGGGAATCCCGCCGTCATTGGCGGGCCCCGTCACGCCGACGGCGTGCTCGTCATCATCGTCTGGGCGAACGCGAACCCCCAGCCGCGCTGAGCGACGCTCGCGGCGGCTAGGATGGCGCGCCGCTGCGCGGCGGCGGACGGCGCGTGAACGTCGCCTCCACCAGCGCCCGCGCGCGCGCCGGATCGACGTGGTTGACCTGCTGGCAGGCCGTCATGTCTTCGAGCACCCGGTCGGGATCGTTCCAGAGCCGATACTTCTTGAACGTGTCCTCGAACTCGATGCCGAGGGCGCGGGCGAAGACGGACAGGTAGTGCTCGATGGTGAGCCGCGCCTCGGCCTCGAAGCCGCAGATCATGCGCTGGCAGCCGTGATAGATGCCGGCCAGCGTGTCGGCGCCCGCGGCGCGCGCGCGCTCGATCTCGTCGCGCACGAGAGCGTCCCAGACATCCTGGCCGAGCGTCTGCGGTATGGCGGGCGCGCACGATCGCCCGAATCGCGGCTCGGGCTCGAGGTCCACGACGCGGACGCCCGGCACGCCGGCCAGCAGCGCACGGCAGGCGCGCGCCTCGCGCTGCCGCGCCTCACCGACGGCATGCGCGTGAACGGCGACCGTGGTCGCGACGGGCGCGGTGAACTCGAACTCCGACAGACGCTCGAGCAGGAACTCCGTGGTGTGACGCACGCGAAACGGCATCGCGGCGTGCACGACCTCGTCGTAGAAGTAGATGCACGACGGACACCACATCACCACCTCGCTCGGTCGGTACCGGCGGAACAGCTCGAGCGTGCGCGCGCCCATGCCGGCGCCGGCGGCAACGTCGCCCTGCTGGTGGTGCACGATCCCGCAGCAGTATGTGGGGCCGCCGAGCGCGATGTAGTCCACGCCCAGACGGTCGAAGACCGCGGTGACCGTGCGGATCATGTGCGAGGTGCGCAGCACGTTGCAGCCGAGATAGAGCACGACGTCGTGCGGGGCGGGGTCGGCTTCCGGGGCCGCGAGGCGCCACGTGCGCTCGTCGGGCCGCGTGGTGAGATCGTGCGTCAGCTTGATGTCGCCGAAGTACTTGCCGTAGTCGAAGCCCATGCGCCGCCTCCGTGTGTCCCTAGCCTACAATACCGGCCGATACGCGAGCGCCGGGTTCTCGTGCCGACCGCACGCGGTGCTTCGCCGCCGCTACAATAGCCGTCATGAGCCAGGGCGAGGACCGCTACCACCGGGAGCGCGCGCGGATCGAGCAGGGCCACGTCAAGTATCGCGACAAGCTGCGGGCCGAGGGCAAGCTGTTCGTCCGCGATCGCCTCAAGCTGCTCCTCGATCCCGGCACCGAGTTCCAGGAGGACTGGCTCTTCGCCCGCAACCAGGAGCCTGACACGCCCGCCGACGGCGTGGTCACCGGCATCGGACAGGTCGGCGGCCGCACCGTCTGCATCATGGCCAACGACTACACGGTGAAGGCGGGCTCCTGGGGCGAGAAGACCGTCCTCAAGATCGTGCGCATCCAGGAGCGCGCCGCGCGCCTGGGCGTGCCCATGCTGTATCTCGTCGATGCCGCCGGCGGCCGCATCTCGGAGCAGATCAAGATCTTCCCGGGACGCTTTCATGCGGGCCGGATCTTCTACAACGAGGTGCAGCTGTCCGGGGTCGTACCGCAGATCTGCATCCTCTTCGGGCCGTCGCCGGCCGGATCCGCCTACCTCCCGGCGCTCACCGACCTCGTGATCATGGTCGACGGCAAGGCCTCGCTCTACGTCGGCAGCCCGCGCATGGTCGAGATGGCGATCGGCGAGAAGACGACGCTGGAGGAGCTCGGCGGCGCCCGGATGCACTGCACGATCTCCGGTTGCGGCGACGTGCTGGCGGCCTCCGACGAGGAGGCGATCGAGCTCGCCCGCCGCTACCTCGCGTACATGCCGGGCTCGTTCCGTCAGCGACCCACGCGCGCGGCGGCGTCCGAGCCGAAGCCGGGACGCTCGATCGACGACATCGTGCCCTATGACCAGCGCAAGTGGTTCGACATGTACGAGGTGATCGATCGCGTGATCGACGCCGGCTCGTGGTTCGAGGTCAAGCGTCTGTTCGCGCAGGAGGTGATCGTCGGCCTGGCGCGCATCGACGGGCGCAGCGTCGGCATCGTGGCCAATCAGCCGAAGGTGAAGGGCGGCGTGCTGATGGTCGATTCGGCCGACAAGGCCGCGCGGTTCATCTGGCTCTGCAACGCGTTCAACATCCCGCTGGTGTATCTCGCCGACATCGCCGGCTTCATGGTGGGCAGCAAGGTCGAGCGCGAGGGGATCATCCGCCACGGGGCGAAGATGGTCTTCGCCACCTCGCAGGCCACCGTGCCGAAGATCTCGGTGATCGTCCGCAAGTGCTATGGCGCCGGCCTCTACGCGATGTGCGGTCCGGCCTTCGAGCCCGACGCGACGCTGAGCCTGCCGCAGGGCCAGATCGCGATCATGGGTCCAGAGCCCGCGGTGAACGCGGTCTACTACAACAAGATCATGGAGCTGCCGGAGGGCGACCGCGCGGCGTGGGTGAAGGCCAAGCGCGACGAGTACGCGGAGGACGTCGACATCTACCGGCTCGCCTCCGAGATGCTCGTCGACGACATCGTGCCGGGCGCGGCGCTGCGCGCCGAGCTGGTGAAGCGACTGGCGTTCGCCGACAGCAAGGTCCACGAGTTCCCGGCGCGACGCAACGGCGTGTACCCGGTGTAACGATGTCGTCGGTGTGCTGGCTCGAGGATCGTGACGACCGACTGCGCCGCGCCCGCGCGCTCGCCGAGCGCGACCCGGCGGCCGCGCTCGCGCTCGTCGACTCCGTGCTGGCCGAGGTGCCCACGGATCGGGAGGCGCTGTGTGCACGCGGCGCCGTCCTCGTCGACGTGGCCGACGCTGAGCCCGATCCCGCGCGGGCGGAGCGGCTCTATGATGAGGCGCTCGCGCTGCTCGAGACTCACGGCGGGGAGCGCCGGGATCTCGAGGCAGCGCGTCGCGGCCGTGCCACTACTTCCGCAGCGCGAAGAGCTGGCTGAGCGCGCTCTGGATCGGTAGTTTCTCCACGCCCGCGAAGCCGGCTTCGGCGGCCAGCTCACGGACGCCGCGCTCGCCGATGGTGGCGCCGAGTCCCTCGCCGTCGTGGGCGAGCGAGACGGTGAGGGAGTGGAGCGGGCTCGCGCACGCGAACGCCTTGCCGACCGGGTTGCGGTTCTCGAGCGGATTGTCGGACGCATTCGGCTCGGACCACAGACACACGCCGTCCTCCGCGAGCGCCGCCCGGATCGCCCGCAGCGTCGCGCGCGGATCGACCATGGCGTGGATGCAGTCGAACGCGCAGATCAGGTCGTGGGTCGGCACCGCCGGCACGTGATGCGCCGGCGCGGCGACCCAGTGCACGTTGCGGACGTGTCGGTCGGCGGCGAGCCGGCGCGCCCGGTCGATGCTGCCGGGATCGTTGTCGATGCCGAGGAAGCGCGAGCGGGGGTAGGCGGCGGCCATGGTGACCGTCGAGAGACCGCGGCCGCAGCCCACGTCGGCGACGTGGATCCCGCGCGCGAGACGCTCGGCCAGCCCCGGCACCGCGGCCAGCCACTCGCTCACGAGGAAATGCGTGTGGCCGGGGCCGAACAGGCGCGCGAGTCCCGCGTTGACGTCGTCGCCCATCTCCGCATACGGCACGCCGCCCCCGCTGCGAAAGGCGTCGATGACGCTCGGGGTGTTGAGCACGGTCGCTGTCGTGAACTGTAGCAGGCCGCCGGCCGACAGCGGAGCGTCGTCGTTGGCGAGCACGAACTCCTGCTCAGCGGTCATCAGGAAGCGGCCCGTGATCGGATCCCAGTCGATGTACTCGGCGGCGACCATCGCCTTGAGCCACTCGCGGACGTAGCGTTCGTTGAGGCCCGTCTTCGACGCGAGCTGCTCGCTCGTCACCGGCCCCGCGTCCGCCAGCGTCCTGAACAGTCCCAGCCGGTCGCCGATGTGTCCCAGCGCCATGCTGAAGGATGCCGCCATCTCACCGATCACGCGAAACGCCAGTGCCTCGACCTTCTCCTGGTCCATCGTCCGGTCTCCTTCCACGGGTGCGCTGCCGTGCGCGGAAGGGAGCATCGCCGGTGCCACGCGGATCACCACAGAGATTGCGGGCTCGTACGGGACTCCGGCGGCGCGGTCGCCGCCATCCTGCCCGATCACGCCGCGGCGATCGGGCAGGACGCCGGGCGTCAGCCGCCGAAGCCGGCTCGGGCCTGCGCGAGCTGGCCGGCGATGGGCTGCGGCAGCCGGGTGCCGAACTGGCCGTAGAAGTCGTGAAGCTCGCGGAAGGAGTCGAGCCACTCGCCGGCGTCCACGCGGAGCGCCTCGTCGAGCTGGCCGGGCGCCAGCGTGAGCCCGGCCGTGTCGAGCGCGTGAGCCTGGGGCAGGAATCCGATCGGCGTCTCCCGCACGTCGCGTGCGCCGCCATGGATGCGCTCCACCATCCATTTCAGCACGCGCATGTTGTCGCCGTAGCCCGGCCAGAGGAACTTGCCGTCCGCACCGCGGCGGAACCAGTTCACGCGGAAGATCTTCGGGGGCTTCGCCAGGCGGGTGCCGGTCGCCAGCCAGTGGCCGAAGTAGTCGCCCATGTTGTAGCCGCAGAACGGCAACATCGCCATCGGATCGCGCCGGACGACGCCGACCTGGCCCGTGATGGCCGCGGTCGTCTCGGTGCTCATCGCCGAGCCGAGGAACACGCCGTGCGTCCAGTCGAAGGCCTCGAACACCAGCGGGATGACGGCGGATCGCCGCGAGCCGAAGATCAGTCCCGAAATCGGCACGCCGTGCGGGTCCTCCCACGTCGGTGAGATCGAGGGGCACTGCTGCGCGAGCACCGTGAAGCGCGAGTTGGGATGGGCGGCCGGCGTCCCGGGCGTCCAGGGACGACCCTGCCAGTCGACGAGGCCTGCCGGCGGCTCGGGCGTCAATCCCTCCCACCATGGTTCCTGGGACGGCGTCATCGCCACGTTGGTGAAGATCGTGTTCGAGCGGACCATCTGGGTGGCGTTGGGATTGGTCTTCGGGCTGGTGTTCGGGGCGACGCCGAAGAAGCCGCGCTCGGGATTGATCGCACGCAGCTGACCACTTGCGTCGATGTGCATCCACGCGATGTCATCGCCGACCGTCCACGCACGCCAGCCGGGCAGGGAGGAAACGACCATCGAAAGGTTCGTCTTCCCGGACGCGCTCGGCATGGCGGCCGCCAGATACGTCACGCGTCCTTCGGGATCCTCCACGCCCAGGATGAGCATGTGCTCGGCCAGCCAGCCTTCCTGGCGCGCCTGCGCCGAGCCGATGCGCAGCGCGTGGCATTTCTTGCCGAGCAGCGCGTTGCCGCCGTAGCCGGAGCCGACGCTCCAGATGAGCTTCTCATCGGGGAAATGCAGCACGAGACGGTGGTCGGGCGAGAGATCGCCGAGCGAGTGCAGGCCGGCGATGAAGTCGTCGTCGCGACGCATCGACTGGAGCGCGACCTGGCCGACCCGCGTCATGATGTGCATGCTGGCCACGACGTAGGCGCTGTCCGTCACCATGATGCCGGTGCGGCTCATGGAAGAGCCGGCCGGACCCATCAGGTATGGGATGACGTACATCGTCCGGCCGCGCATGGCGCCCTTCAGATACTGCCCGGCCTTCGCCTTGGCCTCCGCGGGCGCCATCCAGTTGTTGGTCGGCCCTGCGTCTTCCTTCCGGCTGGTGCAGATGAACGTCAGCTGCTCGGTGCGCGCCACGTCGGACGGATGACTGCGGTGCAGGTAGCAGCTCGGGTAGGTCCGGGAATTGAGTGGCAGAAGCGTACCATCGCGAAGCATCAGCTCGATGACACGGTCGTACTCGGCCTTGGAGCCGTCGCACCACTCGGTGCGCGCCGGCCGGGTGAGGGCCGCGGCATCGTTCACCCACTTCTCGGCCACGCTCGTCGCGCTCATGGCAATCCTCGCCTGGTTGAAGTTCGGACGGCCCCCCGGATGATTCGATTGTCCGTGGCCGACCCAGCGCTGTCAAACTTCTTGCGCGCGATCGAATTTCTTGCACGCCGCGTGCTAGCATCGGCCGCGTGTCCGGCCTCCTGGCGGCCCTCCGCTACCTGACCATCGTCCCCGTCCCCGGACCCCGCCCGACCGGCCGTGACGCCCTGGGGGCCGCGGCCGCGTGGCTCCCCGTCGTGGGCGGCCTCCTGGGACTCGTCCTGGCGGCCGTCGACCTCGTCGCCGGCCGGATCTTTCCGCGCCTGCTGGCGGCGCTGCTGACCGTCACCGCGTGGAAGCTCCTCACGGGCGGATTGCACCTGGACGGTCTCGCCGACTGCCTCGACGGCCTCGTCGGCCGCGACGCGGAGCACAGGCTCGCCATCATGCGCGACAGCCGCATCGGCGCCTTCGGCGCCATCGGGCTGATCCTGCTCCTGCTGCTCGACCTCGTCGCGCTGGCGGACCTGCCGCCGACCGTGGCCAGCCGGACGCTCATCGCCGCACCCGTCATCGCGCGCGCCATGCCGGCTCTCGTCGCCCGCCTGTTCCGGACGGCTCGCGCCGACGGTCACGGCGCGTCGTTTCGCGCCGCGCTCGCGCCCTCATCCGTGGGCATCGGCCTGGCCGTCGCCCTCGCCGTCGCGGTCGCGTGTCTCGGCTGGCGGGGGCTCGCGTCGCTGGCCGTCGGCGTCGCCGCGGCGCTGGCGCTCGCGTGGTTCATGGCCCGCCGCCTCGGCGGCGTGACGGGCGACGTGCTGGGCGCGACGGTGGAGCTGTCGGAGCTCGCCGTGCTGCTGACCATCTCCGCGTGGACGTCCGCCCGACCGTGATCTATCTGCTGCGGCACGGCGAGGTGATCCTCGCGGAGACGCGGCGCTTCATCGGTCACCTCGACGTGCCGCTGTCCGCGCGCGGGCGGGCGCAGTGCGCGGCGCAGGCCCGCCGCCTCGCCGGCGTGCCGCTGGCCCGGCTCTATTCGAGCGATCTCGAGCGCGCGCGACACAGCGGCGACATCATCGGCGCGCCGCACGGCCTTCGGCCCATCGTGCTGCCGGCGCTGCGCGAGATGGCGATGGGACGCTGGGAAGGTCTCACCGCGGACGAGATCCGCGCGCGGGAGCCCGAGCGGTTTCGCGAGTGGATGGCCAGCGTGGGAGTGTTTCCGTTCCCGGGCGGCGAGAGCGTGCCGCAGCTCGTTGCGCGCGCCGGAGCCGCCCTCGACACGATCGTGTCCGAGGCCGCCGCACGGCCGATCGCGATCGTCGCCCACGGTGGCACCAACCGGGCGCTGCTGTGCCGGCTGCTCGGAGTGCCGCTGTGCCGGCTCCTCGCGTTCGGCCAGGACTACGGCGCGCTCAGCGTCGTGGAGCGGGTCGGCGAGCGATGGATGCTGCAACGGCTCAACGAGTCGCCGGCGCCGGCGGCGTCGCCTGGCGAGTAGCGTGGCGATGGTCGTTCTGCGATGATACGCGCCATCCCCGGCCGCCCCGGGACGTGAAAGGAGCGCGCATGCGCGCCGTGCTCGTGGGACTGTTCCTCGGCCTCGCGCTCGTGTGGCCGGCCGCCGCCGACGAGTCACCGCGTGCGGGCGGCGTCTTTCGCGCCGCGATGATCGGTGAGCCACCGACGCTCGACCTGCACACCACCACCGCCGTCATCGTGCAGCAGATCACGTGGCACATCTACGAGACGCTCTTCACCTACGACAAGCAGTACAACGCGGTGCCGATGCTGGCGGAGTCGTTCACGACCGCGGACAGCGGCCGGACGTTCGTCTTCAAGCTGCGGCGCGGCGTCAAGTTCCACAACGGCAAGGAGCTGACGTCCGCCGACGTCGTCGCGTCGCTGAAGCGCTGGGGACGGCTCGCCACGCCCGGCAAGGCGGCCTGGCGGAACGTCGAAGGCGTCGAGGCGCGCGACCCGTACACGGTCGCGATGCTGCTGAAGGAGCCGTCGGGCGCGCTGCTGCAGGCGCTCGCGCGCCCCAACAACGGCGCGGCCATCTATCCGAAGGAGATCGTCGACGCGGCCGGCGATCAGCCCGTGAAGGACTACATCGGCACCGGCCCGTACCGGTTCGTGGAGCACAAGCCCGACCGGCACGTCCGCCTCGCACGGTTCAAGGACTACGCCGCGCGCGCCGAAGCCCCGAACGGGCCCGGCGGCAAGCGCGTCGCCTACCTCGACGAGATCCTCTTCATTCCGGTGCCCGACGTGGCCGTCCGTCTCGCCGGCGTCGAGACCGGAGAGTATCACTACGCGCAGCAGATCAAGCAGGACCAGTTCGAGCGGATCAAGACGCTGCCCCAGCTGGTGCCCGGCATCATCAAGCCGGCCGGCTGGACGACGGCCGTGCTCAATCACAAGCAGGGCCTGATGACCGACAAGCGCATCCGCCAGGCGTTCCAGGCGGCGCTCGACATGGAGCCCATCATGGCGGCCGGGTTCGGCCACAAGGCGTTCTACCGCCTCGATCCGTCGCTGATGCACGTCGAGCAGCCGCAGTGGCACAGCAAGGCCGGCGGCGAGCTGTACAACCAGCGCAACCCGGCCAAGGCGCGCGCGCTGCTCAAGGAAGCGGGTTACGCGGGCACGCCGGTGCGCTGGATCACGACGAAGGAATACCCGTTCATGTACAGCAACGCGATCGTGGCCAAGCAGCAGCTGGAGGAGGTGGGCTTCACGATCGATCTGCAGGTGGTGGACTGGGCGACGCTCGTGCAGCGCCGCAACAAGCCCGAGGCCTTCGACGTGTTCTCCACGGCCATCACCTTCAACCCCGAGCCCGCGTACAACACCGGCGTGCAGTGCAACTGGCCGGGGTGGTGGTGCCAGGAGGACAAGGAGCGGTGGCTCGACTCGGTGGCCCGGGAGACCGAGCCACGCAAGCGGAAGGCGATGTGGGACAAGGTGCAGCAGCATTTCTACGAGGACGTGGGTCGGGTCAAGTTCGGCGACTTCTTCACGCTCGACGTGACGCGCAAGGAGGTGCGCGGCTACACCGCCATCAACGAGCTTCCGCTCTGGAACGTCTGGCTCGCGCGCTGAGCGCGTGACGCGCGCGTGAAGACGTACATCGCCCGGCGGCTGCTGGCCCTCGTCCCCGTCGCGCTCGTGGTGGCCACCGTCGGCTTCACGCTGATGCACCTGGCCCCCGGCGATCCCGCGTCGATCATCGCCGGCCCCGACGCGAGCGGAGAGGACGTCGCGCGGCTCTCGCGCCAGCTGGGGCTGGACGCGCCATTCCACGTCCAGCTGCTGCGCTGGTACGGGCGCCTCGCGACCGGCGATCTCGGCCAGTCGATCTTCCTTCGACGGCCGGTCCTCGAGGCCATCGTCGATCGCGTCGAGCCGACGCTGCTGCTGACGCTCTACGCGATGCTGGTGGCCGTGGCCGTCGGCGTCCCGAGCGGCGTGCTCTCGGCGCGGCATCACGACACCGCGACCGACCAGGCTCTCATGACGCTGGCGCTGGTCGGCATCTCGATCCCGAACTTCCTGCTCGGCCTGCTGCTGATTCTCGCGTTTTCCGTCTGGCTCGGCTGGTTTCCGGTCGCGGGCTACTCGCCCCTCGAATACGGCTGGCTGCTCACGCTGCGCTCGCTGACGCTCCCGGCCTTCGCCCTCGGCCTCGTGCAGTCCGCGCTGATCGCCCGCATCGCGCGCTCGGCGATGCTCGACGTGCTGCGCGAGCAGTTCATCGTGGCCGGGCGGGCCAAGGGGCTCGCCGAGCGCGCGGTCGTGTACAAGCACGCGCTGAAGAACGCGATGATCCCGACCGTCACCGTGATCGGCATCTCGTTCGCGATCTTGATCTCGGGGGCGGTGGTGGTGGAGACGGTCTTCAACATCCCCGGGCTCGGCCGCCTCATCATCTCGGCCGTGCTGCGTCGCGATTATCCCGTCATCCAGGGCGTGGTGCTGTGCATCGCCGGCGTCTACATGCTGGTCAACCTCGCGGTCGACCTCTCCTACATCCTGTTCGACCCGCGCGTGAGGTACCAGTGAGCGAGGCGCGTCCCGGCTTCGCCGGTACGGGCCGAGCGGTGGCCGGCGTGGCGGCTCCGGTCGGCGCGCCGCTCGTTCAGCACGCTCCGCGCTGGATTCGCCTGCTGGGTCGGCGCCGCGCCACCCTGGTCGGGCTCGCGCTCGTCGCCGTCGCCCTCGTCGTCGGACTGCTGGCGCCGGTGCTCGCCGGTGATCCGCTGCGGATCGACGTCGCGCGCCGGCTGACCGCCCCGGGCTCGGCGCACTGGTTCGGCACCGACGACGTCGGCCGCGACGTGTGGAGCCGCGTCGTCTACGGCGCGCGCCTGTCCCTGGTGGTCGGCACCGCGGTGGTGGTCATGTCGTTTGCCATCGGGCTCGGCTGCGGTCTCACCGCCGGCTACTATCGCCGTCTCGACAACATCGTCATGCGCGTGATGGACGGGCTCATGGCATTCCCCGCCATCATTCTCGCCATCGCGCTCATGGCGTCGCTCGGGCCCAGCGTGCTCAACGTCATCGTCGCCATCGGGATCGTGTACGCGCCGCGCGTGGCGCGTATCGTCCGCGGCTCCGTGCTGGTCATCCGCGAGACGGCGTATGTCGAGGCGGCGCGGGCCCTTGGCGCCTCGGACGCGGTCATCGTGGCCCGGCACGTCCTGCCGAACTGCCTGTCGCCGGTGATCGTGCAGGGCAGCTTCGTGTTCGCAGCGGCCGTGCTCACGGAGGCCGCGCTCTCCTTCCTCGGCGTCGGCGTGCCGCCGTACGTCCCCTCATGGGGCAACATCCTCGCCGAGGGCCGGCTCTATCTGCAGCAGGCGCCGTGGCTCGTGCTCTATCCGGGCGCGGCCATCATGCTCACGATCTTCGGACTGAACCTGCTCGGCGACGGCCTGCGGGACCTGCTCGACCCGCGCCTGCGCGGCATCGCCGCCGAGCGCACCAGCTGAGGGGAGACACCATGCCGCCACATCGCCTCGCGTATCGCCCGACCGTGATGGGCCGCCGGGGAGCCGTCGCCTCCGCGCATCCGCTCGCCTCGATGGCCGGCATCGAGATGCTCCTGGCCGGCGGCAATGCCGTCGACGCGGCGGTGGCCGTGGCCTCCACGCTGAACGTCGTCGAACCGTTCATGTCCGGGGCCGGTGGCATCGGCCTCATGCTCGTCACGCGCGGCGCCGAGCGGCACGTGCTCGACTTCATCGGACGCGCTCCGGCGGCGGCGGACGCCACGCGGTGCTCCGAGGACGACCTGGTCGGCGGACCGAAGTCGTGCGCGACGCCGGGCAACCTGGGCGGATGGCTGGCCGCCCTCGAGCGCTTCGGCAGCATGGAGCGCGCGCGGGTGCTGGCGCCGGCCATCGGCCACGCGGAGCGCGGCGTGCCGCTCACGTTGAAGAACGTGGAGTTCTTCCAGCAGGCGAGGGCAACCCTCGCGCGCAGCTCCGAGGCCGAGCGTCTCTATCTCGGTCACGGCGCGCCGCGCGCCGGCGCGGTGGTGACCTACCCCGACCTGGCCGCGACGCTGCGCGCGGTGGCCGAGGGCGGCGCCGAGGCGTTTTACCGGGGCCCGATCGCACGCCGCATCGCGCGCGCGGTGCAGGAGGCGGGCGGCTGGCTGGCCGAGGATGACCTCGCGCGTTTCACGCCCGAGTGGCGCGAGCCGGCGTCCGTCGATTACCGCGGCCATCGCGTCGTGTCGATGCCGCCGCCGTTCTCGGCGTTCCAGATGCTCGAGACGCTCAACATCCTGGCCGGCTTCGATTTGCCTGCCTGGGGCCACAACTCGGTGGACTATCTCCACCACCTCATCGAGGCGATCAAGCTCGCCTCCGCGGATCGTCTCGCCTACGCGTACTCGCCGGGGGTGCCGATCGCAGGGCTGCTGTCGCCGCGCTATGCGGACAGCCAGCGCGCGCGCATCGACCCCAAGCGCGCGGGTGTGAGTGAAGGCGAGCGGCACAGCCGCGAGCGGCTCGCCAACCAGATCGCCGAGGGACATCCCGCGAAGTTCGCCGACGAGCAGACCACGCACTTCGCGTGCGCCGACGCGTCCGGCATGGTGGTCTCGGTCACGCAGACGCTCGGCATGCCCTTCGGCTCGGGCTTCGCGGTGCCGGGCACGGGGGTGGTGCTCAACAACATCCTCAAGTGGATGGACCGGGACCCCGAGTCGCCGAATCTGCTCCGTCCCGGGCGCAAGGCCGGCACGATGATGTCGCCGACGCAGGTGTTCCGCGATGACGCGTTCCGGCTGTCCATCGGCACGCCGGGCTCGTACGGGATTCTGCAAACGACGCCGCAGATGCTGCTGAACGTCCTCGAGTTCGACATGAGCATGCAGGAGGCGATCGAGGCGCCGCGCGTTCGCGTGTATCGCGACCGGCTCGTGGACGCGGAAGCGAGGGTCGAGCCGGACGTGCGCGCGGGGCTCGCACAGCGGGGTCACGACGTCAACACGATCGCCGACTGGTCGTGGGTCGTCGGCGGTGGACAGGGGCTCATGCGCGACACCGCGTCCGGCGCGCTCATGGCCGGCGCCGACCCGCGGCGCGACGGCTACGCGGTGGCGATCTGAGCGGTCGCTAGAGCCGGGGCAGGAGCCACTCGAGCAGCGAGCCGGGACCGTACAGCGCGAGCTGGTGTCCGAGCTCGATCAGCGCGATGGCGCCGCCGAGCGCGATGGTGACCAGCGCAGCGACGCGCGCGCTGCGTGTGCGGCTTTCGGGGCGCGGCGCGACGTCCTCGAGCGTCAGTGCGCGGGGTGCGCGAGCCTGGCTGCTGCGGCGCAGCTCGGCCGCGCGCCGCCGTTCATCTGCAGTGAGTCGATTCATCACAACCTCCGCTCACGCAGAAATGCAAGACATCTGCCACAATGCACGTACGCCGCGCGTCAGTGCTGTGGCGACGCGGCCGCGCCGCCGGCCCACCGCTGCGGCGGGATCGCGCGCGTCATCTCCTGTGCAGTCTTCTGCGCGGTCAGGGCGACCGTCCGGATCATGGCCTTCGACATCGTCGCGCTGTACCAGCGTCCGGCATCGCTGGCGAGGAAGTCGGCGTACTGCTGGAGCTCCTCGTCCTCGAGCGAGCGGTACTCGTAGAGCATGAACATGGTGG
>DATAOC010000020.1:0-85372 GCA_036265915.1 Candidatus Methylomirabilota bacterium | reverse complement strand
GAGCCGGTCTCCGCGCACACCTTCGCGCCCCGCGGCATCGCGCGCTGCCTGGCCATGACCTCGGCGGCGACCGCGCTCGGCACCCGCCTCTTCGGCGACTTCGGCGGCGGCGCCGGCAAGGACAAGTCGACGGTGAACCAGGTGAAGAAGGCCGCCGACGCCGTCAGCGCCTACGTCATGAGCGAGGGCCTCTGGCATCTGACGCGCACGCTGCCGGAGAACCACGCGCTCATGGTGTGCCTCGGCGAGGGCCTCATGCCGAAGGTCGGCGAGACACCGGAGATGGGCGCCAATCCCATGCTCGGCTTCGGCCGCGTGTACGCGCGCGCCGAGCTGGCCCGCACCGTCGACCGGCGGGTGCGCCGGCTGCTGAACGAGCCGGGGCACAGCTTCGAGCAGTTCTACGAGTGGCTGAAGGGCCGCGGCATCACGCTGTGGGGCGCTGCCGTCGACACGCTGGAGAACACCTCACGCTTCGCCGACGGCAAGACCACGGGGCCGATGGCCGTCTTCCATCTCTTCGACTCGCCGCTGCGGCTGTCGCGCCCGTACGAGTCGTACATGGGCACGCTGACCGTCCCGGCGCGCGTGGCGGAGGCCGCGGCCAACGCCTCCGTGCTGCTCGACTACCGCACGCCGCGCAAGCAGGTGGCCGAGGCCGTGGAAGCCGCCTATCCCGGCATCCTGCGCGAGAACATCCACGTGTGGACGCTGCGCGGCAAGAGCCGCGTGCATCGCCTCGGCAAGCTGTGGGACGAGTGGGAGAAGGCGGGCGTGCACCTGGTGGAGGACGGCTGGAAAGCGCCGTCCGGCGTGGCCGTCTTCACCGACTCCGGCACCTATGCGCCCACGTTCCTCGTGGGCAGCTGGCGCGACGCCGCCGGCGCGCTGCACGCCTTTCTCTGCGACGGCTACGCGGCCACGGCGGAGGCGATGCAGGCGGCCAGCCTCTCCGACGTGCTCGACGTGCGGGCCACGATGGCGCTCTTCTCGCCGACGTTCGAGCTGCCGGTGGACGTCGAGAGCCGCCTGATGCAGCTCGATCCGGGGGCGCCTGACTTCGCGCAGCGGGTCGCGCGCCTGATCGGCGGTCAGGACGTCGAGGCGGGCAAGGTGCGGACCTACGCCGAGGCCATTCGCGACGCGGCGGCGTCCAACATGCCGCTCGGCAAGCCCGTGCTCGCGGCCGACGATTTCCTGCCGAGCAAGGACTGGCACGTCATCGCGAGCGTCGGCTACATCGGCGACGACCCCTACACCGGCGCTCCCGGCGTGACGCAGGTGGCCCGGAACATCTACCGGGTGACGACGCGACTGGCCACCCGAAAGGCGTCGAGCCGCATCACGTTCACGCTGCGGCTCATGGAGTCGTTCGAGGAGACGCGGCAGGTGTTCAGTCCGCTGCTGGTGCGATTCCTCTCGGGCGTCGACCACACCACGCGGCCGGTGAAGGTCTCGGACTCCGGGCGCATCCGCAACGAGCTGCAGACCATGATCCCGCAGGCGCTGGAGCACGACGGCGACCGCATCCGCGTCCGCTTCGAGCGCATCAACGAGATGGTGATGTCGCGGGAGAAGCAGACCACCATCCGCGACGTGCTGCGCTGGTACAAGGCCCACCACCCGGTCTGGTTCGACTGGCTGGACCTCGGCTGAGCGCGCGCGACTAGCGCAGCGCTTCGCGCAGCGCGGCGGCGATCTGCTCGACGCCCCGGTTGCCGGCGTCGATGAGACGGCCCATCGGCAAGAAGCCGTGGACCATGCCGCCGTAGCAGATGTGATCCACGCGCACCCCCGCCTCGCGCAGCCGGCGCGCGTACGCGTCGCCCTCGTCGCGCAACGGGTCGAAGCCCGCCGTCACCACCAGCGCCGGCGCCACGCCGGCGAGCGAGCGCGCGCGGAGCGGCGAGACGCGCCAGTCCAGCGCGTCCTCCTTGCGCGGCAGATAGTGGTCGGCGAACCAGCGCATCGACGCGCGCGTCAGCATGAAGCCATCCGCGAACTCGGCGTACGACGGCGACTCGGCGGCGAGATCGGTGACCGGGTAGTTCAGCATCTGCAGCCGGATCGGCGGCGCCCCGGCGTCACGCGCCATGAGCGCGACCACGGCCGCGAGATTGCCGCCGGCGCTGTCGCCGCCAACGGCGAGCCGGCTGCCGTCGACGCCGAGCTCGGCGGCGTGCCCGACGACCCAGCGCGTGGCCGCCCACGCGTCGTCCACCGCGGCCGGGAACTTGTGCTCCGGCGCCAGGCGGTAGTCCACGGCCACGACCGCGATGCCCGCGGACGCGGCGAGCTGCCGGCACAGCACGTCGTGCGTCTCCAGATCGCCGATGACCCAGCCGCCGCCGTGGAAGTAGACGAGGACCGGCAGCGCCGTCGAGACGGACACGCCCTTGGGGCGATACGCGCGCATCGGGACGCCGTCGGCGCTGAGATCGCGCACGGCGCCGATCTCCGGCGCCGGTGGCGTGGACGCCGGCCGCGTCTCGCGAAAGAGCTGCCGCGCGTCCTTGGGCGACAGCTGATCGAAGGCGGGGCGCCCGGACTTGATGATGAGGTCGATCACGGCCTTGCACTGCGGGTCGAGCGCGGTGGCGGTCTCGTGGGTCAGCGGCATCGCTACCTCCCGGCGGGATTGTACATGGTCGCGTGCTCGCTCAGCGCCAGCCAGCCGCGCGCGATGCGATAGACGAACCAGACGCTCACGACGCCGAGCGGCACCCAGGCGATGAAGATGCCGATGCCGAGCGTGCCGACGATGAACAGCACGCAGAGCGCCACCCATAGCAGCCCGAACCAGAACGTCCGGATCTGCCAGCGGAAGTGCGACTCGAGCCAGGTGCCGCGCGCGGCGTGGCGCTTGACGTAGTTCAGGATCACCGCGATGAGCGACGGCCAGCCCGTCAGGAAGGCGCCGATGATGGTGGCGGCGCCGAGAATGCCCGTGAGCAGGCTGAAGGCGTGCAGCGCGTAGATCACGTGCGTCAGCGTGACCAGGGAGCGCGGTGGCTCGTCCACGGTGTCGGGAATCGGCCGGGCGACGATCACATCCACGAGGCGAAGTATAGGCTAGACGCGCTTGAGTCGCGGGTACAGCAGGCCGGTGGCGCCCGCGAGCACGGCCAGGGCCAGGCCGCTGGCGCCGAGCGCGATGCTGACGCCGAACAGCGACGCGAGCGCGCCGATCTGCAGCTGGCCGAGCGGCGCCAGCCCGATGGCGACCACCCACGCGCCCCCCGCGCGGCCGCGCAGCTCGCGCGGGACGCTGAGCTGCAGCAGGCTCTGCGCCAGCAGGTCGGCGAGCGCGCCGGCGGCGTTCACCGCGGTGAGCACCAGCACCACGCCGACGAAGCCCGTCACGTGCGGTGCGGCGCCGAGCACGACGAGACTGACGCCGAAGGCCACGAGCACGCCGACGAACCGTCCACCACCGGCCGCCACGCGCGCCCAGGCCGCGGCCAACCCGAGGATGCCGCCCACCGACCGCGCGGCCGCGAGGACGCCGAGGCCCTCCGGCCCCGTGTGCAGCACGTCACGGGCGAGGCTTGGCAGCAGCGCCTGGTGGGCGAAGCCGAGGATCTCGGCGCCCGCCGTCAGCACCATGAGAACGAGCAGCGTGCGATCGTCGCGCACCGAGCGCAGAAAGCTGCACACGCTTTGCCATAGCGACGCCGACGCCGCGCTGCGCGGCAGAGCGGGCCGCGCGACAGGCAGCAGCGCGAGTCCGCCACCGAGAAAGCCGGCGGCGACGGCGAGGTAGGCGGCGCCCGAGCCGCGCTGGGCGATGATGGCGCCGACGCCGAGCGAGCCGAGCAGCCAGCCCGCGCGCATGGCGACGCCGAGGATGGCCAGGCCTTCCATCAGCGCGGCGGGCCCCACCACGTCGTGGGCAAAGCTCTGGCGCGCCGCGTGCTCGATGGCGCGGAACACGCCGGCCGCCAGCGTCATGAGGAAGATCAGCGGGAGATCGGCCGCGCCGAGCCACGCCGCGATGCCGAGCGTGGCCGTGGTGAGCGCCTGGCCGAGGCCGGTGAGCATGACGAGCCGGTGCCGCGGGAACTGATCGGCCAGCGCGCCGGCGGGCACGCCGACGAAGAACAGCGGCAGCATCCGCATGCCCATCGCGGCCCCGACCATCAACGGTGAGTTCGTGAGCTCGAGCGTCAGCCAGCCGAGGACGACGATCTCCCCCATCATCCCGACCGAATTCAGGAACACGGACGCGCCGAGCCAGCGGAAATCCCCGAGTCGAAGGAGTGCGGGCACCGTCGGCAACCATACGACAGAACGTCGCGCGACGGTGCGAGACGTACTAGGCTGGGGCACGCGATGGACTCCGCGTTCCCGATCATCCGGCGGCCGGCGGCCAGCGTCCGCAGCCCCGTCCTCGTCAGCGTGCCGCACTACGGCACCGCGCCGCTGCCCGGCGTCACCGCCGACGACTACCGCGATCCGAGCTACGCGACGTTCGCCTACGGCTTCGCCGACGCCTTCGCCCGCGACCTCTACGGCGACCTGCACGGCCACGGCGCCACCGTGCTGGCCACGCCGTACTCGCGCATGTTCGTCGACGTCAACCGGCGCCGGGACGACGTCGAGCATCACGATGGCGAGGTGCGCTCGCGTCGCGGCGTCGTCCGCACGCACACGATGCGCGACGTGCCGATCTTCGCCCGCGCGCTGACGCCGTCCGAGCTCGAGGCGCGCCTGCAGCAGGCCTACGATCCCTACTACGCCGCGCTCGACACGCTGCTCGCGGAGATCCGGGCGACGTTCGGCCACGCGATTCTCGTGGATGCGCACACGGGCAGCCCGCGCCGGATGGGCGAGCATCAGGTCATCATCGGCACCTGCCGCGGCGCCAGCTGCGCCGGCCCCGTGGTCACCGCGACGGCCGAGGTCTTTGCACGCCACGGGCTGCCGGCCAGCGTCGACGTCAGCGGCTACACCGGCGGCAACATCGTGGCGGCCGCGGGCCGTCCCGGCGCGCGCGTGCACGCGCTCCAGCTGGAGGTGAACGCTTCGCTCGTGATGGTGGAAGCACCCGACGAGTTCATCGCCCGCGTGCGGCGCGGCGAGTTCCCCGAGCACCGCGCGGCGGGCGTCGCGCGCGTCCGCGCGTGCCTGGGCGAGCTGCTGGGCACGCTGCCGCGCGTGGTGGCGGAGCTGCACGGCCCTGGTTGCTGACCGGCCCGGTGCTCGTGTAGTGATGGTGGGATGAAGATCCGCATCGGCGTGGGAGCCAGCGGCGGGTGCGCCACGCCGGAGGCGCTCGCCGAGCTCGTCGGCGGCCTCGACGATCTCGGCTTCGACTCGCTGTGGCTGTCCGAGGTGCTGACCGGCGGCGTCCTCGATCCCGCGGTCGGGCTGGCGTGGGCGGCCGCTCACAATCCACGGCTCAAGCTCGGCACCACGATGCTGCTGCCGGGCCGCAACGTGCTGCGCCTGGCCAAGCAGCTCGCCAGTCTCGACGTTCTGAGCCGCGGACGGCTGCTCGTCACGCTCGTGCCCGGGCTGACGTACTCGCCGGAGCGCGAGGCGATCGGCATCGAGCCGGCGCGTCGCGGCGCCGCCGTGGACGAGGCGCTGCCGCTGCTGCGCCGGTTATGGTCCGGCGAGACGGTCGAGCACGCCGGCGCCGTCGGCACGCTGCGGAGCGTGCGGCTCTCGCCGCTGCCGGTGCAGCAGCCGCTCGAGGTCTGGCTGGGCGGCACCGCGCCCGCCGCGCTCGAGCGCTGCGGCCGTCTCTCGGACGGCTGGCTTCCGTCTCTGCTCACGCCCGCCGAAGCCGCGGCCGGGCGGACCGTCATCGACCAGGCGGCCGAGCGCGCCGGGCGCACGATCAGCCGCGAGCATTTCGGCGTGAGCATCGGGTACGCCTCGGTGCCGCTCGAGGCGGCCACCGCCCGCGCGCTCGCGGCGCGGCGCCCGCGCGCGCTGGAGCTCACGCCGGTGGGCTGGCCGGCGCTGCGCAGCGCCGTCGAGGCGTTCATCGCCGTCGGCTTCTCGAAGTTCGTCGTGCGGCCGGTCGTCCCGCCCGCCTCGTGGCGCGGCGAGCTCGAAGCCCTCGCGGCGGCGGTGGGTGACCTCCAGACCTGAGGCGGCGCGCCGCGGCGCTCTGCTCGTCGCCGCGGCCGCCGTCTGCTGGAGCAGCGGCGCGCTCATCGCCCGCCTGGTCACCACCACCCCGTGGACGACGAACCTCTGGCGCAGCCTGTTCGCCTCGCTCTTCCTCGGCCTGACGCTCTCCGTCGTGCGCCGGCGCACGATCGTCGCGCAGTGGCGCGACGGTGGGCTACCCGTCCTGGCCGTGGCCGCCTGCATGTCGCTCGCGTCGACGTGCTTCATCTTCTCGCTCTCGCTCACGTCGGTGGCGAACACGCTGATCCTGATGGCCACCGGCCCGTACGTGGCCGGCGTGCTCGGCTGGCTCGTGCTCGGCGAGCGGGTGGCGCCGCGCACCTGGGTCACGATGAGCGTGGCCCTTGCCGGTGCGGTGGTGATGGTCTCGACCTCGGTGGCACGCGGGGCGCTGGTCGGCGACCTGCTCGCCATCGTCATGGCCATGAGCTTTGCGACGGCCACCGTGCTCGTCCGCCGCCATCCCGACGTGCCGATGATGCCGGCTGCCGCGCTGGCCACGACGCTGACGTTCCTGCTCGCGCTGCCGCTGGCCCGGCCGTGGTCCGCGACGCCGAGCGACCTCGTGCTCCTGGCGGTCTTCGGCATCGCCCAGTTCGGCGCCGGCTTCTTCCTCTTCATGGCCGGCGCCCGACTGCTGCCGGCGGCGGAGACCTCGCTGATCGGGATGCTGGAGACGGTGCTCGGCCCCATCTGGGTCTGGCTGGTCCTCGCCGAGCGACCCTCGGCGGCGGCACTCGTCGGCGGCGGCCTCATCCTGGGCGCGCTGGCCACCAACGCGGTGGTCGACCTGCTCACGCCGCGACGCAGTGCTACGCTAGCTCCGCCACAGCCGGAGGAGATCGCCACATGACTGCTGCCCGAGAGGTGGACGCCGTCGTCGTCGGCGCGGGTTTCGCGGGGCTGTACACGCTGCACCGCCTGCGCGGTCTCGGGATGTCGGCCCAGGCCTTCGAGGCGGGCGACGGCGTCGGCGGCACCTGGTACTGGAACCGCTATCCCGGCGCGCGCTGCGACGTCGAGAGCATGGACTACTCCTACTCCTTCTCGGACGAGCTGCAGCAGGAGTGGTCGTGGACCGAGCGCTACGCCGCCCAGCCGGAGATCCTGCGCTACATCAACCACGTCGCTGATCGATTCGACCTGCGCCGCGACATCCGCTTCGGCACGCGTGTGACGGCCGCCGTCTTCGACGAGGTCGCCCGCCGCTGGCGCGTCGAGACGGACGGCGGCGACCGCGTCGCCGCGCGGTTCTGCATCATGGCCACCGGCTGCCTGTCGGACGCGCAGCTGCCCGACATCCCGGGCCGCGCGTCGTTCGCGGGCCGCACGTACCATACCGGCCGCTGGCCGCACGAGGGCGTGGACTTCACCGGCCAGCGGGTCGGCATCATCGGCACCGGCTCGTCCGCGATCCAGTCGATCCCGATCATCGCCCGCCAGGCGGCGCACCTGTTCGTGTTCCAGCGCACGCCGAACTACAGCATGCCGGCGCACAACACGGCGCTCGACCGCGACTACGAGCGTCGTGTGAAGCAGAGCTACGCCGAGTTCCGGCGCCAGGCGCGCGAGTCGCGCGTGGGCTTCGTGGTCGAGCGCAGCGGCGACTCCGCACTGGCCGTCGACGCCGCCGAGCGCGAGCAGGAGTACGAGAAGCGGTGGCGCCGCGGCGGCCTCGGCTTCTCCGCGGCGTACGCCGACCTGCTCACGGACAAGGCCGCCAACGACACCGCGGCCGAGTTCTTCCGGGCAAAGATCCGCGCGATCGTGCGCGATCCGGCCGTGGCCGATGCGCTCACGCCGACCGACTACCCGCTCGGCACCAAGCGCCTGTGCGTGGACACCGACTACTATGCGACCTTCAATCGCGACAACGTCACGCTGGTGGACCTGCGCCGGACGCCGATCGAGGCCATCACGCCGCACGGCGTGCGCACGCGCGCGGCCGAGCACGCCCTCCACAGCCTCGTCTTCGCCACCGGCTTCGACGCCATGACGGGCGCCCTGATGAAGATCGACATCCGCGGCCGGGGCGGCCGGGCGCTGGCCGACGAGTGGAAGGACGGCCCGCGGACCTACCTCGGGCTCGCCATCGCGGGATTCCCGAATCTCTTCGCGATCACCGGCCCCGGCAGCCCATCCGTGCTCAGCAACATGATCGTGTCCATCGAGCAGCACGTCGACTGGATCGCCGACTGTCTGCGCTTCATGGACGGGCGAGGCCACGCCACGATCGATGCGACGGAGGACGCCCAGGCGGCCTGGATGGCCCACGTCCAGGAGGTGGGCCACCAGACGCTCTACCCGCTCGCGAAGTCCTGGTACATGGGCGCCAACGTGCCGGGCAAGCCGCGCGTCTTCATGCCGTACATCGGCGGCGTCGGCGTGTACCGCAAGACGTGCGACGAGGTCGCCGCCGCCGGATATCGCGGCTTCACCCTCGCCTGATGTTCCCCTACCGCGACGAGAACCAGACGCTGCGCACGCCGGTGGTGACGTACCTGCTCATCGCCCTCAACCTCCTCGTGTGGATCGTGGCCGAGGGCGCCGGATCCCCGCTCGCGATGGCGCGCGCGGTCTGCGAGCACGGCCTCATCGCCGGCGAGCTCACGCTGCGGCTGCCTCCGGGCACGCCGTTCCCGATGGGCGAGGGGCTTGCGTGCCTCACCGATGCCGGCCGGCAGCCGCTCAACGTGTTGACGTCGATGTTCCTGCACGGCTCGTGGATGCACGTGCTCGGGAACATGTGGTTCCTGTGGATCTTCGGCAACAACATCGAGGACTCGATGGGCCGCCTGCGCTACGTCGTGTTCTACCTCGTCGCCGGCGTGACGGCGGCGCTCACGCAGGTGTTCCTCAATCCCGCGTCCGGCATCCCCATGGTCGGCGCCTCCGGCGCCATCAGCGGCGTGATGGGCGCCTACCTGGTGCTCTATCCCCGCGTACGCGTCTACTGCATCGTGCCGATCGGCATCTTCCCCATCTCGATCGCGCTCCCCGCCTGGACGATGCTCATCTACTGGGCCGGCCTGCAGGCCGTGAGCGGCGTCATCGGCATGATGGGCGCGCAGGACCAGGGCGGCGTGGCCTTCGGCGCCCACGTCGGCGGCTTCCTCGCCGGCGTGCTGCTGATCAAGCTCTTCGCGCGCCCTGACGCGGTCGCCGCGCACACGAGCCAGCAGTGGCAGCCGCGCCGGCTGGCGCGGCTCGGGTGAGCCGACTACACCTGGGCGACGGTCGGCGCGTCGCCGGCCAGGGTCGTGCGTCGCATGTCGCGGGGGAGCGTGTCGTCGTAGCGGCGGACGCGATGCATGGTGCGGCGGTTGTCCCACATGACGAAGTCCCACGGGCGCCAGCGGTGGACATAGACGAATTGCGGCTGCGTGGCGTGCTCGGTGAGATCGCGGAGCAGGATGCGCGCCTCCGGGGTCGGCATGCCGACGATCGTGCCGGCGTGCGACGACAGGTAGAGCGACTTCCGGCCCGTCACCGGGTGCGTGCGCACCAGACGCTGCCGCACCGGCTTGAACATCGCGCGCTCCTCGTCGGAATAGTCGACCAGCCCGAGCGAGCCGCGCGAGTGCATCAGCGAATGCTCGCACACGAGGTCGTCGATGAGCGCCTTGGTGGCCGCGTCGAGCGCGTCGTAGGCCGCGCGCATGTCGGCGTACTCGGTGTTGCCGCCGACAGGATTCACGACGCGCGCGCTCAGCAGCGAGTACTTGGCCGGGATCGCGCGAAACGAGCTGTCGGAATGCCAGAGCATGTTGCCGAGGTTGAACCACCGCTGCCGTGACGCGCGCTCGAGCGGCTGGCCATCCTTGTCCAGGTTCGAGACGTCGTTCATCCCGACCCGCAAGCGGCGCTCCTCGTCCTTCGTGATGTTCCCGCCGCGCGCGTCCTCGAGCGTCCCGAAGTTGAGGCTGAACGCCATCTGCTGCTCGTCGGTGAGCTTCTGGTCGTGGAAGACCAGCACCGCGCGGTCGATCATCCCCGCCTCGATCGCCTGCGCCTCGGTCGTCGACAGCGGCCGCGTGATGTCGATCCCGGACACCTCGCCAACGAACACGGGATGCAACGGTCGGATGTCCATCGATGCCTCGCTCAGTCGGGGATGCAGGCGGTGACCGTGATCTCCACCAGGAGGTCGGGCGAGTTCAGCGCGGCGACGGTCACGGTGGTCCGCGCCGGCTTGTTCTCCGGGAAGTACCTCGCGTACTCCTCGTTGTAGGCGGCGAGCTCCTGGACGCGCGTGAGATACGTCGTCGCCGTCAGCACGTTGTCGAGCGACGTGCCGGCGGCGGTCAGGATCTGCTTGATGCGCTCGAGCACGAAGCGCGTCTGCTCGCGCATGTCCTTGCCGACGGCGCCGGTGACCGGGTGGCGGCCCGTCTGGCCGGCCACGAACACGAGGTTGCCGAAGCGCGTGGCCGGCGAGAGGTTCGGGTTCGACTTCGCGGCCTCCACGGTGATGATCTGTTTTTTGGGCATGGCGCTCTCCCGGTGCCTCAGAGGCCCCACTCGCGAACGCGCGTGGGGACGATGCGGAACATCACGCGGTCGGCGGGCATGGCCTGACTGCGCCAGAGATTCTTGAGATCCGAGTACTTCGCGTGGAAGCGCTCCACGAGCGCGCGGCGCTCCGGTCCGTCGGCCAGGAACTCCGCGCGGCCCTGCACGGCCACGCCGCGGATCTTCTCGCCGCGGCCGCCCGCCTCGGCCACGATCGACACGCGCGGATCGCGGCGGAGGTTGCGGACCTTCTGCGTGCCCGACTCGCTGATCATCGTGAGGACGCTCGGGTCGTGCAGGAACCACATCGCCATCGCCAGCGGGGCACCATCCGCCTGCACGGTGGCGAGCACGACGATCTCCTTGCTTTCGAGGAATCTCTGGACGCGCGCGTTCCCGAAGCCGCTCATGCCGCCAGCTTTGCCATGAGCTCCATCGCCTCCGTCTGGTCGGCCACGATCGTCAGGCCGGTGATGCCGGAGTCCGCCCACGCCGTGAAGCGGTCGCGGATGCGCGTGACGGGCCCGACGAGCGACATCTCGTCGCAGAACTCGTCGGGGACGGCGGCGATCGCCTCCTCCTTGCGCTTCGCGAGATAGAGCTCCTGGATCCGCTGCGCGGCGTCGCCGAAGCCGCGGCGGACCATCATGTCCTTGTGAAAGTTCTTGTCGCGGTGACCCATGCCGCCCACGTACAGCGCCACCCTCGGCTTCTGGCGCGCCAGCGCCGCGCGCACGTCGTCGGTGATCAGCACCTCGGCGCGAGGCTGGATCTCGAAGTCACGGAAGCCCTTCCCCGCGCCCGCGCGGCGGAAGCCTTCCTCGAGCCACGGTCGGAGCATCGGCATCAGCCTCGGCACGAAGCCGAGCGGCAGCCAGCCGTCGGCGATCTCGGCCGTGAGCTTGACGTTCGCTTCGGTGCCGGTGCCGAGCCAGATCGGCAGCCGCGGATTCATGTGCAGGATCGAGACGAGCGGCTTGCCGACGCCGAGGGCGCCCGGCCCGGTGTACGGCAGCGAGATCTCCCGACCGGCGTGGGCGACCGGATCCTTGCGCTCGAACACCTTGCGCATGATCGCCACGTAGTCGCGGATGCGCCAGTACGGCTTGCCCCACGGCTGGCCGTACCAGCCCTCGACGATCTGCGGACCCGACACGCCGAGGCCGGCGATGACACGGCCGCCGCCGGCGAGCGCGTCCACGGTGCCGGCCGCCATCGCCGCCGACACCGGCGGCCGCGCCGCCAGCTGCATGATCCCGGTGCCGAGACGGATGCGCTTCGTGACGGCGGCGAGGTACGCCAGCGGCGTGATCGCATCCGAGCCGTACGCCTCGGCCGTCCACACCGAGTCGAAACCGAGCCGCTCGGCGAGCTGGACCTTCTCGACCGGCAGCTTCAGCTCGGCACCCGAGTAGCCGATGCTCAGCCCGAGCTTCATGGGCCGCTCCTTCCCGGGCTCGCGCCCGGGCCGCGAGTATAGCGTGCGAAGAACTCCAGCATCAGCCGGTTGACCTCCGGCGCGTTCTCGTACGCCGACCAGTGTCCGGCGGCCGGGATGCGATGGATGTCGGCCGTGCCGTCCACGGCGGCGCGGATCTCGTCGAGCAGCAGATCGGCGGGGCGAAACGCCGAGTCGTCGCCGACGCCCCACAGCACGCGGACCGCGCACGTGGCCTGGGCCAGATCGCCGAGCAGCGTACCACCGGCGCTCACCTTGCGGCTGTCGAACCGCGCGCGACGTACGCCCTCGGCCTGGATGTCGATCGCTTCCTCGGTGACGCTCGCCGGATCACTGAGCATGTTGACGAGCAGGTTGTGCCGGCAGATCTCGCGGAACTTGCGCTCGTCGCCGCCGGCCTCCTTGTAGCTGCGAATCGGCCGCTCGCCAAAGCGGCGCGCGGGGAAGCCGGCGGGCGAGACCAGGCAGACGTGCGTCACGCGCCCGCCGAGGCGCCGCGCGAGGTTGGCCGCGATCGCGCCGCCGAACGAGAAGCCGGCGAGCCGCAGGGGCGCGTCGCCGGGCAGCATCGCGGTGACCAGCTCGTGCATCAGGCCGAGGTACTGCCGACCCGTCGTCTCGCGGGGCACGGGCGCGGAGGCGCCATACGAGGGATGGTCGAGTGCGTGCACGGTGTAGTGCGCCGCCAGCGCCTCGACGTTGCGCACCCAGTGCCGCCACGAGCCCATGCCGCCGTGGAACAGGAGCAGATCGGGGCCGCGGCCGAGGCGGTGGACGGCCATCCGCGGCGCCGTCTCACCGGCCGGCGTCACGCTCATTCATTGCTCCTCATTCCGCGTGTCCCTTGCGGAACTCCTCGCCGAGCGAGTGCCAGATGCGCGAGAACGCCGCCGCGAAGTCGGCCGACTCGCGCAGCGCCACCGCGTCCCGCGGCCGCGCCAGGGTGACGTCGAAGATCTCCTTCACGCGGCCGGGCCGCGCCGAGAGCACGACGATGCGGTCGGAGAGCGTGAGCGCCTCGCCGAGGTCGTGGGTGACGAAGAGGACGGTCTGCTGCTCCCGCTCCCAGATCTCGAGGAGGATCTTGTGCATCTCGAGCTTGGTGTGCGTGTCCAGCGCGCCGAACGGCTCGTCCATCAGCAAGATCTCGGGCTGGGTGATGAGCGTGCGCATCAGCGCCACGCGCTGCCGCATGCCGCCCGACAGCGCCAGCGGGAAGGCGTCGCCGAAGCCCTGCAGCCCGGCCGCCGCGATCATGGCCGCCACGCGGCGCTCGCGCTCGGCGCGCGGGACGCCGGCGAGCTCGAGCCCGTAGCCGATATTGCGCGCGACGGTGCGCCACGGGTAGACGGTGTCGCGCTGGAAGACGTAGCCGACCTTGCGGTTGGGCCGCCCCGCCGCGGCCGGCTCGCCGTCGATCGCGATCTCACCGCCGGTGGCCGGGAGGAGTCCGGCCACCATGTTCAGGATGGTGCTCTTGCCGCAGCCCGAGGGGCCGATGAGGGCAACGAACTCGCCTTCGACGATCTCGAACGAGACGTTGTCGACGGCGCGGATCTCGCGGCCACCGAGCGCGTACGCCTTGCGAAGGTTGCGGACCGCGATGCGGACCCGCGCCGCCGCGGTCATCTCATCGGGTCGCGGCCTTGAGGTCGTCGAGCTGGCGGCGGGCGCCGGCGATCATGGACGCCAGGTCGGACGTCAGCATGATCATGTCGAAGCCGCGCTTCACCGCGCCCGCCGCGAAGGCCGCGCTCGCGCAGTGCATGACCGCCTTGATGCCGTGCTTGTGCGCGGCGTCCCGGATCTTGTCGCAGGTGGCCATGTGCACCGCGTCCGTCTTGTCCGGTCCGGGCGGCAGCCCGAGCGCGAACGACAGGTCGGCCGGCCCGATGTAGACGGCGTCCAGGCCGGGCGTCGCACAGATCGCGTCCAGGTTCGCGATGCCTTCCTTCGTCTCGATCATCACCATCACGATGATCTCGTTGTTGGCGTTCGCGAGGTAATCGGAGCCGCCGTAGTGGACCGCACGCACGGGCCCGGACGAGCGCATGCCGACCGGCGGGTACCGGCAGGCCGCCACCGCCTTCGCCGCCTCGTCCGCCGTGTTCACGAGCGGGACGATGACGCCGTACGCGCCGAAATCGAGGACCTTCATGATGGTGGCCGGGTCGTTCCATGGCACCCGGACCACCGGCACCGTCTCCGTCTGCGAGATCGCCTGCAGCATCGGCCACACGTCGTTCATGTCCGTCAGCCCGTGCTGCATGTCCACGCACAGCGCGTCGAAGCCCTGGCGCGCCATCACTTCCGCGGTGAAGCCGTGGGACACCGACAGCCAGCCGAGCGTGACGAACCGGCCCTCGCGCCAGAGCTGCTTGATCTTGTTCGGTCGCACTGTGGCACCTCGTCCTGGAAAGGTTGCCGCTAGGATACTCCCGTGAGGCTCGACGCGTTCCGCATCCGCAGCTTCCGGTTCCAGTGGTCGGCGGATCTGCTGACCTCGTGCGCCTTCGAGATGGAGACGATCGTTCTCGGCTGGTACGTGATGGTCAACACGGGCTCGGTGCTGTGGCTGACGGTATTCGGCTCGCTGCAATACCTCGGCACGCTGGCCGCGCCCGTGTTCGGCGTTCTCGGTGATCGCCTGGGTGGCCGTACCGTGCTGTGCGCGATGCGCGCCGTCTACACCGTCCTGGCCGCCGTTCTCGGCACGCTGGCCGTGGCGGGCGCGGTGACGCCGGTCTCGGTGTTCGTCCTCGCGCTGCTCGGCGGCCTCGTGCGGCCGAACGACCTGGTGCTGCGCAACTCGCTCATCGGGGAGACGATCCCCGCCGGCCGCATGATGGGCGCGCTCGGCCTGTCGCGGGCCACGATGGACTCGGCGCGCGTCGGTGGCGCGCTCGCCGGCGCCGCGCTGTCGACGGCGCTCGGCCTGGGCACGACGTACGTCGTCGTCACGCTGCTGTATGCGACGAGCCTCGCGCTCACGCTCGGCGTGGCGCGCCGCCCGACCGCCCCCGACCCCACCGCGCCGCGACGCGGCGCGCCGCCCTCGGGCTGGCGCGACCTCACCGACGGACTGCGCCGCGTGGCCACCGGTCCTTCGCTGCTCGCCATGACGCTGCTCGCGTTCCTGATCAATCTGACCGCGTATCCGGTGACGAGCGGGCTGCTCCCGTACGCCGCGCGCGCGGTGTACGAGGTCGACGCCACCGGCCTCGGATTGCTGGTCGCGAGCTTCGCGACCGGCGGCCTGCTGGCCTCGCTCACCACCGTCTTCACCGGCGGCCCGCGTCACCCGGAGCGGTGGACGCTGCTGTGCACCGCGCTCTGGTACGCGCTGCTGCTGCTCTTCGGCTTTCTCGGGCGGCTGCCGATCGCGATGGCCACGCTCGTCGTGGCCGGCTTCGCACAGAACGTGGGGATGATCGCCATGACGGCGGTGCTGCTCGCGACCGCGGGCGACGGCTTCCGCGGCCGCGTGATGGGCGTGCGGATGCTGGCGGTCTACGGCCTGCCGCTCGGCTTGATCGGCTCGGGGTTGCTGATCCCGCGCATCGGCTATCCAAGCACCATCGCCGTGCTCGCGCTGCTCGGCCTGGCCTGCACGGTGCTGATCGGGGTCCGCTGGCGCGCGAGCATCTGGCAACCCCGCCTCATCCCCGCCACGCCGGACTGACGAAGCAGCTCGCTAGCCCAGGAACAGCTCGCACACGTCCAGCCACGCCTGCGTCGTGAGCGCGAGCGACTCCACGTCGACGCGCTCGTCGTTGCCGTGGAAGCGTCCCGCCATCGCCTCCGCCGTCAGCGCGCGCGAGAACAGCCCGAAGCCGTAGGCGACGGCGCCGTGGGCGCGGAAGTAGGGCGCGTCGGTGAAGCCGAGGATGAGCCGCGGCAACAGCCGCGCGCCGGGATAGTGCCCGTCGACCACGCGCGCCAGCACGTCCCAGAGCGGCGTGCCCGTGGGCGACACCGACGCCTGCTTGGAGAACAGCTTCTCGATGGTGACGTCGTCCATGAGATCGCCGAGCGCCTTGTCGAGGTGGCGGCGCACCTCGTCCTCGCTGTCGCCCGGGATCGTGCGGATGTCGACCTCGATGTCGACCACGTCCGGGATGACGTTCGTCTTGACACCGCCATGGCAGACGTTCGGCGAGAACGTCGTGTGCGTGTTGGACCACGCCAGCTTCGCGAGCGTCGCGGGCAGCCGGCCGATCGTCTCGTCGAGGCGCGCGGGATCGACCAGCGCCGCCTTGACGTCCGGATCGAGGGCGAGGGAGCCGACGAACGCGGCCCACAGCTCGTCCACGTAGGGGGCGGGGCGGTATTCCGCCAGACGGCTCACGACCTGCGCCGCCTTGACCAGCGCGTTGTCGGCGCCGTACGGCATCGAGCCGTGGCCGGGCGTTCCCTGCACGCGCAGCTTGCGCCACGCCACCCCCTTCTCGCCGACGTGCACCGTCACGTTCAGCTCGTCGCCGTGCTGGCTCACGGTGCCGCCGTTCTCGGTCAACAGGTAGTCGGCGCGCAGCGCATCCCAGTGGCGCCTGGACACGTGGCCGGCGCCGAGGGCGCCGCCGGCCTCTTCGTCCGCGCACGCCAGATACACGAGCGTGCCGCGGGGCCGCCAGCCCCGCCGCGCGAGCGCCTTGAGCGCGACCGCTTGCGACGCCGTGAGGTTCAGCATGTCGACGGCGCCGCGGCCCCACACCTCGCCGCCCACCAGCTCGCCGCCGAACGGATCGCGCGTCCAGTGCGCCGGCGTCACCGGCACCACGTCGGTGTGGCCCATGAGACATAGCGTCGGCGCCGCCGGATCGCTGCCCTCGATGCGGGCGACGAGGCTGGCGCGGCCCGGTGCGCCCTCCGGCTCGTAGACCTCGAGGTCGAGCCCGCTGCCCGCCAGGTACGTCCGCAGCACGTCGGTCGTGCGCACCTCGTGGCCGGAGCCGACGGTGCCGTCGTTGACGCACTGGTTGCGGATCAGCTGCTGCAGCAGCTCGACCGTCTGCGCGGTCAAAGCGTCGTTCACGCCGGCCTCCGGTTCAGGTAGTGCAACGGCAGCCCGGGGCGCGGCCACTCGAACGACACCAGCGTGCCGCCCATCGACAGCGTGGCGTACGCCGTCCGCAGATCGCGGCCGCCGAAGCAGACGTTGGTGACCATCATGTCGGGCAGCATGAACTGGTCGACGCGGCTACCGTCGGGCCAGATGTCGCTCACGGCGCCCGTGATCAGGGTGGCCACGCAGACGTGCCCCTCCCCGTCCACGGCCAGCGAGTCGAACATCTGATAGCCGCCGAGCCCGACCACGACCGCGCCCTTCTCGCCGCGATACGGTCCGTTGGCGGACGCGATCTCGCCGGGCGCCGACAGGCGGAACGACCAGCAGCGCGCCGTCGGCGTCTCGGCGACGTAGAGCGTGCGCTCGTCGGGCGAGAGCCCGATGCCGTTCGGCCGCTCCAGCGGGAAGATCGCCTCCTTGATCATCGAGCCATCCGCCTTCGCGTAGTACACGACGCCGCGATCCGCGTCGCGCTCCCGGGTCTTGCCGAGGTCCGTGAACCAGAAGCCGCCGGCGGCATCGAAGACGAGGTCGTTCGGCCCGCGCAGGCGCTGGCCGTCGCAGCCATCGTAGAGCGTCTCGAACTTGCCGGTCTCGGGGTCGACGACCTGGATGCTGCCGCCGGTGTAGTCGTCGCCCTGCAGCACGGGAAAGAGCTTGCCCGGCCGCTCCACGAACCGCAGTCCGCCGTTGTTGGTGACGTAGATCTTCCCGCCCGGCCCCATGGCGGCGCCATTCGGACCGCCGCCGAGCTCCGCGATCACGCGCACCCTGCCGTCGGGCGTGACGCGCGTCAGCGTGCGGCGCTCGATCTCCACCAGGATCACCGAGCCGTCGGGCATCGCCACCGGTCCCTCGGGAAACCGCAGGCCCGACGCAATCTGCTTGAACGCGGGTTTGTGCCTCGTCATCGACGCTCTCCTGTCGTGGCAGGGTGAGGCGCGATCATAACGCACGCGGCGGCGAGTGAGCGCTATACCGCGGTCGAGCCTTCGAGGGGCGCGGCGCCGATGTCGTCCAGGTGGGCGACGCAGTTGAGGCGGCGCACGCGCCACGGCGCCGGGCAGTCGATGATCGTCACCGACGAGTTCTCCCAGCGCTCGGGGACGGCCTCCCCCGGCGGCAACATCAAGTAGCGCCCGGCCAGCGAGCGGCAGACGAGCCCGTGGGTGACGACGGCAAGATGGCCGTCGGTCGAGGTCGCCAGCGTCTGCAGCCGTTCCCAGGCGCGATCGACGCGCGCGTGGAACACGGGCCAGGACTCGCCGTTCGGCGGCGCGTAATCCGGCGCGAACATGTCGAGACCGAGGTCGACGTAGGCGCGGCCGCGCAGGTCGCCGAAGTTCCGCTCCTGCAGCAGCGGCTCCCAGCTCAGCGGCGCGCCCGTCGCGCGCTGCAGCGCGTGCGCGGTCGCCGCCGCGCGCGCGAAGTCGCTGGAGACGATGTGGCCGACGCCCTCGCCGGCCAGGCGACGCGCGAGGCGCTCGGCCTGCGCGAGCCCGCGGGGCGAGAGCGAACTGTCGGGCAGCTGCACGACGCGGGCTGCGTTGCCCACCGTCTCGCCGTGCCGGATGAGGAAGATCACCGGACGATCGGGCGCCTCACGCGCGCGCGGCGAGGCCCGTGGAGGCGGCCTCGAGCCAGCGGCGGTCCCGCGGCGAGGCGCGGCGCCCGAGACGCCGGCGCACCAGCGCCAGCGCGTCGTCGTAGCGCTCGAGCGCCAGGTAGCTGACGACCATCGTCTCCTCGACCAGCTCCCACTGCGCGTGGCTGCCGCCGATGCGATGGGCGTCGGCCGCGACCGGTTCCAGGTAGCGCAACGCTGCGCCATGATCGCCGGATGCGAACGCGGCGAGCCCCTGCACCAGCGGCACGGCCAACGTGCCGGCGATCGGGTGCCCCTTGGCATGCAGGTCGCGCAGCCCGTCGATGAGCTTGTCGAGCGCCGCCCGATCGCCCGCCGCCGCGTACGCCAGCGCCGCGTGGATCTCGCCGAACACGAACCCGGGCCGCGAGACGCGGTCGGCCATGTCGGCGAGCGAGCGCCAGGCGCCGGGGCGTCCCTCCGGCTGGCCGTCGAGGCGGAAGCGCCACAGCAGCGCAGCGCCATCGATCAGCGCCAGGCGCAGGTTGACCGCGCCCAGGATGTCGCGCTCGAACACGTCCAGCGCCCGCGCGTAGCGGCCGCGATGCAGCTCGAACATCGCCAGATGCCAGGCGAGGTGGCAGTGAAAGCTCGCGCGCCGGTCGTAGGTCTCGAGCCACTGCGCCAGGAACGCGGCGCCGCTGTCCGTCTCGAGCGTCTCGAAGGCGATGTGCGCGAGATTGTGACTGGCGTTGGCGTTGCCGGGATACTGCGCCAGCGAATGCTCCGAGAGCCGACGCGACTCCGCGTAGCGCCCGACCTCGTGATAGGTGAACGCGAGCGCCGACTCGAACCACCAGTCGTCGCCGTAGGCCGGGGCCAGGCCCTCGACGAACGCCACGCGCTGCGCCTCGCGATCGGCGGCGCCGAGGAAGCCGATGGCGCTGCTGGCCTGGTTGACGAGCAGCGCGTCGCGCGGGAACTCGGCGAGGTGCTCGGCGGCCAGCGCCAGGCCGCGCGCGGCGTCGCCGCCGATCATCGCGCTGACCGCCTCGACATGCTGGCGCTCGCGCCGGGTGGCGCCGTGCACGGTCGCGCGGGCGCGGGCGATGGCAGCGCGGGCGGCGGCGGCGTCGCCGTGGACGGCGGCGATCATCGCGACGCCGGCGTGCGCCACCGCGAGCTCGGGATCGTCGGCCAGCGCGGCCGTGAAGGCGTCGTCGGCGCCGGCGCTGTACGCGAGCAGGCGGTCCATGCCGTCCTGGAAGCGCTCGGCGGCGTGCGACGAGGCGGCGCTGATGGTGAGCCCGTAGCGATCGGTCAGCGGCATGGCGACGAGCAGTATATCGCCGGCATGTCGGCTCAGGGCTTGGGGATCTTCAGCGTCTTGCTGATCATGAGCGCGCCCGACACGACGAAGACGAGGCTCACCAGGTGCATCGACATGCCGCCGATGCGGACCGGCCAGAGCGCTCCGCGATGGAACGCCAGCATGAGGATCGCGAGCGGCACGATGCTGGTCGGGATCGGCGTTCCCTCGAAGTAGCGCACCTTGCCCGTCTCGGCCGCCATCGACTCCGCGGTGACGTTGTAGCGGGCCAGGCGGCTCAGCCCGCACGCGACGAAATACATGAGCACGAGCTGGTCCAGTGGCGTGTCGAGCCCGGCCGCAAATGCGATGCCGGCCGGCGCCACCCCGAACGAGATCACGTCGGCGAGCGAGTCGAGCTCGCGTCCCATGGCCGAGGCGTCGTGC
Source organism: Candidatus Methylomirabilota bacterium (assembly GCA_036265915.1). Lineage (GTDB taxonomy): Bacteria > Methylomirabilota > Methylomirabilia > Rokubacteriales > CSP1-6 > AR12. The sequence goes on along the minus strand of DATAOC010000020.1, from coordinate 64,848 downwards.
CGCCAGCGGGCGATGCGGCCGTCGAGGACGTCGCACAGGAGCGCCACCGGCACCAGCAGAGCGGCCACGTACAGATGACGCGCGTCCCGCGTGGCCAGAAACTTCATCGCCTCGAACAGCGCGGCCACGCCGCAGAAGCCGTTGGCGATGGTGAACAGATCCGCGAGATGAAAGCTGCGGATCATCGAGAAATGGCGGGCCGGTCGCCCGGAGGTCACCACGATGTCACACGAGCAGCGCGAGCGGTTCCTCGACGAGCTCGGCGAGGGCGCCGAGAAACTCCGCCGCGCGGGCGCCGTCCACCGCCCGGTGATCGCACGACAGCGTCAGGACCATGGCGGGCTGCACGGCCGGTCGACCGCCCACTGCGAGCACGCGATCCGTGATCCGTCCCACGGCCAGGATGGCGGCCTGCGGCGGGTTCACGATGGCGTTGAAGGCGTCGACGCCGTGCATGCCGAGGTTGCTCACGGTGAACCGGCCGCCCTGGATGTCGGCGGGCCGGAGCTTGCCGCTCTGCGCGCGCGTGACGAGATCCTCGCGGCGCGCCGCGATCTGGTCCAGCGACAGCGTGTCGGCCGCGTGCACGACCGGGACGACCAGGCCGTCCGCGATGGCAACCGCCAGCCCGATGTCGATCTCCCGATGCGTGATGATGGCGCCGTTCGTCCACGAGGCGTTCAGGCGCGGGTGCTTCGTCAGCGCGCTCGCCACCAGCTTCACGAGGAGGTCGGTGTACGTGATGCGCGCGCCCGTCTGCGCGGCGACGCGCGTGCGCCAGGTCACGAGACGGCTCGCGTTCACCTCGCGCACCAGGTAGAAGTGCGGGACGCTCGTCCAGCTCTGCGTCATCCGCTCGGCCATGATCCGCCAGACGTTGCTGACGCCGCCGGCCCCCGGCGGCGCGCCGGCCGCCGCATCCGGCGCGTGAGCCGCGGCCGGGACATCGCCCGCGAGCACGGCCCCGTCCGGCCCGGAGCCGCGCACGAGGTGCAGCTCGACGCCGCGCTCGGCAGCCAGGCGACGCGCCTTCGGCGACGCGAGAGTGAGCCGCGCCACCTCCGCCTCGCCCTCGCCGCCCTTGCGGCGCTCGACGAACGCCATCACGTCCGCGCGCGCGATGCGGCCGCCACCGCCCGGCACCTCCGTGAGCTTGACCCCATGCTCCGCCGCCAGCTTGCGCGCCAGCGGCGACGCCTTCACCTCGCGCTCCGGCGTGGACGGCGGCCCCGCTTCCGTGACGATGGTCGCGATCGGCGTACCGACCGGGACGACGTCGCCCGCCTGCGCGCTGACCTCGCCGAGACGACCGGTGGCCGGCGACTCGATCTCCACGGTGACCTTGTCGGTCTCGATCTCCACGATTGGCTCGCCCCTGGTGACCGCGTCGCCGGGGCGCTTGAGCCAGCGCAGCACCTTGCCCGTCTCCTGCGCGAGCTCGAGCGCCGGCATGATGACGTTGGTCGCCATCAGCGCGCGAACACCTGGCGCGCGGCGCCGAGCGCGCGCTCGATGGCGGCGGCGTCGACGTCCAGGTGCGTGACCGCCCGCACGGTATGCGGTCCGAGCGCGCCCATCCGGACGCCGCGGGCCAGGAGCGCGTCGACGGCCGCCGCTGCGGTGAGCGAGCCGGTCGTCTCGAAGAAGACGATGTTCGTCTCCACCGTGGCGGGATCGAGGCGCACGCCCGGCAGGGCCGCGAGCCCGTCGGCGAGCCGGCGGGCGTTCGCGTGGTCCTCGGCCAGGCGCTTGACGTGGTGGCGAAGCGCGTACACGCCGCCGGCGGCGATGATGCCCGCCTGGCGCATGGCGCCGCCCATCTGCTGCTTGCAGCGCCACGCCTCGTCGATGAAGGCGCGCGAGCCGGCCAGCGCCGCGCCCACCGGCGCGCCGAGGCCCTTGGTGAAGTCGATCCACGCCGAGTCGAACGGCGCCGCGTAGTCGCGGGCGGCGACGCCGCTCGCGATGACAGCGTTCATGAGCCGCGCGCCGTCGAGATGCGTGGCGAGCCCGTGACGGCGGGCCACCTGCGTCACCTCCGCGATCCGCGCCAGCGGCCACACCGAGCCGCCGCCGAGGTTGCTGGTCTGCTCGACCCACAGCAGACGGCTGCGCGGGAAGTGACGGAAGGCCGGGCGAACGGCCGCCTCCACCGCCGCGGCGTCGAACTGGCCGCGCGGCCCATCGACGGGCCGCATGTTCACGCCGGCGAGCGCGCCCGGGCCGCCCGTCTCGAAGTGGATGGGATGGGCGGACTGGTGCGCGATGACTTCCTCGCCGGGACGGGCGTGCACGCGCAGCGCGATCTCGTTGCACATGGTGCCCGAGGGCAGGAAGACCGCGGCCTCCTTGCCGAGCAGCTCGGCCACCATGTCGCACAGGAGATTGACGGTCGGATCCTCGAGCTTCTGCTCGTCGCCGACCTCGGCCTCGCACATGAAGCGGCGCATCTCGGGCGTGGGCCGCGTGACCGTGTCGCTGTAGAGATCGACGTCCAGGCGCACGCTCACGCCTTCCGGCACAGTGCCCGCGCCACCTCGAACACCCGTTGCTCGGTCGGGACGGTCAGATCCTCGAGCACCGGCGAGAACGGCACCGGCACGTCCATGGCGCCGATGCGCTTGACCGGGGCGTCGAGGTGGTAGAACGCGCCCTCCGCGATGACGGAGGCGATCTCGGCGGTGACGCCGTAGCGCTCGTAGCCCTCGTCGACCACGAGCGCGCGCGACGTCTTCTTGGCCGAGTCGACGAGCGTCTGCTTGTCCAGCGGCCACGTCGTGCGCGGATCGATGATCTCGGCGCTGATGCCCGCCTCGTCGAGCAGCTTGGCCGCGCCCTCGGCGACGGCGACCATGCTGCTGGTGGCGACGATCGTGATGTCCCGGCCCGGGCGCTTCACCTCGGCCACGCCGAACGGGATCGTGTAGTCGGCCTCCGGCACGGGCCCCTTCACGCGGTACATCATCTTGTCCTCGAAGATGACGACGGGGCTGTCGTCGCGGATCGCCGTCTTCATGAGTCCCTTCGCCTCGTAGGGGCCGGACGGCAGCGCCACCTTCAGGCCGGGGATGTGGCTGACCCAGGCGTGCAGCGACTGCGAGTGCTGCGCCGCCGACCGCCGCGTGGCGCCGAGCGTGGTGCGGAACACGATGGGCACCTTGATCTTGCCGCCCGACATGTAGTGCGCCTTGGCGGCCTGGTTGACCATCTGATCCATGGTGAGCGTGATGAAGTCGCCGAACATGACGTCGACGATCGGCCGCATGCCGGTCATGGCCGCGCCGACGCCGATGCCGGCGTAGCCTGGCTCGGAGATCGGCGTGTCGATGATCCGCCCCGTGCCGAATTCCTGCACGAGCCCCACCAGCGTCTTGAACGGATGCCCGGCCTCGGCGACGTCCTCGCCGATCAGGAAGACACGCGGGTCGCGCCGCATCTCCTCGGCGATCGCCTCGCGCACGGCCTCACCGTACGTCAGCTCGCGCTCACCCATGCTCACCTCCGGGAGGCCATCCTACTCCAAGCCGCGCGGCGAGCGCAGAGGCCGCCACTGCAGTAAGCTCGGCGCCATGACGACCATCAGCCCGGTGACTCCGCAATGAAGTTCGGCGTCTGGCTCCCCAACTGCCGGCATCTCGCCACGCCGGAGATCATCCGGCGCACGGCGGTGCGCGCCGAGCAGCTCGGCTACGACTCGGTCTGGGTCAGTGACCACGTCGTCGTACCGCGCGCGAACATTCCGAACTTCGGGGAGACGATCTTCGATCCGCTGATCACGCTCGGGGTCGTGGCCGGCGCCACCGCTCGCGTGCAGCTCGGCACGACGGTGCTGATCGTGCCGTACCGCAACGCCGTGGTCACCGCGAAGATGGTGTCCTCGCTCGACGCGCTCAGCGGCGGCCGCGTCGTCCTCGGCATCGGTGCCGGCTGGGTGGCCGCCGAGAGCGCCATGCTCGGCGTGCCGTTCGCGGAGCGCGGCCCCATGACCGACGAGTACCTTCGCGCGATGCAGGAGCTGTGGACGAGCCCCGCGCCGTCGTTCCGCGGGCGCTACACGCAATTCGACGACATGGTGTTCGAGCCCAAGCCGATCCAGAAGCCGCACCCGCCGATCTGGGTCGGCGGCCACAGCCGCGCGGCGCTCCGCCGCGCCGTGGAGTTCGGCGCCACGTGGCATCCGATCAATCGGGCGCCCGCCGAGCTGCGCGCCGGCCGTCAGGAGCTCGTACGGCAGTCGGCGACGCGGGGCCGCGCCGTCCCGCCCGGCATCACGATGCGCAACGACGTCCGCGTGCTGCGCGCCGGCGAGGGGGCGCCGACGTCGGCCCACCCGGGCCACGTGCTGGCCGGCGAGCCGGCGAGTCTCGTCGATCAGCTGACGGAGCTGACCGACTGCGGCGTCGAGCACCTGGTGGTCGAGTTCCTCGCGGCCGACGGCGCCGAGCTCGACGCGCAGATGATGACGTTCGCCGAGCGCGTGCGTGCCAAGCTCGCCTGACCGCGGTCAGACGCCGACGATGATCTTGGCGTGGCGCTCCGGTGACGCGAGCGCCTCGAATGCCTGCGGCACGCCGTCGAGACCGACGCGACCGGTGATCAGCGGCGCCGCGGCGATCCGGCCGGCGGCGATGTGGCCGAGGGTCGCCGCGAACTCATCCTGCGTGTACCCCAGCACGAACTGGAGCGCCAGCTCCTTCACGATGCCGAGCATCGGGTGAATCGTGTCCGGCTCCATGCAGACCCCGACCACCACGATGCGCGTGTCGCGCGGCGCCGCGGCCATGAGCTGATCGAGCACGCCCGGAACGCCGACGCACTCGAATACCACGGCGGGGCGGATCGGCGGCCCAGGCACCCACGGCGGTGGTTGCGGCGCCCGGCTCGGATCTCGCCAGACCGCGGCCGCCTCGCGCCAGCTCTGCCAGGGCGTGGTGGCGGCGGGATCGACGACGACATCGGCTCCCAGGCTGGCGGCCAGCTCCCGCCGGCGCGGCGAGAAGTCGGCGGCCACGATCGGCCGGACGTCGAGCAGGCGGAGAGCCGCGATCACCGCGAGGCCCACCGGGCCGCACCCGACGACCAGCGGCGCGTCGTCGGGCGCCAGCCGCGCCTTCTGCACCGCATGCAGGCCCACCGCCATGGGCTCCGTGAGCGCGGCGTGCTCGGTCGGCAGGCCGTCCGGCACGGGCAGCAGAAGCGCCTCGCTGAGGCGCATATATTCGCCGTAGCCGCCGGGATGCTCGTTCGAGTACCCGATCGTCTGCGGGCCCGTGTCCCGCATCAGGATCGGGCGTGAGCAGACGCGCGTGCCGACCGGCAGCGTCCGCGCCGTACGGGGTCCGTGCTCGACGATCTCGGCGCAGAACTCGTGGCCCATCACGACGTCCCGCCCGAGATCCATCACACGCGGATTGCCGGCGCGCCGGGACGTGGCCACGAACGCGTCGGCGTGCTTCAGCGCGTGCAGGTCGGAGCCGCAGATCCCGCACGCCAGCGTCCGCGCCAGGACTTCGCCCGGGCCAGGCTCGGGCATCGGCACCTCGGCGACGATCAGCTTCCGGTCGCGCATGACGGCGGCGCGCACGGGCGCTACTCGAACATGAGCACGGTGCGCGCGACCTCGCCCGCCTTCATGGCGCGGAACGCCTCGTTGACATCCTCGAGGCGGCCGCGGCGGGTGATCATCTCGTCGAGCTTCAGGCGCCCCTGCCGGTAGAAGTCGATGTAGCGCGGCATGTCGACCTTGAAGCGGTTGCTGCCCATGCTGCAGCCCTGGATCTTCTTCTCGCGCAGGAACATCGGGCCGTCGAGCTCGATCTTCTGACCGACCGGGATCATGCCGATGACGGTGGCCGTCCCGCCCGGGCGCAGGCAGTCGAAGCACTGCTCGGCGGCGATCTTGAGCCCGATCGCCTCGAACGAGTAATCGACGCCGCCCGTCGTCAGCGCGCGAATCGCCTTCACGGGATCGTCGCTCTTGGCGTTCACCGTGTGCGTGGCGCCGAGCTCGCGGGCCTTGGCGAACTTGGACTCGACGGTGTCGACCGCGATGATCATGCGCGCGCCGGCGATGCGCGCGCCCTGGATGGCGGCCAGGCCCACGCCGCCGGCGCCGAACACGGCCACGGTGGAGCCGGCCTCGATGCGCGCCGTGTTCAGCACGGCGCCCACGCCGGTGGTGACGCCGCAGCCGATGAGCGCGGCCCGGTCGAGCGGCATCGCGTCGTCGATCCGGACGAGCGCGTTCTCGTGCACCAGCATCTGCTCCGCGTAGGCCGACAGGTTGGCGAACTGGTTCACCGGCTGTCCGTTCCACGAGAGCTTCGGCGGCTCGTGCTTGGCGCGGATCGGCCGCGTCTGGCAGAGATGCGTCTTGCCGGTCAGGCAGTAGTCGCAGGCACCGCAGAACACCGACAGGCACGCGATGACGTGGTCGCCCGCCTTGAACTCGAACACGTGCGGCCCCACCGCCTCCACGATGCCCGCCGCCTCGTGGCCCAGAATGGCCGGCGTCGGGAACGGGTAGAGGCCCTCGATGAAGTGCAGATCGCTGTGACAGACGCCGGAGGCCACGGTGCGCACGAGCACCTCGCGGCCCATGGGCTTGTCGATGTGGACGTCCTCGATCGTCAGCGGCTTGTGCGCTCCGTGAAACACGGCGGCTTTCATGCGTGCGTCCTCCTGGTCATGGCCGGCACGCCATGAGTGTCGCGGATATTGCCACATGTTTGGCCGGCGCCGCGTCCGTATTACAACGCTGATCCTGCACCGCTCTTCCGTTGCGCGGGGCGTCTCCCAGGCAAGTTCACACCGCGCGTGACCGCTTTACGGCGCGCCGCTCGCGCGCCGCGGCCAGCGGCTTGCAATGACGCGGGCCATCTTCACTGAGGAGGTTCGCATGCACTCACTATGGAAGCGTTCGATGGCTATCAGCCTCGTCTTGGCTGTCACGTTCGCGCTGGTTCTGCCGCTCGATGCTGGCGCGCAAGGCAACAGCAAGGCAAATGCGCTCACCGTTCCAATAACCGGGACGTCAACCGGCGCCAACCCCACCCCGTTCAGCGGCACACTCAGGATCACCGGATTCGAACGTAGCGGCAATACCATCCTCGCCGTCGGGACCGCGACCATTGCTACCGCAGCAGGTGATGGCGTGGCGCAGGCGGCCGTGCAGCAAGTCAAAATCCCGGTGAAGAGCATCAACGGCTTTGACCTGTCCGGAACGGGCGGTGCTGCGGCCCTTGCACAGCCGCAGGCCGGCTGCGACATTCTCAACCTCGTGCTCGGTCCGCTCGATCTCAATCTCCTCGGCCTGACAATTCATCTCGATCAGGTCGTGCTCGACATCGTGGCCGTGCCGGGCCCGGGCAACCTGCTCGGCAACCTTCTGTGTGCGGTCGCCAATCTGCTGAACGGCGGTCTGGGGCTCAACGCGCTGCTGACGCAGCTCGTGGCGCTTCTGAACCAGATCATCGCCGCCCTGTAGAGTGCCGCCGCGGCGAGAGGGTGCAACGCCCTCTCGCCGCTCGCAGCGCGTTTGACACACCTGCGTTGCCTGCCTACTGTACCGGTCACTGGAGGCGCGCATGAGCCGCCGGCGCATCGTCCTGAAGGATCCCGGCCTGTTCAAGGACCCGGCCAATCTCAGCTGGGAGCGTTACGTCGCGCTGCAGGCGCGCGAGCGCGAGCGCTATCTCGCGGAGCGCGCGACGCTGCCACAGGAGGCGCTCGAGTACCGCAGCGTCTCGCGCCGGTATCTGGAGCGCGCCGTCGACCAGTTCGCCAACAACTATTACTCCGAGCTGTCGGCCACGCATTATGTCGCGACCGCGGCGGCGAACGCACCGTTCGACGAGCTGAAGAAGTGCTGCCTGTTCCAGCTGGCGGACGAGCAGCGGCATCTCGAGATGGATCGCGAGGTGTTCGAGCACGCTCGCATCCCGGAAGCGGACTGGCTCGCGGCCTGGGAGGCGCCCGGCACCACCTGCCGGTTCTTTCGCCACGTCCTCGAGCTGGACGACAGCTTCGAGATCATCGTGAAGGCGAACTTCGTGGCCGAGGGCGCGGCCGGCCCCGGCACCTTTGCCGTGCTCGCGGACGGCGCGGAGGCACGGGGCGACCTCTTTTCCGCCCTCAATCATCGCGCGCGCGTGCGGGACGAGACACGCCACATCAGCTTCGCGCGTGCGCTGGTCAAGGCGCTCATCGAGGACGATCCCGACAACCTCGATGTCATCCAGCAGTGGCAGGACGAGAGCCTCCAGCTGTTCGTCGAGGTGGCGCGCGGCGGCGAGCGGCAGGACTGGTGGGATGGCTTTCTGGCGTCCTACTACAAGATCGCGCTGCCGCTCGGCCTGCGCCCGACCGCACTCGAGCACTGACGCTGACAGCCCCGGCACCGGACGCACCGCCCGTCTCACCCGCCCGCAAGTGGCTCACCACCCTGACGGTCATGGTCGTGGCGTTCATGCAGATCCTCGACACGAGCGTGACGAACGTGATCCTGCCGCACCTCCAGGGCTCGCTGTCGGCCGGGCTCGACGAGGTCTCATGGGTGATCACGTCATATCTGGCCGCCAACGCGATCGTCATTCCGGCCAGCGGCTGGCTCGCCGGCTACTTCGGCCGCAAGCGGTTCTTCCTGATCTGCTGCACGCTGTTCGTTGCCAGCTCGTTCCTGTCGGGCATCGCGCCGGACCTGCCCACACTCATCGTCGCTCGCATCTTCCAGGGCCTCGGCGGCGGGCCGATCATCCCGCTGTCGCAGGCGATCCTGTGGGAGATCTTTCCATTCCACCAGCGCGGCCTGGCCATGGCGGTATGGGGGCTCGGCTTCATCCTGGGGCCGATCCTCGGGCCAACGGTCGGCGGATACCTGGCCGACGAGTGGTCGTGGCGATGGATCTTCTACATCAACCTGCCGGTCGGCGTGGTCGGCTTCTTTCTTGCGAGCGCCTGCCTGTTCGACCCGCCGTACCTCAGGCGCGCGGCGCGCGTCGACTGGTGGGGTCTGGGCCTCATGGTCGCGGGCTTCGGCTGCCTGCAGCTGGTGCTCGATCGCGGCGAGCGCGAGAACTGGTTCGACTCGCCGGTCATCATCGCCATGAGCATCGTCGCCGTGTGCGCGCTCGCCGGATTCGTCGTCCGCGAGCTGTTCGCCGCCGAGCCGATCGTCGACCTCACCGTGTTCTCCGACCGCAACTTTGCCACCGGCGTCACGCTGATCTGCATCGTCGGCTTCTGCATGTTCTCCGGCATGCTGCTCGTCGCCGTCTTCACGCAGAAGCTTCTCGGCTACGACGCGTGGACATCGGGGCTGGTGCTCGCACCCGGCGGGCTCGGCAACATCGCCTCGCTCTTCGCCTCGGGCCTGGTGACGCGCGTGGATCAGCGCTTCATGCTGGCCTTCGGCTGTCTGCTGAACGCGGCCAGCCTGTACATGATGACGTCGCTCACGCTCGGCATGGACTACTGGGCGCTGGCGTTGCCGCGCTTCATCCAGGGCTTCGCCATCGGCTTCATCTTCGTGCCGCTCTCGACGCTGACGCTGGCCACCATCCGGCGCGACAAGCTCGTGAACGCGACGGCGGTGTACGGCATGATGCGCAACGTCGGCGGCAGCGTCGGCATCGCGGTCGCGACCACGCTGCTGGCGCAGCGGGCGCAATACCACCAGTCGACGCTGGTGAGTCACATCACCGCGTTCGACGGTGAGACGGCCGCGCGGCTGGCCCGCTGGGCGCGCCACTTCGTGGCCCAGGGCAGCGATGGGTTCACGGCCGACCGTCAGGCGGTGGCGATGCTCTATCGCGAGACGGTGGAGCAGGCGCAGCTGCTCGCGTACGCCGACGACTTCTGGCTGCTCGCCATCATGTTCGCCGGCATGACGCTGCTGCTGCCGTTCATGCGCAGGATCCGGCTGGAAAAGCCGACGGCGGCGCGGGCGGACACACACGACCGCCCGGCCGCCGTCATCGAGGAAGCGATCTAGCTACGGCGCGGTGACCGTGATGCCGGTCACCCGGAAGACGCCGTTGTCCTCCGCGAGCTGCACGGTGCCCGGACCGCGCGTCTCGCCGGCGCCGACCTTCAGCACGAGCTCGTCGACCTTCACGCCGGTGACCTTGCCGTCCGTGCGGACGGTGGACAGTCCGCGGAACGGCAGCGTGAGCATCACGTCCGACCGGTGGGCGCCGGGGTCGAGCGTGTAGGCGGTGTCCCCGACCTTCACGGCGACCGTGTCACCCGTGACGGTACGCAGGTCGTCCCAGCGCTGCGCACCCCACGTCATGAGGAACCTCTGTGCTGCCTCGATGTGCGCGGCTTGCGTGGGCACGGCCGCCTGCTGCGCCTGCGACATGCCAGGCATACCGGACACCGCCAGTGCAAGACCGAGCGCCGCGACGGCTCGTCCGATCGTCATCGTTGCCTCCCCCGAGGGTTCTGGCCCTCCGGGGTGAGGATGGGTTGCAACGGCGCTGCCGGACCCGCGGCGGCGCCGAACGGCCGAAAAATCTGCCGATTCTCGCGTTTTTCGGGACGCTCGAGCGGGAGCCGGGCATCGGTGCACGCGAAACGGCACGACCGTCAGCGGGCTGACGGCTAGGGCGCCAGCGCGATGGCGCGCAGCGGCGAGCCGGTCGCTCCCTGGATCTTCAGCGGCGTGATGATGAGGGCGACGATGTACGCGCGCGCTGCCGACAGCGCTTCGAGGTTCATGTTCTCGACGATGTAGATACCGCTGTCGGCGAGCAGCATCATGTGCACGCTGAACAGCTCCTTGCCGTACGCGGCCGGCCGCTTCTCGAAGGTGGCGGTGTCGTCGCCCGCCAGGCGCGCGCCCTTGGCGATGATCCACTTCGCGCCGTCCTGCCCCGGGCCCGGCGACTGCTCGCCAAGGAACTTTGCGTTGTCCTTGCCGAAGAACTGGCCCCACCCCGTGCGGATGAGCACGCTGTCCCCCTTGCGGACGTCGACCGCCTGCGAGGCCGCCGTGTCGTCGAGGTGCTTGCCCGTGATCTCGAAGCCCGCGGGCAGCGGGTCGGCGCCGCCTCCCGCCACCTGACGCGCGACGTCGAGGAACACGGCGCGATTCACCATCAGGTCGACGGGGAAATGGTCGATGCCGAGGTCGTTGCCGATGCCGCCGGGCGTGGACGTCGCCGCCACCGCATCCACGCCGCCGTGCAGCTTCAGATCGCGGCCGATGTGGCCGATCGCATCGATCGTCGGCGCGCCGTGCTGGCCGCTGAAGTACATGATGTCCGAGGCCCACGACACGCGGCTGCCGGGCACCTGGCCGTAGATCTCGTACGTCATCTTGTGCGTCCGGTTCAGCGCGAACGAGTACGGCGGGTTCAGCGACAGCACCGGCGACTGATCGTTCCATGTGAACGACAGGTCGAACAGGCGCGCGGTCTTCAGGGCGCCGAGCAGCCCGTCCGCCGAGCGCGGCTGCGCGTCCGCCGACGCCGGTCCCCGCATGTCCGCCGCGCCCAGTGCGGTCAGTGCGGCCAGCCACCCTGCAGTCCCCAGCCATCCTCGTCGCGACACCGTCTCCATGGCGTGCCCTCCTTGCGAGCGGCCGCTATGGTCGCCGCGCAGCGCGCTCTTGACAACCCGCGCCCGCGGGGCGCAGCTTTGGGCCCACGTCACGCGGTCGCGCCATCCAGCGCAGAGAGTGAGGCGACGATGAGGGTCGTTCGGCGTCGGCGGATGCTCGGGGTGCTCGCGGCAATCCTCGTCGCGCTCGTCGCCGCCGGCGGCGCGTTGACCGCGCGCGCGGCGGATCCCATCAAGCTCGGGTTCGGCATCGCGCTGACGGGCGGGCTGTCGGCCAACGGCAAGCCCGCGCTGCTCGCCATCCAGATCTGGAAGGACGACGTGAACAAGAAGGGCGGGCTGCTCGGCCGGCCGGTCGAGCTCGTCTTCTACGACGACCAGACGAATCCCGCGACCGTGCCCGGCATCTACACGAAGCTGCTCGACGTCGACAAGGTCGATCTCGTCATCTCGGGCTACGGCACCAATCTCATCGCGCCGCTGCTGCCGATCGCGATGGAGCGGAAGCTGACGATCATGGGCATGCTGGGTCTCGCCAACAACGAGAAATACCAGTACCCGAACTACTTCCAGATCCAGCCGGCCGGTCCCGACCCGCAGATCAGCACGGCCATCGGCTTCTTCGAGCTGGCCGCCAAGCAGACGCCGAAGCCGCAAACGGTCGCCCTCGTCGGCGCCGACGCCGAGTATCCGCAGAACGCCATGGTGGGCGCGCGCGAGCTCGCCAAGCGCTTCGGCATGAAGGTCGTGTACGACAGGAACTATCCGCCGAGCACGGTCGACTACACGCCGATCGTCCGCGCCATCAAGGCCACCAACCCCGACATCGTGTTCGTGGCCTCGTATCCGCCCGACTCCGTCGGCATGCTGCGGGCGGCCCACGAGGTCGGCCTGCAACCGAAGATCTTCGGCGGCGGCATGGTGGGGCTGATGTTCACGAGCGTGATGACGAGCATGGGGCCGCTGCTCAATGGCGTCGTGAACTACGATTTCTGGGCGCCGGAAGGTCCCTTCCTCGCGATCCCCGGAATCAAGGACTTCCTGAAGGAGTACCAGGCGCGCGCGGAGAAGGCCGGCGTCGACCCGCTCGGGTACTACCTGCCGCCGTACGCGTATTCGGCCGTCCAGATCCTGGGCCAGGCGGTGGAGGCCACCAAGAGTTTGGACCAGCAGAAGATCGCCGACCACATCCGCGCCAACGAGTTCAGCACCATCGTCGGCAAGATCCGGTTCGGCAAGAACGGCGAGTGGGCCAAGGCGCGCACGCTCATGGTCCAGTACCAGAAGATCAGCGGCAACGGCATCGACCAGTTTCGCGGTCCCGGCAAGAAGGTCGTGCTCTATCCCGACGAGTTCAAGTCGGGCAGCCTCATCTATCCGTACTCGGCCGCGCTGAAGTAGCGCGCGGCCCGTGTTCTCGTGGGACCTGCTGGCCAACGCGGTGGTCGCCGGCCTGCTGATCGGCGGCTTCTACGCGGCGGTCAGCCTCGGCGTGGGTCTCATCTTCGGGCTGCTCGACATCGCGAACATCGCGCAGCCGGCGTTCGTGATCGTGGGCGCCTACGCCGCCTACGTGATGAACGGCGCCTACGGCCTCGACCCCATCCTGACCGGCATCCTGTTCACGCCGGTGTTCTATGTCGTCGGCGCCGTCGTGTACCGCGTCTACTACGGCAGCTTCGAGCGGCGCGGTGAGGAGTCGCTGCGCGGGCTGGTGTTCTTCTTCGGCATTCTCTTCATCATCGAGGTGAGCCTCAGCCTGAAGTTCGGCGTCGACTATCGCCTCGTGCAGGCCCCCTACATCGGCAAGTCCATCGACATCGGCGGCGTCGGCATCGCGTATCGCTACCTGGTGCCCTGCGTGGTCGGCATCGCGATGACGGTGGCGCTCTACGTCTTCCTCGGCCGGACGTTCTACGGGCGCGCCATCATGGCCGTCTCGCAGGACCGCCTCGCGCTGCGGCTGATGGGGGCGGATCCCGTGCAGATCAAGACGATCGCCTTCGGCATCGGCATCGCGGCCGCCAGCCTCGCCGGCGCGCTGCTCATCACCATCGCGCCGGTGGTGCCGTCGACGGACCGCGACTACATCGGCCGCATGTTCGCGATCACCGTGCTGGGCGGCATGGGCAGCATCGGCGGGACGCTGGTGGCGGCCGTCATGCTCGGCATCACCGAGAGCCTCATGTCGACCTTCTTCGGTCCCTCGTGGTCACAGGCGGTGTCGTTCGGCGTGCTCCTCCTCGTCCTGGCCGTGCGGCCGGCCGGACTGTTCGGCCGCTAGATGCAACGCGCGAGCCTCACGGTGGTGGCGGGGGCCGCGATCGTCGCCGCCGGCGTGGCGCTCGCCACGCTGCGGCTGAATCCGTACCTCTACTTCGCCGGCTACGTCATCCTGCAGTATGTCGTCATCGCGACCGCGTGGAATATCCTCGGCGGCTACGCGGGCTACGTGAACTTCGGCACCCCCGCCTTCTTCGCGCTCGGCGCCTACACCGCGGTGGCGCTCATCCGGTCACTGCACGCGCCGCTGCCGGTGCTCATCCTCGCCGGCGGCCTCGTGTCCGCCCTGCTCGGGCTCGGCATCGGCTACCTCACCCTGCGTCTGCGCGGCACGTTCTTCTCCATCGCCACGCTGGCGCTCTCGGTGGTGCTGCAGACGATGATCATCAACTGGGAGTACGTGGGTGGCTCGCGCGGCATCAGCGTCATCCGCCCGCCCGGGCCGCCGTTCGGCAACTACGTCGTGTTCCTCTTCACCGTCATGCTCGCGCTCGCCGTGATCGCGGTCACCGTGGCCCGCCTCATCGAGCGGTCGTGGGTCGGGCGCGGACTGGCCGCGCTGCGAGACAACGAGGAGGCGGCCGAGTGCATGGGCGTGCCGACGCTCCGGCTCAAGCTCTTCGCGACGACGGTGAGCGGCTTTCTGCTCGGCGTGGCCGGGGCACCGTTTCCGTACTACGTGACGTTCGTGGAGCCGAACTCCGCCTTCAACCTGGATTACGCCGTGAACGCGCTCGCCATGCCGATGATCGGCGGCACCACCAGCTGGGTCGGCCCCGTCATCGGGGCCATCCTGCTCGGCAGCGCGCAGCAGCTGGCCACGGTGACGATCTCGTCCGAGCTGAACCTCTTCATCGTCGGCGTCGTGCTGGTCGGCTTCGTGGTCCTGGCGCCCGAGGGTTTGCTGGGCCTCGTGCGGCGGCTGCGAGGACGCTGAACGCGATGGCAGCGCCGCTGCTCGAGGTCGAGGGCGTGGTGAAGCGCTTCGGCGGCTTCACCGCGCTCAACCGCGTGACGCTCGAGGTCCGGGCCGGCGAGCGCTTCGGCCTCATCGGGCCCAACGGCTCCGGCAAGACGACGCTGATCAACTGCGTGGCCGGCTCGCTGCGCGCGGACGAGGGGCGCATCCGCCTGGCCGGCCAGGACATCACGACGCTGCCGCCGCACCGGCGCACCCGCCTCGGCATCGCGCGGAGCTTTCAGATTCCGAAGCCGTTCACCAGCATGACGGTGCGCGAGAATCTCGAGATCCCGCTCGAGTACGCCGGCCACGCGCGCCACGGCGGCGCCGCGGAGGCCGCCG
This sequence comes from Candidatus Methylomirabilota bacterium, assembly GCA_036265915.1. Classification (GTDB taxonomy): domain Bacteria; phylum Methylomirabilota; class Methylomirabilia; order Rokubacteriales; family CSP1-6; genus AR12. Next base: position 49,700 of record DATAOC010000020.1, on the reverse strand, counting down.
ACATCCTGCGCGAGATCGGGCTTCATGCCAAGGCGCACCTGCGGCCGGCCGGGCTCACCCAGATCGAGATGCGCAAGCTCGAGCTGGCCCGGGCCATGGCCGCGCGCCCGAAGCTGCTCATCTCCGACGAGGCGATGGCCGGCCTGTCGAGCGCCGAGGTCGATGACATCCTCGCCATCCTGTTCCGCCTGAGCGCGCAGGGGATCACGATCATCATGATCGAGCACATCATGCGGGCGGTGATGCGCTTCTCCGAGCGAATCGTCGTGCTCGACGCCGGCGAGCGCATCGCGGAGGGAACGCCGGCGGAGATCGTCAGGCATCCCGCCGTCGAGAAGGCCTACCTTGGCGAGTAGGCTCGTGGTGCGCGGCGTCGAGGCCGGGTACGGCGCCGTGCGCGTGCTGCACGGCGTGTCGATCGAGGTGCGCGAGGGCGAGACGGTCGCCCTGCTCGGCACCAATGGCAACGGCAAGAGCACGCTCATCAAGTGCATCATGGGCATGGTCACGCCGGCCGCGGGCGAAGTCTTCCTCGAGACGGACGGGCAGCGCATCGACCTCACCCGCAAGTCGACGGAGGAGATCGTCGGCCTCGGCATCGCGCTCGTGCCCGAAGGGCGCCGGCTGTTCCCCCGCCTCACCGTCGAGGAGAACCTGCTGCTCGGCGCGTATCGCAAGGCCGCCCGCGCCGACATCGCACGCAATCTCGCCTTCGCGTACGAGGCCTTCGCCGTCCTGCGCGCCCGCCGCCGCCAGCTCGCCGGCAGCATGAGCGGCGGCGAGCAGCAGATGCTGGCCATCGCGCGCGCGCTGATGTCCTCGCCGCGCCTGCTCCTGGTCGACGAGCCGTCGGTGGGGCTGGCCCCGATCCTCGTCAGCCGCGTCATCGCCAAGATCAAGGAGCTGAAGGACGAGTACCAGCTGACCGTGCTCATGGCGGAGCAGAACTTCAACCAGGCCACCAAGATCGCCGACCGCGGCTACATCATCGTGCACGGGCAGATCGCCTTCGAGGGCGGCAGCACGAGCGCGCTGCGGGAGCACGAGCTCGTGAAGCAGTACTATCTCGGCGTCTGACCGCGGGCGGCCCGCCGAGTCGTCGGTGAACCTCGGCCCCCGGCGCGAGCATCTTCAGGACGTCAGCGGCGGCACGCGCCGGTCCCGGTCCGGCAGGCCGATGCAGCGCCGGTCGCTCGAGAAAGGACGCTCGTCATGGACGCCATCGCGGACGCCCTGGCGCGACACGGCTATCTGATCGTGTTCGGCTGGGTCCTCGCAGAGCAGATCGGCCTGCCGCTGCCCGCCGTGCCCTTCTTACTGGCCGCCGGGGGGCTGGCCGGGACCGGCCGCCTCAGCTTCGCGGTGGTGCTCGTGGCGGCCGGGACGGCCTCGCTCATCAGCGACACCATCTGGTACTGGATCGGCCGCCGCGGCGGCATGCGCGTGCTCGGCTGGCTGTGCCGGATCTCGCTCGAGCCCGACTCGTGCGTCCGACGCACCGAGCGCAACTTCAGCGCCCACGGCGCACCCTCACTGCTCGTGGCCAAGTTCATCCCGGGCTTCAACACGGCGGCGCCGCCGCTGGCCGGCATCGTCCGCATGCCGCTCGCGACCTTCGTGCTCTTCACCGCGGCCGGCGGCTTGATCTGGGCGGGGGCGTGGGTGGCGCTCGGCTGGATCTTCACCGACCAGCTGGAGATCGTGGCGGCGTACGCGCAGCGTCTCGGCGGCCGGGTCGGCTTCATGATCGTCGCCGGCTTCGCCGCGTACATTGCCTACAAGTACGTCGCGCGACGCCGCTTCCTGCGCAAGATCCGCATCGCCCGCATCACGCCGGAGGAGCTCAAGCGCCGTCTGGACGCGGGCGAGAACATCGTCGTGGTCGACGTGCGCGACCGGCTGGACTTCGACGCCGAGCCGACCATCATCCCGGGCGCGCTCCACCTCGCCACCGACGAGCTGGACGCGCGGTACCGCGAGATCCCGCGCGAGCGCGACATCGTCCTCTACTGCACGTGACCGAACGAAGCGTCGAGCGCCCGGGTGGCGCTGCTGCTTCGACGTCGGGGGATCTCGCGCGTGCACCCGCTCGACGGCGGCCTGCGCGCGTGGCGGGAGCGCGGGTATCCGCTGACGGCGCTCGCGCCACTGGCGGCGGGCGGCACGGAGGCGTGAGCGGTCGTCTACTCGATCACGCGATCGGCACGCAGCAGGATCGACGGCGGAACGGTGAGGCCCATGGCCCGCACGGCGCTCATGTTGAGCGACAGACCGATGCGGCTCACCTGCTCGATGGGCAGCGTGTTGGCGTCGGCGCCCTTCAGGATCTTGTCGACGAACTTGGCCAGCGTCTTGAAGTGCTCGGTGACGGTGGGCCCGTAGCTGATGAGACCCCCGGACTCCACGAACTCCGTCCACCCGTACATCGTCGGGATGCGCTCGCGCGCCGCGAAGTCGGCGATCTCCTTGCGGCGGTTCAGCGTCAGCGAGTCGGGAAAGACGATCATCCCGTCGGGACGGGTCGAGCGAATCTCGGCCATCATCGCGACCAGTTCCTGGGGATTGCGCACGAGATGGCGCGTCATGACCACGCCGGCGCGGCGGGCGGCCTCGTCCGTCACGCGGTACTCCTCGAGCTCACCGGCGTGCTCCGGGTTGGAAAGGAGCGCGATCCGGCCTGCCCGCGGCAGCAGCTCCTTCAGGACGTCAACCCGCTTGGCCGAGAGCTCCAGCGCCATGAACGTGATGCCGGTCATGTTGCGCCCGGGCCGGCCGAGCGCGTCGGCGAACCCGGCCACGACCGGGTCGCCGCTGTAGGCGAAGACCACGGGCACCTTCGCGCGCAGCGGCTTCAGATAGTCCGTGGACGGTCCACGCGAGACGACGACGTCGAGCCGCTCACCGCCGAGCTCCTCCACCAGGCGCGGCAGGCGGGTGAAGTCCCAGTCGGCGAACCGCGCCACCACGACAAAGGATTTCCCCTCCGCGTAGCCGAGCTCGCGCAGCCCCTCGCGCAGGTGCTCGAGCCCCTGGTCGGGATTGGTCACGTAGGACAGCCAGCCGACGCGCGGCGGTCCTCCTCGCTGCGCCAGCGTCACCGATGGCCGCAGCGCCGCCCCTGCCGTCGCCGCGGACATGAGCCGCAGCAGCGCGCGCCGCGTCAGCATCGGCGCCTCACGCGTAGACGTCCTCGTCCACCTGACGGACGTCGGGGTACGGCGCCGCGAGCGCATACTCGACGCCGCGCTCGATCTCCGACTTCACGTCGCTCAGGATGCGCTCGAACGTCCCGTCGTCGACGAACGGCTTCAGGCGCGCGGCCAGCGTCTCGAGCGGATCGTGCTCGGTCATCCAGAGCCGCTCCTCCTCACGCGTGCGGTAATCGCGATTGACGTCGCCCACGTGGTGACCGTAGTACCGGTAGGTCTTGCACTCGAGGAACGCCGGCCCCTCGCCGCGGCGGGCGCGCTCCACGAGCCGCAGCATGGTCGCGTTGACGAGCTGGACGTCCTGGCCGTCGACGGTCTCGGCCTGGATGCCGAAGGCACGCGCGCGCGCGAGGATCTCGCCGGCCAGCGTCTCGCCGCACGGGGTGTACTCGCCGTAGAGGTTGTTCTCGCAGACGTAGATGACCGGCAGCTTCCACAAGGCGGCCATGTTCATCGCCTCGTAGAGCACGCCCTGCCCGAGCGCGCCGTCGCCGAAGAAGCATACCGCCACCTGCCCGCTGCCCCGCATCTTCGCCGAGAGCGCGGCGCCGGTGGCGATCCCGGCCGAGCCGCCGACGATCGCGTTGGCCCCCAGGTTGCCGGTTTCCGGATCGGCGATGTGCATGGAGCCGCCCTTGCCGCGGCAGTAGCCGGGCTCCTTGCCGAGCAGCTCGGCAAACATGCGGTTCACCGCGGCGCCCTTGGCCAGGCAGTGGCCGTGGCCGCGATGGGTGCTCGTGATGAAATCGTCGCGCCGCAGCGCCTCGCACACCCCGACCGCCACGCCCTCCTCGCCCACGTAGAGGTGGGCGAGCCCCGGCATCCGGGCGCTCCTGTACAGCTCGTTCACCTGCTCCTCGAAGGCGCGGATCTTCGCCATCTGGCGGTAGAGATGCAGGTTCTGCTCCAGCGCCAGCCGCGGCTCGGTCGTCGTCACACTGCTCATCGAAGCTCCTCTAGCGGCTGGTGACCGCTTCGTAGAGCGCGCTGATGATCTCGTCGACGCCGGCGGCCGCCCACACGTCGAAGAAGGGCGACTGCTGCAGCGCCACGAACTCCCGCTGCGCGCGCTCGCGCGCCTCGGCCTCCGTCTCGCCGGGGCGAACGGCCTGCTGGCGGCCGCGGATCGCGTCCTTGTGGTAGATCGCCGGGTACTCGATGTACCGATGCAGCTCCTCGAGCTCGGCCGTGTAGAAGACGGCCACTGGCACCGATGCCCAGGCGCCGCCGTTCTTCGTGTTCAGGAATTCCAGCATGAGATCGTGGTTGCCGTCCGGATGCGCGGCGGGATCGGGCCGCCGCGTGCCGAGGATCTTCTTGCCGTCGCGATTGAAGATGCGCAGCTCCATGCGTCCCGCCTCGGCCACGCGCGCCAGCATGGGGACGTCGCGACGGCAGTCGGAGGACCAGTCCTCGGAGATCACCAGAATCTTCGCGGGCCCGTGCGGCTGGGCCGCGAGCCACTTGATGGCGGCCGTCTGCTGCTCGCCCAGGCGCACGCGCGCATATCGCTCGCGGAAGACGGCGCTCTGGTCCTTGCGCGTGGCCGGCATGGCGCCACCGTCCGGATAGTAGCTGCCGAAGGCCTCGCGCGACAGGTTCTCCGGGCTGCCGACGTAGCGCACGTACTCGTCGAACGTCCGGCCCTGCGCGAAGCGCTCGGGGGTGACGACGCTCTGGCTCATGCTGCCTCCTCCTGGGAATCTACGCCCGGAACGACGCGTGCTGCACGGTCCACCGCTCGAGCAGCTCGGGATCGGGCGCCTGCGCGATGCCGGGCACGCGCGAGGTGGCCACCCGGCCGCGCCCGCTCAGGACGATCTCCGGCTTGCCGATGTCGACGGGATAGAAATACGACGACGGGAAGATGTCGCCGGGATACGTGAAGTTCGGCAGCGTCGCCAGCTCGGCGCAGATCGCCTCACCGATCGCGCTTTCCAGCATGCCGCCCACCCAGCACGGGATCCCGTGCCGCGCGCACAGCGCCTGGATCTCGCGCGACGCCGCCAGCCCGCCCACGCGCGCCATCTTGATGTTTACGACCTTGCAGCTGCCGAGCCGGATGGCAGCCTCGATGTGGGCCGTGCTGTGACCGCTCTCGTCCAGGCAGATCGGCGTCGCGAGCTGCGCCTGCAGGGCCGCATGGTTCACCAGGCTCATGCCGTCATCGGCCAGCGGCTGCTCGATCATGGCCAGCTCGTAGCGGTCGAGCGCACGGAAGAGCGGGGCGTCGGCGAGCGTGTACGCGGCATTGCAGTCGATGTGGAACGTGAATTTCGGGAACGTGGTCCGCACGGCCGCCACCATGTCCGTGTCCCAGCCGGGCCGGAACTTGAGCTTGATGCGCGGGAAGCCCGCGTCGATGGCGCCCTGGATCTTGCCGATCAGCACGTCGAGCGAGTCCTGAATCCCGAAGTCGGCGCCGACGGCCACCGTGTCGCCGGCGCCCCCGAGCGCCACGTGCAGCGGCACCCCCTTGCGCGTCGCCTCCAGCACCCACCACGCGATCTCGAGCGCCGCCCGCGCGAACTGGTTGCCCTTCACGAAGGCCAGGCGATCGAGCAGATCCTCGGCCGAGCCGACCTCCTGCCCGATGAGCCGCGGCGCGAGGTGCTCGCGGATGGTGTGGAAGGTGGCCAGCGTGTGCTCGGCGGAGTACGCGGGAATGTAGGGCGGGCAGCTCTCGCCCCACGCGTGCACACCGTCACTCTGCAGCCGGACGAGGATCGTGTCGGTGACGTGCTGATCGGCGTATGACGTCTTCCACACGAAGGCGAGCGGGATCCGGACCCAGTGGACGTCGATGGCGTCGATGCGCATGGTGAGCCGCTACGGTAGCAGATTCTGCGGCAGAGTCGCGCTAGAGCACCGGGGCCGGCGCGCGCGGGGTGGCCGCCCACTGCGCGGGGTCGTGGCCATAGAACATCGTGGCGCCCGCGCTGTCCCGCAGCTTTCGAAGCCGCCCGAGGGATTCCCGCATGACCGGCGCGTCCCAGAGGATCTTCGGCAGCACGTCGCGATCCATGTTCTCGCGCGTGTAGCACGCGTCGGAGGCGCAGACCAGCGTCGCCCTCTTGCCGTCGCGTACGAGCAGCGACTGGTGCCCGGGCGTGTGGCCGTACGTCGGCAGCAGCAGCACGCTGCCGTCGCCGAACACGTCGTGCTCACCGTCCACCATGCGGTAGTCGAGCGGATGGTCGAAGTCGATCGGACTCGGACTGTAGCCGGGCGCGAAGCCGGGCCGACGCGCCGCCTCGAGCTCCGGCCGCTGCACCAGGAACGTCGAGGACGGAAAGAACTCGTTGCCGCCGCAGTGGTCGAAGTGCAGGTGCGAGTTGGCGACGAAGCGCACGTCGGCGGGCGTGAGCCCGATGCGGGCGAGCTCGCTCACCACGTCGTCGCCCTCGGCGGATTTCACGGTGAGGCGCTTGACGCGCTCGGCGCCGAGCCGGGCCACCGGATCGACGCGCGCCAGGCAGTGCACGCCGGTGTCGAAGAGCAGCCGGCCGCGCGGATGGGTCACGAGATAGCTGGTCACCGGCACCGTCCACGGCTGTCCGGGCGCCAGGTCGGACAGCATGCTCGCGCGGTCGAGCTCGATGTACCCGGTGCAGAGGGCGACGACGCGGATCATCGCGCGGCGAGCAGCTGCGCGGCCGGCTTCTCCACGGCCGTGCCATGGAAGAAATCGGGATTGACCTCGCCCCAGAACCGCACGGCGTTGGCGAACATGAAATCGCGGAAGTCGTCGTCGCTCAGCAGGCCGTGCTCGACGAGCTCGAAGGCCTCGGGCACCACGTCCGCCATGTCCGGCACGTCGAAGTGCCCGATGTCGGAGCTGAACAGCGCGTTCAGCCGCGCGCCGAGCGGATTGGCCGCCCGGTTGAATGCCCAGCCGTTCACGGGATCGTCGGCCTCGCAGCCGAAGTAGTAGGGCCGCACGAAGCGGTCGCGGATGTCCTCCTTCCGCTCGACCCCGCACCGGAAGTAGTCGTCCAGGTTCTCGATGCCACCGGTGAGCGCGGAGCTGCCGCCATCGCCTTCGAGCCCTTCGCCGCGACGCACGGCCGCCGCCATCGCCTCGCGTCCGTACTTCTCGGCGTAGAACAGCAGCGCGGCGCGATCCAGGCGGCCGGGATTCGTCAGCTCGAGCGCGTCCCGGTTGCGCTTCTCCCAGTGACCGATGAGGTCGGCGTAGAGCATGCACGCCCAGCCCACGCCGCCCTCGAGGAACGCAAAGTTGAGGTCGGGAAACCGCCTCGTCACGCCGCCGAAGAACAGGGCCTTGGCCACCGCGTGCCCGGCGGAGGCGAAGTGGCCGATGTGGTTGTAGCAGAAGTTCGACGGCGAGTTGCGCAGCAGGATCGAGCGCGCGCCGTTGTGGAAGCTCGGCGCCACGCGCAGCTCCCGGCACTTCGCCCACACGGGGTCGTAGTCGTACGGGCTGTCGAGACCGATCACGTCGTACCACTCGACGAGCTTCGAAGCCTCCGGGTGCTCCTCCTCGAGCGCCGGCACGCGCCGCCGCATCATGCCGCCGACCATGACCACCTTGTAGCCGAGCTGCCGCACCACGAACTCCAGCTCCTCGATCGCCTCCTCCGGCGTGTACATGGGGATGATGGCGGCCGGGATGACGCGATCGCCCAGCCCGCTGAACTGATCGGCCGTGAAGACGTTGTAGGCGCGGCAGATGGCGCGACGCAGCCGCGTGTCCTGCATGCGATGGAAGCTGAGCCCCGACGTCGGATAGACGACCGAGACGTCGATGCCGAGATCGTCGAGCCGCTCGTGCATGAGCCGCGGCAGCATGGCCGTGGCCCGGTCGAGGACGTTCTCGGACGGTGAGGCCCAGAACGCCTCCTGGCCGACCCGCCGCCGCGTCCGCTCGGCCACCGACATCGACAGCGCGCTCGGCACGCGCTGGGAGGCGAGCGCGAGCGCCTCCACCGCGGCATCGCCGCCGATGCGCCGGAACTCCTCGCGCATGACCGGACCGTACTCGAGCCAGTGGCCGTCGGCGTCGATGACGGGATGGCTCAGACGCGCGCGCAGCCGGCTCGCGTCGGTCGGCATGTCAGCGCTCCTTGATCTTGAACTGCGCGCGGCGATTCTTCGACCAGCACGCTTCGGTGTGGGCCTGACACGCGGGCGCCTCCTCACCGTAGGAGACGAGCGACATGCGATCGGCCGCCACACCGTGATCGCGCAGATACTGCATGACGGCCACCGCCCGCCGCTCTCCGAGCGCGAGGTTGTACTGCTCGGTACCGCGCTCGTCGCAGTGGCCCTCGATCATCAAGAGGACATCGTGCTGCTTGAGCCACGCCGCGTTGGCATCGAGGATCTTCGCGTCGCCGGGACGGATCACCGCCTTGTCGAAGGCGAAGTACACCGTGCGGACGTTCGCGTCCGCGCGGAACTCCGTCGGCGCGGGACGCGGCTCCGCGGCGGCAACGGGTGGAGCCGGAGTCGGCGGCGGCGGCGCGGGAGCCACGGGCGCCGGCGCCGGTGCGACGGGCGCGGGTGCGGGCGCCGCCGGCGGCGGCGTCGGCGGAACCACGCGTGTTTCCGCGGCGGGCGGCGGAGCCGGCGCCAGCGTGATGGCCGGCCGCTTGGCGCACGCGCCGAAGACGAGCGACACCGCAACCGCAGTGATGGAGAGCGCGACGAGGTGGCTCCGCATGCGAGATCTCCTCCTGGTGCGCGAAGGTCTCAGAACTCGGAACCGACGTAAAGGGGCTAGAGTTGCAGGCTCCTCAGATACGCGCGAAACGCGTCTGCGAGATCCGGCCGCTCGAGCGCGAACTCCACCGTGGCCTTGAGGAACCCGAGCTTGTCGCCGGTGTCGTAGCGCTTGCCCTGGAACTCCACCGCGTACATCGGCCGCCGCTTGCGCAGCGTCCGCAGCCCGTCCGTGAGCTGGATCTCGCCGCGCTTGTCGGCCGCGGTATCGGCGAGAATGCCGAACAGATCGGGGGTCAGCACGTAGCGGCCGATGATGGCCAAATCGGACGGCGCGTCTTCCGGACGCGGCTTCTCGACGAGGTCGCTGATCTCCCACACGTTACCCGCGACGTTGCGGCCGGCGATGACGCCGTACTGGTGGATGCGCTCGCGCGGCACTCGCTCCACGGCGATCACCGGCCCGTCGTACTGCGCGAAGACGTCGAGGAGCTGCTTCATGCACGGGACCCGGGCGCCGCCGATGATGTCGTCGCCGAGAAACACGCCGAACGGCTCGTCACCGACCAGCGTGCGCGCGCACAGGATGGCGTGGCCGAGGCCGAGCGGCTCCTTCTGCCGCACGTACGAGACCGAAGCCAGCTCGGAGATCGTCTTGATCTGCGCGAGCTCGTCGACCTTGCCGCGGTCGTTCAGGTAGTACTCGAGCTCGAAGGCGGCGTCGAAGTGATCCTCGATCGCGCGCTTGCCGCGCCCGGTGACGATGATGATCTCGGCCAGGCCGGAGGCGACCGCCTCCTCGACGACGTACTGGATCATCGGCTTGTCGACGAGCGGCAGCATCTCCTTCGGCTGCGCCTTGGTGGCCGGCAGGAACCGCGTGCCGAGCCCGGCCGCGGGGAACACGCCCTTCCGCACGCGCATGGCGGGGACTCCTCGTTTTCAGGATGCGCCGGCCACGGGCCACTGCTCGCGGTCGAACGCGTCTCGGATGCGCCGTCGGAGCTCGAGCTCCGTTTCTTCGCGACGGGCGGCCTCGACCTTGACGGTCAACCGAAGCACCGCGTCACCGCCGCCGCTGAACCTCATAATACCCTGCGCCATCGGCGGGTCCAGCGCGCGCGAGCTGTCGCGCGCCCACGCCTCGCCGATCGCCCGCAGCGCCGCCAGCGCCCGCTCGACGTCCACCGTGCGGGGCACGGCGACGTCGACGATGGCGCGCGCCCACCCCGAGCTGTAGTTGGAGAAGTCCGTCAGCAGCCCGTTCGGTACCACGCGCAGCGCGCCGTCGGGCAGGCGCAACCGCGTCACCCGCAGCCCGATGGCCTCCACCACGCCCGTGTGATCGCCGACCTTGACGACGTCGCCGATGGCGAGCAAGCCCTCGAAGAGCAGGAAGATCCCGGTGATCAGGTCGCGGATCAGCGCCTGCGCCCCGAGGCCGACGACGATGCCGATGACGCCGGCCGACACGACGAGCGCGCCGACGTCGATGCCGAGCTCGCGCAGCAGGAGCACCAGCACGACGAACGCGAGCACCCAGCGCAGCAGATTCGTGAGCAGCGAGCCGAGCGTGCGGGAGCGGATCGCGTCGGGATGCCGCTCGGCGACCGCGGCCACCAGACGGTCGATGAGACCCAGCACGACCCGATAGCCGACGATGAGCAGCGCCAGCGTCACCGCCAGCGTCAGCGCCCGACCGACGGCGGGGCTCACGCCGCCTCGCGCTTGGAGCGCGGCTCCCGGGAGCGGTGCTTTCCGCGTCGGCGCATGACGCCGAGGGCGACGACATACGTCACCACCGCCGCTGCGGATCCGAGCAGCGTGGTGCCGATGAGCAGCGCGAGCGACCAGTCACCGACGTCCTTGAGGTCCGGCAGGAGCAGCGCGCCCACCTTCAGCGAGCCGGCATAGACGAACGGCATGAACCACGGCAGGTTGAGCCACGTCCCGGTCACCACGACGGCGGCATTCAGTCGGAACACGGTGCCCACGAGAAGGGCCAGGAGCGTCTGGAAGCCGAGGAAGGGCGTGAAGCTGATGAACACGCCGACGGCGAGGGCCAGCGCCACCCGCCACGGTGGATCGTCGAGGTGCAGCAGCGCCAGGAACCGCTCGCGCAGCCTCCGGACGGCTGCCTTCATCGTCCGCGCCCGCGCGCCACGCTCTCCAGCACGGCGATGATGGCCAGAATGCAGCCGGCCTGGACGAGCACCAGCACGGCTTCCGCCCGGTTCGCGAACTTCAGGAGCAGGGCCGAGAGACCGAGCGTGGCCGCGATGGCAAGGATGAGCAGCACGCTCTCCGGCCGGTTCATGCCCAGCGCCTCGAACCGGTGGTGGATGTGATCCTTGCCGGTGTACGCGAGCCACTCGGACACCGAGTGCACCTTGCCCGTGACGATGCGCACGATGCCAACATACGCGATGTCGAACAGGGGCACGGAGAGAATGAGCATCGGCGTCAGCAGGGCGACGAGCGGATCGTCCTGCGCCCATTCTCCCATGACGGCCAACCCGGCCAGCGTGAAGCCGATGAAGCTTGCGCCGGCGTCGCCGAGAAAGATGCTGGCGCGCCGACTGGGCCGGAAGTTGTACGGCAGGAACCCGAGGCACGCGCCGACCAGCGGCGCCGCGAGGAACATCAGGTAGCGCTGGTTGGTCTGCAGCGCGGCCATGCTGAAGAAGAGGGCGGCGATGGCGCCGACGCCGGCCGCGAGGCCGTCCATGCCGTCGAGGAACTGCAGCGCGTTGGTGACCGTGAGCAGCCACAGCAGGGTCAGCAGCGCGTTGATGGCGACCGCCCCCGCAAGCTGGTGCGGCACGACGTTCAGCGTGACGCCGTACGCGAGCGCGACCACACCGGCCGCGAGCTGGCCGAGCAGCTTCAGCCGCGGGGAGAGGTCGAAGATGTCGTCGAGCACCCCGACCACGACCACGATGGTGGCCCCGACGGCCACGCCTTTCAGCTGCCGCGAGAAGGAGAAGTTGAAGAGCACGGTCGCCGCGAACGCCGCGTACACGGCAGCGCCACCCAGGAGCGGCGTGGGCACCGCGTGCACCTTGCGCGCGGCCGGCACGTCGAGCACGCTCCACCAGGTCGCCAGCGCCCGCACGAGGGGCACGGCGGCCAGCGACGCGGCAAAGGCCAGCGCCATCAGATAGAGCCAGCTGAGCCCGGCGGCGCCGAAAGCGCGGCGCACCGGCGGCAGCATCACCACCGCCAGAAGCGCCAGTCGCGCCAGGCTCTTCGTCACGCGCCGAGCGCCTCCCGCAACGCCGAGGCGACGACGTCGACCTCGCCGTCGGTGAGCGCCGGATAGCAGGGCAGCGACAGCGCCGTGGCCCACAGCCTCTCCGCCTCGGGATAGCCGTGCAGGCCGAGCGCGCGGTGGGCGGGCCGGAACACGGGCCGGCGGACGGCCACGCCCCTGGCCGCGAGCGTCGACTGCAGCTCGGCGGGATCGCGCTCGACGCTCACGACGAACCGATGGTACACGTGCCGGCGCGCCGGGTCCGGGGGCACCGCACAGTCGGCGCCGGCCAATCGCGCGCGATAGCGCGCGGCGATGGCGCGCCGCCGGGCCACGAACTGCTCGAGGCGCGCCAGCTGGCTGCGCGCGAGCGCGGCCTGCAGGTCGGTGAGCTTGGCGTTCGTGTGCGGCGTGAGCCGCTCTCGCTCGTCGTAGTCGCGCGCCTCGCGCACACGCGCCACCAGTGCCGCCGGCCCGAGCACGGCGCCGCCCTCGCCGGCCGCGATCATCTTCGTGGCGTAGAACGAGCACACTGCGAGCGTTCCCGCCGCTCCCGCGGCCCGCCCGCCCACCTCGGCGCCGAGCGCCTGCGCACAGTCCTCGATGACCGGCACGCCGAGCGCGACGAACGGCTCGAGGTCGACCGCGAGACCGAAGGCGTGCGGCACGATGGCCGCCCGCGTGCGCCGCGTGCGCCGCGCCTCGGCGTCCTTGGCCGAGAGCGTCAGCGTGGCGGGGTCGGCATCGACGAGCACCGGCGCGGCGCCGCAGCGGGTGACGGCGTGATAGAGCGCGTCGCAGACGTAGGTCGGGATGAGCACCTCGTCGCCGGGGCCGACGTCGAGCGCGCGCAGCGCCAGCTCCAGCGCCGCCGTTCCCGAGCTCACCACGGCCGCGGACGCCACGCTCAGGCGCGCCGCCAGCTCGAGCTCGAGCGCGGCCACCTCGGGGCCCTGCGCCAGCTGACCCGCGCGCAGGACGGCGGAGACGCGCGCGATGTCGGCATCGCTGATGGACGGTCGCGAGTGCGGAATCAAATGTTCAGCAGCAGACGGATCGACTGGAACGCTTCGGCGTATTTCACCCGGGCCTGGATGCCCCGGAAGTTGGCGCACGACAGCGCCAGCTCCAGGATCGTCTGGTCCTCGATGTTCGTCTTCGCCACCTGCGAGCGGTGCGCCTCCAGGCACGCGAGCTTCTTGTCGAGCACCTTCTCGACGTCGGTGAAGCAGTTCGGCGTGAAGTTGACCGTGGTGGGGCCCTCGTAGAAGAGAAAGTTGGGGACGTACCGGGTGGCCGACAGCGTCCCCTGGGCGAGGTTGCGATGGTCCTGGTGCGTGTCCTCCGGAAAATTCACGAAGATCATGCGTGGCTCCACGCGGCGGATCACCTGCTCGAGCCGCACGATGAGCTCGCGGTTCAGCGGAATCTCCGTGTCCGGGTATTCGCCCCAGAACACCTCGCGGGCGCCCATGATCATCGCGGAGTCCATCTGCTCACGCCGGCGCACGGCCGGCTCGCCGCCGAGGCTGCCGTCGGAGGCGATGAAGAGGTACACGGTGTGCCCTTTCTCCGCGTACTTGGTGAGCATGCCGCCGCAGCCGTATTCGATGTCGTCCGGGTGCGCGCCGATGGCGAGGACGTTCATCTACGGCTCCCGTGACCAGGCGTCCCCGCGCCGGAGGATGGGCAGGCTCTCATCGCCGTGAGTCAATAATAGGTCGACGCCCGACAGGAACGGCATGAATTCGCCGTGTTGCTGCGCATATACGGGGTGCTCGTAGCGCTGGTAGAGCACGGTGATCCCGGCCCGGCGGAAGCGCTCGCCGTCGAGGTAGCGCGCCCCGTGGCCGCCGGCGAGGTAGGTGTCGGCGCCCACGGTGCGACAGATGGCCACCAGCCGCGCCGTCGCGTCGCTGTCGTCGACCGCGAGCGTCGAGGCCAGGCGCGTCGGCGCCGCGACGCCGACGGCGCGCGCGAGCCACTCGGCGCTCGCTGCCGCCAGCGGCGCCAGACGCGGCCAGTCGCGACCGAGCAGGTCGTGGAGCGCGGGCGCGTGCACCGGCAAGTGCGGTGCCCGCGCGTAGGCGTGCTCGATCGCGCGCACGTGGCGGGCCCGCCACGGCTGGGTGCCGTCGACCACGACCTCCGCGATCGACGTCCCGAGATGCGCGTGGACGGGAACGGTCAGCCAGTGGGCGGTCCCGTCGGCGCCGCGGATGCGGTTGCGGTTCTGCCAGCCATTCTTCTCGTACTGCACGGTGTCGAGGAAGACGAACAGGTCGGCGGCCGCCCACTTCGCGAGGTAACCGAGCCACGGCAGGTACTGCGGCTGATGGATGGCGACCTTCACGATGGCCTCAGGAAGATGGCGCTCGAGAGCAGGCGCCCGCCGCCGCCACGCGCTTCCAGCCGGAAGACTGCGGGGCGCCCGTCCCAGGTCTCGCGGTGCGCGGCGCGAAACGGCGTCGTGCCGGTCCACGCCTCGGCGATGATCCCGTCCTTGACGAGCACGACGCGGAGATCGGCGGGCGGCGTGCCGACGACGTCGACGCCGATCGTGAGCGTCACCACGGCACCCGGCGCCGGACGCAGCGTGTCGCCGGCGCCGGCGCGTGCGGCATCGGTGGCCGCGGCGAACTCCGTCAGCGCCAGCGCGCTCTGCGGTGTGCGGAGCCGCGCGTACAGCCGGCCACCGCGCAGCGCCTCGAGCACGCCCGCCTCGGAGCGCTCGCGGACGAGGAAGACCGTCTGCACGCGTCCCAGCCGCTTGCCCGCGCTGGAGTCGTGATAGCCCGACTCTCCGAGCCCCCACGCCGGCCGGCTGCGCTCGCCCGCCGCGTACTGGGCCAGCAGCCGATCCCAGCCGCCGCCCGGCCGTTCCACCTGCGTCGTGTCCTCGTAGAGCGCGCCGAACGCGGTGTAGCGGAACGTCCGCAGCAGGTCGTCGGGGTACGGCTCCGTCGACCAGGTCACGCGGACCGGGCCGGCGGCGTCGCTGCCGCTGTCGCGCGCCTCCGGAAAGGACCAGACGGCGGCGCCGCCGCGCTGCTCGACGTAGTCGATGACGTCCTGGTACGGCGCCGCGCCGTAGTCGGCGTACGGCGAGTACGGTGTCTGGGTGAACGGCCAGCCGCGGATCACGGTGGCCAGCGCCACGGCGCACAGGATCGAGCCGGGCAGCCACTGACGCTGGCGGACGAGGATGACGGCCGCGCCGACGCGGCGACGCCGCGGGCGCTTCAGGAGGAGCAGCAGCAGGCCGGGCGCGAGCAGCACGACCGGCGCCGCCTCGACGAGCGAGTGGGTGGAGTACGTCCCCGCCGCGCTGTTGCCGACCACCGGGATCGCGGCCAGCGCGTGCGGGTCGTCGAGACCGAACACGAGGAGGTTCTTTTGCGTGTTGGCGACGGCGAGCTCGAGCGCGAGCGGCGAGCCGCTCCAGCGGTAGTGCGGCATCACTTCCACGCCGGGCACGATGACGAGGTCGGGGTGCGCGGCGCGCGCGCGGGTCACGCGCTCGCGGTACGCGTCGAGTCGTCCGTACACCGACGGCGCCTCGTAGCGCACCCGCGTCAGCGCGCGAAACGGGGGCAGGCCGTATTCGATGCGATTGAGATAGTTCTCGGCGAGCAGCAGCGCCCCGATCTCCTGACGCGCCGCCATCCCGGCGAGCTCGTCGAGCGCGTACTCGCCGCTCGACAGATCCGAGTGCAGGTGCACGACGGCCGCCACCGGCAGCAGCTCGTCGGCATCCGCGGGCGGCGTCAGCAGCGCGAGGGCGGCGACGAGTGCGGCGCCGAGCCGCCCGCGCATCAGCCGAGCTGCTTCTCGCGCGCGAGCTCGGCGTAGATCGCGCGCATCGCCACGTCGGCGACCTGCGTGGAGAAGGCCTCGGCCCGCGTGATGGCCGCCGCGGCCAGCTTCTCGCGCAGCGCCACATCCAGCCCCAGGTCCACCAGCGCCTCCGCGAGCGCATCGGCGTCGCCCGCCCGCACGATGCGCCCGCATTCGCCGTCCACGATCACCGCCGGAATGCCGCCCACGTCGGCGCCGACGACCGGCAGGCCGAGGGCCATCGCCTCCACCAGCGCGCGTCCCATCCCCTCGTTTCGCGACGGCGCCGCCAGCGCATCGCAGGCGGCCAGGGCGCGCGCGATGTCGCGCGTGGCGCCGGTGATCCGCACGCGCGCGCGGACGCCGAGCGCGCTCGCCTGTGCCTCGAGCGCCAGTCGCTCGGGGCCGTCGCCGATCAGCAGGAGCTGCACCGACGGTACCGCCGCCGCCACCGCGGGCAGCGCGGCGACGAGGAGATCGAAGCCCTTCACGCGAACGAACCGCCCGAGGCCGCCGATCACGAACGCGCCGGCCGGCACGCCGAGCGCGGCGCGGGCCGCCGAGCGCCCCGGCGCCTGCGCGCGCAGCTCCGCGGTCGGCACACCGCTCGGCACCGTGCGGTACTGCGCCCGTCGTCCGATCCGCTGCGCCAGGTGCTCCTCGGTGCCGCGCTCGGTGAGGGTCACGATCCGATCGGTCCAGCGCGCGGCGAGCCGCTCCAGGTGGACGTACATCGCGGTGCGGCGCGGGCCCCAGTAGCCATAGAAGATGTGGCCGTGCGGCTGGTGGATCACCGCCGGCACGCGGGCCAGCCGCGCGGCCAGCCGACCGACGAACCCCGCCTTCGATGTGTGCGTGTGGACGATCGCCGGCCGCTCGCGGCGAATGACCGCGAGCAGCTGCGCCAGCGCGACGAGGTCCCGTGCGCCGACCTCGCGCCCGAGCCCCGGAACGTCCACGATCGCGACGCCGCGCTCGCGCGCCGAGCGCACGCTGGCGGCGTCGGATTCCGCGAGCCCGACGGCCAGCGGCCCACCGTAGCCGGCGGCGGCGAGCCCGACCATGGCGCCCACGGTGTTCTCCGCGGAGCCGCCGAGGCTCAGCCGCGTGATGACATGCAGCACCCGCACGCTCACGCCGACGCCTCCCCGGCCCGCGGCAGCAGGCGCGGCCGCTGGGCGGCGACCGACTCGAGCACGCCCTCGAGCGCGGTGACCGCGCGGTCCCAGCCGTAGCGCGACTCGGCATAGCGTCGACACGCGGCGCGCAGCGCCGCCAGCCCGGGATCCGCGGCGAGGCGCTGCAAGAACGCGTCGAGCCCGTCCGCGATCGCGGCCGCGGAGGCGTCGCGAAAGAGGAGCGAGCGGTCCAGCGGGCCGAGGATCTCGGGCGTGGCGCCGATCGGCGTCCCCAGCACCGGCGTGCCGGAGGCCAGCGCCTCCACCGTGACCAGCCCGAAGCCCTCCAGCTCGCGCGTCGGAAGCACGAACGCATCGGCGGCCGCGTAGTACGCGGCCAGGCGTGCGTCGTCCACGAAGCCGACGAAGTCGACGGTGTCCGCCAGGCCGAGCGCGGCCGCCTGCGCGCGGAGCGCGTCGCCACGGGAGCCGGTGCCGGCCACGACGAGATGCGCGTGCGGATGGAAGTAGCGCAGCCGGGCCATCGCCTCCAGCAAGCGATCGAGTCCCATGCGCGCCTCGAGGTTGCGGGCCGTGAACAGCAACGCCACACGCGGTCCGACACCGAGCGCCGCGCGGGCAGCGACCCGGTCGGCGGCCGGTCGGAAGCGCTCGACGTCGGCGCCGCCGCCGATTCGCACCACGCGCGCCCCGCCGATTCCGTACAGCGCGCGGAGCTGGCTCGCGGAGAAGTCGCTGAGCACGTGCACGCGGGCGGCACGGCGCAGGCACGACCATTCGAGGAGCCAGAGCGCGGCCAGCATCGCGGTGCCGGCGAGACCGCGGCGGTGGAGTCCCGTCATGCCGCGGCGCGAGCGGTACTCGCTCGGCGCCGCCGAATGGAACGTGTACAGGGCCGGCAGCCCGCGCGCGGCCGCCGCCCCGAGCACGCCGTAGCCCGCCAGCGGCTGGTGCACGTGCAGCGCGTGCGGCCGCCGCTCGCGCACCGCGTGCTCGCCCGCCGCACGCGCCCCGAGCACCGCGGTCCGGACGAACCGGGCGACCGAGCCTCGGTCGACGGCGAAGTGCGTGATCGCCAGCGCCGGCTCCACGCGGTACGCGGGCATGCGCTCGGGCGCGCGCGCGAGGATCCGGACGCCGTGGCCGCGCCGCGCCAGGCGCGTGGCCTGCTCCCAGAGCACGCGCTCGGCGCCCCCGCCCATGGCCGGCGGCGCCGCGTCGGTGACCAGCAGCACGTCGAGGGCTCTCATGCCGTCAGTCCCCGCGCCGGTCGCAGTACCGCCGCAGCCACAGCTCCGTCATCATCAGCGCCCACAGCCGATCGCTGTGGCTGCGACGGCCGTCGCGATGCTCGGCCACCAGGCGGGCGACGGCGGCCGGCTCGAAGAGCCCGCGCGCGCGCACCTGCGCGGGGGCGAGCACGTCGTCGACCATGTCGCGCAGGTCGTGACGCAGCCAGCGCGCGAGCGGGATCATGAAGCCGCGCTTGGGGGCCGCGAGCACCGCCGGCGGCAGCACGTCGGCGAAGGCCGCCTTCAGCAGCGCCTTGAGGCGTCCGTGCCGCAGCTTGAGCGAGGGCGGCAGCGCCAGCGCGGCTTCCAGCAGCGCATGATCGCAGAATGGCGCGCGGACCTCGAGCGAGTGCGCCATGCCGAGCCGATCGGCCATGACCAGCAGGTCGTCGGGGAGGTAGGACGCCAGGTCGGCGCGGAAGGCGCCGTCGACGGCATCCGCGTGAGCATGCGCGGCGAACGCCTCGCGCGCGGTGGCCTCGACGTCCTCGCGCCACCGCGCGCGCAGGGCGGGGACTGCGAGATCGTCGAGCAGCCGCTCGCCGAAGAACCGCGTCCAGCCGATGTAGCGGCTGGCCACGTCGGCGTCGCCGCCGGCGACGAAGCGCCGGACACGGCCGCCCCAGTCGCGACTGCCCTCCGACTCGGGCACGCACCTGAGAGTCAGCTGCTCGGTGAGCGCACGGAGCGCGCGCGGCAGGCGCGCGTAGTGACCCGCCGCGCGCACGCCGACGTAGCGCGGGTATCCGGCGAACGCCTCGTCGCCGCCGACGCCCGAGAGCGCGACCTTCACGTGGCGCGCGGTGGCCATCGCCACCGCGTAGGTCGGGATCGCCGATGAGTCGGCGAACGGCTCGTCGAGCGCCTCCACGACGCCGGGCAGCAGACCGGCAATGTCGGGGGCCAGGACCTCCTCGTGGTGCGCGGTGCCGAAGCGCCGCGCCACCTCGCGGGCCAGCGGCCGCTCGTCGAAGGACTCCGCGTCGCCGAAGCCGATGGTGAACGTCGCGATCGGACCGCTGGTCAGCTCGCGCATGCTGGCGACGATCGCCGCGGAGTCGACGCCGCCGCTCAGGAACACGCCGAGCGGCACGTCGCTCTCGAGGCGCGCGCGGACGGCCTCGCGCACGGCCGCGCGCACGCGGCCGGCTGCGTCGGCGAAGGCGAGCGGCACCGCCGGCGTGGCGGGCGGCAGCGTCCAGTACCGGTGCTGCGCGAGGCCGCCGCGCTGCAGCACGGCGACGTGTGCCGGCGGCAGCTTCGCGATGCCGGCCACCATCGAGCGGTGGCCGGGCGTGTAGCCGAAGGCCAGGTAGTGGTGGAACGCGTCGGGGTCGAGCTCGCGCGGCAGCGCTCCGTGGCAGAGCAGCGCCTTGATCTCGGAGGCGAACAGGAACAGGCCCCCGTGCTGGGCATAGTAGAGCGGCTTCTTGCCGAGCCGGTCGCGGGCGAGCAGCAGCGCCTGGCGGCGCGCGTCCCACAGCGCCAAGGCGAACATGCCGTGCAGCCGCGCCACGCAGTCGTCGCCGAACGCCTGCCAGGCGCGCAGGATCACCTCGGTATCGCTCTGGGTCCGGAACACATGGCCGCGCGCCTGCAGCTCGGCGCGCAAAGCACGATAGTTGTAGATCTCGCCGTTGAACACGAGCCAGGCGGCGCCGTCATCGCTCGCCATCGGCTGCCGGCCGGTGACGAGGTCGATGATGGCCAGCCGCGTCATGCCGAGACCGGCGTGGTCGTCCACATGCAATCCCGAATCGTCGGGGCCGCGGTGAGCGAGCGCCTTCACCATCGCTGGCAGCAGCCCCGGCGGTGCGGCGCCGACGTAGCCGGCGATGCCGCACATCAGTCGATCGCCATCCCGCGCTCCTGCAGCGCCGTGGCGTACAGGCGCTCCACCGCGCGCACCATGGCGTCGAGCGTGAACCCGGACTCCACGCGCGCGCGTCCGCGCGCGCCCATGGCCGCCGCCGCGTCGGGCGAGTCCAGGACGCTGGCCACCGCGCTCGCCAGCGCCGCCGCGTCGTCGCGGGGCACGAGACGTCCGCTGCGGCCGTCGTCCACGACTTCGGGCACGCCGCCGACGCGCGTCGCCACCACCGGCTTGCCGAGGGCCATGGCCTCCAGCAGCGTGAACGGCAGCCCTTCCGAGCGCGAGGCGAGGGCCACGACGTCGGCGCAGTCGAGCACGTCCGCCATGTCGGCGCGCGGGCCGGTGAACCGCGCCTCCACGCCGAGCTCGCTCGCGCGTCGGACGAGCGCCGGGCGCAGCGGTCCGTCCCCGACGAGCAGCCAGGTGACATCGGCCCGCGTCGCGGCCAGCCGCGCGGCCGCCTCCAGCAGCACGTCCCAGCCCTTCTGCGGTGTCATGCGCCCGGCCATCACCACGACACGGCGGGCGGCGGCGAGGCCGAGCTCGGCGCGCATGGCCGCGCGGCCGCGCGTGGGGCGGAACGCCCACGCGTCGATACCGTTGTGCACGACGACCGTCCGGCCCGGGTCGATGTGATAGCGCGCCCGCAGGTCGTGCGCGATGGCGTGCGACACGGCGATGATGCGCTGGCTCAGCGGGCTGGTGAGACGCTCGGCGGTCACGTACGCGCGACGGCGCCAGCCCGCGACCTCGTAGTCGAAGAGCGAGTTGTGCACGGTGGACACCACAACGGGCACGCCGGCAGCCCGCGCGGCCAGACGCGTGTAGACGTTCGCGCGGGCGCCATGCGACTGCACGATCGCCGGGCCCCACTCGGAGAGCGCGCGAACGAGGCCGGCGAACGCGGCCGGGCTCACCAGCCGCGAGCTCAGCGGCACGTGCGCGGTCGGCACGTCGAGTGCGCGCAGGCGATCGACGAGCGGTCCGGCTTCCGGCACGACGACCGACAGGCGGAAGCGCTTGCGGTCGAGCTCGGTGGCCAGCGCGAGCAGATATCGCTCGCCACCCGCCCAGCCGGCCGACCCCGCCACGTGAACAACGGACGCGGGCGTCACGCGGCCCGCCTCGCCAGGGCCTCGAGCGAGGGTGAGAGCAGGCAGCGGCCGCCGCTCGCCACCGCCATCGCCTGGGCAACGCCGAAGATCGTCTGCTTGGCGACTCCGAGGGCCGCCTCTCTCACGGGGCCCAGCCCGAGATAGGGATCGCCAGCGATCGGATCGCTGTTGCGGATGTCGATGCCGGCGAAGCCCGCACGCCCGAGCGCGATACGCAGGCCGCGCGCGCCGAAATTGGACGTGTGCAGGATGCCGGCCCAGCGTGGCCGACCGCCGGGGTGCCGCAGCATCGCGGCGAGTACGGCGGTCAGCCGGACGCCGGCGATCTGCACCGGCGCGTTCGGCGTGCGGACGAACAGGCTGCCGCCCGGGCGCAGCACGCGGCGCGCCTCGCGCAGCGCGGCCAGCGGCTCGCGCAGGAAGTCCAGGACGTTCCACAGCGTCACGAGGTCGAAGGTCTCGGGCTCGAGCGCCAGCGACGAAAGGTCACCCAGGCGGACGTCGCGGCCACGTGCGCGCGCGTAGGCGACGACGGCGGGATCGACGTCGACGCCGACAGCCTGCCAGCCCGCGTCGCACGCGCACTGCACGAAGGCGCCGATGCCGGCGCCCACGTCGAGCACGCGCCCGGGGCCGCCGGCGCGGCGCAGCAGCGCGTCGAAGTGCGACGCGCGCCGAAGCGCCACGCGCTCCTCCAGCCGCCGCTCGCGCTCGGACAGCTCCGGCCGTGCGACGTCCGGCGTGCGCTCCGGGTCGAACAGCAGCCGGCACCGCGCGCAGCGCACGAAGCCGCGGCCGCCGGGCACGTCGACCGCGCGGACGCGCACCTCCGCGCACACGGGACAGGTCAGCATCCGGGCGCTCCCGCCGGACGGCAGCGCAGCAACAGATGATAGGCGAACCGCCGTGCGCCGAGGCGCGGCAGCAGGCGCTCGGCGCGCGCCGCCGCGGGTCGCCACACGACTCGGACCACCGGCAGCATCTCGAGATACCGGAAGTAGGCGAGGCCGTCCGCCGCTTCGATCACGAAGCCGCCGGCGGCGACCATCGCCAGGATCTCGTCGTACGACCAGCACGTGTCGATCGGCTGGTCGGTGTTGGCGGGGTGCTCGTACGGCAACAGCTTGCCGCGCAGCCAGGCGCCGGGCACGCGGCCACCCAGCCGGTGGAACGGCGCGAAGCCAGTGGCGTTCGGCACCGACAGCGTGAGACGGCCTCCGCAGGCCAGGATGCGCGCCAGCTCGCGCAGCGCCTCCACCGGCCGCTTGAGGTGCTCCAGCACCTCGGTGCAGAACAGCGCGCGGAAGGCGCCGTCGGCGAACGGCAGGCGCGCGCCCAGGTCCGCGTCGACGAGCGTCACTCGCCGCGCCACGCGGCCGGCGGTGGTCCGCAATCGCGATGTCGCGAAGTCCACCCCGTACAGGCGGCTGTCGGGCCACTGCTCGGCGAGCTCGCGGAGGAGATCACC
Organism: Candidatus Methylomirabilota bacterium; assembly: GCA_036265915.1. GTDB lineage: Bacteria > Methylomirabilota > Methylomirabilia > Rokubacteriales > CSP1-6 > AR12. The sequence continues at coordinate 26,829 of DATAOC010000020.1, read as the reverse complement.
AGTGCCGCAGCCGATGTCGCCCACCGGCCCCGCCGCCGGCGGGCCGGCGAGCGCGAGGACGCGGCGCGCGAAGGGCCGACCGAGCCCGCCGCGGTGGCCGAGATGCTCGTAGCGCTCGCGGATGGTGCGGTCGTCCAGCTGGTGGCCCGTGCGCAGCACGTCAGCGCTCCCTCCGCCCGACGATCTGCGCGCCGGCGTACTGCACGGTGTAGCGGCTCACGTCGAGATGCGGCCGCAGCAGCGCCGGGTACGGCCCGCAGACCGACTCGTCGAACGGCACGAGCCCCGCCCACAGACGACGCATCAGGTGCTCGGCCGCGGCGTCGGCGTCGGCAATGCCCCAGCGGATGCGCGCCTGCTCGCGCGCGTAGGACTCGAGCGTCGGATACCGGGCGGTATCGGGCTCCGCCAGCCACTCGAGCCAGAAGTGGCGGAGCAGCAGGTGCCGCGCGGGCTTCACGTGCACGTGGAAGTAGGCGACCGTCGGCCAGCGGAGGATCGCGTAGACGGGCGGCAGCGCCAGGGCCTCGAGGGCCAGCGTCAGCCGCGCGCGCCCGCGCAGCGGCCGGTCGGCGGCGCCGAGCGATTCCGTCGGCGTGTCGCGCGTGACCTTGACATAGCGGGCGTGCGCGGACGCGGTGTGCGCCTCGCCGTCGAAGCGCAGGCGGCGATCGGGAAACTGGTGACGGAGATCGCCGGCGACCTCGGCCGCGGGGATGACGATCCGGAAGAACCGCCGCCGATCGAGGGTCAGCAGATGGTGCCGGAGATGGCGCACGTCACCCGGCCCCTCGGTGTGCGCGACGAAGTCAGCGTCCCACCGCACCACGAACCGATAGCGGGCGCGCGCGAGCCCGAGGTTCGAGACCTCGAAGAGATCGAGCGCGGGGCACTCCACGCGGACGAGCTGCGATCCGAGCCGCTCGGCGAGTGCGTCGATCGCCTCGCGCGCCGCCGAGGACGCGCCGTTGTCGAGCACGACGATCTCGTCGGCGAAGTCGGTGATCGACAGCAGCGCCGGCTCGATCCACTCCTCCTCACCGCGCACGCGGACAATCGCGCTGATGCCGTCGGGGCGCGGCTCCGGGCGGGCGACGAGCCCGAGGACGGGCGCCAGCGACAGCACGCGGCGCCCGACGCTGCGCACGCTCACGCGCGCACCGCCGCGCGCCCGCCCGCGCCCGCCGTCTCGAGCACGGCGCTGACCGTTTCGTGCAGGTCGAACTCCTCGCGCGCGACGGCGAGCGCGCGGTCGGCCAGTGCGCGACGTCGCGCGGGATCGGCGAGCAGGCCGGCCACCGCGCGCTCGAGCAGCCCGATCGCCGGCCGCGGCAGCAGCACACCGGTGTCGCCGTCGCGGACGGCGGTGCGCACGCCGCCGCGGTCGGTCGCGACCACGACCAGGCCGGTGGCCATGCCTTCCAGAATTGCGCGCGGCACGCCTTCCGTGCGGCGCGTGGGATAGAGCAGCACGTCCGCGGCGGCGTGATAGCGCGACATGCTGCCCTCGGGGACGGCGCCGACGAAGCGGACACGCGCGCCCCCGTGCCCGCGCCGCGCCCGAGCCTCCAGCGCGCGCCGCTCGGGACCGTCGCCGGCGACGACCAAGTGCAGGCGCGGCCGCGATGCGGCGAGCCGGTCGAACACATCGACGCCGAGCGCAATCCCCTTCTGCCGATTGACGGCCGCGGCCATGAACAGCACCTCGGCGTCCCGCGGGATCCCGAGCCAGTCGCGCGTCTGCGCGCGAACGCCGGCGTGAGGGCGGAACTCGCCGGTGTCGACGCCCGTGTGCACCAGGCGCACCGGCCAGCCACGCCGGCGCAGCGCCGCGCACGTGCCGTCGTCCTCGGCGACGATGCCGTCGAGGCGGCGATAGAGCCGCCGCTCGAGCGCCGCGTAGTACAAGAGCGCCAGCGCCGCCTTGGGATAGCCGGCGAGCGCGCGGATCCCGGCGCGATCGTGCCACTCGCTGCGCAGGTGGCCGAGCGTGCGCCCGGTGCACCACGCGACGTGCGGCCGCGGCACACCGGCGAGGGCGGCGCCGTAGCCGGCGAGGTTGGTGCTGTAGAGCAGGTCGTAGGGGGCGTGCCGGCGCACGGCGTCGGCGCTGATCCGCCAGAAGGCGTCGGAGTAGACGCCGGGCGCGGTGCCGGCGAGGTACTCGACGCGGTAGCCGCTCACCGCGTCCGCGGCGCGCGCATCGGGATGCGCGGTGGCCAGCACGACGACGTCGTGCCCCAGCGCGGCCGCCGCCCGCGCCAGGTGGTGCACGTATGCTTCGACGCCGCCGAAGCCGTGCGCGAGCGTGCGCTTGGTGAGGATGACGACCTTCATCGCGCGAGCGCCCCGAGCAGCGTTGCCGCCGCGTGGTCCCAGCTCGCGTGCCGCTCGACGAAGCCGCGCCCCTTCCATCCCATCGCGACCCGGTGGCCGGGGTCGGCCAGCAGCTCCCCCAGGGCCTTCGCGAGCGCGGCCGGGTCGTCGGGCGGCACGAGCGTCAGCGCGCCGCTGTCGGCAAGCGTGCGCACCGAGGGCAGATCGGACGCCACCACGGGCCGCGCGCAGGCGAGGGCGTCGAGCACCTTGAACGGCGACGTCTCACCGCGGTGAGCGGTAAACGGCGCCGCCACGACGTCCATCGCGTTGAAGTACGCCGGCACGTCGGCATACGCGACCTGGCCGGTGAAGCGCACGGCGTCGCCGAGCGACAGCGCCGCCGCCTCGGCCTCCCACGCCCGCCGCATGACGCCGTCGCCGACGACGAGCGCCAGGATGCCGGGGACGCGGCAGCGCAGCTCCGCCACGGCGTGCAGCAGCGTGGGGACGCCCTGGTGCCGGTAGAACACGCCGACGAAGCCGACCGTCGGACGATCGGGGTCGAGGCCGAGCCGGCGGCGCGCCACCGTCGCGTCGGCGGGGACGAAGTGCGTGGTATCGGTCGCGCTCGGGCTGAGCACCACCCGCCCGCGCGGAACGCCGAGATCGTCGATGAGCCGCTGCGCCAGCCCCGGGGTGACCGCGACCGCGAGGTGGCTGACGCGCACGCTGGCGGCGAGAACGAGCCGCGCGAGGCGGCGCGCCGCGCGCCCGGCACCCTCGACCGCCTGGAACTCGCACGGATCGGCATTGATTTCCACGACCACGCGGGCGCCGCGCGCGCGCAGCAGCGCGGCTGGCAGCAGTGCGAGGCCGATGCGGAAGTACACGACGTCGGGTCTCGGGCGGATGCGCAGTGCGGCCGCGCACAGCGCGCCATACGCCGTCAGCGGGCGCAGCAACGGCCGGTTGACCACCGCGTAGTCGCGATGCGGCACGTCGCGGAGCGCGCGGTGTCCCGGCAGCCGCGGATACAAGACCTCGACGCGCGGCCCGCGCCGGGCCACGGCGGCCGCGAGCTCCCACAGCTTGCGAAAGCCACCGACGTCGGCAGTGAGGCCACGCTCGTGCGCGTAGGCGAGAAAGAGCATCGTCATGCGGTCACGCCGGCACGCCCGCGTAGGCGTCGAGCGTCGCACGCGCGGTCGCGCCCCAGTCGAACCGCCGCGCGCGCGCCCGCCCGGCCGCCACGAGCTGGCGACGGCACGGGCCGTCGTCCAGCACGCGCGCGAGCGCCGCCGCAAGGGCCGAGGGCGACACCGGCGGCTCGAGCAGGATGGCGGCGTCGCCCGCCACCTCCGGCAGGGAGCAGACGCGATAGGTCACGACCGGTGCGCCGATCGCCATCGCCTCGAGCACCGGCAGGCCGAATCCCTCGTAGAACGACGGATAGACAAACGCCGCCGCGCCTGCGTACAGGCCGAGCAGATCGGCGCGCGGCACGTAGCCGAGCACGCGGACGCGGGGACGGAGCGCGAGGGCGTCGATGACGGCCTCGAAGTCCGTGCGTCCCGCCACCACGCTGCCGGCGACGACGAGCGCCAGGTCGGCGTGCAGCTCTCGCAGGGCGAGGAGCAGCGTGCGGTAGTCCTTGCGTCGGTCGATGGTGCCGGCATAGAGCACGTAGCGCTCGGGGAGATGATGCCGCTCGCGGGCGGCCCGAGCGGCGCCGGCCGGAATGCCCTCCGCCACGTCCGGGGGCACGCCCCATGGCGTGACCCGCACGCGGCGCTCGGCGATGCCGCCGCGCGCGATGGCGTCGCGCCGGGTCGCCTCCGACGGCACCAGCACGCAGTCGGCAAATGACGCCGTCCACGCGACCCAGCGGCCCCAGTACCAGCGTCCCGGCCCCGGCGGCAGCCACTCCGGATGCGCGCTCGGCGCCAGATCGTGAAGCGTCACGACGGTGCGGCGCCGACCCGCGAGCGGCGTCGATGTTCCGCCGGGCACGTGCATGACGTCGGCGCGGAGCCGCGCCGCCTGGCGCGGGAACTCCACCTGCTCCCACCAGAGCTGGCGTCGCAGGCGCCAGCTTGCGGCCGGCGGCGTGAGCACGACGTAGTCGTGCTCGGGGGCGTCCGCCTTCAGTCGCGCCAGCAGCCACCCGAGCGCGTTGCCAGCACCGGTCGTGTTGCCGCTGAGCCCGCGCCCGTCGATCACGATGCGCATCAGCGGCTGGCCTCTGCCGTACGCACCGCCGTGGCGGCTCCGCCCACCCGCCACAGCGTCGCGGCGTCCGTCGTCGGTGATCGCGAGCCGGCCTGGCCGAGCCAGGCGCGAAGGCGTGGCCGCTGACGGCGCTCGAACACGGCCACGCGTTCCGCCTCGGCGGGCGGCGACAGCACCGCGGCCGCCACCGGCCGCTCATGCTGCAGCGCGCTCGCGATGAAGAGCGGGTCGCGGAGCACCAGCGCGGGCGCCGCCCCGGACACCACGGCCGTGGTGACGGCCGGCGCGCGCCGCTCGGACAGCAGCGAGCGCAGCAGCGCCGCGGTGATCGCATCCGTCATCACCGGGACATCGGCGGCACGCTCGATCACGGGCGCCGCCTGGCGCGCCACCGCGGCCCACTGGCGCCCGTCGAAGTGGGTGGCCCAGAGGCCGGCCGCGCAGAGGACGGCGAAGCCGCCGGCGAACGCCGCGGGCACGAGACGACCGCCGCGCCACGCGGCGAGCCCGAGGCCGATGGTCAGCGCGAACGGAATCAGCAGCGGCTGCGCCGTGCGCGCAAAGTGGACGAACATCGGTCGCGTGAAGGAGGCGTCCAGCGGCGCGAGGCTGAGCGCCGCCAGGAGCGTCCCCCACCACACGACCACGTCGCTGAGCATCACTGCCCGGACCGCCAGCGCAGCCACGGTGGCGAGAACGACGAGATAGAAGACACCGCCGAGCTCGGCGAAGTGACCGGCACGCGGATCGAGCAACATCGCGACGTAGTCGGCCATCCACGCGTGCGAGGGCACGGTCATCCGCATGTGAGCCGCGTGTGGCGCCGTGATGGCCGGGGAGAGGCGGTAGAGCCAGGCGCCGGTGGCGACGCGCAGCCACGCCGTGTCCACGGCGACGACAACGATGAACCCGAGCGCGACGCTCGTGCCGGCGGCCGGCGACCAGCGGCGGCGGATCCCCCACACCAGCAGCACCAGGACGAACGCGAGGGACGACTCCTTCGTCAGCGTGGCGACCGCGACACAGGCCCCGGCCAGCGCCAGCCAGGTGCGCGCCCTCGACGACGCCCCGGCGCGCAGGGCCAGGTACGCCGCGAGCGCCAGGAACACGCTGGCCGGCAGGTCGGCGTGCAGGTCGCTGGCCGCGAGCGCGTCGAGCGGCACCAGCGCGAGGACAGCGGCGGCGGCGAGACCGGCGCGCTCACCGGCGAGCCACCGCCCGAGCGCGAAGGTGAGCACGATGCCCGCCAGCGAGTACGCCAGCGGCACCAGCGCCGTCGCGTGCTCGCCGTGGCCACCGAGCGCCTGCACGATGCCGAGCGGCAGCGTGAGGCCCCAGCGCAGCCCGAAGAGCGAGTGCGGCACCGGATCGCCGGCGAAGAGCCGCGCGCTCGCCTCGCGATACTCGAGGTCGTCCCAGCCCGTCAAGCCGACGAAGAAGACGAGCCGGAGCACGAGCGCGGCGGCGAGGATCGCGCCGAGGGCCGGCAGCCAGGCGCGCCGGCTCACGCGGCGGCCCCTCGCACGGCTTTTCGCCGGCGGTCGCTGGCGCGTCCCGCGGCCACGCCACGCACGAACGCGGCGTGTCGCGCCGCCACGAACCCGGGCCCCTCGCGCACGAAGGGACGGTTCAGGACGTGCGCGCGGTACAGCCGCCACAGCAGCACGGGCAGCGTGCCGCGCGGCAGGTGCTTGAGCGTCACATAGACGTGGTTGTGGAAGAAGTCGCGATACCAGGCGTGCGAGGCGCGCTCACGGCCGAGCAGGTGACGGTTGTCGTTCCCGCCCGCGCTGCCGTAGTAGTGCAGCACCGCCGGCGCCGGGTCGTAGACGACCCGGAAGCCGGCGGCGCGAAGGGTGAGGCACAGATCGTTCTCCCAGCGGAAGCCGTTGCCGCGAATACGCTCGTCGATGCCGCCGAGATGGAGGGCGAGCTGCCGGCGCACCGACATGTTGGCGCCGGGCGCCGTTGTCACGTCGGCGCGAGTGTCGTGGTCCCAGCGCGAGTGAAAGAATCCCCACACGGCGTCGCTCGAACGGGCGTCATAGGCTCCGGGGCGCGGATCGCCGGCGTCCAGCACGCGGCCCGCCACGGCGCCGACGGCGGGATCGTCGTAGTTCGCGACGTGGTGAGCGACCAGCCTGCGGTCGCTGATCGCGATGTCGTCGTCGAGCAGCAGCGCGATCTCGCCGCGCGCCGCCGTCAGCCCGCGATTGAGCGCGCCCACCACGCCCGGTGGCGCGTGTCGGATGTGATGGATGCGGCCGCGGAGGGCCGCCAGCAGGTCGCGCGTCTCCGCCTCGTGGGTCTCGGTCTGGTCGACCACGACCACATCGAGGTCCGGCCAGTCGAGGCGCAGCACATCGGCGAGCGTGCGGCGCAGCAGCGCCTCGCGTCGGTACGTCGGCACGATCACCGAGACGCTGCGGGCCATGGCGGGGCGGTCGCCGCCACCGCGGCCGGCCGCTTCCTGCACTTCAGGATCAGCTCCGCCCGCCAGATCGAGCGAATCTGCTCGGTGACAAAGCCGGCCTCGGCCAGGCACCGGCGAAGGCTGGCCTCGGTGTAGCGCTCCACGTGATCGTGGCCGTGCGCGCCGGGCAGCAGACGCGTGTACCACCATTCGATGAACGGCCACTGCCAGCGGCCATAGTCCGGCGTGCCGACCACGAGCACGCCGCCGGGACGCAGCACGCGCGCGAGCTCGTCGAAGATGCGCGCGTCGAACGGCACGTGCTCGAGCATCTCCGAGCAGATGACGGCGCCGAACTCGCCGTCCCGGAACGGCAGGACCCGCGCGTCGCCGGTGACCACGAGCCGGTTCGTCTGCCGGCGAAAGCGCAGGGCCTTGAAGTTCAGGTCGAGGCCAACGGCGTGGGGCAGCGCCTCGAGGATCTTCGACGAGCCGCAGCCCACGTCGAGCACGGCGTCGGCGTGGCCGAGCATGCCGAGCACGATCGCGTACCGCCGACGCTGCCAGAAGCGCTGGATCGGGATCCGCGAGTTGAACGCGCGATCGTCGTAATCCGCGGACTCGAGCGAGTTGCGGAGGGCCCACATGCGGGCCAGCGTTCGCGCGTACGCGATGCCGAAGCTCACGAGGCCGGCGTGCGAGCGACCGCCCTGACGCTGGCGGTAGTGAAACGGCACCTCGGTCACCCGCCAGCCCTCCGCGCGAATCCGGGCGAGGATCTCGATCAGGACGTCGAAGCGCCGCGCCCGGGGGGCCAGCGCGCGGACGACGTCGGCGCGATAGAGGCGGAAGCCGCTGGAGAGGTCGCGAAACGGCAGCGCGAGCACGGAGCGGCTCACGCCGTTCAGGATGCGGCTGAGCACGCGCCGGAATCGCGGCATGTACGCGTAGCCGCCGGCCACATAGCGCGAAGCGATCACGACCTCCGCGTCGTGCCGCGCGGCCCACAATGTGCGCAGGAAGTCGGGGTCGTGCGAGTAGTCGGCGTCCATCGTCGCCACGTACTCCCCGCGCGCGTTGCGGATGCCGGCCAGCAGCGCATCCGCATAGCCCCGCCCGGGCTGCCGCACGACCGTCGCGCCCGCCTCGGCCGCCCAGCGCGGCGTGCCGTCCACCGACCCGCCGTCGACGACGATGATCTCCGAGTCGACGCCGAGCCGCATCGTCTCCGCGACGAGCCGGCGCACCAGCTCGCCGATGCTGGCGCCTTCGTCGAGAGCCGGGATCACGATCGAGAGCTGGCAGCTCGTCAGCGAACGGCTCACCGGCCGGCCTCCGCGGCGCGCAGCCGGAGGCGTCCGGCGATGAACCGGCGCTCGCCCGCCGACAGTTCACCGAGCTCGAGTGTGATGACCGCGGCCGCCAGCGCGACGGCCTCCATCCAGCCGGTGGCGCCGGCCAGCCACAGGAGCAGCGCCGCGCCCCAGCCGCCGAGCGTGATCGCGAGCGCGCCGCGCAGGGCCGCCAGCCGGATGCCGAGATCGCGGCGCACGATGGCGACACCGACGACCGCGCCGCCCACCGATGCGGTGAGGGCGGCGACGCCGACGCCGACGAGCCCGTGTGCCGGCACGAGCGCGACCGTCAACGCGATGAGCGTCGCCTGTGCAGCCGCCTGGATGCCGAAGCCGGACCACGTTCGTCCAGCACCGACGAGCGTCGACCAGATGATCAGACCGAATGCCTGCACCCCGGCGGCGAGCACCAGCATCGACGTCAGGCCAGCGGCGGCCGCGTACGCGGGCCCGTACACGAGCCGCAGCAGCGGCTCCGCGGCCAGGCTCAGCAGGACACCGGCGGGCGCCACCACGAGCAGCGTCACGCGCAGCGTCCCCTCGACCATCGAGCGCATGGCATCGCGGCCGACCGCCGAGGACTCCGACACGGCGGGGACATACGGCACGGCGAGCGCCGAGGGCAGGAGCAGGATCAAGCGCGCCGAGGCATCGGCGACGTGGAAGTAGCCGACCGCCTCGTACCCCGCGGCGCGGGCCAGGTACGAGCGGATGAACCAGGCGCCACCCCAGAGGACGAGCCCGTTCAGCACGACCGGGACGCTGAGCGCCAGCGCGCGCGCGACCACGAGGCCGGCTGGCACACTCTCGGTCGTGGCGCCGGCCTCCACGGCGACGGCGGACCGGAGCGGGCGCGCCATCAGCGGCCAGGTGACGAGCTCGGCGATGATGGACGCGAGGATGACGCCCAGCAGCCCGAGCGACGGCAACAGCACGATCGTCGCCGCCAGCGCCACCACCGCCTTCACCGGTGTCAGCGCCGCGAGGGTGTCGATCCGCCGGAAGCCCTGGAGCACGCCCGTGAGGAAACCGCCGACGAGCGAGACGAAGAGCAGCGCGGCGGCCAGGCGAAAAAGGGGCGTCATGCCGGGCTCGCGATAGAACGCGCTGAGAAGGTCCGCCCCGCCCACGAGCGCGACGGCGCCGGCGCCGGCGAGCGCGACGCTCAGCCACGCGAGCACGCCGAGGATCCGCCGCACGGCGGCCGGCCGCGCGATTCGATACTCCGCGACGAGCTTCATGGCCGCCACCGGCACGCCGAGATCGACGACGGCGGCGCCGAGCGTGAGGACATAGTTGACGATCGCGAAGACGCCGAGGCGATGGGGATCCAGGCCTCGCGCCACGACGACCGACTGGGCCATCGAGGCTGCGCGCGCCACCATGGAGCCGCCGAGCGTGAGCGCTCCGCCGCGGACGATGGCCGACATGACGCCGCCCTGCGCATCCGCCGCCCTCATCCGTGCCGCCTCCGCGCCTGCAGCAACGCCTCGGCGCGCCCGGCTCCGAGCACGCCGGTCAGCGCCGCCTTCGCCGCTTGCCCGAGCGCCTCGCGGACCGACGTGCGCGGCAGCGCGGGACGCGCGGCGCCGGTCGGCAGGAACGCCAGCAGCTGGCGACGCCACACCAGCACGTCGGCGCCCGGGCGCGCCGCAAAGTCGCGCGCGGTCCAGAAGCTCTGGTGACGCTCGAACGGGTTGCCGAACACGTCGTCCTGCTCGAGGTCGAGAGCGGGGGTGACGATCAGCACGCCGAGCGCCGCATGCTCGGCGGCCGCCTCGAGGAACCGCTCGCCGTCCGCGCGCGTGAAGTGCTCCAGGACGTCGGCGGCGAAGACGAGATCGTAGCGGCCGAGCGACGGCAGCACGGCGAGCGCCTCGCCGACGTGGATGTCATCGTAGATCGCGCGCTGCAGCGCGCCGATGTACGGCGCGTGCGCCTCGATGCCGTCGATGCGGACGAGCCGCCCCCGCGCGTCGTAGGCCTCCCCGCGCTCCGAGCGCGGAGAGATGTCGAGGTACTCCCGGAACAGCAGGCCGTACTTGCCGAAGCCGATCCCCACGTCGAGAACGCTGGCCGGTCGCAGCGCCTGCACCCACGCGGCGACGATCGAGAGCGCGTCCGGGAAGCTCGACGGCATCGCCGGCGGCTCCGCTCAGCGCAGCACGGGCGCCGCCGTCGGCGCCAGCGGGATGGGCCCCGGCACCGACGGCTCTTCGCCGACGAGGACAGGCAGCATCACGACGATGCCCGCGAAGAGCCAGAACGGCTCCATCACCCGGATGATCGTGAACGTGTTCGAGCCGATCGCGTGCGCCAGGAGTCCGATCGTGCCGGCGATGAATCCCATGGCGAGGCCGCGATCGAGCGGATCGCGCAGCTGCTGATACGCCGCGCGCGCCGCCGTCAGCACCGACCACAGGAGCCACACGAACGCGAGGAACCCCACGATGCCGGTCTCCACCAGCACCCGCGCGTACTGCGCGTCCATGAAGCCGAAGCCGGTGACGCCCCAGCCGAGGATCGGCCGCTCCATCCACCCACGGAGCGCCTGGCTGAGACTGAGAATGCGCGCGGATGTCGACGGATCGAGGCCGAGCTTGCCGACCCGCACCGTGGGCTGGTTGGCCTCGGGCTGGAAGGTGTACGCGACGCGATTGACGACCGCGCTCGGGGCCACGAGCATCACGAGCGGCGAGCACACGAGCACGACGAGGAGGATGCCGACCATCACCCGGCGCCGCGTCGTGAGCGCCGTCAGCGCGACGAAGGCGGGGACGACGCCGAGGTACGAGGCGCGCGACAGCGTGAATGCGAACGGTAGCGCCATGACGCCGATGAGGGTCACCAGCCGGGTGCGGATCGCGAGCCGCGGCGTCTCCAGCGCCATCCCGGCCGCGAGGGCGATCATGAACAGGAGGTAGCCGCCAAACGTATTCGGCTCTCCGGTTTCCCCCTCGAACGGCGCCGACACGCGCTCGCCCGACGGGATCTGCGTGATGCCGATCACGCTCACGACCGCCGCCGTCAGCATCGCCGCCGCCATGAGCCGGCGGGCGTGCGGGCGGTCGCGCAGGTTGTTGACGACCATGTAGTAGACGACGAAGTACTCGATGTACTTGAGCACGTAGAAGTAGCCGGCGGCGGTGCGCACGGTGCCGAGCAGGTAGCCGAACAGCGTGGCCACGATGTTGGCGGCGATGTAGACGACGATGGGGCCGTTGAGCGGCGTCTTCGCCACGAGGCCGAGCTCCTTGTTCACCGCCGTCTTGGCGAACCAGCTGAACCCGATGACCATCAGCACGAAGTCCTCGGTGCGCAGGGTGATCTCGCGGCGCTCGGCGAGGCCGCCGCCACCGGCGGTGATCTCGGGCGACAGGAGCATCGAGAACACCACGACGTAGAGTCCGAACTCGGTTCGCGCGAACGACAGGACGAACAGGACGAGCGCGGCGCCGACGAGAAGGGGCGAGTCCACCGGCGCTACCGGACCTGGACCACCTGCGCCACCGGCACGCTGAGCCGTGCAAGCTCGCGACTCCGTCCCTCGGCCTCGTCACGCGTCGCGAAGCTGCCGTGCCGGATCGTGTACGCAGCGCCGCCGCCGGGCTGGGCGACCACCCGGACCTGGTAGCCCGCCTTGCGAACCCGCGCGGCCAGCTCCACCGCGCCGCGCAGCACCCGCGGCTCCCCGACACGGATGACGACCGGCTCGCTCGTAGACACGACGGTCTCCAGACCCTGCTCGCGGAGGACGGCGCCGATCGTGCGCGCCTCGGCCGCGCTGGCCACCCGCTCGATGAGGACGGCGTAGCGGGTCGGTCCGCCGTCCGCTCGCGTGCGGACGCTGTCGTGTCCGGCCCGCATGAGCGTGCGCTCGAGGCGCTCGGCGTCCGCGGCGGACGCGAACGGTCCGAAGAGCAGCGCGAAGCGCGCCGGCACCCTCGCCACCGGCGTCGCCTCGGGCTTAACGTGCCGCGTCGTCGCTGTGCTCGTCTCGGCTCCGGTCTTTGCGGCCAGCGTCGACGGCGTCGCTGGCGGCGTGTCCGGCGGCGCCACGATCGTCACCGACGGCGCTGGCGGCGACGGCTGCGTGATCGCCGTGCCGATTCGGACGGGCGACGGCGTGGGCGCCGGCGGCACGTCGACCGGTGCGGCGGCGGCCAGCGGGACGGCGGCCGGCGGCGTGATCGGTGACGGCGCGACGGCCGGCGGGATGGCGGAAGACGGAGCGGCGGCGCGCTCCGCCCGCGATATCGGCGCGACGGTCGTCGTGGGCGGAGCCGTGAGCGCCGGCGCGAGCCGCGGAGCCGGCGTGCTCGCCACGGCCGGCGGCAGCGCGAGCACCGACGCCTGCGGCAGCACCGGCGGCCGCATCGTCGAGGACGTCGTCGGTGCCGACGAGGCCGGTGGCGCTGCTGGGGCCGGCGCTGCTGGCGCCGGCGCAGACGGCGGCGTGGCGGGCTTCATCGGCGACTTCGGCGCCGGCGCACCGGAGCGTGCGGGCGGCTCGAGCCGCTGACGAAGCTGCGCGCGGGGATCCGCCTCGCGCGAAGCGCCGGCGCGCCAGAGCGCCACCGTCGCCGCGACGCCGAGCGTCGCCGCGACGGCGACGCCGACGAGAAGCGTCGTGCGATTGAAGCGACTCGGCGTGCCCGCCCCCGTCTCCACCGGCGCTGCCGTCCCGGTGTCGGCGGGCACCGTGGTCGTGGTCGGGCGCCGCGCGCCGAGCCCCAGCTTGCCGCGCGCGAAATCAAGCGCGCGCCCGACGACACCCGTGCTCGTCGAGTCCGGATCGGTCTCTTCGCCGTAGTAGTGCGTGTAGTAGTGCGTGTACGTGTAGCCCGAGATCTCCGTCTGGAGGTCGTTGAGCACGATGCCCCAGACCTTGGCGCGTGCGCTCTCGAGATGCGCCTTCGCGCGCTTGAGCACGAGCCGGCCCACCTTGCCCGCCTGGTACACGAGCAGCACGCCGTCGACCTGGCCGGCGACGATGGCGGAATCGGTGACCGGCAGGATGGGCGGCGTGTCGATGAGGACGATGTCGTACTCGGCGCTGACGGCGTGCAGGAAGTCGCGCATGGCGGCCGTCGACAGGAGCTCGGAGGGATTCGCGGGAATCGGGCCCGCCTCGATGATGTGGAGGTTGTCGAGACCGGGCGAGGCCATGATGTCTTCCATCTCGAAGCGGCCCATCAGGATGTCGGCGACGCCGCGCACGCAGTCCTGCCACCGCGCGTTGCCGACGAGGATGTCGGAGAGGCCGGGCTCGCGCGGGATCCCGAAGAAGCGGTGAATCGACGGGCGCCGCATGTTGGCGCCGACGAGCAGCGTCTTCTGGCCGCTCTGGGCCATCGTGAGGGCGAGGTTCACGATGGTGGTGGTCTTGCCCTCCTGCAGCGTGGGGCTCGTCACCACCAGCACCTTGCCGCCGCGCTCCATCCGCTGGAACTGGATGTTGGTGCGCAGCGTGCGGTACGCCTCGGCCACCGGGGACTTCGGATCGAAATGCGTGATGAGCAGCGCGTGACTCTGGAGCGCCTCGGGGTCCATCTGGGCCAGCGCCGGCCGCCGCTCGAGCAGACGCTCCACCGTCCCCCGCGGATCGATGTGAGGCACGATGCCGAGCACCTTGACGTCGAGGTACGACTCGACGTCCTCGATGGTGCCGATCGACGTGTCGAGCGTCTCCTGCACGAAGGCCAGCACGAGCCCGAGCATCAGCCCGAGCAGCGCGCCGACGAGCATGGTGTTCAGGGTGTCGCCGCCCACGGGCGAGGTGGGCTCGGTGGCGGGGCGGACGAGGGCCACTTCCTCGACGCCCTCGGACTCCTTGATCAGCGCCTCCTGGTGCTTGGTCTTGAGCAGCGTCAGCAGATCGTCGTTGACCTTGGCGTCGCGCTGCAGGCGCTGCAGCGACAGCTCGATGGCCGGGACTTCGCGGTTCTTCTGCATCAGCTCGGCCATCTGGCGGCCGAGGATCTCCTCGCGATTCTTCAGGGTGGCGACCTGCGCGCCGATCTCGCGCCGCATCTCGAACCGCACCTCGCGCAGCCGATCATCGATCGCGCGCAGCCGCGGGTGCTTGTCGGTCACCTCGAGCGCCAGCTGCGTGCGCTCCATGGTCAGCTCGGTCTGCGCGGTCTGCATCCGCAGCAGCGCCGGATTCGTCGTCTCGACATAGACACGCTCGGTCATGCTGGCGGGATCGGTGCGGGCCAGCCGCGCCTGCAGCTCCTCGAGCTCGGTCCGCTGCTGCCGTGTCTTCTCCATGTCGCCGCGAACCTGCGTGAAGAGCGAGAGCAGCACCGTCGACTCCGCACCGGGGGAGATGACGCGGTTGGCGTCGCGGAAGGCCCACACCTCCTCCTCCGCGCGCTTGACCCGGCCGTCCACCTCGCGCAGCTGGGCCTCGATGAATTTGCGCGCCTCCGTCATGCGGGCGTTGCGGTTCTGCTTGTTGTAGTCGCGATAGACCTCGGCCACCGTGTTGGCGAGGTCGCGGGCTTCCTTCGAATTGGTCGAGGTCGCGGTGATTTCCAGGATGCTCGTGTTGGGCAGGCGGCTCGTCTTGAGCTTGCTGCCGATCGCGTCGAGGACGGCCTGGTAGGAGCGGGACTCGCGCACCGCCACCTCGCCCGTGGCCGGCGGCAGGCGCCCCAGCCGGCGAGCGACCTCCTCGAGCACGGGGTAGCTCTTGATGAGCGTGGCCTGCGTCTCGATGCTGTCGGAGCTGGAGTAGGACAGCACTTCCACCAGCAGACCCGACAGGCTGGTGGCCTGCTCGAACTTCACGGTCGCCGTCGCCTGGTACACCGGGACCTTCTGGCGGGCGAGCCAGAGGGCGACGAGCATGGTGACGACGGTCGTGCCGATGATCCACATCCGCCGCCGGCGGACGATCAGCCAGTAGTCGCGCAGGTTCATCTCGTACTGCGCCACGCTAGGCCCTCACCGCGAGCTCTCGCCGACCGGACCCGTGATGTAGAGGAAGGGCGACTCGGAGAGATCGATGACCTTGGGCGCCGCGAGGCGCTGGCCCTTGCCGTCGGCGACGATCTCCACCTGCGGTCGCAGCGGATGGTTCCGGTTCACCGCGATGACGCGGCCGACTTCCTCCGTGTTCAGCCGCACGATGGTTCCCGGCGGGAACACCGAGATCTCCGACAGCAGCGCCTTGATCAGCGGCGAGGGGAACTGGTCGTTGCGGGTCTTCACGATGTCGCGGATGGCCTCGTGCGGGCGGAGCCGGGGGCGCGGCGCCGGCGGCACCGTGAGCGCCGCATAGGTGTCGACGAGGCCGATGATCTTCGCGTCGACCGCGATGGCGCCGCCCTGCAGCCCGCGCGGGAAGCCCTGGCCGAGCTCACGCTCGTGGTGGTCGGCGATGGCGTCGACGATGCGCGAGTCGGACGGCGACCAGCGCTGCACGATCTCCGCCGATGCGCGCGGGTGTGCGTGATACGCCGACAGGTCGGCGCCGGACAGCGTGTCGAGTCGCTCCAGCAGCGTGGCCGGGGCCTGCCACAGCCCCACGTCGAAGAGCGCGGCGGCGAGACCGAGCGGCAACAGGCGCGGACGCTCGTAGCCGAGGTCGACGCCGAGGCGAAGCGCCAGCACGCACGCGCGCGCCTGGTGGAGCACGACGTAATCGGCGCCCGCGGCCGCGCTCGCCGCACTCGCCACCCAGACGAGATCCGGCGACGCGAGCACGGCCGTGATGACGCGCTCGACGACGGCCTCGAGCTTCGCCCACGGAAATCCGGGACGGTCCACGCGCTCCCGCGCCTCGATCAGCACCCTTTGCAGGTCCGTGAACAACGGCTCGAGCGGCTCGGTCGACTCGGCGGGACGTCGCGGCGCCATGACGGCCTCGAGCCGGACCACCGGCTGCGCGGGCTCGCTGCTGGCGATGCTGACCCGGCTGGTGGCGACGACGGCCGGTTGTTCCTCCGCCTTCGGCTCGGGGGGGGCTTCGGTGGCGGGCGCGGCGGACGCGGGCGACGGGCGCACGATCCCGCGGACGAGGTCGCTCATCCGTACCATCAGGACACGCCGACCATGTCCTTGATGACCTCCGCGATGATCCGCTCGCCCACCTCGTTCGCGCGCTTGGTGTAGCCGACGAGGAGGGCCACGTCGCAGAGGTTGTTGATCTCCCGCGGCGTGCCGCGGGTGAAGTCGAAGATCAGCTTCACCGCGTCCTCGGTGAAGATCGGCGTGGTGCGTCCGGCCATCTTCAGCCGGTGGGCGATGTAGGCCGCCGTGTGCGCGTCGTCGAGCGTGTTGAGGTGATAGCGGATGGTGATGCGCTGGTCCAGGTGCTTGAGCTTGCGGACCTTGTCGCGCAGCTCCGGGGAGCCGATCAGCAGCACGGTGACCAGGAAGCGGTCGTCGGTCTGGAAGTTCATGAGGAGCCGGAGCTCCTCGAAGAGGCCGTCGTCCTCCAGCAGCTGCGCCTCGTCCACGATGATGACGGTGTCGCGACCGTCGCGATAGTTGCGGAAGAACACGTCGTTGAGCTGGTGCAGCAGCTCGGGCTTGCGCTTCTCCGTCGTCTCCACGCCGAGCTGGTAGAGCGCCTCGCGGAGAAAGTCGGTGGCATCCCAGCGCGGATTCGTCAGGAGGCCGATCTCGTACCGCTCCGCTTCCAGCCGCTGGATGAGCGCGCGCGACAGCGTGGTCTTGCCACAGCCGTACTCGCCGGTGAGCATCCCGCAGCCCTTGCGGTGGCGGACGGTGTAGACGAGACGGACCAGCGCCTCCTCGTGCTCGGGCGACAGGTAGAAGAACTTCGGGTTCGGCGAGTTGTCGAACGGTGGCTCGCTCAGCTGCCAGTACGCTTCGTACATGTCAGTTGTTGTTCGAGATCGGTCCGTTGAAGAGGACGAAGATGCCCGTGTAGGCCGTGACCAGACTCGCGACGAAGCTGGCGATGGTGATGTAGTCCTGCCACCACTTCACGGCGACCTCCGGCACGGTGACGACCGCGCCCGCCTCCAGCGGCGGCGCCTCCGCCATCGCATACGTGCGACCGTTGCGGAACGTCACGGTGGCGGCCGCCACCTTCGCCCGGTTCCCGAGGCCGCCGGCGGCGGCGAGGTACTCCCGCGGGGTCAGCTCGGGGCGGAAATCCTGGGGCCCCGGATTGCGCACTTCGCCGACGACGTAGACCTTGTCTTCCACCACCGGCACCACCAGCACGTCACCGTTCTGCACGACGATGTTCTGCGCCTCGTCCTTGTCGACCATGAGGCGATGCAGGTCCACCGGGATGCGTTGCGCCGGACCGGTGTCCGCACGGTCGATGTAGGCCAGCCGCAGCTCGCCGAAGGCGGCCACCCCACCCGCCTTCACGACGATGTCGCGCACGCGGTCGCCCCGGGCGAGCTCGAGCCGCTGCACGATCGTCGGCTTGCCGGCCGTGGTCGCCTTGCCGCTGTCGGCGGTGCCGTTGAAGGCGCCGCGCACCTCGACCACGTCCTGGATCACGGCGAGCGGCGGCACGTACAGCACGTCACCGCCCTGCAGTCCGAGCTGCGCGGTGCGCAGGTCGACCGCGCTCGTCTCCTTGCGGCCGTCGGGACCAACGCGCGTGAGCCGCGCGTCGGCGAGCGCGCCATTGGGGCCGAGGCCGCCGGTGAGCGCCAGGATGTCGCGAAGCGACCCGTCGCTCGACAGCTCGTACTCCCCGGGCCGGCGTACACCGGCGCCTTGCAGCGTCACCGCCGGCCCCCGTGGCGGAACGTGGATGCGCATGCCTTCCTGGACGAAGGGGTTCTGCGCGACGTCGCCCTTCAGCTCGAACAGGAGCAGATCGACCTCGCTGGTCGTCCCGCCATGCGTCACCTGGACGTGCCGGACGCTGCCCCGCGGCGTGATGCCTCCGGTCGTCAGGATGACCTCGTGCAGTCGCTGCGTCGCGAGTGCCTGCAGCGTGCCGGGCCGCTCGACCTCGCCGGACACGATGATCTCGAAGGCGCGCGGCGCGAGCACCGCGATGCTGACGTCCGCGAAGCGAAAGACGTTGCGGGCGCGGGCGCTGATGGCGCGTGTGGCGTCGAGCAGCGTCCGGCCGCCCACGCTCAGCGTGCCGAGCGGCGGCAGCGCCACGTTGCCCTCGGAATCCACGACGACCTGCTGGCGATTCACGTCGAGGCGGCCTACGATCTGAACGTCCAGGACGTCGCCCGGCCCGAGACGATAATCCGGGCCCGCGATGTTCCTGTTCTGCACGCCGAACAGCGTGCCTGTGTCAGAGCGGCTCGGCGTGAGAGGGGCAAAACTGCCGGGCGGCCGCGGTGCCGCGGGTGCCGAGACGGAATTCGACGGCTGGGTGGACAGTGGCTGAGCAGCGGCCGCGTACGGCGACAGACAGGCGCCGATCAGGACGACGGCGATCGCCCTACGCATGAAGACGTGAGGTGCGCGTGGACACGGCGGATGCAATGCCGTATTTTCCCAAGCCGGCTCGTAAACCGCCAAGAAAATAGGTAGACTTTTTCATAGGTTTTGCAATAGTGGCGGCCAGCGTGAGCGCCGAAATCCGATGACCCCGCAGACCGCCCGCGCGGTCGTGCTCGCCTCGGCCCTTTTCGCCTGTGCCGGCGCGGCTTTCGCCCTTTACGGGTGGCTGGGCGCGCCCGGCGCGTCGGCGAAGGCGGCGGCGCCTTCACCGATGGGCACGGCCGACGCGCTTCAGGCCGCCTTCGTCAACGTCGCGGAGACAGTGCGCCCGGCCGTCGTGCACCTCGGCACCGTTCAGGTGGCCCGCTCACGCCGACCGCCGGTGGTCCCCGGCCCGAATGCCGACGATCCGTTCTTCAAGGACTTCTTCGACCAGTTCTTCGGTCGCGGCGGACCGGGTCAACGGGAAGAGTTTCGAACGCCCGGTCTCGGCTCGGGTGTCATCATCGACAAGCGCGGCTACGTGCTCACCAACTTCCACGTGGTCAAGGGCGCCGACGGCGTCACCGTGCGGCTTGCATCCAAGCAGGAGATGCGCGGACGCATCGTCGGCGCCGACCCGAAGACCGACCTGGCGATCATCAAGTTCGACCCCGATGGGGAGCTGCGTGTCGCCACGCTCGGCAACTCCGACGCTCTCCGCGTGGGGGAATGGGCCATTGCCATCGGCAATCCGTTCGGGCTCGATCAGACGGTCACCGTCGGCGTCGTCAGCGCCGTCGGGCGCGCCGACGTCGGGATCGCGACCTACGAGAACTTCATCCAGACGGATGCCTCCATCAACCCGGGCAACTCCGGCGGTCCGCTGCTGAACCTGCGCGGCGAGGTCATCGGCATCAACACCGCCATCGTCGCCACCGGCCAGGGCATCGGCTTCGCAATCCCGGCCAACATGGTGAAGCGGGTCACCGCCCAGCTCATCGACCGCGGCAAGGTCACCCGCGGCTGGATCGGCGTTTCGCTCCAGCCCATGTCGAAGGAGCTGGCGCAGGCCCTCGGGCTACCGGACACGAGGGGCGCGATCGTGGCCCGCGTGCACCCCGGCAGTCCGGCCGAGACCGCGGGACTCGCGCAGAACGACGTCGTGATGAAGTTCGACGGTGTCGACGTCGATGACTACCATCACCTGCAGCGGTTGTCGTCGGAGGCGGAGGTCGGCAAGACGGTCAAGCTCGACTACGTCCGCCGGGGACAGCGCAAGACGGTGCAGCTGACGATCGCGGAGTCGCCGGAGAGCGGCGGAGGCGCGACCCGCTAGGCCACGAACGGCGGAATCGGCGGGATCTCGACCTGCTGGGTCCGCACGTCCCGCACGCCGGGGACCGAGCGCGCGACGTCGACCGCGTGGTCCAGGGCGGCGGTGCCCTCGAGGGTCACCACGCCATCGTGCGCCTCCACGGTGATCCGATAGCGGCGCGTCTCCGGGTGCGTCGCGAGCGCCACCTGGACCCGCGACGCCAGCGCGCGGGCGGCGACGACCTTGCGGCCGGCCTCGGACGTGGTCATCTCGGGCCGCCGCACCACGGTCTCCAGCATCTGCACCACCGCGTCGTACGTCTGACGCTCGGTGTTCACCATGAGCTCGTAGAGCATCGGATCGTTGATGTCGACCTCATACAGGTACCGCATGCGTCCCGACTTCTCGCTGTCGTCGCGTCGCACGAAATCGGCCGCGGCGCGCTGGTTCGGCGTCTCGCCCGTCATCGCGGCCACGCGCTTGATCCAGCACTTCACCCGGTGCTCGAACGGCGCGATGAGCCGGACTCGCAGCACGTGCGGCACGCCGCGCAGGAGCCACTGGCCACCGCCGCGCATGAAGACGCAGTTGTCGAGCTCGGCCAGCTCGAGCAGGGTCGTCTGCAGCACCGTGATGTGATGCCGGGTCTCCGCGTCGAACCGCTCGAAGATCGTCGGCTTCGACTCGTCGAGATGCGAGAGCTTCTCCTCGGCGAGACCGTACCGTCGGCCGGCATCCTGCAGCAGCTCCTGGTCCACGTAGCGGTAGCCCAGGCGCTGTCCGAGCGCCATGCCGATCTCCGGTCCGCCCGCGCCCATCTGCGTCGACACGACGATAATCGCCATGGCTCACCCCCGCCGGAACTTGTCTCGCAGCGCCGTCGGCGCAATGGCGATGCGCTTGCCGGCCACGTCGTCCAGGATGTAGACCTCGTCCGTGAGCGAGCCGCTGGCGAACACCTCGAAGACCTCCAGCGCGGACTCGAGCGTCGCGTCGGGCTTCGTCGCCATCAGGCGCTCCACGGCAGAGACTGGCACCCTCGCCATTCGATCCTCCCGGAAGTGGCGCACACTGTAGCCGAGCGCCCGGGCGTACGCAAATGGTCCTACCCCGCGCGGCGAGTCGACGACGACGACGGCGGTGGCACGCTGGCGAGGGGCGGCCGGTCGAACGCCGGAACGAACGAGTACGCGGGCCACGGCCCGGTCGGCACCACCGCCACCCCGATCGCTCTCGATGCGATTGGCGCGATGCGACCGAGGAACTCCGCGAGGTCCGCGCGCGGCAGCAGAAAGGCCACGGACGCCACGACATTGCCTCCAGTGCCCGCGGGTCGATAGCGCCACCGCTCGACGCCCGCGCGGTCCACGAGCTGGTCCGCCAGCGCGCGCAGCACGGCGTCGGTCGGATTGGCCTGTTGCTCCAGGTCCTGGTCGAGGCGGAGCAGCTTGACGCTCATCTCGACGCAGCCGCGCACCTGGGCCAGGGCGGCCTCGAGCGCCGTGCGCTGCGTCGCAAGCCAGCCATCGGCGTCGGCATCGGCAACCGCGGTGCCGTACCGGAACGGCAGCACGGCAGCCGCCTCGAGGGTCGAGGCGACCACATCGTGATGAAGCGCCAGCGTCTTCGGGTTCGCGGGAGGGACAGCGTCAACCGTGCTGCCGAGAAGCGACAGCGATCCGAGGTGCCGATGGTCGATCGGCACGGCCGGAACGACGCCCACCGGCGGTCGCCACGTCGAGGGCAGCCCGTCGACGAGAGCGTACATGTAGAACATCGCTGCTCCTGACCTTTGGGGGCCACGGGGCCGGTCGACCGAGTGGGCCGAGGGTACGGAGACGGTCACGTCGCGTCAAGGCCTTCGTGCGATAATCGTCGGGTCGTGTCGCCGTTCGGATCAGTTCGCGCCTGCCTCCTCGCAGCCGCGACGGTGACGCTCCTCGCCGGCTCCGCCGTCGGGGGCCTGGCCGTGTCGGCGCTACCGGCCGAAGTTCCGGCCGCGACGCGCGCCCGGCTGGCGGCGGTCACCGATCGCGCCTCGGTGGTGGCCGAGGTCGACGGCGAGCCCTTCCGCGCGCGCCGCGAGATCTTCGAGTACCTCATCGATCACCCGGCATTCGCGACGCAGCTCACGCAGATGCTGCGAGTCGCCCGCTATCGCGTGTGGAAGCTCCCCGACGGCTTCGGCCTCGACGACGGCTGGGGCACGCTCGGCACCTTTCAGTTCGTGTACGTCGCGCCCGGCGTCCGCGTGCTGCACGCGCAGGGCGCCTACCAGCAATCGATCCTGCCGACCATCCGGGGACAGGCGATCATCACCATCCGCTACGCGTCCACGGCGACCGCGGACGGTGCGTCGACGATCGCGGCCACCGTCGGCACCGTCGTGCGGCTCGACGGCAAGCTGATGTTCGCGGCCGGCCGTCTCGCCAGCGCCAGCGCGCACGCGAAAGCCGAGAAGGAAGGGCGTCGGCTGGTGAAGGTCTTCGCGCGAACGACGCACGCGATCGAGGAGCATCCCGCCGCCGTCTACGAGGCGCTACGGCAACGGCCCGACGTGCCGCGGCACGAGCTCGAGGAGTTCCGCCGGCTCCTCAGCCTGCCGACGCTGGGCGCGACGCCACCGCGCTGAGCGCGGCAGCGCGACCGAGCCGGGCGCGCGCCTCGGCATGATCCGGGCGCGCGGCGAGGAATCCGCGCAGCGCGGTCGCGAGCGCCGCCCACTGCCCCTGCGCCTCCAGCGCCGACCACAGCGTGAAGTGCGCGCGCGCGACCTCGGGGTTCAGTGACAGCGCCCGCCGCGCCTCCACCTCCGCCTCGGCGTAGCGCTGCTGAGCGGCCAGCACCTCGGCCAGCGCCGTGCGCGCCGTGAGCGAGTCGGCCTTCAGCGCGGCGGCCGCGCGGTAGACGCGCTCGGCGTCGGCCAGACGTCCCTGCTCGGCGAACATCTCGCCCAGGTCACAGTGCGCGCGCACGTAGTCGGGCTTGAGACGGATGGCCGTCACGAAGGCGGCCTCGGCTTCGTCGTAGCGCGCCTGCCAGTAGAGCGACACGCCGAGGCCCCGATGAAGCGCCGGATGCTCGGCCAGGCGCAAGGCGTCCCGATACGCGGCCTCGGCGTCGGCGTGGCGGCCCTGCCGTCCGAGGCCCAGCGCGAAGTTCGCGCGCGCCCGAACGCTCGTCGGATCGGCGCGGACGGCGTCGCGCAGCACGAGCTCGGCCTCGGCGTGACGGCCCTGGCGGCCGATCGCCACGCCGAGCTCGTAGAGCAGATCCGCATCCTCGGGCCGCCGCGCGACCGCCGCGCGGAGGGCGGCTTCCGCCTCGGCATGCTGCCCGAGCGCACCGAGCGCGAGCCCGAGGCCGCCGAGAAGGTCCGGATCATCGGACCGCGTCCGGAGCGCGGCCCGGTAGACCGCCGCTTCCTCGGGCCAGCGCTGCTGGCGTCTCAGCATCCACGCCAGCGCCAGCGAGGCCGCGCGGAACGACGGGCGTAGCACGAGCGCGCGGCGAAGCGCCGATTCGGCGTCCTCGCGGCGTCCTTGCCGCTCGAGCACGATGCCGAGGTAGTACCAGCTCCGGGCATCGGCCGGCGCCACGCGCACCGCATCCTCGAACGCCTGCGCCGCCTCGGCATAGTGCCGGCGCCGCTTCAGGCTCTTGCCGAGCGCGTGGAGCAAGCGGGCATCGTTCGGTCGAAGCCGGACCGCCTCACGAAAGGCGTCCACCGCCGCGGCGTGCCGTCGGTGCCGTTCGAGGGCAATGCCGAGGCCGACGTAGCCGCGGACGTCGCCGGGCGCGCTTCGAACGGCGTCGCGGTAGCGCTCTGCCGCCTCGGCATGCCGTCCCTGATCGAGGAGGGCGGCCGCCAGCGCGAGCGACGACGCCGCGCCGTGGATCTCGGACGCCGCGCGCAGCACCGCCTCCGCCTCCGCGGGCCGGCGCTCCCGGAGCAGCACGCGCGACAGCGTCTGCCGTGCGAGGGGATCGGCGGGCCGTCGCGCCAGCGCGGCGCGCGCGGCTGCCTCTGCGGCGCGCCAATCCTGGGCGCGCTCGAGCGCCCACGTGAGCTGCAGCCACGCATGGGCGTGACCCGGTCGCAGCTTCAGCACATCGCGGTAGGCCGCGGCTGCCTCGGTCGCACGCCCCTGCTCGAAGAGGACGGCGGCGAGCGCCTCGTGCGCCGCGACGGACGCAGGCGCTGCCGCCAGCGCCCGGCGCGCCTCCGCTTCCGCTTCGTCGCTGTGGCGCAGTCGCCGCAGCATGGTCACCAGGTCGAGTCGCGTCTTGATGTCGTCCGGACGATGCGCGAGCGCATCACGATAGGCCGCGGCCGCCTCGCCGAATTCGCCGCGGCGGGCGTGGTCTCGAGCGCGGTCACAACAGCCGGCGAACGCGTCCATGGACGAGCTGCGGCGGCCCGCTCAGCTCTTCCCCAGGCCGTCGAAGATACTCGCCACCATGTGATCGAGGTAGCGAAAATCGAACGGCTTCGGCACGTAGCCGAAGGCGCCGCTCTTGAGCGCGTCGGCGGCCAGGGACACCTGCTCGTTGGCGGTCACCATGATGACGGCGATGGACTCGTCGATCTTCTTGACGTCCTTCAGGACCTCGACGCCGTTCATCCGGGGCATGTTGATGTCGAGCAGCATCAGATCGGGGCGCTGCCGCAGGACGGCGGCGAGCGCCTCGGTGCCGTTGCGCGCCGTCTCGACATCATAGACGTTCTTGAAGTGCTCGCTCAGCACCTCCGCGATCAGCGGCTCGTCGTCGACGATGAGGATGCGCTTCTTCGCCGCGCCCATCGTGTAGGGATCGTAGCAGATCGCACGGCCCTACGGACCGTTCTAACACCGTGACTCGGCAGCGTCACCACCGGAAGGTCGCGGTGCGATCGGCCAGGATGTCCGCGAGCCGGGCGGGGTCGACCGGCTTCACCACGAAGTCGTCAAAGCCCGCGTCGTAGGACTGCTGGCGGTCCTCTGCCTGCCCATATCCTGTGAGGGCCACGAGCCGCGTCGCGTGGTCCCCGTGGCGTCGCGCCGTGCGGGCAACCTCGTACCCGTCCATTCCCGGCAAGCCGATGTCGATGAAGGCGACCTCCGGCCGCTGCGTGACCAGCAGGTTGACGCCGTCGGCCCCGTTGCTCGCCTCCAGCACCTCGTGCCCTTCGAGCGCGAGCCACGTCTTCAGCATCTCGCGCGCGTCGTCGTTGTCCTCGATGATCAACACGCGCCGGTGCGTGCGGTCGCGCGGCTGCAGGCGCGAGCGGCCGGGGCGCTCCGCGATCGGGACCCGCGGCAACCGCATCGTGAACGTGCTGCCGCATCCCGGCCCGTCACTCTCCGCCGTGACGACTCCGCCGTGCAGCTCCGCGAGCGTCTTGACGAGCGTCAGCCCGATGCCGAGCCCGCCTTCCGTGCGTGCCGCCGAGCGCTCGCCCTGGAAGAAGAGATCGAAGATCCGCGGCAGCATATCGGCGGCGATGCCGATGCCCTCGTCCTCGACGATGAGCACCGCCGCCTCCGCCTCGGCGGCGACGCGGATGCGGATCGGCCGGCCGGCCGGGGTGAACTTGATCGCATTCGTCAGCAGGCTCAGGATCACCTGCTCGAGCCGCGTCGGGTCGGCGTTGACTCCGACCGACTCGAGCTCGAGCCTCACGGCGTGATTCGGCGACGCGGCCGTGCCGCCGACGACGGAGAGCGCATGCTCGACCGCCTCCGCGAGGTCGAGCGGCCGCCGCGCGAGCGTCACCTTGCCCGCCTGGACGCGCGCGGCATCGAGCAGATCGTCGACCAGCCGCTTCAGGTGACGGACCTGCCGATCGATCACCGCACGCGACTGGGCCGCGGCCTCGCTGCCTCCACCGGTTCGCTTCAGGATGGCCGTGGCGCTCGCGATGGCCGCCAGCGGGTTGCGCAGCTCGTGCCCGAGCATCGCGAGAAAGTCGTCCTTGGCGCGGCCGGCGCCGTGCACCGCCGCCGAGTCGCCGACAGGCTCGAGCGAGTGGATCACGTACGCCACCTCGCCCCGCGCATCGAGGACCGGGGTGTTCACCGGACGCCAGCTTCCCGGCTGCGCGATGCCGCCCGTCGTCCCCGGAGGACCGGCGTCGTGCCGCTGCAACGGCATCGTGTCCGGTCGCTTCTCGCGACGCACGCGCTCCAGCGACGCGACGAGCGCGCGGACGCCGCTCACCGCCGCATCATCGGGACCGATCGCGAAGACCTCCAGCACGTGCCGGCCCACGATGTCGCGCGACATACCGGTTGCGCGGAGATACGCGTCGCTTGCGGCCACGATCTCGAGCTGCGCGTCGACGACCAGATGCGCGGCGGGCGCCGCATCGAACAGCGCCCGGAAGTCGGGCACCGGCGGGACTGCGTCCATACCGTCTCTCCGTGGTCTCGCGAGCGAAACATCGGAACCCGATGTCCGAGGCGTGGTCAACATAGGCGCGAATAAACGGCACCAGCGCCAGTGCCGTCAAGCCCTCTTTCGTGGGCTCCGAGCGCGGCCCAGCGCACCGAGAGGCTCGCGAGCCCGCGTTCCATCGAGAGCGGCGAGCGGGACGACGCGCCGGGCCGCACGGAACGCGGCGTCTTCGAGCGCGGCGTCACCGCGACCGCTCGTGGCGCGGGAATTTCGCCATGTGCACGCCTGTGGATATGTGGACACCGCCGAGGGTATCGGCCGCGTGATGGCAGCCGCTTTGCTGCATCGAGCAGCGTGGCGCAGGTACTCCTGACGTACCGTACGCAGCTGACGACCGCCGATGGGCGCGTCTACACGCCGCGGGCCTGCGG
>DATAOC010000019.1:0-102322 GCA_036265915.1 Candidatus Methylomirabilota bacterium | reverse complement strand
CGAAATGGCCCCCCAAAAACCCCAGCGCTCGGCGCGCCGCGGCATGGCCGTGGCGCACCTCGAGAATGCGCTCAGCCCCGAAATGGCCCCCCAACGCTCGGCGCATGGCCGTGGCGCACCTCGAGAATGCGCTCAGCCCCGAAATGGCCCCTCAACCCTCAGCGCTCGGCTTCGGAATGGCGCCGCCTAACGGCGGCGGCCGCCGGCCATCATGCGGAGGAAGGCGGGGGACAGGCGGGGATCGAGCGTGTCCCGGATGCCGTCGCCGAGCAGGTTAAAGGCGAGGACGGTGATGGTGATCGCGAGCCCGGGAAAGAACGCGAGCCACCACGGCGGCACAAGCGCGGTGATCGAGTCCGCCAGCATGTTGCCCCAGGTCGGCGTGGGCGGCGGGACGCCAACGCCGAGAAAGCCCAGCGCGGCCTCGATCACGATGGCCACCCCGAGATGCGTCGTCGCGAGCACCAGATACGGCGCCAGGCACTGCGGGAGCACGTGGAACGCCATGACGCGCAGGGCGGAGCCACCGCTGGCGCGTCCCGCCTCGACGTACGGCATCTCGCGCACCGAGAGCGCGACCGAGCGGATGACGCGGCCGCCGAACGGAATGCGCGTGATCGCGATCGCGAAGATGACGGCGGACAGACCGGTGCCGATGGCCATGGAGATCGCCATGGCCAGGATGAGATCGGGAAACGACTGGAGAATCTCCATCACGCGCTGGCTCACGAGATCGAAGCGGCCGCGCAGATAGCCGCACGCGACACCCCACAGCGAGCCGACCGTGGTGCCGAGGATCACGGCCGAGAAGGCCACGAACAGCGACGTGCGAGCGCCGTAGATCACGCGGCTCAGCGTGTCGCGCCCGACCTGGTCGGTACCGAGCCAGTTCTGGGCGTCGGGCGGCTTGTTCATGCGACGGAAGTCGGCCTTCAGCGGATCGCGCGGGGCCAGCAGCGGCGCCGCCAGCGCGATGCAGATGATCAGCAGACCGACGAACCCGCCGATGGCGGCGAGCGTGTTGCGCCGCGAGAACCGGGCCAGCTCGGCCAGGAGGACCGCCGTCGGGCGTCGGCGCGCAACGGCGGGCGCCTGCGGCGTCGGGAGCGGCTGCTCGGCGGCACGCACCGCCATCAGCCGTACCGGATGCGCGGATCGAGCCATGCGTAGCTCAGATCGACGAGAACGTTCACGACGACGAAGATGAGCGCGTAGAGCAGCACGAGATTCTGGACGACGATGATGTCGCGCTCGATGACGGCGGTGACGAGCGCGCGGCCGAGGCCGGGCACGCCGAACGCCTGCTCGACCGCGACCGAGCCGCCGAGCACGAAGCCGAGCAGGACACCCGAGATGGTGATGACGGGCAGCAGCGCGTTGGGCAGCGCGTGGCGCATCACGATCAGCCCTTCGCGGAGCCCCTTCGCGCGCGCCGTCCGCACGAAGTCCTCGCCGATCACCTCGAGCAGACACGAGCGGGACATGCGCGCGATGTAGGCGCCCTGGGCCAGCCCGAGCACGATGCCGGGGCCGAGCACGAGCTGCGCGTTCTGCCAGGGATCGTTCCAGAAATGGACGATGGTGATCGGCCCCTTGTAGCCGAACCAGAACAGGAGGGCGAGCACGATCAGCATCCCCAGCCAGAACCCCGGGATGGCGATGAAGAGCACGGACACGGCACGCGCGACCGCATCCGGCACGCCGTTCGGCTTGAACGCGCTCAGGATCCCGACGGGCATGCCGACCAGCCACGAGATGAACAGCGCCAGCACGCCGATCTCGGCGCTGATCGGACCCCGATGGAGGATGAGCTCGGCGACCGTGTCGCCGCGGAAGAACGACTTCCCGAGCCGGCCGGCGCCGATGTCGCCGAGCCATCGAACGTACTGGACGGGCAGCGGATCGCTGAGTCCGAGGTCGGCCATGATGCGCACGCGATCCGCCGGCGTCATCCGAGCGTGGCCCTCGACGCCCAGGATGGCAACGAGCGGGTCACCCGGCAGCACCCGGAGCACGATGAAGATGCTGAGCGACACGCCGAGCAGGGTGACGGCGGCATACACTGCCCGGCGCGCCAGGTACTTCCTCACGATTCAGCCGCCGTCGCTCAGCCCAGCCAGACCTGATCCCAGCGCACGACGTCGTAGATCCCGAAGTAGGTGGACGGATTCTGGCCCTTCACCTTGTTGGACCAGGCGTCGTAGATCTGCTCGTAGGCGACGGGAATCAGCGGCGGATCCTGCTCCAGCAGGTCCTCGGCCTTCCGCACGAGCGTCTTGCGCTTGCTGTCATCGAGCTCGCGCTCGATCTGGCTCGCGACGTCGTGGAACGCCGGGTTGGTCCACCGCGAATAGTTCTGCGGCCCGTCCTTGCCGTACCAGGCGGTGAAGTAATCGGACGGATCCATCAGCGTGGAGACGATGGCGCTGATCGCCAGATCGAAGTTGCCCGCGGCCGCCTCCTCGAACCACACGGAGGTCTGCACGACGCGCAGGTTCGCCTCGATGTTGAGGTGCTCCTTGAGCATGGCCTGGATGGCGACCGCCCACAGCTTGAAGCTGGCGATGTCGCGCACCACGAAATCGAGGTTGCGCAGGCCGTTCGCGTAGCCGGCTTCCTTCATCAGCCGCCGCGCCTCCTGCACCGCCGGCGTCACGTCCTTCTGGTATCCGAGGCGCTTCTCGAGCTCGGGCCGCGGCGTCGACATCTCGTGGAAGGGATAGACGAAGCCGCCGACCTGCATCGGCGCCGTGTCCTTGACGACCTCCACCAGCGTGTGGCGATCCATCGCCAGATGGATCGCGCGACGCACGCGCGGGTCTGCCAGCGCCTTGTTCTTCTGCATGTTGGTCCAGAATGCCTGGATGACGCTCTGGTTGAACGCGGCCGCGGTCACGCCGGGCATCTCCTTCGCCTTGCGCCACGAGACCGGATCGAGCAGCCGCGCGTAGTCGACCTTGCCGGAGAGGAACGAGGAGCCGAGCTCGGGGGAGAACGGCGGCAGGTTGTAGATCTCGAGGCGATCGACGTACGGCAGGCCCTTGTTCCAGTAGTTCGGGTTCCGCTCCATGATCCAGACTTCCTTGTCCTGCCGCGACACGTGCTTGAACGGTCCCGTGCCGGGATAGTTCATCACCTGGCGCAGGTTGCCCTGGTGCTCCTCGAGTGTTTTCTTCCGCACGATGATGTTCCAGCCGCTCGCAAACGCGCCGAGCATGAAGGGCTTCGGACGCGGCTCCGTGAGCCGGAACTCGACCCTGTACGGGTCGACGGCGACGATGTCGCCGACGGTGGCGAACAGCGGCGTCCGCGGGATGACGACGCCCTTCGGCGGCCGCGCGATGCGTTCGTAGGTCGCCTTCACGTCCTCGGCGGTGAGCTCGGCACCGTCGTGGAACTTGACACCACGGCGCAGGTGGAACGTGTACTTCTTGCCGTCGGGCGCGATCTCCCAGCGCTGCGCGAGATCCGGAATGATCGTCTGTCCGTCGCGGGGGCTGCGGCGAAGGAGGGTGTCGTACATCGGGCTCTGCGGCCCGATGTTCGCCACCGTGCCCGATTGATGGACGTCGAAGTGCGCGGCGGCGCTGAGGATCCCGTAGCGCAATGTCCCACCACGCTTGGCGGCCGCATCGGCACGCAGCGTCGCGTCCTGGGCGACCGCGGCGCCCGGTACCGGCAGTCGGGACGCCACGATGGCGGCGGCGCCGGCGACACCGGTGCGCTTCAGGAACGATCGGCGATCGAGTCGGGCGGAGCGGATCTCCGAATAGGGGTCGCTCATCACTGCCTCCTGGCGTCGTCGCGAGGTTGGGAGCGGACGGAACGGAGCGAGAGTTGGCGGACGATAGCAGAACTGGCCGGCCCGCGCCACCACGCGGCGCGGCGCAGGACGGGCCGGGCGGACCGCTCAGTTGACGGCGCGCTTGAGGCGCACCTCTTCCAGCGGCGCCGACCACGGATAGGGATCGATCAGCATGAGCGCCGGCTCCTCGACGCGCGGCCCGATGCCACTCGGCCACACGTACTCGAAGATCGGCGCGATGCGGACGCGCTCGTGCACCAGCCGCTGGATCTGGTGGAGCAGCAGCTCGCGCTTGCCGCGATCGAGCTCGTGCGCCTGTTGCTTGTAGAGCGCGTCGATGTCCGGGTAGCCGCCGTAGGCATAGGCGCCGTCGCTCGGAATGACCTCCGACATGCGAGAGGCGGCGTTGCCATACAGCGAGCTCGTGCACACGCAGACGCCGCGCAGCTTCTTCGACGAGACCGCCGCGAAGAACGCCGCGCGCTCCATGGGCCGCATCCTGACGCGGATGCCCACGGCGCCGAGGTAGCCGACGATCGCCTCGCCGAGCGAGAAGTACGGCGGCAGCTGATAGAACTCACCCGCATCGAAGCCGTTCGGATAGCCGGCCTCGGCCAGGAGCTGCCGAGCCCGCGCGGGATCGTAGGCGTGCGGCTCGATGGGCAGCGCGAACTCGAAGCGCCGCGGCACGAAATTGCCGGCGGGCCGCGAGGCGCCGAGCGTCTCCGCCTCCGACAGCGCACGGCGGTCGATGGCGTGGCTGGCGGCGAGGCGAACGCGGCGGTCCGCCCACGGCGACTTTGGATCCCACTGATCGAAGAAATCGAGGAAGAACGTCGCGATGCCGCCCGAGAACGCCAGCCGCAGGCTCGGGTCACGCTTGACCTCCTCCGCCTGGGGCGCGTCGAGCAGGTAGGCGACGTCGACCTCCCCGCGCTTCAGCATGGCCACGCGCGTGAGCGCCTCCGGCACCATCTTGAAGACGAGCCGCTTGACGGTCGGCACCTTGCGCCAGTAGCCGTCGAACGCCTCCATGACGAGCTCGACACCCGGCGTGTGGCTGACGAACTTGTACGGCCCGAGGCCGACGGGATGCTTCTTGAATCCCGCGTCGCCCACCTGCTCCATGTACTTCCTGGGCACGACCCAGCTGGCGCCGGTCACGATGCCGGCGTAGTAGTTCATGAAGTCGGGCCACGGATCGTGCAGCGTGAAGCGCACGCGGTATGGGCTCACCACGGTGACCTCGCGCACCTTCTCGTGCAAGAGCTTGCCCTTCGCGCGATGGAAGCTGAACTTCACGTCCTCGGCGGTGAACGGGTCGCCGTTGTGGAACTTCAGCCCCTCGCGCAGCGCGAACTCGTACGATCGCTGGTCGGCGCTGACCGTCCACGATTGCGCCAGACTCGGCGCTCGAAGATTGCCGGGCAGCGGCTTCACCAGCGCGTCGTGCAGGCCATACAAGATCCAGAAGGGTGTGAGCTGACCCACGGTCTCACCGGGATCGAACCACTGCGCGGACACCGTGAGGTAGAGCGCCCAGCGCATCTCGCCCTCGGGTTTGGCCTGGGCGAAGGCGGTGCCGGGAGCGAGCGCAAGGACGAGGCACGCGGCGGCGACGGCCCTCATCCGGCGGGCTCGCCCGCGTTCACGGCCAGGACCTGTCCGGAGATGCTGCGGGCCATGTCGCTGCAGAAGAACACCGTCGCGTCGACGATGTCATCCGCGGTGACCATGCGCTTGAGCGGCGCGCGCTCGATCATCATCTTCCGCATCGCGTCGACCGACACGCCGCGCACCTCCGCCTGGCCGGCGATCACGCGATCGATGCGATCGCCTTCGACGGCACCCGGCGCCACGCAGTTGACCCGGATGTTGTGCGGCGCGAGCTCGAGGGCCATGCCGTACGTCATGCCGACCTGCCCTGCCTTGGCCGAGCAGTATCCGATGCGATAAGGCAGCCCGCGGCGCCCGGCGCCCGAGGAGATGTTCACGATGGCGCCGCCGCCCGCCTTCATCATCTCCGGGACGACGAACCGCGTGCAGAGATACGAGCTGGTGAGGCAGGAGTCGATGGTGTACCGCCAGTCTTCCATCAGGTAGTCCTGCACCGGCTTCGTGGGGCCGCCGTCGCCGGCATTGTTGACGAGCGTGTTGATCTTGCCGAACGCCTGGACGGCGGTCGCCACCAGGCCTCGCACCTCGTCCTCCACGGCCGCGTCGCAGACGACCGCGACCGCCCGGCCGCCCGCGCTCTCGATTCGTGCCGCGGTCTCCTTCACCAGCTGCGCGGACCGAGCGGCGCAGACCACGCGCGCGCCTTCGCGCGCGAAGCGCAGGCTCAGCGCGCGGCCAATGCCTTTCGAGGCACCGGTGATGATCGCCACCTTGTCTTCGAGCAGGTTCATGGTCCGTCTCCTGTCGCGCAGCGCGTTCGTCGCCGGCGCGGCGGCAGAGAGCTTATCGCACTCGGCTTCTCGTTGTCGGTTTGACAACCTGCGCGGCGCGAAAGTCACTGGCGCGCCGAATGCGACGGCTCTTCGCCATGAGCGACCACGAGCGCCTCCACCGTTTTCTCGAGTGGCGCCGCACGGAAGCAGGCGGCGCGCATGTCATGCGACACGTGGCCATCCGCGCCTGGCTCGTGATCGCGGTCGGCGGGCTCACCGGCTTCGCGGCATGGTACGCGCACGACACGCGGTTTTCGAAAGCTCGCGACACCGCGGCCCGCGGAGCGCACTTGGCCATGCGAACGTCCGAGCCGAGTCAGGCCCAGGCACCTCGGGTATCGCCAGCGCAGCCGGCGCCGCCACCGGCGGGCGATGACGCGTCGGCACCTGCCGCAGGCGCCGATCAGCCGCGCCGCGCCGCGACGAGCGCGCGTGCCCGGACGGCGCGCTCAGCGCCGCCGGTCGCGCGCTCACGGCGTGAGCCCGCTGTCTCGCTGCCCGAGCGGCCTTCGCGCTCGCCGGAGCCGGCTGACGTCTCACCCGCGTCTCCGCTCGCGCCGTCGTCGCCAGAGAGCTCGGCCGTATCAGCGGCGCCACCATCCATTGCACCCGCGCCACCGCCGCCGGCCGCGTCGACGCCACCCGTCGCATCGGCGCCGCCGGTCGCGTCAGCGCCACCCGTTGCATCAGCGCCGGCGGGCGCGTCCGCGCCAGCGCCGCGCGCCGAGTCGGCTGCTCCGAGCTCGGTCGCGACCGCACAGGCGCCGGACATGACGGCTGTTCGGCAGGCGCCGTCGACGGCCGCGGCGCCCGCAACCGAGCCGGCAACACGGACGCCGGCGGACAGCACCGTCGCTGCCACGCCGTCAGACGAGTCGCCGCCGGCTCAGGAACCGAACCAGGATTCCTCACCCGGGCGCAGCAGGCTGGAAACGCTCAAGCGCTATGCGGGCTACATTCCCGAGGTGCGGATGGCGCGGGCGCTGTATCGATGGGTCCGCAAGCAGCCGCCGCCCGACGCGTTGCCTCGACCGAACGGCAGCTCGCCGGAGAGTCGGTAGAAAAACGCAGCGCCGGGTTGATGACCCGGCGCCGCGTGTGCCGACGAGCGAACCTTACCGAAGGATCCGGTGGGCGATGTCGAAGGCCTCCCCGAAGTCCTTCAGCGCCTTCTGGAAATGACCGGCGGAGAACGCCGTGCTGCCCTCGCTCAGCTCCCGCTGGGCGTGGCGAATCCGCGGATCCCGCGCACCCACCTTCGCGGTCGCCAGGGCCACCTGCTGCTGCGCGGCATCCCGGGCGACCGCCGCGACGTTCGCGTCCGTCTTGCCCGTCATGAGCCGCTTCACGAACGAGGCGAGCGTCAGGTTCGCCGTGTCGAGGGCCGTCTTCAGCGTCGCGTTCTCGGCCGTGAGCGTGGCAACCTGCGTCTTCAGCGTGTTCATCTGCGTCTGCATGCTGGCCATCCGGTCGTTCATGCCGGCATACGAGGCGAGCGAGGCGTTGGCCGCGGCCAGATCGCTCGTCAGCTTGGCGTTGGCCGCCGTGAGCGTGGTTACCTGCTGCTGGAGCGCGCTGACTTGCTGGTTGAACATGGTGTTCTGCGCGGACAGCGTCGTGTTCTGCGTCGTCAGCGTCGCGTTCTGGGCCGTGAGCGTCGCGTTCTGAGTCGTCAGCGTCGTGTTCTGCGCGGACAGGCCCGCCACCTGCTTCGTGAGGTCGTTGACCGAGGTGGTCGCGGTCGCGAGCTGCTGCTGGAGCGAGGTGATCTGGGCCTGCAGCGTGGCATTCTTTGCGCCGAGATCCTTCAGCGCCGCGTTGGCGGCATCGAGCTGCTGCTGAAGCGTCTGATCGCCGCCGGAACCCGATCCTGCGGCCGAGGGCGCGCCGCCCACGAAGGCGCCGAAGCCGAGCGGGCTCTTGCCCACGCGGACGGTAGCCGCCACCGTGTTCGATGCGGCATTGATGACCGAGACAGTGCCGGCCGTGCTGCTGCTGTCACTGCCGACGAAGATGCGGCTGCCACTCGGATCGACGGCGACACCGTAGGGGCTGCGGCCCACCGACACCGTCGCCAGCACGCTGGCCGCGGCGTCCATGGTCACTGTCGGAGCGAAGACCACCGAGACGCTGCTGCCCGAGCCGTTCGTCACGTAGAGCAGGGCACCGGATGGATCCACCGCGACATTCGCCGGCGCCGCGCCCACCGGCACCGTCGCCACCACGGCATTGGCGCGCGTGTCGATGACGGCCAGCGAGTCGTCCTCCTGGTTCACCACGTACACCCGGTTGCCGGTGGGACACACGGCGATGCCGCCCGGCGCCAGACCGACCGGAATGGAGCCGAGCAGCGTGTTCGTGCCCGCATCGAGCACGAGGACCGTGTTCGAGTTGAAGTCGGTGGCGTACACGCGCGTCCCGGCCAGGTTCACCGCGACCGCGCTGAGCGCGCCCTGCGTCGGGATTGAGGCCGTGACCGTGTTCGTCACCGCGTCGACCACCGATAGCGTCCCGTCGCCGTTCGCCACGTACACCGTGGTGCCGGCCGGGTTGACGGCGACACCGGTCGGAGCGGAGCCAACCAGCACGGTGGCGATGACACGGTTCGTCGCCGCGTCGATGACGGACAGCGTGCTCTCGCCGAAGTTCGCGACGTACGCGCGGGTCGCCGTCGTGTTCACGGCCACGCCGAAGGGCTGCAGACCCACGGGCACGGTGCTCACGACCGTGTTCGTGGCGCCGTCGATGACGGACACGGTGTTGGAGCTGGTGTTGGCGATGTAGGCGAACGGCGCCGCGCTCGCCATCGGCGCGGCACTGGTCAGAAACAGCGCGACCGTGGCCAGGCCCACGACGAGGCCGATCACTGCGTTGGGGAGCGGGCGTCTGTTCGTCATGCCCCCCGGGAGAGCAGAGCGGATGCCAGACGGGGATAGTGCGCCGGGACGGACCTTTACACGGCAAGTCGCGCAGCGCGCCTGGTCAGGACGGCGTGACGGATCGGCAGCGGCGACAAATTTCCGTCAGCGCACCCAGGCCGCCCGCACGACGTTGCTGGCTGGAATTCATTCAAGGATCTAAAGGTGATATCACGGCGGAAGCTGCACCGTCTGCAGGAAGGCCCACACGGCATCGATGCGGTTGCGCTCGAGCGTCTCCCCCCAGCGCGGCATGCCCTTGTCGGGACGGCCCTGCGTGACCGTCGCGTAGAACCGCTCCGCCATCGCGTCGCCGTATCGCCGGCGAAGGCGGCGGAGATCGCGACTCGGCTCTGGACTCATCGCGTTCGGTGCGTGGCAGTGCGAGCAGTGCTGGTTGAAGACCGAACGGCCCTGAGCGACCACGTCGGCGGCGGCCGCGGCTCCCGTGTCGGTGGACGTCCCCGGCCCCGCGCCGGCGTCCCCGGCCACGGGCGTTACGCGCGGCAGGCCGTAGACGTCGGCGAGGCGATCGATCTCGGGTTGAAGCGCCCCGAGCGCCTCGTCGATGCGGCGGCGAAGGCCATCGTCGGCTCGGCGGACCGCGACCGCCGCCTTCCACTGCAGTCCTTCGCCACTGATCGGCACGATGCGATGTGTGCCGCCGCGTCGCCGGACGTTGTCGTAGCCGGCCGTCGGTCCCCAGACAAATGCCGCGTCGACCTGGCCGGCCGCGAGCGCCGCCAGCGCCTCGTCGTCAGTCCGGAACGTGACCGGCTCGATGTCGCTGCGCGACGCGAGCACGTATTGCGCCGGCGTACGAAAGACGACCGCGACGCGCGCTCCCTTCAAGTCATCGAGCGAGGCAACGCGCCGGGGCGCCTGCACGACGACGGCGTAGCCGACATCGACGAACGGGCGCGTCAGCGCGACGTTGCGGGCCATGAACTCGGGATTCGACGGCAGCCCGAAGAACGCGTCGCAGCGATCAGCCAGCAGGGTGTTGCGGACAGCGCGCTTGCCGAAGAACGTCGCGTACCAGGCGTACTCGGTCTGCAAGCCGAGGCGCGCGGCGACGAGCTCGGCCACGTCCACGTACAGGCCACGGTCGCCGCCGGAGACGGCGCTGCTGAACGGGAGATTGTCCGGGTCGGCGCAGACGCGCAGGACGCCAGCGGGCTCGCCGCCCAGGGGCGCCAGCAGGCAGAGGCCGATGAGCGCCGCCGCCAGCGAGCGCCCCGGGCGGCGCGCGATCACGGCGACGGCAGCTCGAACACGAACAGCGTGCCGCCCTCGGGGCTCGCCTTCACCATCCGCTCGCCGATCGGGCCGAGAAAGACGGGAATGGAGAACGTCCGGCCCGACACGACGGCGACGTACTGCTTGCCGTCGACCTCGTACGTCATCGGTGCCGCGCTGATGCCCGAGCCGGTGTTGAACTCCCACAGCTTCTGGCCCGTCTTGGCATCCAGCGCCTTGAACATGCCCTTGACGTCGCCGTGGAACACGAGGCCGCCCGCGGTGCTGAGGGCGCCGCCGAGCCACGGCAGGTCGTCCTTGTTGCCCCAGGCCTTCTGCTGCTTCACGGGATCCCAGGCCATGAACTCGCCCAGATAGTTCCCCGGCCCGCCCTTGCCGAGATCGAACTCGAACGCGAGATAGAACTTGCCCCGCTGGTACGCGGGCTCGGCGCCTTCCATGTCCATGCACAGGTTGATCGACGGAATGTAGACGAGCCCGGTTTGCGGATTGAAGCTCATCGGCTGCCAGTTCTTGCCGCCGAGCAGGTTCGGGCAGATGTTCTTCGCGCGGAACTTGAACTTCGGCCGCTTCTCGTCGACTTCGATCGGCCGCCCGGTGCTGGCGTCGACGCCGGTCGCCCAGTTGATCGGAACAAACGGTGTCGCCGACAGCAGCTTGCCGCTCTCACGCTCGAGGACGTAGAAGAATCCGTTGCGGTCGGCCTTCAGCGCCACCGGCGTCTGGCGTCCGTTGATGGCCACGTCGGCCAGCACGAGCTCGTTCACGCCGTCGTAGTCCCAGGCATCGTGCGGCGTCGACTGGAAGTGCCACACGATCTTGCCGCTGTCGGGGTTGATGGCCAGCGTGCTCGACGTGTAGAGATTCGTGAACTCGCCGTAGTTGGCGCTGTCGGGGCCGCGCACGGACGCGCCCCACGGCGAGGGGTTGCTGGTGCCGTAATAGAGCAGGTTCAGCTTCGGATCGTAGGAGCCGATTCCCCACACGGTGCCGCCGCCGAGCTTCCACGAGTCGCCCTTCCAGCTGCTGTTGCCCGGCTCGCCGGGACCGGGGATCGTGTAGACGCGCCACACTTCCTTGCCGCTGCTCTGATCGAGTGCCGAGATGTAGCCGCGCGCGCCGTACTCGCCGCCGCCGAAGCCGGTGATGACCAGGTTCTTCACGATCGTCGGCGGCGACGTGATGACCGAGCCCTGCGTGTGGTCGACGATCTGCGTCTTCCACACCTCGGCGCCCGTCTTGGCGTCGAGCGCGACCAGGTAACCGTCCAGGCGGCCGACGAAGACCTTGCCGTTCGCCACCGCCACCCCGCGGTTGTTGACGTCGCAGCAGGCGTACTGGTCGATGCCCGCCGGCACCTCCGGCGAGTAACGCCAGCGCTCCTTGCCCGTCTTGGCGTCCACCGCGAACACGTTCTTCGGCCCGTGGGACGACGTGACGTAGAGCGTGTCGCCGACGACGACCGGCGTTGATTCCTGCGAGCGCAGCGATCCCAGCTGGAGCGCCCAGGCAACCTTGAGCCGGCTGACGTTGCCGGTCGTGACCTGGCTCAGCGCGCTGAAGCGCGTGTTGCCGGGGTCGCCGCCGTAGACGGGCCATCCGGAGCCCTGGGCTCCGACGGTGGCAGGCAGGACGGCCAAGCTCAGCGTGGCGGATAGGACGGCGATGGCGAGGAGGAGCCGTTTCATGGCGAGCCCCTTTCGTGGTGCGATCTGGTCGCGCGCTTCTTATATCAAGGGTTACGGAACGTCGGCAATGGCCACGCCCCAGGTGAGCGTGCCGCACGGGATGCGTGCCACGACGGTGTCGCTCGTGGTGTCGATGACGGCGACCTCGTTGCCGCGCCCGACGGTGGCATAGAGGTACCGACCGTCGGGCGTGAGCGCCAGCCACCACGTCCGCGGGCCGGTCGGCACGACGGTCTTCACGGCCAGCGTCCGCGCATCGAGCACCCGGACGTCGCCCGACTGCCCGTGCGACACATATGCCCGCTCGCCGTCCGGCGACAGGACCACGTCGACGGGCCGCATGCCGCCGGTGGAGACGCTCTTCACCACCGTCATCGTGCCGACGTCGATGATCGAGACGGTGTGGGCCTGTTCGCTGGCCACCCACAGCTGGCGGGAGTCCGCGCTGAAGCGCATGCCGCGCGGATTCTTCGGAACTGCGATTTTCCGCGTCACCGTCTGCGTCGCCGTGTCGATCATGTGGACGTCGTTCGACGTCTCGTTCGACACCGCGATCCAGCGCCCGTCGGGCGAAGCGACCCCGGTCTCGGGCTCCTTGCCGACCTCGATCTTCTTGACAACCGTCATCGACGCGGCATCGACCACGGTGACCGCCAGCTCGTTCTCGTTGACCACGTAGAGCAGGCTGCCCGCGACGTTGAAGACCAGGCCTTCGGGGTCCATCCCGACCGTGGCCGTCTTCTCCACTGTAAGCGTCCGCGCATCGAGCACGCTGACCGTATTCGAGTCGCTGTTGGCGACGTACACGCGGCGGCCGTCGCGGCTCACCGCCACCCCGCGCGGGCGCTTGCCGACCTTCACCGTCCCGGCGACGGCGCGCGTGGCCGCGTCGATCACCGTGACGTCGTCGGACTTCTCGTTGGTGACGAACACGCGCACTTCCGCGAGCGCCACCGGCGGTGCCAGCAGCATCACGAGCACGGCGAGGATGAAGCGTCGCATTCGGTCTCCCCGGCGCGAGCCTGCCCGCTCCTGCGACACAGCGCAGCCGCACCGTGGCCGGATCATCGGCAGCGGCCGTGGCCTTGTCAAGGAGGCCGACGGGGCTTCGAAGCGCCGCGTCGTGACATCGATCGGGCGCGGGCATATCGTGAGAGGGGTAGGAGGCAGCGGGTGCTACAGGCGTTGAGGCGTGGACACGAGCGCGAGCCCGGCGTCGCGCGGCCACCGGTCGTGGTCATCACGGGTGCCTCGGCCGGGGTTGGACGAGCGACAGCCGCCGAGTTCGCGCGTCAGGGCGCACGGATCGGCCTTCTCGCGCGAGGGCGCGACGGTCTGGAGGGCGCCCGCCGGGATGTCGAGCGCGACGGCGGTGAAGCGCTCGCCCTGGCCACCGACGTCGCCGATCCGGCCGCGGTCGAGCGCGCTGCCGCCGCCGTCGAGGATCGCTTCGGTCCGATCGACGTCTGGGTGAACAACGCCATGGCCTCGGTGTTCTCGCCGGTGAAGGACATGAGTCCCGACGAGTTCCGCCGCGTGACCGAGGTGACGTATCTCGGCGTCGTCTATGGCACGCTTGCGGCGTTGCGCCGCATGCTGCCCCGCGACCGGGGCGTCATCGTGCAGGTCGGCTCCGCGCTCGCCTACCGCGGCATTCCGCTGCAGGCGGCGTACTGCGGCGCCAAGCACGCGATCCAGGGGTTCATGGACTCCCTGCGTACCGAGCTACTGCACGACGGCAGCCACGTCCACGTCACCATGGTGCAGATGCCCGCTCTCAACACGCCGCAGTTCGGCTGGGTCAAGAGCCGCTTGCCGCACAAGGCACAGCCGGTGCCGCCGATCTTCCAGCCGGAGGTCGCCGCCAGAGCCATCGTGTGGGCGTCACAGCATCGCCGCCGCGAGGTCTACGTCGGTATGCCGACCGTGGTCGCCATCGTCGGCAACAAGCTCGCGCCGTGGCTCGGCGACTGGTATCTCGCGCGCACCGGCTTTCGCTCGCAGCAGACCGACGAGCGTCGTGATCCCGACCAGCCCGACAACCTCTGGCACCCCGTCGACGAGGGCCGGGATTTCGGCGCTCACGGCGTCTTCGACGCCCGCGCGAAGCCATCGAGCCTGCAACTGTGGGCGACCGAGCATCGCGCCGCCCTCGCTGCCGCGGCCGCGCTCGCCGCCGCCGGCCTCGGCGCGCTCGCGCGCCGCGTCTCGCGTCGCCGCTGACCGCACTCACGTGACGGGCGCGAGACGGCCGACGCCGCCGCCGGGACACCTCCGGCAGCCGTCGGCCTGGCGCCGTCGGCTGCCGGCGGTCGCGCTGGCGATCGTAGGCTTGCTGATTGCCGGCTATCTGGCGCTCTTTCAGCTCGGCGTGGTACCCGACGTGGCGGAGCCATTGTTCGGCGACGGAAGCCGTCGAGTCCTGACCTCCGCGATCTCGCGCCTGCTGCCCCTCCCGGATGCGGCGCTCGGCGCGCTCGCCTATCTCGGCGAGATCGTGGTCGGGCTCATCGGCGGGCCTCGGCGCTGGCGCACGATGCCCGGGATCGCGCTGCTGTTCGGAGCGATGGTCGTGCTCACCGGCGCGACGGCGGTGCTGCTGGTGGCATTACAGATCGTCGTGGTGCGCGCATTCTGTACGCTGTGCCTCGTGTCCGCGGCGATCTCGCTGACGATCGTACCGTTGAGTTTGGAGGAGCCGCTGGCCGCGCTGCGAGTCGTGCGCGACGCGCGGGCGCGCGGGCACGGGACCTGGCGCGTGCTGTGGCGAGGGCTCGAGGGCGACTGATGCCGGGTGACTACGCCGCGATCCGCGACTATGCCGTCATCGGCGACGGTCGCACGGCCGCGCTCGTGCGCCGCGACGCGTCGATCGACTGGCTGTGTCTTCCCAATCTCGACTCTCCGAGCGTGCTGGCGGCCATCCTCGATCCGCAGCGCGGCGGGTGCGTGGAGCTCGCCCCTTCGGTCCCCCATCGCGCCGAGCGCGCGTACGTACCCGGCACGAACGTCCTGACCACGACGTTTCGCACGGAGGCCGGAGTCGCGCGGGTCACCGATGCGATGACGCTGCCCGACGGCCGGCTCGGCCCGTTCCGTGAGCTCGCGCGCCGGATCGAGGGCCTCGGCGGCGAGGTGCCGATGCGCTGGCGCGTGGCGCCGCGCTTCAACTATGGACGCGGCGTCACGCGCATCACGCGACGGTCGCCCTTTCCGACCGCGGACTGTCGCGGCGACGCGGTGGCGATCTGCGCCTGGGATGCCGGCGACCTCCGCTGCGAGGCGGGCGCGGTGACCGGCTCGTTCGTCGCGCGGGCGGGCTCACGCGCGCTGCTGGCGCTGGTCGCCGCGCACGGCGAGCCACTCGTGTTCCCCGCGCGCGGCGAGGTCGAGTCGCGCCTCGACAGCACGGCCGAGTTCTGGCGCGCCTGGAGCGCCCGGCTCACGTACGACGGTCCGTGGCGCGAGGCCGTCGTTCGCAGCGCGCTGGCGCTCAAGCTCCTCGTGTTCGCGCCGTCCGGGGCCATCGCGGCCGCGCCCACGACGTCGCTGCCCGAGACGATCGGCGGCGATCGGAACTGGGACTATCGGTTCTCGTGGATCCGGGATTCCTCCTTCACGCTCGAGGCCATGCTCCAGCTCGGCTGTCATGTCGAGGCGAACTCGTTCTTCTGGTGGTTCATGCATGCCACGCGTCTCATGCGGCCGCGGCTGCAGCCGTTCTATCGGCTCGACGGCGGCGCCTTCGCGCCGGAGACGGCGCTGCCGCTCGCCGGGTACCGGGCGTCGCGTCCCGTTCGCATCGGCAACGGCGCGGCCCACCAGCTGCAGCTCGACACGTTCGGCAATCTCCTCGACACGGCGTTCGGCTACGCCAACCGTGGCTTCGGCATCGACCGCGAGACCGGCACCGAGCTCGCGCAGCTGGCGGACTTCGTCTGCACGATCTGGCACCAACCGGATCGCGGCATCTGGGAGGTGCGCATGGAGCCGCGGCACTTCACGCACTCCAAGGCGATGTGCTGGGTGGCTCTCGACCGGGCGATCCGGCTGGCCGAGGCCGGCACCCTGCCCGCAACGCACGTCGCGCGGTGGCGCGACGAGGCCGCGAACATCCGCCGCTTCATCGACGAGCGATGCTGGTGCGAGCCCAGGCAGACGTACGTCCGCTTCGCGGGAACGGAGGAGGTGGACGCGAGCCTGCTCATGCTGCCGATCATGCGCTACGAGGACCCGCGCAGCCCCCGCATGCGCGGCACCATCGACGCCATCCAGCGCGAGCTCGGCCGGGGCCCGATCGTGTACCGCTATCGCGGTGACGACGGACTTGGCGGCGACGAGGGTGCGTTCGTCTGCTGCTCGTTCTGGCTCGTCGAGGCACTTGCGCTCGCCGGACGCCGCGGCGAAGCCAGCGAGCTCATGGCCCGTGTCCTCGACCTCGCGAACGACGTCGGTCTCTACGCCGAGGAGATTGCCGTCGACAGCCACGAGTTCCTCGGCAACTTCCCCCAGGGTCTCGTCCACCTGGCCCTCATCAGCGCCGCCGTTGCCTGCGCGGCGGAGCCGTCATGACCATCGGCGCGGCCCTCACCGGCGGCGTGGTCGGCACGCTGGTGCTCACGACCATCTTGACGGCGGCCAGCGAGCTGCGCGTGACGCGCATCGATTTGCCGTTCCTGCTCGGCACCGCGGTGTCCGCGAACCGCACGACGGCCCGGGCCATCGGGTACGGCCTTCATTTCGTCGCCGGGCTCGTGTTCGCGCTCGGCTACTATGCCGCGTTCATCGTCCTCGGCCACGCCGGCTGGGCGCTCGGCATGGCGTTCGGTCTGCTCCACGCGTCATTCGCGGGGACCGCGCTGGTGAACGTCATCCTGCCGGCCATCCACCCGCGCATGGGGACGTTCTACAACGCCGCGAACTCCGAGGCGGTGCTGGAGCTGCCGGGATTCATGCTGCTCAACTATGGTCGCGCGACACCGATCGTCACGCTGCTCGCTCACCTGCTGTACGGCGCCATCGTCGGCGCCTTCATCGGCGCCTCGGCGCACTGAGCGCGGCCTCGGCGTCCGGGCGAATCGCCATCCACGCGCCCGCGACGCCCGCGGGGCGCAAGCCGGGCTTGCGGGCCACGCGCGGTCACGCTCCGTCCCCGCGCCGGCGCTAAACTGCCGCGGTGACAGCGATCATCTCTGCACCCGGGCGGGCGTGCTGCAATCTGAGCTTGCGCCCTCGGCATGACACCGCACGGATTCCGCGGCAAACCGGCGTGGCACGCGAGTTGCCGAGGTGCTGGAGCACGATGAGACAAAAGCCGCGTGCGGCCCAGGTGGCGACGATCGGCGTGGACGTCGGCGGCACGTCGATCTCCGGCGGGCTGGTCCGTCAGGATGGCGAGGTCGTCTCGACGGTCGAGACGCCGACCCACGTCGCGGGGCCAGGCAGCGCCCTCAAGACCTTGCTCGCCGTCATCCACGAGGTGCACACACACGCGCGCGCGCAGGGCTGGACTGTCGACGGCATCGGTGTGGGCCTGCCGGGGCCGGTCGACGTCGACAAGGGCATGATGTCGGCCGCGGCGCCGCGCAACCACGTTCCCGAGTTCCACGGCGTGCCGGTCGCCGAGCAGATCGAGGCGCTGACGGACCTGCCGACGATCGTCGACAACGACGTCAACGCGCTGGCGCTCGGCGAGCGCGCGTTCGGCCTCGGTCGCGGCGCGGGATCGCTGGCTTTGCTCGCCATCGGCACCGACGTCGGCGGCGCC
Source organism: Candidatus Methylomirabilota bacterium (assembly GCA_036265915.1). GTDB lineage: Bacteria > Methylomirabilota > Methylomirabilia > Rokubacteriales > CSP1-6 > AR12. Next base: position 84,434 of record DATAOC010000019.1, on the reverse strand, counting down.
TTCGTCACCGGCGACAGCGTCGTCCGCGGCGCGCATGGCTTCGGTGGCGAGTTCGGTCACATCCCGGTGAACTTCGACGGGCCCCGGTGCGTGTGCGGGGGCCGAGGCTGTCTCGGCGCATATCTGAGCGGCCGGCAGCTCGCGGCGGCCGCGCGCCGGCGCCTCGCGGAGGGCGCCGTCTCCACACTGCGCGCACACGGCGCAGCCGACGCCGACGCCATCACCGCCTCGATGGTCTTCGCCGCCGCGCGGGCCGGCGATGCGGTAGCCAGCGCACTGGTCGACGAGGGCTGCGAGGCGCTGGCGGCCACGCTCGCCATCCTGGTGAACGGCCTCGATCCGGACGTCATCGTGATCACCGGCGGCGTGGCCGAGTCGCTGCTACCGCTGCAGGCGGACATCATGCGGCGGACGGCGGGGTACGCCTTCGCCCACCCGCTCGGCTCCATGCGAATCCACATCAGCCGCTCGGACAAGCGCGATACCGTGCGCGGCGGCGCCGCGCTGTTCGCGTACGAGCGCGCGCGGCGACAGGGGAGACGCTGATGTACGTCGACCGGCCCGGGAGCAAGATCTTCTATCAGACGACGGGTGCAGGCGAAGCGGACGTGTTCCTCTGTCCGCCACGGCAGCCGGCCGTCTACGCGCGGTTGTGGAAGCACCAGATCCCCTACCTCTCGCGCTACTTCCGGGTGACCACGATGGACCCGCGCGGCAACGGCCGCTCCGACCGCGCGCTGACGGGCTACGACTTCGAGACCCACTACGACGACCTGCGCGCCGTGCTCGATGCGGCCGTGCGGCCGCCGTTCGCGTTCGTCGCGTTCTCCTGCGCCAGCATGCTGGCCGTCCGGTACGCGATCGAGTATCCGGAGCGGGTCTCGCACCTGATCTTCGTGGGCGCCCAGTACTCGCAGTCCCTGCCCCAGCCGTTCGAGGAGAAGGTCGTCCCGATCTTCCGGAACGACTTCGACGGCTGGCGCACGCGGCTGTTCCAGAAGATCCATCCCGAGCCGCACTCGCTCAAGGGCATCGAGGACGGCATCGCGTGGGCGGGCGAGACGTCGCCCGACATTCTCATCGAGGCGCTGCGGCAGATCGAGAAGGACAACGTCTACGAGCTGCTTCCTCGCCTCACCCAGCCGGTGCTGATCCTGCACGGTACGCGGGACGAGGTCGTCCCCTATCGTCACGGCAAGAAGTTCGCCGACGGCGTGCCGGGCGCCCGGCTGGTGACTTTCGAGGGCGGCGGCCACAACCTGCCCGGTCGCGAGGCGGCCAAGGTCAATCACCTCGTGCGCGATTTCGTGCGCGGTGACGCGCTGCAATCGAGGACGATCCCGCCCGCGGCGGAGCGTCGCCCACCCGCGCGGCGCAGGCCGAGCCGGCGAAAGATCCTGTGGCTTTCGAGCCCGATCGGGCTCGGGCACATCCAGCGCGACCTCGCCATCGCGCGCTCGCTGCGCGAGATCCATCCCGACGCGACCGTCGAGTTCCTCGCCGCCGATCCCGCGCGGCGCGTGGTCGAGGCGGCCGGCGAGCGCGTGCACCCGGCGACGAGTCTGCTCCTCAACGAGAGTGCGCACTTCGAGCACTGGGCCACGGCCGATCACCAGCTCCACGCCTTCAACGCGCTCTGGGACATGGACGAGATCATGGCCGCCAACTTCATGGTCTTCGCGGACGCCGTCGAGGCCGGCGACTACGATCTCTGGGTCGGCGACGAGGGCTGGGACCTCGACTACTATCTGCACGAGAACCCCGAGCTGAAGCGGGCGCCCTACGCGTTCATCACCGACTTCATCGGCATGCTGCCGATGCGCGACGATCCGCACTCCACCGAGTTCGTCCGCGCCTGGGAGAAGAACGCGGAGAACATCGACCACCTGCGCCTGCATCCCGACGTCCGCGACCTCTCGCTCATGGTCGGCGACGAGGAGGACGTGCTGGACCGCCCATTCGGGCCGGATCTGCCGAACATGCGCCAGTGGGCGCGCGAGCACTTCAAGTTCGCCGGCTATACCTATCACTTCGATCCGACCGATTTTCGCGACAAGGCCGCGCTGCGCGCCTCGCTCGGCTATCGCGAGGGCGAGCGGGTGATCCTGGTCTCCGTGGGCGGCACCCGGGTCGGTCGTCAGCTCCTGGAGAAGTGCGCGGCAGCGTTCGCGCTCATCGCTCCGCGTGTCCCGGACACCCGGATGGTGCTGGTGACCGGGCCACGGCTCGACGCCGTCGACCTGCCCGCGAGCCCGCGGCTCGACGTGCGCGCGTTCGTCCCGCATCTCTTCCGGCATCATGCCGCCGCCGATCTCGCCATCGTGCAGGGCGGGCTCACGACCACGATGGAGCTGGCCGCCTTCCGCACGCCGTTCCTGTATTTCCCCCTGCGCAACCACTTCGAGCAGCAGTTCTTCGTGGCGCGCCGGCTCGAGCGCTTCGGCGCCGGCGTCCGCATGGACTACGATCGCACGACGGCGGAGGAGCTGGCGGCGGCGATGCTCGATCACCTCGGCAAGCCGGTGCACTATCGCGACATCCCCGGCGACGGCACGCAGCGGGCCGCGCGCCTGCTCGCCCAGCTGCTCGGGTAGCGGGCGATCATGCGTGCGCGCTATCCGGACGCCGAGGGACAAAATGGAGCGCCGCGCGCCGCCGCGCTCGTCGCTCCGCTACTGTGAACAGGCGGCCGCACGGGCGGCCAAGGAGGCAGACATGGCAGATCGACTCAACGACGTGAATCTGGACGGCATCATGGCCGTCGACAAGGTGATCCGCGAGAATCCTGCGATGGGCAAGTGTCAGTTCAAGGCGAAGTCGACCTGGCAGCGGGGCACGAAGAGCCAGGTCTCGGTCAACGCGTGGACGGCGGGCGGCCACAGCATGTCGCCGGCGCCGCGCCGGTTCACGGTCATGGTTGACGAGCCGCCGGAGCTCGGCGGGGTCGACGGCGCGCCGAACCCCGTGGAGGTCTTGCTGTCGGCCCTGGCCGGCTGCGTGACGGCGGGGATCGCGACCAACGCGCAGATGTTCGGCGTGCCCATCGATGCGATCGACATCGACCTCGAAGCCGACGTGGACGCGCGGGGCATGCTGGGTCACGACAAGTCGGTTCGCAACGGCGTGACCGACATCCGGTACACCGTGACAATCCAGAGTCCTGCGCCGGAGGACAAGATCCGGAAGGTGAAGGAGACGATCGACCGCAAGTCGCCGGTCCGCGACACGCTGGCGAGCCCCGTGAACATCGTGTCGACGCTGGTCTTCAAGCCGCGCTGAGGCGATGCCGGGAGACGTCAACGGCATCTTCACGAAGGTCCTCATCCCCTTCGTGGAGAACGAGGTCGGCCCCGAGGGCGTGGCGGCGGTGCTCCGTACCGCCGGACGCTCTCGGGACTATCTCGTCGCCGATCACAACTGGCTGCCGCTGCCGCTCGCCAACGAGCTCGTCCATCTCGCCATGCAGCTGATGGGTGAGACCGACGAGGACCGCTGGGGACGACGCTTCGGCGAGTACCTGATGGAGTGGCGACCGTCGCGCGCGGACCGCCACTATCTCGGCACCTACTCCATCGGGCTCGGTGAGCCGCGGCGGTACTTCGAGCGCTGCAAGACGATCTGGGGCCAGAACCTGGCCTTCCTGAAATTCGAGCTCGTCGACATCGGCCGCCGGCAGGCGCGCTTTCGCTGGAGCCACGCGACGGGCGCCGCCGTGCCGCGCTGGGCCTGCACGCAGATCAAGGTCGGCTTCGAGCGCGCACCGACGGTGTGGGGGCTTCCACCCGCCACCGTCGCCGAGCCGCAGTGCGCGGCCCGCGGCGCCGACGCCTGCGTGGTCGACGTGCGCTGGACGAATCCGCCGCTCGGCCGCGCCTTCTGGAGCGCCACGCTCGTCGGCGGCGGCGCCGCCACCGTGGTGGCGACGGCGCTGGCGGCAACGCCCGGTGTGTCGTGGCCCGCGCACGCGCTGGCCGCGGTGGCCCCGCTCGTCGCGGGCGCCGGGCTCGGCGCCATGTGGCGCGAGCGCACGCGGCGCCGCGACACGCAGCGCCTGCTGGATCTGCAGTCCGAGGAGATCATCTACTCGAACAACGAGCTGGAGACGAAGTTCCGCGACCTGGAGACGAAGATCGAGCAGCTGTCGCTGCTGATCGATCTCAGCGCCGCCGTGAACGCCACCCTCGATTCGCAGAAGATCTACGAGCTCGCCGTGCAGCAGCTCGTGCACCGGATGGCGTACGAGGCGGCCCGGCTCTATGTGGTCGATCACGAGCACGACGTCGTCCGCGCTCACCAGAGCGCCGGTCACGCCAGCCACCAGCTGGCGACGCTCGAGCTCCCGCTCGACGCGAGCACGAGCGGGGTCGGCCACGTCGCGTCCACCGGTCTGCCGCTGCTCGTCGAGGAGGTGGAGACGAGCGCCACGCCGATCCACCTGGCGTCCGCGCGCGCGCTCGGCGTGCGGTCGTTCGTCGCGGTACCGCTGCGCGTGAAGGACCGCGTGTTCGGCGTGCTCACGGTGGCCTCGAGCCAGCCGCACCGGTTCGCCACTGGCGACGTCGAGCTGATGACGGCCGTGGCCAACCACGTGGCGCTGGCGGTGGACCGCGCGGAGAGCTTCCAGATGATCGAGGAGCTCACGCGCGGGCTCGAGGACAAGGTTCGCGTGAGAACCGAGCAGCTGCGCGCCGCCAACGAGGAGTTGCAGGCGGCGTACCGCGATCTGCAGGCCACCCAGGTGCAGCTCGTCCAGCGCGAGAAGATGGCCTCGGTGGGGCAGCTGGTGGCCGGCGTCGCCCACGAGCTGAACAACCCGATCGGCTTCGTCTACTCGAACGTCGGCACGCTCGACGACTTCGTCAAGCGCCTCCGGACCATGGTCGACGTCTACCGCGCCGTCCCGCTCCCGGACGCCGAGCAGGCACGGATCGACGAGCGCTGGAAGGAGCTGAAGGTCGACTACGCGCTCAAGTACCTCGACTCCATGATCGACGGCATCCGGGAGGGCGCCGAGCGCGCCCGCAAGATCGTGCGCGACCTGCGCGTCTTCGCGCGGACCGACGCCGACGTGTGGCAGGCCGTCGATCTGCACGAAGAGCTCGAGTCGAGCCTGACCCTCGTCAACCATCTCCTCAAGGATCGCGTGGCCGTGAACCGGGTCTTCAGCCGGCTTCCGTCGGTCGAGTGCGTGCGCTCGCAGATCGACCAGGTTTTCCTGAACCTGCTCGCCAACGCCGCACAGGCCATCGTGGGCCCGGGCGCCATCACGGTCGAAACGCGGCTCGAAGGCGAGCGCGCGGTCGTCACCGTTCGCGATACCGGCCCCGGCATCCCCCCCGACGTGATGAGCCGCGTCTTCGATCCGTTCTTCACCACCAAGCCCGTCGGCGAGGGCACCGGGCTCGGGCTGTCGATCAGCTACGAGATCGTGAAGAGGCACGGCGGCGAGATCATCGCGGAAAGCCCGCCCGGCGGTGGCGCCGCCTTCACCGTGCGCCTGCCCCTGGCGCGCCGAGGGCCATGAGCGAAGCGACGATCCTCCTCGTGGACGACGAGCCGCGCGTGCTCGACTCGTTGGAGGCGCTGCTCGGCATGGACTACCGCGTCCTACGCGCCGAGCGTCCACCCGAGGCGCTCGCGCTGCTGGCCCGCGAGCCCGTCGCCGTCATCATCAGCGACCAGCGCATGCCGGGCATGCTGGGCACCGAGCTGCTGTCGCGCAGCCTCGAAATCGCGCCGGAGGCGGTGCGCATCCTGCTGACGGCGTTCACGGACGCCGAGGCGCTCATGGCCTCGATCAACGCGGCGAACATCTATCACTTCCTGCTGAAGCCGTGGGATCCCAAAGAGCTGCGGCACGTGGTCGGACAGGGCGTGCAGCGGCACCGTCTCGGCGAGGAGCGCGAGCGGCTGCTCCGCGACCTCGCGCGCAAGAACGCCGACCTCGAGGCCGCGCTGGCCGAGCTCCGCGCGGCCCAGCACGACGTCGTGCGCGAGGCCTCCGTCCGCGCCCAGCTGCAGCGCTACGTCTCTCCTCGTCTCGTGGACATGGCCGTCGCCAACCCCGCGCTGCTGCAGCTCCCCGGTGAGTGGCGGCAGGCCACCGTTCTCTTCGCCGACATTCGCGGGTTCACGCGCCTGATCGAGACGACGCGGGCGCCCGTGATGATCCGGCTGCTCGACGAGTACTTCAACCGGATGATCGAGATCATCTTCGGCCACGGCGGCACCGTGGAGCAGCTCATCGGCGACGAGATCGTCGCGCTGTTCGGCGTGCCCGAAGGCCCCGAGGACGCCGCGGTCCGCGCGGTGGCCGCCGCCGTCGACATGATCGACGGCATGCGCGACCTCGCGCGCAGCTGGACGGCGGCGGGGCTGCCGACCTTCGACATCGGCATCGGGCTCAGCTCGGGCCGCGTCATGGCGGGCACCATCGGCTCCGAGCGCCGCCGCGAGCTCATCGTGGTCGGCCGTCCGATGATCGCCGCCGCCCGCATCCAGCGCATGACACGGCTGTTCGGCGCGCATATCATCGCGGGCGAGGAGACGTTCGGCCAGGTATGCGACTCGGTGACCTATCGCGAGCTGGGCACCCCCCGCCTCAAGGGCCTCAAGAAGCGGACCGTGCTCTACGAGATCCTCGGACGAAAGCCGGTGACGACGGCGGTCTCCGACCCGGCGTGAGCGAGACCGCGACCGTCCTCATCGTCGATGACGAGGCCCGCGTGCTGGACGCGCTGGAGGCGATCCTGGCTGCGGACTTCCGCGTCGTGCGGGCGGAGAGCGGCGCGGCCGCGCTCGAGATCCTCGGCGCGGAGGACGTCGCCGTCATCGTCACCGACTACCGGATGCCGGGCATGACGGGTGTCGAGCTGCTGCGGCGCAGCCACGAGCACGCGCCGGACGCCGTGCGGATCATCCTCACCGCGTACACCGACGTCGACAGCCTCATGGAGGCCATCAACACCGGGCGGATCTACCACTTCGTGGCCAAGCCGTGGGAGCCGAACGACCTCATGGTCATCGTGCGCCGGGCCGCCGAGCGCCACGCCCTCGGCCGCGAGAACGCCCGCCTGCGCGACGAGCTCGAGGTGGCCTACAACGCCGCGCGCCGCGATCTCGCCACCGCCCGCGCCCGCCCCCTGGCAATCGACACGCTGATCGGCGCCAACGGTGGCCTGCGCACGGTGACCGAGCTCGCGCGCAAGGTGCTCGAGAGCGACACGACCGTCCTGCTGACCGGCGAGACCGGCACCGGCAAGGAGCTCTTCGCGCGGCTCATCCACGACCAGGGGCCGCGCCGGGCGCGCAGCTTCGTGGCGCAGAATTGCGGAGCGCTGCCCGAGTCGCTGCTCGAGTCCGAGCTCTTCGGCCACGCACGCGGCGCCTTCACCGGCGCCACCGCCGAGCGCCGGGGCCTGTTCGAGGAGGCCCACGACGGCACGATCTTCCTGGATGAGGTCGGCGAGATGTCGCCGGCCATGCAGCTGCGCCTGCTGCGTGTGCTGCAGGAGGGTGAGCTGCGCCGCGTCGGCGAGACGACCACCCGGCGGGTGAACGTGCGCGTCATCGCCGCCACCAACGCCGATCTCGAGGCGGACGCGGCGGCCGGGACCTTCCGCAAGGATCTCTTCTACCGGCTCAACGTCTTTCCGATCCACCTGCCGCCATTGCGCGAGCGCGCGGCGGACATCCCTGCGCTCGCCGAGCACTTCCTCGCGCAGTTCCGCGTGCGAGCACGGCGCCCGGTGCCCTCCATCTCGCCGGAGGCGATGGCGCTCCTGCGCGCCTATCCGTTTCCCGGCAACGTGCGCGAGCTCGAGAACGAGATCGAGCGGGCGGTGGCGCTCGCAAGCCCCGGCGAGCCGATCGGGCCCGCGCACCTCTCGGAGCGCGTCCGCGTCCATCGGGCGGCAGCTGCCACGCCGGCCACCCTGAACGACGCCATCGAGCAGCTCAAGCGCAGAATGATCGACGACGCCTTGCGCGAGTGCGGGTCGAAGACCCGCGCCGCCGAGCGACTCGGCCTGACCCGACAGAGCCTGCAGCAGATGCTGCGCCGGCGGAAGCTCTAAGCGTCTCGCCGTCGCGAGCAGCGCGTACGAGAAGCCGCCGCGCTCCTGTACACGACCGCGACGTCCTCGATATTATTTGCTCGTCGTAACGTTTCGTCGCGGAAAGACCATGGACGAGGAGATCCAGGAGAATCCATGAGATTCAATCGAGCAATCCGATCGACCACGCCCCGCGCCCGGAGTGGCGGCGGGCTCCGCATGCTCGGCTCGGCCACCGGCCTGATCGCGCTCCTGCTGCTCGCAGGCGCCGCCTGCTCCGGGCCGGCGCGGCGCGTCGCTCCCGCCCGTGCCGTCATGAGCGAATACCAGGCCTGGATGATCCGGATTACCCCGACCTTCGACTACGCGGCCAACCGCTGGCATGCGGCCGTGCAGGTATGGCCGCCCGATCGTCGCCCCGAAGCGCTCCCGGGCATCAACGTGCACTACGCGGCGACGGCGTCGGACCAGCGCGAGGTGATGACGGGCGCGATGGAGGCCGCGCAGCGCTACATCGATGCCTCGCGCTCGCAGCCGGAGCGATGAGATAGCGCGCCGGGCGCCGGCTCGCCAGCGTACGAAGTGGCCGCTACGCTCGAGCGTCGTCGACGCGAAGCAGCAGCTCTAGCTGCAAGATCGTGATGAGCTTTTCGACGTCGTCGGCGAGGTCGAGCAGCCCCGTGCCGCGCAGCTCGTCGACGGCGCTGCACAGGTACCCGGTGGCTGACAGTAACTGCTTGCGCTCCATTGCGGACGTTGTCTCTTCAACGTCCTTCCGATGTCAACTGCAAAAATATCCACATATCCACAGATACCCACATACGCTAAACACTGAAGGACCTTGCGCTCACTCCGGACGGCGCGGCGGCGGTGTGTCCGCCGAGGGAGTGCCAGTTGCGATACTGGCCAGGATGACGGCGGACGTAGGACTCCAGCAGCCGGGCGTAACGGGCCACGACGTCCGCGATCGCAGGGTCGCGGTCCTGCTCGGCGTCGATCGTCAGCGGCTCCTCGATCACCAGACATGGCCGCCCGTCCGACGCCTCGAAGCAGAACACTGGAAGCAGCGTGCATCCCGACAGCCGGGCGAGACTCACGACGCCCGTCGCGAATGGCCGCCGACGGCCGAGAAAGGGCGCGCTCACGAACTTCTGTCCGAGAGGGCCGTCGCTCGACACACACAACACCGCACCGGCTTGCAGCGTGCGATGCAGGGCGCGGGTGAAGCCGAGTGAATGCTCGTCCGGCACGTGAATGATGGCCGCCAGCGACCGGAGCTCATGCCGCTCGAACCGGGGACGCAACACGCGGCGTCGCAGGATCGAGGTCCGGTGGCGTCCGACGTGAAACCCGCCGAGGTGACTCTCGGCGTGCACCTGGTGCACAGCGATGCCGTGATGCTTCAAGATCCGCTTGGCCATGAGCCGGTTCCCGAAGTAGCTGCTCTCCCAGAGGATGACGCCCCGCCCGGCGCGCATGGCCGCTGTCAGCCGCGGTAATCCCCGCACGCCGGCCGCGGCCGCGATGCCGTCGTGCGACGCCGAGCCGACCAGCGAGAACACCTCGCGCCAGAAGTGGCGAAACGCCGCCTTCACCACTGCGCGGCGCTCGCGGGGCGACAGCGTCTGCCCCATCGCGTGCGCGATACCGTCATCGCTCAGTCGTCGCTTCCGCGCCGAGACCGCATACGCCACCGTGCCGATCGCCATCGACGCGAAGGCCGTGACCCGCCGCCAACGGCCGAGGCCGGCGATCTCCATGAAGATCAGCACGCCGCCGATGTACAGATCGGTGGCGGTCAGCAGGCGCATCGGCCCGGCGACTGTCGCAGGAGATCGCGCCGGACCTTCCCGGCGGCGCTCCTGGGCAGCGTGTCGCGAAGCTCGATGGTGCTCGGCACCTTGAAGGCGGCGATCCTCAGCCGGCAATACTCGACCAGCTCGAGCTCGGTACACGGCCCGCGGGGGACGACGACCGCGCGGATTCGCTCGTCGCCATACGCTGTCGGCATGCCCAGAACGACCGCTTCGTTGACGTTCGGATGGCTCTCGAGCACCTCCTCGACTTCTCGGGGGTTGACCTTGTAGCCGCCCCGATTGATGAGAAGCTTCGTCCGCCCGACAAGGTAGAGTCGGCCCTCGGCGTCCATCCGGCCGAGGTCGCCGGTCATGAAGTAGCCGTCGCGAAAGACCTCGTCGCCGCCGGAAGCGGACGCGTCATCGTACGCGGTGATCGCGAACGGACTCTTGACGGCGATTTCCCCTACCTCGTCCGGACCTGCCTCCGAGCCGTCCACGGCGCGGACGCGCACGTCGACGCCCGGCAGTGGAGTTCCGACAGCATCGAGAGATTGCGAGACGTCGGCACAAAGATTGGCGCTGATGCTGCCCGTCTCCGTCGAGCCGTACAGCTGCCGAACGTGCATCCCGAACCGCTCCCGGAACGCGGCATTCAGAGCGAGCGGAAACGGCGCGCTGGCCGAGATGCAGAGCCGCAGCGAGGACAGATCCGGCATGCGGCGAACGTTCGATCGGGCGAGCATGGCGAACATGAACGGCACTGCGATGAAGACGGACAGCCGGTGCTCCTCGATCAGCCGGGCGACGGCGTGCCGGTCGAACTTCGCGACCGGATAGAGCGTGCCTCCCGCGTGAATGCTGGACAGCATGGTCCGGACGAGTCCGTTGACGTGCGAGAATGGCGCCGCGCCCAGAAACCGATCGACCGACGAGAGCGCCAGGGCGCGGGTGAGTGCCGTGAGCTCGGCAAGGAGCTGTTCGTGCGTCCGTGCGATGCGCTTGGGCCGTCCGGTGGACCCCGAAGAGAACTGATACATCGCGGCGGCGTCGCCGTGTGCCAGGCCGCCCGGCGAGGGCGCCGGCGACGACCGCGCGTGCGCCACAACCCCGGCGTGACCGAGCACGAGCAGCTTCACGGATCCATCGAGCGTGCTCAGCATGCTGCGCAGCTCGGGCTCGCGGTCGGGCGAGCCGATCACACAGCCGGCGCCGGTCTCGCGGAGCAGGCGGACCTGTTCCCGCTCCGCGTACGCATCGTTGACCGGGACCACGACGCCGCCGACGGCGAGGCTCGCGAAGTATGCGACGACAAAGCTGGCGCCGTTCGGCAGGATCAGCGCCACGCTGTGACCCGGTTTGACCCCGATTGCCTCCAGTGCTCCGGCGAGATGCCGGACGCGCTCGTCGAGCGCGGCATACGTCATGGTCTCGCCCGACTCCACGATGGCCGGACGCGGACCGTGTGCCCGGACCACCGACGCGAACATATCCGCGAGCGTCACGTCGAGCGCCCGCCCGGTGACGATTCACCACGGTCTCGCTGCTTGCGCTCGACGAAGTCCACCACCGTCCCCAGCGTGGCGAACAGCGCCACCGTCAGCTCTTCGTCGTCGATCTGCACGTCGAATGCCGATTCCAGCGCCGTCGCCAGGGCGAGCGCCTCGATGGAGTCGAGCCCCACGCCACGCCCGAGAAGCGGCGTGGCGCGGCCGTCAGCGGACAGAAGCGCGGCATCCGCACCAAACTCGCTGACCAGGATGTCACGAACACCGGCTTCGATGTCGGCCGGTAAGGGCGCTATAGTCACGTCGGTATCATCTCAGATGAGGCGCGAACCGGTGAGCTCACCTGCCTAAAGTCAGCATCGGCCTCCCCGTCTTCAACGGCGAGCAGTATCTCTGCGACGCCGTCGACTCGGTGCTCGGCCAGACCTTCGGCGATTTCGAGTTGATCCTGAGCGACAACGCCTCGACCGACGCCACCGACCGCCTCTGCCGCCTCTACGCGGCGCGGGATCCGCGTGTGCGCTACCTGCGCAACGAGCGGAATGTGGGGGCCTACCGGAATTTCAATGCAACGGCAGCCGCGGCCACCGGCGTCTACTTCAAGTGGCTCGCCCACGACGACATGCTGGCCCCTGAGTACCTCGATCGGTGTGTGGCGGCGCTGGACGCATGCCCCCATCTCGCCGGCTGCCATACCAACATCCGTGTACTGGATGCCAACGGCGGCTGGCTTCGGGATTACGTCTATCGAACCGGCTATGCGAGTTCGCCGGACCGCGTCGGTCGCTTCGTCGATCTGCTCCACGAGGATCGCTTTTGCCTGGAGATGTTCGCGGTGTTCCGCCTGTCCGTCTTGCGTCGCACGAACCTGCTCGCCCCCTATGTCGGCTCCGACCGCGTCCTGCGAGCCCACGTCGGCTTGCTCGGCCCGCTGCAAATCGTGCCGGAGTTTCTCTGCTTCAACCGCGATCACCCTGCTCGATCGCTCCGGGCGTTCCCGGCCCACCATCTGCGTCTCGCCTGGTGGGATCCCACTCAGGCGGGCCGCCGGATTTTTCCGCACTGGCGCATCCTGACGGAATACCTGCGGCTCGTGCGCCGGTCTGCACTCTCGCGGCACGAGCAGGGCCGGTGCATCACCGCCCTCGTGCTCTGGTGCGGACGAGATCTCAACTGGGCGCGCCTGGGGGCTGACGTGATGATCGCGCTTGCGCCGGGATCCTGGCGCATCGTCGCCTCGCTCACCGGCCGTTGATCGCTCCGCGCGAGCGGCCGTCGGCCCACGCCTGCCGGTCCGGCGCCTCAGACAGCGAGCGGACGCCGCCGGTATCGACCGCCATCGAGCCAGGCGGCATAGCAGTCCCGATGAAAACCATGAACGAGCCCCCGGACCACGACCGTCCATAGCTCGTCGCACGATTCGATGGGTTTTCCGCAGGCGCTGCAGGGCATGCCGTCTCCGGCGTCTGGCTGCTGAGACTCACCGCGCAGATTTGCAGACATGACGACACCTGTTCCGTGCCCCGTGTTCGTTCGACGGCATTCTGACCTTCCACACCGCTCGCAGCAAGTGCCTGGCGATACATCGAGCGACCGCCGCCGTCGCCAGCGGTCGGCGCCGCCATACAGACGGTAAGCGGGCGGGCGGCATATCGAGCGATCTACGGCCGGACACATCGAGAGGTAGATTGCCGCGCGAACGGGAACACCGTAGCGTTCTGTCCATCAATTTGGAGCGCCAGCGAGACCCCATATGAGCGTGCCACGACGCAGCACGGAGCGCGACGGTGATGAGCCGGTCGAGCGCCTCTGGCAATTGTATGCAGACGAGATCGGCATTCCCGGCGCCGGGCCCACGTCGAGCACACCGGCACCGCGCGAGAGCCCCCGCCGCGCCGCACGATCGGGCACGTCACTCATCGTGGTCGCCGCGATGATCGGCGCGGCATTGGCCGGCGGTATCGCCCGGCTCGCGTACCTCGGCTCTGCGAAGCGGGCCCCGGCCACGGCCAGGCAGCCCCCGGCGCGCGACGTCGCGACGTACGGGGTCGCGCCGCGTATCGAGGTCGGCGACCACGGCGACGCGGCCCTGGCGTCGGCCGCGGCTCCGGTGCCGAGTGCGGTGATCGAGCCGCCGCGGCCGGCACCGCCGATCGAAGCGGCCGGTACCGCGTTCACGCCCGCCTCGAGCGGATTGCCGCAGCCCGAGCTCGCCAAGTCACGCGAGCGCGCCGGCGAAGGTTTGCCGCCGTGGCCGCCCATCGCGTTCGAATTCGGTTCCGACGAGATCGAGGGACGGTCGAAGCCCACGCTCGACAGCATCGCGGCGGCGATGAAGGCCGACCCGCAGTGGCGCCTGAGGATCGAAGGTCACACGGATGCGCACGGCACGCCCGAGTACAATCGCGCGTTGTCCGAGCGCCGGGCGCAGGCCGTCAAATCGTACTTGCAGCGTGCTGGCGTCGACGCCGCGCGGCTGGCGGCGATCGCGTTCGGCGCATCCAGTCCGGTCGCGCCGAACACCGGTCCGGGGAGTGCGCTGAACCGTCGGGTAGAGTTCCGCCGCCAGTAAGGCCGCTCGCCGACGCGTCTCAGCCGCCGGACGCAGCGAGGATCCGCAGGTAGTTGCCGCCGAGCACCTGGCCCGCCTCGGCCGCCGTGAACCCGCCGCGCAGCATCGCGTCCACGAGCCGGCCGAGCTGCGCATAATCTTGAAGGCTGCCGGGCGTGGTCTGCTGGTCGGTGCCGATGCTGACGTGATCCGCACCCACGACGTCGACCATCTCCTTCAGCCCGTCCACGTAGCGCTCGAGCGTGGGAAAGAAGTGCCACACGCCGATGGAGCCGCCCGTGTCGGCGACGGCGTGCGCGTGATCCCGGCTGACCTGCCGCGGTCCGAGCGGCGTGGCTCCCTGGGCCTTCGAGCCCTGCAGGGCGGTGTGCGACAGCAGCAGCGGCTTGGCCGTGACCTTGGCCGCCTGCTTGACCGTCGACTCCGTCGCGTGCGCGACGTCGCAGACGATGCCAAGCCGGTTGCACGCGCGGATGACGTCGGTCCCGAACGGCGTCAGCCCGTTGTGCGTGACCGCGCCCGTCTGGAAGTCGCCGATGTCGTTCGGCGTGTAGTGCACCAGCTGCATGTGCCGCACGCCGCGCTGGTAGGACTCCTCCAGCCGCTCCAGCTTGTGCTCGAGGAAGTCCAGGCCCTCGATGTCGGCCACGATGGCCGGCTGGCCGGCCGCGTGCGCGGCCTTCAGATCGGCCGCGGTCAGCGCGCGCCGCAGCCCGTGCGTGGCGACCATGTCATCGATCCAGGCCAGCCGGTCGAGATGGTAGCGATAGAGCTCGCCCGGCGCGGCGTCGCGGAGAGCGGCCAGCACACCGTCCGGCCGCCGACCCAGCAGCGGCGCGTCGGGCACGTCGGCCAGACAGACGCACGCCATCCCGCCCGCGCGCATGCCGCGCGCCAGGTCGTCGTTCGGTGGCGTGCCGCGCGACGTGATGCCGGTCGCGCCCGCGTGGCTGTGAACGTCGACGGAGACGTGGTCGCGCAGGATGGCGCGCGCCGCCGCCGACGGCGCCTCGGTGGTGGCGGCGGCGACGTCGTCCCCCCGGCGCCCGGCACAGCCGGCGAGCAGTGCGCCGGCGGACGCAATCAGCGTGCTCGACAGCCACTTCCGACGCGTGTCGACCCAGCCGCAGCAGTCCATGATCGCCTCCACGCCGCTCAGCGCCGAGCGAAGAACGGGTCCTCGGGGTACAGGATCGATGTCCATTTCAGTCCCACCCGCGACAGATCGCGTGCGAGCAGATCCTCGCCGTCGGGACGCACGCCACGCTCCATCCACGCGACGAGATCGTCGAATGCGCGCATGCGCGTCTCGGTGTCGGCGCCGCAGTGGCTCGGCGCGCGCACCGCGCGCTGCACGAGCAGGTGCGCCGTCCCTGCCGCCAGCGTGCGCCGCCGGTACGACTGCTCCTGGCTCAGCGGGACCCAGGCGTCGCCCGTCTCGTGCAGTGTCAGCAGCGGTGCGGTGAGCCGGCCGGTGGGCTCGGCGTAAACGGGATTGAGCGCCGGGGAGCGCGCATCCTTCGCCGGATGCAGGCGCCGGACGCGCGCGTTGAGCTCCGACTCGGTGAGACCGAGCCCCGGATCGATGCGATACCGCACATGCGCCGTGCTTGCCGCACGAGCGCCCGGCGCCGGCTCTCTCTCCACGTCGGGATCGCGATACGTCATGTTCATGAGGTAGCGCTGGTCGAGGCCCTGCAGCCGCATCGGCAGGTCGTTGCCGGCATCGTCGCCGCCCATCAGGTACTTCATCACGCTGTCGAACTGGCGTCCCCGGTCCGTGTAGGATCCCGGCCTGCCGAGCGCGGGCACCACGCGCTCGTTCAGGATCCGCGCGAACGCCTGCCGGTCCGGCGCGTCGAGCAGCGGCACGCCGGCGATGAGCTCGGCCGCCGCGGTGTACGCCATGAGGTAATCGGCGACGCCGATCCCGTCGACCAGCCCGCACTCGGCGAGACCGCCCTGATAGAGGCCCGGGTGCTGCTCGAGCGAGGCCACGACGATGTGGCCGCCCATGGAGCGGCCGTAAATGATCGCCCACCGCGGCCGCCCAACCTCCTTCACGAACAGCTCGCGCAGGGCCAGGAGATCGTCGATGAACAGATGCGGCTGGTACTCGCGCTCACGGTACCCGGACGCGATCCAGGCGTGACCCCGAGCGAGAATCTGATTGGCGATCGGCGGCGCCACCACGGTGCCCGAGCCCGGCCCTCGCTGGATGCCGTGCGCGAAGACAACGAGGCCGCCCGCCCATTCCGCCGGGGCCTCGATGAGGTACTCCGCCCCGCCGAGCACGCCGCTGCGGCTGACCGCGGGCCGGGCGTCCTGCGCGCGCGGCGCCGCCGACCAGGGAATCGCCGCCGCCAGGAGCGCGAGTGCCGCCACCGTGAGTGCGCACTGCGCGCGCCGGAAATCGCCTCGCATGGGCGTCTCCGCGAGCTTACTTGCCGCGCACGGTGAGAACCGGAGACCGCGCACCCGCGACGACGCGCGAGGCCACGGAGCCGAGGATGAAGCGCGCGAGGCCCGTCCGTCCGTGCGTCCCGATGACGACGAGCCCGGCGCCGCGGGCGGCTCTCAGGATCTGCTCCGCCGGCTGGCCCTCGAGCAGCAGGCCGCGCACGCGGACGCCGGCGGCGCGGGCGCGCGCCACGAGTGCGTCGAGCTTCTTCTTCGACGTCGCGCGCTGGGCGCGGTCGATCTCCTCCCACGTCGTCGGCGACACGTAGCCGTCGCCGAGCATCAGCACGGGCGGGGCCATCACGTGGGCGATCGTCAGCGGCGCACGCTCGCGCTTCGCCAGCTGCACCGCCTTCGCGAATGCAGCTCGGGATGCCGGCGAGAAATCCGTGGCATGCAGGATGGGGCGGCTCATGTTGTGACCCTCCGTCGACCAGAACGATACGCCACTTTCGTCCCGACCGGCGGCGTGCTCCTGTGGTCGCTAGCCCGGGACGACGACCGCCGCGCCGCGCAGACGACCGCCACGCAGGTCGGCCAGCGCGGTATTCGCGTCCCCGAGGGTATAACGAGACGTATCGACGTGCAGCGGCACGAGCGCGCTCCGGGCGAGAAACGCCTCGCCGTCCGCCCGGGTCAGGTTCGCGACCGACCGGACCACGCGCTCCTGCCACAGCAGCGCGTAGGGAAAGGCCGGGATGTCGCTCATGTGGATACCCGCGCACACGACCACGCCGCCCGGTCGCACCGCACCAAGCGCCGCAGGCACGAGCGCGCCGACCGGCGCGAAGAGCAGTGCCGCGTCGAGCGGCGCCGGCGCCGATTCATCGGAGCCACCGGCCCACGTGGCGCCGAGCACCCGCGCGTGCGCCTGCGCCTCGTGATCACCCGGGCGCGTGAACGCATAGACCGCCCGGCCGTCGGCGACCGCCACTTGCGCCAGCAGATGCGCGGCGGCGCCGAAGCCGTAGAGTCCGAGCCGCGCGACGTCGCCGCCGAATGGACGCTCGACGGCAAGCCGGTACGCGCGATACCCGATGAGTCCCGCGCACAGCAGCGGGGCGGCTCTCACGTCGTCGTACGCGCTCGGAAGCGGAAAGCAAAAGCGCGCGTCGGCTACCGCGTACTCCGCGTAGCCACCGTTCCGCGTGTATCCGGTGAACGTCGCGCGAGGGCACAGGTTCTCGGCGCCGGCACGGCAGTACGGGCACGTCCCGCACGTCCATCCGAGCCACGGCACGCCGACCCGGGCACCGATCGCCAGCGAAGAGTCGCCGGATCCGAGCGCCTCGACGCGGCCGACAACCTCGTGCCCCAGCACCAGGGGCAACACCGGATCGCGCAGATCGCCGTCGAGGATGTGCAGATCGGTACGGCAGACGCCGCACGCGGCGACACGGAGCAGGATCTCCCCCTCGCGCGGCACCGGCCGCGGCACGTCCACGGGGCGGAGGGCGCGGCCGGGTGTCTCGAGCACCATCGCGCGCATAGACGTCCGTCAGCGCTCCAGCGCTTTCTTCATCGCGCCCAGGCCCTGCTCCATCATCCCGGCGATGGCGGCGGCCATCTCGTGGGGCAGAAGATCCGCGATCCAGACCACGCGGCTGCGACGCTCATCGTCCGCGAGCACCTGCACGGATGCGTTGTGATGCGTCAGCCGCGGCGAGCCGACCACGGCCCATACGAGCCGGCGACCGGCATCGTCCACGTCGACGATCAACTCCCGCGCCACCAGACCGTTGGCAAAGGTCACCACTCTGGCGCCCTCTTCCAGGCGCGCAGCCACGACGAAGCCGGGCACCAGGCGCGGCAGCGCGCCGACGTCGCGGATCGCGTCCCAGACGTCGGTGACGCTCGCGCCGATCAGTATCTCTCTTCGGATCGATGCCATTGGCGTCTCCTCGCCGACTAGGACACCGGGTACGGCGCATCGTGAAATCCGGCGCGCGAACCGCGCTTACAATGGAGGCGACAAGGAGGCTGCGCGATGTGCCGGAACATCAAGACCCTGGCGAATTTCGACCCACCGGCGACCGATGAGGAGATCCGCGCGTCGGCGCTGCAGTTCGTGCGCAAGCTCAGCGGCTCCAACGCGCCGTCGCGGGCAAACGAGGCGGCGTTCAATCACGCCCTCGAGGAGGTGACGCGGGCGGCACAGCGCCTCATCCGCTCGCTGAAGACGAGTGCGCCGCCGCGCAGCCGGGAGGAAGAGGCGCGAAAGGCCTCGGCGCGCGCACGCGCTCGGTTCTCCTAGCCGCTACCGCTCACACATCGCGCAGCGCCCGGTGGATCAGCTGCACGCACACGGAGCCTTCGCCCACCGCCGACGCCACGCGCTTCACGCTTCCGGACCTCACGTCGCCCACCGCGAACACCCCCGGTCGGCTCGTCTCGAGCAGCTCCGGCCGGCGCGCGAGCGTCCACGTCGCCGCGTCGAGATCACGCTGGGTCAGGTCGGCGCCCGTCTTCACGAACCCCTTGTCGTCGAGCCTCACGCACCCGTTCAGCCACGCCGTATTCGGGTCGGCGCCGGTCATCAGGAAGACGTGGCGGATCGGCCGCTTCTCGGTGACGCCCGTGTCGATATTGCGCCACCGCACCTGCTCCAGTCCGTCATTGCCCTCCAGCAGGTCGATCTCCGTGCGCACGCGCATCACCACGTTGGCGCTGTCCTCGAGCCGCTGGATCAGGTAGCGCGACATCGTCTCGGCGAGGCCGCGACCCCGCACGAGCACGTTGACCCGCGCGCAGCTCTGGGCCAGGAACACCGCCGCCTGCCCGGCGGAGTTACCGCCGCCGACCACGGCGACCTCTTCGTCCTTGCACAGCTGCGCCTCGACGTGCGTGGCGCTGTACATGACACCGGCGCCTTCGAACCGGCGCAGCTGGGGAAGATCGGGCTTGCGATAGCGCGCGCCGCTCGCGATGACGATGGTTCTCGCGTGCACGATCTCCCCGCTCGCAAGTCGAATCGCGTACGGGCGCGAAGTGCAGTCGAGCTCGACCGCATGCCGCGCGATCGCCACCTCGGCGCCGAAGCGCTCGGCCTGGGTGAGCGCCCGGCCCGCCAGCTCCTGGCCCGAGATCCCCGTCGGAAATCCCAGGTAATTCTCGATCCGTGAGCTCGAGCCCGCCTGGCCGCCGGGGGCCGTGTCCTCGAGGACGAGGACGTCGAGCCCCTCGGAAGCGGCATAGACGGCGGCGGCGAGGCCGGCAGGCCCGGCGCCGACGATGACGACGTCGCGCGTCGTCGTCGCGTCGAGGGTCCGACTGAGCCCGAGCCCGGTCGCGAGCAGCTCGATACTCGGATTCCTCAGCACCTGACCCGTCGGGCAGACGACGACCGGCACCTCGTCGACGCGCACGTGGAAGCGATCGAGCAGCGCCTGCACGTCCGGGTCGCTCTCGACTTCCTGGTACGTGAACGGCTGTCCGTTGCGGCTCAAGAACTCGCGGATGCGCAGCGTGTTCGCCGAGTGACGCGAGCCGAGCAGGATCAGCCCGCCGCCGCCGAGGTCGATGAGCGCCAGACGGCGCAGAATGTGAACGCTCGCAGGAGGATCTCGCTCAGCTGGAAGTCGCGCTGCACGATCATGCGCAGGTGCTCGCGGTCGACCACCGCCACCGCGCCGTCTTCGAGCACCCGACCGCGGACGAGGCTCCGGCGCGCGGACAGCATGTTGATCTCCCCGGTGAACTCGCCAGGGCCGTGCACGATGATGCGGTCCTCGCCCTCCGAACCTGGCCGGACGATCTCGACCTTGCCCTCGAGGATCACGAAGAGCCGCATGTCCTGCTCGCCGATGTCGAACAGCGTCTCGCCGGCCCGCACGCGCCGCCGCTCAGCGATCGTGGAGATACGCTCGATCTGAGGGTCGGTGAGCCGCGGGAACATCTGGTGAGTGCGATCGGTGAACACGGTGGCCATGACGCCTGACGATACACCCGCTGAGGGGCATGAGCAGCGCCCGCGGATCCGGCGATGACGATCCCTCGTCGTCGGCGAGCCCATCGCGAGCCGGTGACTGCGATCACGGCCCGCGAATCTCCCCGTCGCGTCGCGACGTCTACAGGACAGCTTACCTCTTCGCCTCTGCGACCGTTGGCCGACTCTCAGACAAGGAGCATGTCATGGCCCGAATCACGACCAAGGACGGGACGGAGATCTACTACAAGGACTGGGGCCATGGTCAGCCCGTGGTTTTCAGTCACGGATGGCCGCTCAGCGCCGACGCCTGGGAGGATCAGATGCTCTTCCTCGGCGAGCGGGGGTATCGCGTCATCGCGCACGACCGGCGCGGTCACGGCCGCTCGGCGCAGCCCTGGAACGGCAACGACCTCGACACCTACGCCGACGACCTCGCGGCGCTGGTGGAGGCACTCGATCTGCACGATGCCATCCACGTCGGCCACTCCACCGGCGGCGGTGAGGTCGCTCGCTACATCGGTCGCCACGGCACGCGGCGGGTGGCGAAGGCTGTGCTGATCGGCGCCATTCCTCCGCTGATGCTGAAAACCCCCGCGAATCCTGCCGGCTTGCCGCTGGACGTCTTCGACGGCATCCGCGCCTCGGTGCTTGCCGATCGTGCGCAGTTCTTCAAGGATCTCAGCGGGCCGTTCTATGGCGCGAATCGTCCGGGTGCGAGCGTGTCCGAAGGCCTCCGCGCGTCGTTCTGGCGCCAGGGCATGCAGGCGGGGCTGAAGGCGGTCTACGACTGCGTCAAGGCCTTCTCGGAGACCGACCAGACGGACGACCTGCGGAAGATGACGGTGCCGACGCTCTTCATTCACGGTGACGACGATCAGATCGTTCCGATCGGCGCCGCCGCCCGGGCCGCGGTGAAGATCGCGCCCAAGGCGCATCTGAACATCTACCCGGGCGCACCCCACGGGCTGACGAGCACCCACAAGCAGCAGGTGAACTCGGACCTTCTCGCCTTCCTCAAGACCTGACGCGACGCGGGAGCCCTCCGCCGCCCGGCTGCCCGGTGGTCACTGCGCCACCGGGCGGCCCTGGCGGACGACGCAGTTAGCGGGGTGCTCGCATGTCCATGATCGGCCGCACCTCGACCGAGCCGCCCAGCGCCACCGCGGGGATGCGTCCTGCCATCGACACTGCCTCGTCGAGGGTCTTGGCCTCGACGATGTAGTAGCCGCCGAGCTGCTCCTTGGTCTCGGCGAACGGCCCGTCGGTCGTGACCGTCTTGCCGTTCTTCATCCGCACGGTGGTGGCGGTGGTGGCCGGCTGCAGCGGGTCGCCGGCCTGGAACGCGCCGCTGGCGCGGATGCTCTCGGTGAAGTCACCGTACTGCTTGAAGATCTTCGCTCGCTCCTGATCGGAGAGCTTCGCGACGGCGCGCTCGTCCCGGTAGATCAGCAAGATGTATCGCATGGCCAGGGCCTCCTTTACGCCCTCACCCCATAGACGAACGGTGAGGCGAAAAGTCGACAGGCCCTGGCCTGCCGCCCGCTACAGTGAGCGCAGGAAGTTCAGCAGATCCTGCTTGTCCCCCTCGCCGAGGTTGTTGAACCGGTCGATGACGGCGTTGGCCTCCGACGGACCGAACTTGGAGTTTCCGCCGCTGCGGTGCGCGCGGATGGCGTCGACGAGGTCCGTCGTACGCCCGTCGTGCAGGAAGAAGATCCGCTGGCCGAGCCCCCAGAGCGGCGCGGTCCGGAACTCGTCGCCGCGCGCGCCCCCCTGCAAGATATCGTCGGCGAGGCCCGGGCCCATCTGATGCAGCGCCAGGTCGGAATACAACGTCGCGGTTCGATTGCGCAACGCTGCCACCGTGGCGTTGCCGGTTGGCAGCGCGGGCGTGTGGCACAGCGCGCAGCCGGTGCTGGTGAACTGTGCGCGACCACGGCCGATGGACGCCGAGCTGCCCGGCTTGTCCGTCGACGGGCTCGGCGGCGCCAGGAAGCGCTGGAAGTTGGCGAAGTTCTCGATGGCGCCGATCTGATGGGCGCTTGGCGTGACGTCGTTGGGCACGTGCGCGGCCTGGCACCCCGGGGTCTCGTCGCGCTCCTGCTGGAACAGCTCGTTGGTGATCCCCATCTCGACGTTGTACGCCTCGCCCGAGAAGACCAGCAGCGACTTGTTCTGAGCTTTCCAGCCAAACCGCGTGATGGTGCCGTCGTTACCGCTGCGGTTCACGCGGCCGCTGATACCGAAGCTGCGCTTGGTGAAGGAGTTCGAGGCCAGGTTGTCGACGATCGCGCTGTCCTTGATCTGCTCGATCAGACCGGCGCCGAACACCGGCGTCGGGATCCGGAAGATGATGTTGTCGTTGCGGACCTGTTTCTCGAAGTCCTCCTGTCCGATGCCGCATCCGGCCGGCGCCTCCGGGTGGCCGGTGATCACGAAGAGCGCGTGGACGCCGCCATCGCGCGTGCCATCCGGGTTGAACTGAAACCGCGCCTCACGCACGGGACCGCCGGGCGTGATGAACGACGGCATGCGGTTCTGATTACCGCTGAAGCGCAGGTCACCGACCACGCGAAACAGCGGGTTCGCGGCGGGGCTGCTGCCCCCGATCGCGGGCTGGGCGTGACATCCCGCACACGACACGAAGTTGAAGCGCGGTCCGACGCCGTCGGCGACCTTTTCTTCCTCGCCGAAGTCCTCCAGGCCTACGTTGAACATCTCCTGCTCGTCGGTCGTGAGGCCGGGCAGCATGCCGCCGGCTCCGGCGGCACCGCCACGCACGCCAGGATCGCGCGCGCGAAACTGTGCATCGATCGTCGGCGAGATGCCGAGCACGGTGAGGATGACAGTCGCGAGCACCACCCTGCCATAGCGATATTCCATCGAGCAGCTCCGTTCTCTGACCGGTTCTCCCGGACAGGCGACACGAATCACGGGTCGCCGGCTCACAGGGCAAGGCGAGTGCCAGACCCGATCAGGCGCAAGCGCTCGATAATGCGGGAGACACACGAGACGGGAGGCGTTCCTTCTTCTCAGGCGCGCGAGCGCGCGCGCGTGCCGCTTCGCAGGGCTGAGAATGCGCGGACGGCACCATCGGCGATGCCACTGCCACGGCCTGGCGAGCATCGGGGGTGGCCTCTTGCTCCGGCCGCGCATCCGGAGTATTTTCGCGGAACCGATGCGCGACCCGATTTGCTGAACTCCCGGGGAGTCGCGGAGGTTCCTATGAGTGCATCGATTCTAGTCGTCGACGACGAGCCCGTCATGCGCGACGCTCTGCAGCAAGTGCTGTCCGTCGATGGCTACGACGTCGCGGTTGCCGTCAGCGGCGACGAGGCCTTGCGCAGCATCCAGCGCGGATTCGACCTGGTGGTCAGCGACATCTATATGCCCGGCCTGAGCGGCCTGCAGGTGGTGGAGCAGTTCCGGAAGGCCAACCCGCAAATCGGCATCATTCTCATCACTGCGCACGCCACCGTCGACGGCGCCGTGGAGGCGATCCGTCGCGGAGCGAACGACTTCCTGCTCAAGCCCTTCGACCTCGACGACCTCCGCCGCAGCGTCGAGCGTGTGCTCCGGCTGCGTCAGGCCGCCGCCGACGGCGAGAACGGGCACTCGCGACCGGCGCCGCCGCGCGAGCTCGTCGGGGAGAGCGCCGGCATCGTGACCGTGCGCGAGCAGATCGCGCGCTGCGCGACGACGCCGAGCAATGTCCTCATCACCGGTGAGAGCGGGGTCGGCAAGGAGCTGGTCGCGGCGGCCATCCATGCCGGCAGCGGGCGGCGCGCGCGGCCGTTCATTCCCGTCAACTGCGGCGCCATTCCGGACACGCTCATCGAAAGCCAGCTCTTCGGCCACGTGCGCGGCGCGTTCACGAACGCGCTGACCGCCAATCCGGGCCTCTTCGTCGCGGCTGATCACGGGACGTTGTTCCTCGACGAGATCGGTGAGCTGCCGCCGGCGGTCCAGGTCAAGCTGTTGCGGGTCATCGAGGATCGGCAGGTCTGGCCGGTGGGCGGGACGAAGCCGCTGTCCGTGGACGTCCGCATCATCGCGAGCACCAACCGCGATCTGCCGGTCGAGGTCGAGGCGGGGCGCTTCCGCGAGGACCTCTTCTATCGCCTCGACGTCGTTCACATCACGGTGCCGCCGCTCCGCGAGCGTCGCGGGGATATCCGGCAGCTCGTGCACCATCTGATGCGCCGTCTCAACGCCAAGCTGCGCACGGCCTTCGTGGCGGTGGATCCCGACGCGCTGCGGATGCTCGTCGAGCAGCCGTGGAAGGGCAACGTTCGCGAGCTCGAGAACATCCTGGAGCGCGCGATGGTGCTCGGCGGCGGTCACACGCTGTCGCTCCAGCACTTCGCGGCGGAGGCGCCGTCGGCAGCCACGGCATACGACCGCGGGCTGCGCGAGGCGCTGCGGCAGTTCGAGCGCCGGTACGTCCGCGACGCGCTGGCCGAGGCCGGCTTCGACAAGCGGCAGGCCGCCCGCCTGCTTCGGATCAGCCTCGCCTCGCTCTATCGCAAGCTCGCCGTGCTGCTGCTGCTCTGCGGGCTCGAGGCATAGCGAGCGCGCGCATGGCGTCCGGGCGAACGGCGGACGTCGTCGTCATCGGCGGCGGCGTGACCGGACTCAGCACCGCCTATCACCTCACCCGGCGCGGCATCCGCGACGTGGTGGTCGTCGACAAGGGCTCCATCGCCTCCGGCGGCACCGGCAAGAGCTCGGCGTGCGTGCGTCAGCACTACTCCACCGCGCAGACGTGCCGGATGATTCGCTACTCGCTGGAGTTCTTCGAGCACTTCGCCGAGCGCGTCGACGGCGAGTCGTGCGGCTTTCGCCACACGGGATACCTGCTGGGCGTCGACGCGAAGATGCGGGCGCCGATGGAGGCCTCGGTCGCCCTCCAGCGCTCGGTCGGCATCGACACGCGGCTCGTGTCCCCCGCCGAGATGCGCGAGCTCGAGCCCCGCCTGCGGATCGACGACCTGGTGGCCGGCTGCTACGAGCCGGCGTCCGGCTACTGCAATCCCGTGGAGACCGCGCAGGGCTTCGCGCGGGCCGCGCGCACGGCGGGCGCGCGCATCCTCGAGGACACCGCGGTGCTCGGGTCGATCGTCGAGGGCGACCGCGTCCGCGGCGTCCGCACGAGCGCCGGCGACATTCACGCGCCCGTGGTCGTCAACGCCGCCGGACTCTGGAGCGCCCGCGTCGCCGAGATGGCGGGCGTGGAGCTGCCGATTCACGTGTGCCGCCACCGGATCAGCATCGTCGCGTGGCCCGCGGCGGACCGGCGGCCGCATCCCATGGTCTACGACTTCGTGACGAACATCTACACGCGGCCGGAGCTCGGCGAGCACATCCTCGTCGGCGGCCTCGACGCCGACGAGTCGCGCGACGCCGTCGACCCCGACGCCTACAAGGAAGGCGTCAGCCTGGATGAGTCGACCGACGCGCTCGCGCGCGTGAGCCATCGCTTTCCGGTACTCGAGGAGGGCCGCATCGCGCGGGGCTACGCGGGCTGCTTCGATGTGACGCCCGACTGGCATCCGATCCTCGACCGCGTGGGCCCTGAGGGCTACGTCGTCGCCGCCGGCTTCTCCGGTCACGGCTTCAAGCTGTCACCCGCCGTGGGCCGGATGGTGGCGGCGCTCGTCGTTGAAGGGCCGAGCGGGCACCCGGATCTTCCGACGTTCCGGCTGTCGCGATTCGCCGAGGGCAAGCCGATCCGCGGAACGTACGGCGACTGGCTGATGTGCTAGTGGCGGTCGCCCGCCGAGCGCGTCAGCGTACCGCCCGCTGGTAACGCTCGAGCAGCGCCGGATCGTCCATCGAGCCGTGGTGGTGCACCTGGCGCCAGCGGGCGCCCACCCGCCGGAAAATGCGCGTCGTGCGGATGCGGAGGTCGAGGGCGCCGCCGGGAGTCTCGAATCTCCCGCGCTCCCGGCCGACCGCGTAGAAGAGCGAGTCCGCGAGATGCACCGTGTAGTCGTGAAACTCGACGCGCACGCGCGCCGGACTGTTGAAGATCCGCTCGTACACCGCGCGGATGGCGTCCCACCCGCGCGTGATGCCGCCCACGGGGTTGTCCATGACGGCGTCTTCTGAGTCATCCCAGTTCTCGGCCATGAGGGCCAGGTCGCGGCCGTTGAACGCCTTGTAGAACTCCGCAAGCGCCTGGTGCGGTCGGCTTCGGTCGTCGAGGTCTTCCTCACCGGTGATCGGCTTCATCCTCGCTCTCCTCGCGATTACGACGGGACACGCATGCGACCGGATTCCCGTGCACGAGACCGCCCACCGCCGGGTCTCCTGCCATCCGGGTCGTACCACCTGCAGGTGGCCGTATCGTCAGCGTCGCGCCGACGGCATCAATGTTGCCCCGGGGTGTCCTCATGCCGCGCAGCGCGCCAGAGGAGCGGGGCCGTTCGCAGGACGCCGCCGCCGAGCGTACCTCCATCGGCGCCGACGTCGTGCACGAGGCGATTCGGCGGGAAGGCGAGCAGGAGCTGCAGCGGCCGTCGTCGGCTCTGGCCTGGTCGGGACTCGCCGCGGGTCTGTCGATGGGGTTTTCCCTGGCGGCCGAGGCCGTCCTCTATGCGGCGTTGCCGGACGCGCCGTGGCGGCCGCTCGTCGCCAAGCTCGGGTACACGGTGGGGTTTCTCATCGTCGTCCTCGGACGACAGCAGCTCTTCACCGAGAATACGCTGACGCCAATGCTGCCGCTGCTGAGCCGTCCGTCGCTCGCGGTCGGGGGCAACGTCGCGCGGCTGTGGGCGATCGTGCTCGCCACCAACCTGATCGGCACGCTGGCCTTCGCGTGGCTGGTCGGGACGACCGAGGTGTTCGAGCCGCCTGTGCGCGCCGCCTTCGGCGCGCTGGCCGCCGACGAGGCGCGCGGCGGCTGGGCCACGATCTTCATCCAGGCCGTCTTCGGCGGCTGGCTCATCGCGCTGATGGTGTGGCTGCTGCCGTTCGCCGAGGCGGGACGCATCTGGGTGGTGTTGATCATCACGTACGTCGTCGGCATCGGCGGCTTCGCCCACATCATCGCGGGCGCTACCGCCGTCTTCTATGCGGCCGTCACCGGCGCCACCACGTGGGGAGCGGCCCTGGGCCACTACATGGCGCCGACGCTCCTGGGCAACATCGTCGGCGGCGTCTCGCTGGTGGCCGCCCTGAACCACGCGCAGGTGCACGCCGGCGGGAAGGCCGGGACCGCTCGCGCGCCGAGCGCCGGACGCGTGGCGTAACGCCCGTCGCGCGTTACGCCCGGCCGCCGGGCTGTGTCAGCTTGCGGACCACGTCATTGATGCGAGCGACCGCTGCGCGAAGGGTCGCGATCGCTTCCGCCGTATCGGGAGACGTCGTGCTGCGGCCACCCGCCCCCTGCAGCAGCATGCCGAGCGGGTTGTTGATCTCCGCGCCGAGCGCCTCGCTCAGCTTCTTCAGGCGGTTCAGCTCGGCCGCCGGCACCGGAACGTCGGCACGCTCCGCGAGCGCGCGGCGCTCCGTGTCGAGACGGGTGAGGATGTCGTCGAGGGCGCGCACGTTGGAGGAGATCGTCGTGTGCACGCCGGCATCCCGGACGCTGTCGAGCGAGGACAGCAAGACCTGATGATATCGGCGGGCGAACTCCACGTCGTCGCGCAAGCGAACGATGGCCTCGCGATACTCGGCACTCGTCACGCGATGCACCAGGAGATCGATCTGCTTGGCGATCTGCTCCGGCGGCACGTGCTTGGCGTCGAGGTACGCGGTCGCGCCGAGGTCCATGCCGAGCTCGTGCGCCCGATCGCCGATGAAGATGCTGCTGTAGAACACGAACGGCAGTCGGGCCCAGCGGGGGTCGGTGCGGAGACGCCGGCACAGCTGGAAGCCGTCCATGCGCGGCATCCTCACATCCGACACCACCACGTCGACGACCTGACCGGCGAGCGCCTCGAGCGCGGCCTCGCCGTCGGCCGCGCTCACGACGTCGTGGCCGGCCTGGCGGAGAAGCGCGGTTAGCAGTCGCTGACGCGGCGGGGAATCGTCGACGACGAGGACCTTCATCACGTCATGGTCGCGCACCGAGCGGCGCCCAGTCAAATTCCGGCGGTCGCGTCACTGCTTGCGGGCGATCGCCCGCGCCAGCTCCTTCTTCGACATCTTCGAGCGCCCCTCGACGTGGAGATCCTTGGCGCGCTCGTAGAGCTCGTGCTTCGAGTGGCCTTCGTAATCCACACCGCCGAACGTCTCTCCCTTGCCCTGGCGCGCCGCCTTGCCGCCGTGCCTGGCGCGCGGGTCGGACGGTCCCTTGTGGTCCTTGGCGACCCAGCGGTCCCCCTTCTTCTCGAACGAGTGCTTCACCGCGGCAAAGGCGGTGCGATGGGCGCGCGCCCCCTCGCCATACTCGTCGACGGCATGGTCGTGAGTCTTGGACCACGTGCGCTGGGCCTTCGGCGACGACCGCTTGATCGTGCTTGGCATCGAGCTTCGCGCTGGCATGAGCCACCTCCTTCACAGGTTGACACCAGCGGATGCGACGGCGATGCCAGCGTCCAGCCGTCAGGCCGGCACTCGACCGCGAGGCCGGGCCCGCGAGGCCCCGCCAGATCGCGACGAGCTCCGAGCGCGGGACCGCCTTTCGAGGTCTGCGTCGAGTGGCGAGTGGATGGCGCGCACGGTATCGTCCGGAGTATGGGCCTGCGCTGGCGGCTCGGCCTCAGTGTGCTCGTTCCGCTGCTGCTTGCGATCGGCGTGCACGGAACCATCCGGGTACGACAGGAATACACGGCGCTCCTGAAGTCCGACCACGACATCCTGGCGCGGAGCGCCGACGTCCTGGCCGCTGCGCTGGAGCCGGGAGGCACTCCCGAGCCCGAGTGGCTGCAGCGGTCGCTGCAGCACCTGGCACGCCGCCAGCAGCACATTGACCGCATTCGCCTCTTCGACCGCGATGCCCGCCCGATCGTCGTCTCGAACAGCCTGGACGTCGATGACCGTCGGGCAGTCCCCGAGGTGCGCTCGGTCCTGCGCGACGCGATCCCGGTGAGCTTCGAGGAACGCAGCGGCGGCCAGCTGGTCCTGTTCCACATCGCGCCGGTCCGGGGCGTCGACGGCGCGCCGGTAGCGGCACTCGAGCTCGTCCAGATCGCGCGCAACATCGCCGCGCAGCGCCGCGCCGCCGTCCGGGACGTCTTCCTGCGGCTCGGGCTCGTCGCGGTCTCGGTGGCCGTGGCCATCGGTGTCGCGCTGCAGCGTCAGGTTTTCAATCGTCTTTCGAGGCTGAACGACGCCATCATTCGGCTCAAGGAGGGACATCTCGACGCCCGTGCGCCGACGGATCGTCGCGACGAGCTCGGCCACGTCGCCGAGACGTTCAACGCCATGGCCAGCCAGCTCGGGGCGGCGCGCGCGGCGCTGCAGACACAGACGGAGCGCGCGCTGGACCTGCAGCAGCACCTCCGGCATGCCGAGCGACTCGCCATCGTGGGCAAGCTCGCCTCGAGCATCGCGCACGAGGTCGGCACGCCGCTGAACATCATCTCCGGCCGCGCCGAGATGGTGCTCGATTCCCTTCCGCCCGGGGACGAGCGGCGCACCGAGCTGACCGGCATCGTCCGACAGATCGATCGCATCTCCGGCATCATTCGCGCCCTCCTGGACACCGCGCGGCAGCAGAAGCCCGTGGTGGAGACGGTCCGGATCGCCGAGATCGTGGAGCACGTGTGGCCGTTGATGGACCATGTCGCCCGGCGTCGCCGCGTGCGGTTGGCAGCCCGGGTTTCGCCCGAGCTGCCCCCGGTCTCTGCCGATCCGCACCAGATGCAGCAGGTGTTGATCAACCTCATCATCAACGCGCTCGAAGCGACGCCGGCGAATGGGACGGTCGTGGTCTCCGCGGGCCGCCGGGACGACGGCGGCTGTCCCGGCCTGGCGATCACGGTGCAAGACACCGGTTGCGGTATTCCAGCCGCCGACCAGGCGCGCATCTTCGAGCCGTTTTTTTCCACGAAGCCCGCGGGTGTCGGCACCGGCCTCGGCCTCACCATTTCGCGCGACATCGTGGCCGCCCACGGCGGTGACGTGTCGATCGCGAGCGGCGAGGGCGCCGGAACGACGGCCACCGTGTGGCTTCCCCTGGCAGAGGGAGCAAGCGATGGACGCTGACATCCTGATCGTCGACGACGATGCCGAGATGGCGGCCATGGTCGCCCGGTACCTCCAGCATCAGGGCTTCCGCGCCGCGGCGGCGACGGGCGGCGCCGAGGCGGTCACGCTGCTCGACCGTCAGCACTTCGACGTGGTCGTGACCGATCTCGTCATGGAAGGGGTTGACGGGCTCGCGGTGCTGCGCCACGTCAAGCGGGCGCGCCCCGAGGCCGACGTCATTCTCATCACGGCCTTCGGCACACTCGAGAGCGCCGTGACCGCGCTCCGCGAAGGCGCGCATGATTATCTGACGAAGCCGTTCAAGCTCGGCGACGTCGCCGCCGCCGTCCGGCGGGCACTCGATCGCCGGCGTCGAGGCCCGCGCGGCGCCGTCGATCACCCATCGGCGGCGCCCGAGGGACTCGAGGCGCTCATCGGTGACTCGCCGGCCATGCGTACGCTCAAGGCGCAGATCGTCGCGATCGCCGACAGCGACGCGGCGGTGCTCCTGCTCGGCGAGAGCGGCACGGGGAAAGAGCTCGCCGCCCGCGCGATCCACGCGGCGAGCCGTCGCGGGCACGGACCGTTCGTGGCGGTGAACTGCGCGGCGATCCCGGAAACGCTGCTGGAGTCGGAGCTGTTCGGCTACGAAAAGGGCGCGTTCACCGGCGCCTCGCAGCGCCGCCGCGGCCTGTTCGCCGAGGCGGAGACGGGAACGCTGCTTCTCGACGAGATCGGCGACATGCCGCTCGGCCTGCAGTCCAAGCTGCTTCGCGTGCTGCAGGAGCGCAAGCTGCGCCGGGTCGGCGGCGGCGAGGAGATCCCGGTCGACCTGCGGGTGATCACGGCCACGAATCAGGATCTCGCCACGCTGGTCGATCAGAAACACTTTCGTGCCGATCTCTACTATCGCCTCGCCGTCATCCCGCTCCAGCTGCCGACGCTGCGGGAGCGGACCGAGGACATCCCCGCGCTCGCCCAGCACTTTCTCACGCGCTTCGCCGCACGGCTCGGCAAGGACGTCCGGAGTTTGAGCCCGGACGCCATCGCGTGGCTGAAGCAGCAGCGCTGGCCCGGCAACGTGCGACAGCTCGAGAACGTCGTCGAGCGCGCGGTGACGCTGGCGACCGGCGATGTCCTGGCCCTCCCGGATCTCACCTCCCCGCTCCCGGCGCCGAGAGTCGCGTCCGACTCGGGGCCGACGCCGACGCTGGCCGAGCTCGAGGACGACTACATCCGCCGCGTGCTCGCCCAGGTGAACGGCAACAAGCGCGCGGCCGCGCGCATTCTGGGGCTCAGCGTCCGGACGCTCCAGCGTCGCACGCCGTCACGTCGTGACACGGTGGCGTAGCACCGGCGGTCGGTGCTGACTCGTCCGCAGCCGATCGTCGCATGCCTCGTCGTCGCGCTGGCGGCGCTCGCCGCCGGCGGATGCGCGACGCTGCCCCTCCGCGCGCCGTTGCCGGACGTCGTCGTCGGAACGCCGGCGTTCGCGCGCACGATGGAGGCCTACGCCGGCGCTCCGATCGAGCCGGACAACGCGGCTCGCATCTTACAGAACGGCGAGCAGCTGTTCCCGGCCGTGCTCACCGACATACGGCGCGCACGGCACACGATCACGTACGCGCAGTACTTCTGGGACGCGGGTGCGATCGGCTCGACGCTGTCCGATGCCCTGGCCGAGCGCTGTCGCGCGGGGGTCAGCGTGAGCATCCTCCTCGACGCGTTCGGCGCCCTTGCGATGCCGGACGCGCACCGGCAGCGCCTCGAAGCCGCCGGCTGCCGGGTCGTGATGTTCCACCCGCTTTCTCACGTCACCGAGCTCAATCATCGGAACCACCAGCGCATCCTGGTCGTCGACGGAACGGTCGGATTCACCGGCGGCTGGGGCGTCGGGCGACGGTGGACCGGCAATGGCCGCCAGCCGGATCACTGGCGCGAGACCGACGTCCGCCTGGAGGGCCCGATCGTCAGCCAGCTGCAGGCGGAATTCGTGCGGGCCTGGGCCGACGCGACGGGCGCGGTGCTCGGCGGCGCCGCCTTCTTTCCGCCGCTCGCCCGCGGCGGCGGCGCGGCAATGCAGGTCATCGCCAGCGACCCCGAGCACGGCGACACGAGCGTCTACACGACGTTGCTTCTCGCCATCGCCTCGGCCCGGCGCTCCGTCCTCATCACCACGCCGTACTTCGTCCCCGACGCCCGCGTCTTCGACGCGCTCTGCGCGGCCGCGCAGCGCCACGTGCGCGTGCAACTACTGCTGGCGGGACCGATCGACTGGAACATCGTGCGCGCGGCGGGACGGCACACCTACGGACGCTTGCTGACCGCCGGCATCGAGATCTACGAGTACACCGCGGCCCGCCTGCATGCCAAGACGCTCGTCATCGACGACCGCTGGGCCAGCATCGGCAGCGCGAACGTCGATATGCGCTCGCTCGGCCTGAACCGCGAGCTCAACGTCGCCGCGTACGACGCGGGCGTTGCGGGCGAGCTGACGCGGATCTTCGAGACGGATCTGCGTCTCGCACGCCGCCTCGACGTCGCGACCTGGCGGCAGCGGCCGGTGTGGCGGCGGCTCTTCGAGATCCTGGCGCTCCCGCTCCGGGGCGTCCTCTAGCGGGCCGACCGACTCAGTCCTCCGCGTACGCGACCGTCGTCATCAGCGCGTTTTCCGACTGCCGCGAATCGAGCCGCGTGTGCTGCACGACGATCGGGACGTCGGACTCGATCACGCTCGCGTAGTCGGTGCCGCGGGGAACCGGCTCGGGATCCTTCAGCTCGTTGAAGCGCAGATGCAGCGTCCGCTCGCCGCCAACCACGAGCCGGTACGGACCGGCCGGCGCCCGACTCGCGAAGTAGAGCGTGATCTCGACGTGTGCCGGCTGTGAGCCGGCGTTGAGGAGGCAGACGGTCTCGTGGCTCAGCATCTCGGGCTCCGGTCCGTGACTCCACGCCGGAATGTACCCTTCAGCCAGCGCCCATCTCCGTCGTCCGATCGGCGTCATCGTGTCGTCCGCTCCTCCACGTCGTCGGTGCGCTCTGCACGCGTCGACGGCGCGTCGTCACGTGCTCTCGACATGTGCATCTCACGTGCCGATGGCGCCGGCGCCCGCAGATGCGCGGCCGCTGCAAGGTCCGACGCTTGCAGCCCGATGCCCGCGCATGCTGTTCGGCATCGCGTGGCGGACATGCCGCGCACGCCGCAGGCGCCGGGACGCCGTCCGCGTCCCGGCGCCGTGCAGCGCGCCTCAACGCCCTACGCGTTTCCCGGCGTGACGGCAACGTAGAGCGCGGAGTCGCCCCGCTCCACCCGTAGCGTCAGCTGATCGCCCTTCTTGACGTTGCGCGTAGCACGCTCGAAGTCGGAGAGGCCCTTGACGGGCGTGCGGTTGACCTCGACGATCACATCACCGCGCTGTAGCCCCGCCTCGGCCGCCGGGGAATCCTCCTCGACGCCGCTCACGACGACGCCTTCGGTGGACCGCCGGTGCAGCTCACGCGCGAGCTCGGGCGTGACCGGCCGAACGTCCAGCCCCAGCCGCGCGGCCTCCCGCTCGCCCGGCGCCTCGCCCAGGACGACGTCGACTTGCCGCGACCCGTGGTCACGCCAGACGGTCAGCGTCTCCCTGCGACCCGGCGCAGCGAGACCGACCTTGCGGGCGACATCTCCCGGATCAACAACGTTCTGGCCGTCGACCGCCAGGACGACATCGCCGGACTTGAGACCTGCGCGGGCCGCCGGGCTGCCCTCCGCCACGTCGGCGATGAGCGCGCCCTTCTTTCCCTCCGCACCGAATGACGTGGCGAGCTCCGGCGTAAGCGGCTGCAGCGTGACGCCCAGCCAGCCGCGCGTCACCTTGCCGGTCTCGACGAGCTGCGTGGCGACTCGCTTGGCCATCTCGGCCGGGATCGCGAAGCCGATGCCCGAGCCTCCACGCACGATCGCGGTGTTGATCCCGATGACCTCGCCCCGCATGTTCACGAGTGGGCCTCCGGAGTTACCCGGGTTGATCGCCGCGTCCGTCTGCAGATAGTCGTCGTACGGTCCGGATCCGATCTGGCGCGCCTTCGCGCTGACGATGCCGGACGTCACCGTGGACTGCAGGCCGAACGGCGAGCCGACGGCGATGACCCAGTCACCGACCTGCACCGCGTTCGAGTCGCCCAGCGGCAGGAACGGGTAGCTCTTGCCGCCGCCCTCGAGACGCAGGACGGCGAGATCCGTTTTCTTGTCGATGCCGACGACCTTCGCTTGGTGCGTGGTGCCGTCGAGCATCGTGACCTCGACCTGATCGGCGCCATCCACGACGTGCGCGTTGGTCAGCGCGACTCCCGAGGCGTCGATGATGACGCCCGAGCCGATACCGCGCCGGGGCCCGCGCTCGGGGCCGTTTTCGAACGGGTCGAATGGCGAGGGCGCCGGCGCCTTGCGCTGCGTGCTTACGTTGATGACCGCCGGCTTCACCGCCTCCGCGAGCTTCGCGAAGGTGCCCGACTCGCTCACGACGGCGGGGGCCGAACCGGCGATGGCCGTTGCCGCAATCCCTCCGGAGACGCCGAGCGTGAGGCCGAGAAGCAGACTGATAAGTGATCGAATCTTCATGTGCACCGTTCCTCCTTGCTGAACGCGACCACGAGATAGACGCACGGCGCGGCCGGGTCGTTTACAGTGGCGCACGGCTTGCGTCGCACTCCCTTGGCCTCGGCGAGTGGGGGCCCGGGGCCGGAAATACAACGACAAGGAGCACCATGATGAAGATCCGGTACACGTTCATGCTGTCGGCGCTCGCCATTGCAACGCTCGCGACAGCGCCGTGGCTGCCGAGCGCGCTCGCCCAGCAGGGAACGACGTCGGGGTCGAGCACCCCATATCAGGGCACAACCCCGCAGCAGGGAATCGGCAGTCAGCACGGCCAGACCCAGCAGGATCAGAGCCAGCAAGGCCGGGGTGATGGACACGACGCCGTCGTCGCGAGCGCGTTCACCGCACAGGTCACAGGCCGAGTCACATCCGTCGACCCGCAGTCCGGCAAGCTTTCTCTCGAGACCCCGGACGGACAGGTCAACGTCAGGTTCCCACCGCCGGCGGTCGCCCACGTCAAGACGGGTGACACGGTCACGGTCGCGGTCGGCCTGATGGAGCAGAGTCCGGCGGCCTCACCGAGCACCGGCGCGGGTAGCGGCATGCCGTCCGGCTCCGCGCAGGGACAGTCGTCGGGTACCCCCTCGCAGGGACAGTCGTCGGGTACGAAGTAGCGTCGTCGGCCCACGCCCGCCCCGGGCGTGGGTCGTGGCCGTCATCGGCGCGGCGGCATGGCGCGGTGAGGGCTCATCGAGCGTCAGGTGGACCGCTGCGCACGTGAGCGGCGCGCCGTGATGTCGCGCGACGACATCCTGGCGTGTCGCAGCCGCGGGGCGGGCCTGGCAACCAGGATGCACGCCCATGCGCGAGGTCACTCGCGACCGAACGTCGACGGCGCGCGGCGCACGAACTGATCGCGCAGGAGGAGGATATGGCTCAGCGTATCGCCGTGCTCGGCGTGATTGCGGCGATGCTCGCCGGCTGCGGCGGGCCGCTCCTCGTGACCGCGCCCGGGTCGTCCTCACCGCCGCCGTCGGCATCCGTCCTGACGGAGCGACCTGCCGTGGTCCCGGTCGGCGCGGTGCACCGCGGTGAGACGGCCGCGATCGTGCGGGAGGTGCTGAGCGGTCCTCGCGTGGTGCTCGAGCGAGAACGCGGCGAGCTCGTGATCCCCGTGGGCGTGGACTGTGGCCGGCGCCTCCGGCGCGGGGCGCTCGTGCGCGTGGCGGCCGCCGCGCAGGAGGTCGCCGTCGTGCTCGTCGACGGCGGCGCGCGCGCACCGGCCTCGCCGTTGCCGCACTCCGTGATCGACACGGCGCCGTCGGCCTCCTCGACCGCGATCGCTCCCATCCGCATGGTCGGCTTCGACGGCCGCCTCGGCATCGGCGCGGGGGAGCGTCAGACGACCGTGTGGCTGCCGCCCGCGGCGTGGCGGCTCGGCCATCTCGCCCAGGTGTGGACACGCATCGAAGCTCCCGACTGCGCGCGACGTGGCTCTCCGCCTATCGACACGCCGACCGACTGACCGTAAGATTCACCTCGTCTCGATGAGGTGTCACCGCGGCCGTCTCGCATTCCTGCTGCTCGTCGTCGCGATGCTCGCCGCCTTCCCGCCGTCCGTCGGTCGCGCCGCGAGCGGCGCGCACGGACTCTCGATGTACGGCGACCTGAAGTATGGTCCGGGCTTCGCGCACTTCGACTACGTGAATCCCCGCGCGCCCAAGGGCGGCACGGTGACGCTGTCGGCGATCGGGACATTCGACAGCCTGAATCCGTTCATCTTGAAGGGCGTGCCGGCGGTGGGGCTCGGCAACGTGTTCGACACGCTGATGGTCGGCGCCAGCGACGAAGCATTCGCGCAGTACGGTCTGGTGGCCGAGACCGTCGAGACGCCGTCCGATCGCTCGTGGGTCGCCTTCACGCTGCGGCCGCAGGCGCGATTCCACGACGGCACGCCCATCACCGTCGGTGACGTCATCTGGACGTTCGAGACGTTGAAGGCCAAGGGGCATCCGTTCTACCGCTCGTACTACGCGCACGTGGCGCGCGTGGAGTCCGACGGACCGCGGCGTGTCCGGTTCACCTTCAGCGGTGGCACGAATCGCGAGCTGCCGCTCATCGTCGGCCAGATGCCCGTGCTCTCCAAGGCGTGGTGGTCAGGCCGGGACTTCGCGCGCACCTCGCTCGAAGCGCCGCTCGGCAGCGGCCCCTACCGCGTGGCCGCCATCGATCCCGGTCGCTCGATCACCTACGAGCGCGTCTCGGACTACTGGGCCGCCGAGCTGCCGGTGAACGTCGGACGCTTCAACGTCGGCACGATCCGCTACGACTATTATCGCGACGGCACCGTCGCCCTCGAGGCCTTCAAGGCCGGCGCGTACGACTTCCGCGTGGAGGATTCCTCCAAGCAGTGGGCGACCGGCTACGATGTGCCCGCCGTGCGCGACGGGCGCATCCGCAAGGAACAGATCCCGAACCAGATCCCCACCGGCATGCAGGGCTTCGTGTACAACACCCGCCGCGACGTCTTCCGCGACCCGCGCGTGCGCGAGGCGCTCGGCAACGCGTTCGACTTCGAGTGGACGAATGCCCATCTGTTCTACGGCGCCTACACGCGGACCGCCAGCTACTTCTCGAACTCCGAGCTCGCGGCGCAGGGACTGCCGACGGAGGCCGAGCGCCAGGTGCTGGCGCCGTTCCGCGATCGCGTGCCCGCCTCGGTCTTCGGCGAGGCGCCGCGGCCGCCGTCCACCGCGGACGGCGGCCTGCGACCGAACCTCGTGCGCGCGCTGCGACTGCTCGACGAGGCCGGCTGGATCGTGCGCGACATGCGGCTGGTGAGCCGGGCGACCGGACAGCCGCTGGCGTTCGAGATCCTCCTCGACGATCCGAAGTGGGAGCGCATCACGCTGCCGTTCGTCCAGAACCTCGAGCGGCTCGGCGTCGCCGCGCGCGTCCGGACCGTCGACGCCGCGCAGTACGAGTACCGGCTGAAGCAGTTCGACTTCGACATGACGGTCGCCGTATTTCCGCAGTCGCTGTCGCCCGGCAACGAGCAGGCGGACTACTGGAGCCGGGAGGCGGCGCGAACACCGGGCAGCCGCAACCTGGCCGGCGTGGACGACCCCGTCGTCGACGCGCTCATCGCCGGGCTCATCGCGGCGCCGGACCGGCCCGCTCTCGTCGCGCGCACGCGCGCGCTCGACCGGGTCTTGCGCGCCGGCCACTACGTGATTCCGCACTGGCACATCACCGCCTTCCGCGTCGCGTACTGGAACCGCTTCGGCCGTCCGGCCCAGCCGCCGAAGTACGACCTCGGCTTCGACACGTGGTGGGTGGAGCCCCGGAGCGGCTGATGCTCGCCTATCTCGCGCGGCGGCTGCTGCTCGTCATCCCGACGCTGATCGGCATCATGCTGGCCAACTTCCTGATCGTCCAGGCCGCGCCCGGCGGTCCGGTGGATCTCATGATCGCCCGGCTGCGCGGTCACGGCGCCGACGCCACCGCGCGCGTCGGCAGCACCGGCGTCGGGGAGACGGGCGGCGGCGTGCGGCGATCGCCGGGGAGCGGCGATGACAATCTCTCGCGCGCCAGCCGCGGTGTCGATCCCGAGCTCATCCGCCAGCTCGAGAAGCAGTTCGGCTTCGACAAGCCGGCCTGGGTGCGGTTCGTCACCATGATGCGGAACTACGCGGTCTTCGACCTGGGCACGAGCTTCTACCGCGACCGGCCCGTGCTCGGGCTGCTGCTGGAGAAGCTCCCCGTCTCGATCTCGCTCGGGCTGTGGACCACCCTGCTCGTCTATCTGGTGTCGATCCCGCTCGGCGTGGCGAAGGCCACGCGCGACGGCACGCCGTTCGACCTGTGGACGAGCGCGCTCGTCATCGTCGGCTACGCGATCCCCGGATTCCTCTTCGCGATCCTGCTCGTCGTGCTCTTCGCGGGCGGCTCGTTCGTGCAGTGGTTTCCGCTGCGCGGGCTCACCTCGGACACGTGGGCGATGCTGTCGTGGCCGGCCCGTCTGCTGGATTATCTGTGGCACCTCGTGCTGCCGGTCACGGCCATGGTGGCGGGTGGATTCGCTGGGCTCGCCATGCTGACCAAGAACTCGTTCCTCGACGAGATCAACCGCCAGTACGTCGCCACCGCGCGCGCCAAGGGCCTGACACGGCGGCGCGTGCTCTACGGACACGTCTTCCGCAACGCGATGCTGATCGTGGTGGCGGGCTTCCCGGGCGCCTTCGTCGGCATCCTGTTCACGAGCGCGCTGCTGATCGAGGTCATCTTCTCGCTCGACGGCCTCGGGCTGCTCGGGTTCGAGGCAGCCGTCAATCGCGACTACCCCGTGATGTTCGGCACACTCTACATCTACACGCTGGTCGGTCTGCTCCTCGGCATCGTCACCGATCTCACGTACGTCGCCATCGACCCTCGCATCGACTTCGAGCGACGCGACACATGACGCTGTCGCCGCTCACGCGCCGGCGCCTGGCCGCCTTTCGCGCCAACCGGCGCGGCCACTGGTCGCTCTGGGTCTTCCTCGTGCTCTTCGGGCTGTCCCTGATCGCCGAGGTCATCGCCAATGACCGCCCGCTTCTCGTCCGCTACGACGGACGGCTGTACGTCCCCGTCGTGCGCGCCTATCCCGAGACGGCGTTCGGCGGCGTGCTGCCCACCGAGGCCGCCTATCGCGATCCGGCCGTGCGCGCTCTCATCGAGGCGCACGGCTTCATGCTGTGGCCGCCGGTGCCCTATCGGTACGACACCATCGATTGGCAGCTGCCAGGGTCGGCGCCATCGGCGCCGTCGGCGCGCCACTGGCTGGGCACCGACGACGTCGGCCGCGATCTCCTGGCCCGCCTCGTGTACGGCTTCCGCATCTCCGTGCTGTTCGGGCTGACGCTGACCCTGGGAGCATCCTTGATCGGCGTGGCGGCCGGCGCCGTGCAGGGCTACTTCGGCGGCTGGGTGGACCTCCTCTTCCAGCGCGGCATCGAGGTGTGGTCCGGCCTGCCCGTGCTCTATCTGCTCATCATCCTCGCCAGCATCGTGCAGCCGAACTTCTGGTGGCTGCTGGCCCTCATGCTGCTGTTCTCCTGGATGACGCTGGTCGGTGTCGTGCGCGCGGAGTTCCTGCGCGCGCGCAACCTGGATTACGTGCGAGCCGCGCGCGCCCTCGGCGTCAGCAACGCGGCGATCATGCGTCGCCATCTGCTCCCGAACGCCATGGTGGCCACCCTGACGTTCCTGCCCTTCATCCTGAACGGCTCCATCACCACGCTCACGTCGCTCGACTTCCTCGGCTTCGGCCTGCCGCCCGGCTCCGCCTCGCTCGGCGAGATCCTCGCGCAGGGCAAGACCAACCTCCAGGCACCGTGGCTCGGCGTCACCGCCTTCGCGGTGCTCGCGGTCATGCTCTCGCTGCTCGTCTTCGTCGGCGAGGCGGTCCGGGACGCCTTCGATCCCCGCAAGGTACGTTGATGCTCCTTGCCGTGCAGGATCTCGCCGTCTCGTTCGCCGTTGACGGCGGCGAGGTGGCGGCCGTGCGCGGAGTGTCGTTCGCGCTGGACCGGGGCGAGACGCTGGCGCTCGTCGGCGAGAGCGGCTCGGGCAAGTCGGTCACGGCGCTGTCGATCATGCAGCTCCTGCCCTACCCGCGCGCCCGTCACCCGGCCGGCAGCATCCGCTTTCAGGACCGTGAGCTGCTCGGCGCCCCGGAGCCGGACATGGAGCGCATCCGCGGGGATCGGGTCGCCATGATCTTCCAGGAGCCGATGACCTCGCTCAATCCGCTGCACACCATCGAGAAGCAGGTGAACGAGACGCTGCGCGTCCACCGCGGCCTGTCGCGCCCGGCCGCGCGTGCCCGGACGCTCGAGCTCTTGCGCCTCGTCGGGCTGCCGGAAGCCGAGCGCCGGCTGGACGCTTACCCGCACCAGCTCTCCGGTGGGCAGCGGCAGCGCGTGATGATCGCCATGGCACTTGCCAACGAGCCGGACCTGCTCATCGCCGACGAGCCGACGACGGCGCTCGACGTGACGATCCAGGCGCAGATCCTCGACCTCCTGCGCCGCTTGCAGGCGAAGTTCGGCATGGCGCTGCTCCTGATCACCCACGACCTCGCGGTCGTGCGCAAGATGGCGGAGCGCGTCGCCGTCATGCAGGCGGGCGAGATCGTCGAGGCCGGCCCGGTGGAGCAAATTTTCACGCACGCCCGTCATCCCTACACGCGGCGGCTCCTCGCCGCCGAGCCGGCGCCGCGGCCGCGCGCCCCGCGTGCCGACGCGCCGATCGTCATCGAGGCCGACGACGTCCGCGTCTGGTTTCCCGTGCGCCGCGGTCTCTTCAGGCGCGTCGTGGACCACGTGAAGGCGGTCGATGGCGTCAGCCTCGCGGTCCGTGAAGGACAGACGGTGGGCGTCGTCGGCGAGAGCGGATCGGGCAAGACGACGCTCGGACTGGCCATGGTGCGACTCCAGGCCTGCCAGGGCCGCGTGCGGGCCGGCGGGCGCGATCTCCTGCGCCTGTCCGCGCGCGAGGTGCGGCCACTACGGCGCGAGCTGCAGGTCGTCTTTCAGGATCCGTTCGGCGCGCTGTCGCCGCGGATGTCGATCGCGCAGATCGTCGGTGAGGGGCTGGGCGTGCATTCCATCGGCGCCACCGCCGCCGAGCGACGTGACCGCGTCGACGCGGCGCTCGCCGAGGTCGGCCTCGATCCGGCGCTTCGCGACCGCTATCCGCACGAGTTCTCGGGCGGGCAGCGCCAGCGAATCGCCATCGCGCGCGCCATGGTGCTACGACCCCGCTTCGTCGTTCTCGACGAGCCGACCTCCGCCCTCGACATGTCGGTCCAGGCCCAGATCGTGGATCTGCTGCGGGAGCTGCAGGCACGCCACCGGCTCGCGTACCTCTTCATCAGCCACGATCTGAAGGTCGTGCGCGCCATGAGCGACGAGATCGTGGTGCTGCGACACGGCCGCGTGGTCGAGCGCGCCGCCACCGAGCAGCTGTTCGCGGCCCCGCGCGAGCCGTACACGCGTGCGCTCCTGGCCGCCGCGCTCGACCTCGAGGCGGTGGATCAGGAACCGTGAGCCGGCGCAGACCCACATTCGCGCGACCGCCGTAGGGGGGTGCGAGATACGGCGGTCGCGCGAACGCCGGCGGCCGAGGTGCTGATCACCACTGCCGCCGTCGCCCGGTCACCGTCGCAATCCGCGCGCCAGACGGAAACACCGCGTTTTTCGCGGCTGCCGGAGGCCGTTCGGCGTCATCATGTCGCGCTCACGACACGCTGACGCCGAGCGCCGCACCGACCAGGACCGCGTCACGCCGCGCGCCGCACTCCCGGCGCGCGATCGCCGCGTACGCGGATCTCGTTCCGCACGTCCTCCACGCCGCCGAC
The DNA here is from genome assembly GCA_036265915.1 of Candidatus Methylomirabilota bacterium. Classification (GTDB taxonomy): domain Bacteria; phylum Methylomirabilota; class Methylomirabilia; order Rokubacteriales; family CSP1-6; genus AR12. The sequence goes on along the minus strand of DATAOC010000019.1, from coordinate 41,995 downwards.
CGACTCGGCGATGTCCTCCGCCAGCCGCTTCGTCGACCGGCTGCTGACGGCGCCACGGAGCGTGACGATGCCATCGCGCACGTCCATGTCGATCTCGCTGGCGTCGAGATCCGCGTTGTCCGCCATCCGTTCGGCGATCGCCTGGTGGATCTGCTCGTCGGTCCTCCGCCAGCCGCGCGGTCCGCGTCCGCGGTACTGACCGGGCGCACCGACGTCCTCGCGGCGCCATCCCTGGGTCCCCTCCGGCGGCCATCCGGCGGGGCCGAAGGCGGAGCCGCCGTAAGCGTATGGCCACATGTACGGGAAGAGCCGGGACGGCGATGTCGCGGCGTCATAGGCCGACCGGGTCGTGTACGTTTCGTGCTCGGATTCGGGCAGCGCCGTCGCGCTCTGCGTCGCCGAGATGACGATGATGAACCCGGCGATGATCGAGCTCCACGCGCGGCCCGGATTATCCATGTACGCCAGCACGAACGGCGCCGCGATCATCCAGGCTCCGAGCACGGCGTTGATGCCGCTGAGACCCGGTGCGTCGAAGGCCGCGGTCGCACGCCAGGCGGCCAGTACGGCGATGACGATGCCGACGATCAGGCTGTTCCACGACCCGCCGCCCGCGCCCGCGAAGGGCCCGAACAGGAACGACGACACGATGAGCCACAGCCCAGCCAGGAACGTGATCCCGCTGGCCCACGCGATGGTGTCGCGCACGCCGGGATCGCGGTAGCGATTACCTCTGTCCATCTTCCTTCCTCCCTCTAACACCTCTCGTCATACGAACGTGCATCACACGTGCCCGAGCTGACGCGAGTGCCGCCGGTGGCCGCGGCGCACGCCGCTGCCACATGCACCGCAGGCGTCATCGTGTCGCATCCCTGACGGAATGACGCCGCGCCGGTGTCACGCCGAGCGCTCGCAGGCAGCGACGCGTGTGTGGCAGCCGCGTGGGATGAGCGGCCAGCCATCGCCTCAAGCGCTCGACATCGGCCGGCGTGTCGACGTCCCACCATCGCGGCAGGACGGCGACGGCAAGCCGCTGCCGCCGTGCGCGGGCGAGCGTCTGCGAGAAGACGGCGGGCGAGCTCCACGCGATGCCGCGGAAGAGCGCCGCGCACGGGCGGCGCGAGCCGATCAAGTAGTAGCCGCCATCGGCGCTGGGGCCGAGAACGGCACCGTGGCGGCCGTCGGCGAGCACGCGGATCGCCCGCGTGAGGACGGCGGCCGGAAGCGCCGGCGCATCGCCGCCGATGACGACGACCGGCCCCCGGCCGAGCGCGTGCAAGTCGCGGAAGGCCAGGGCCAGGCGGCGTCCCAGATCACCGGCGCGCTGCGCGATCGGCTCGAAGTCGCCCGCGAGCTGCCTGAACGACGCGCGCGAGCGTCGCGGAGCGTACAGCACCACGCGGTGTACGCCGCGGACCTGCCTCACCGTGTCGAGTGTGTCGAGCAAGAGCGCGCGCGCCAGACGCGCGGCGGCGACGCGGGAGAGCGCTGGTGACAGCCGCGTCTTGACGCGTCCCGGGCGCGGTGCCTTCGCCATGACGGCGATCACCGCGCGCGCCGCGCTAGTCACGGCGCGCCCCGTAGTACCAGCGGTGCAGGCGGGCGGGCGCCACGCCGAGCGCGTAGCACAGGCGAAGCGACCACATGAGCACGATCGTCCGGATCGCGCCCTCGCGCTCCCACTTGCGCGCGGAGGTGGTGACCCGCAGTGGCAGCGCGGCCAGCCGACCGCGCCGCTTCAGGCGGCGCGTGAGCTCCACGTCCTCCATCAGAGGGATGTCCGCGTAGCCGCCGAGCGCGTCGAACACCGCGCGGCGCACGAAGATCGCCTGATCGCCGGTGGAGATGCCCGTGAGTCGCGACCGGCGGTTCATCATCCACGCGACCACGCGGAGCAGCGGCCGCCGGCTGTCGAGCCGGACGTCGAATCGCCCCGCCACGACCGCCGGGTCGGCCAGCGCGGCACGGATGGCGCGACCGGCCCCGTCGGGCAGCGCGGTATCCGCGTGCAGGAACAGCAGCACGTCACCGTGCGCGGCGGCGACGCCGGCGTTCATCTGGCGCGCGCGCCCGGGCGCGCTGCGCACCCATCGCACACCGGCGACGCGGGCCACCACGGCGTGGCTGTCGTCCGTGCTGCCGCCGTCCACCACGATGAGCTCGGCGTCCGGCTCGCGCGCCAGCAGCTCGGGCAGCAGGCGCGCGAGGTTCGCGCGCTCATCGAGCGCGGGGATGATGATGGACAGGCGCATCGCTCACTCCGGCGGAAGGAACGCGATGGCGTCGTACCAGGCGGTCGCCCGCTCACCGGTGTCGTCGGTGTCGGTCATCACGGCCACGGCCGCGATGCGGGGCGGGTCGCCGCCGATCAGCCGGCGATAGTCGTCCAGCACGTTGCGCGTCTCGGTCACCCAGCGCCCGATCTCGGCCGTGCCGCTGCGCAGCACGAGCATCTTCGCGCGGCTCGTGTACGCATTGTCGAGCGCCGTGCCGGGCGGCAGGCGATTGTCCCAGACATAGTTGATGGCGCTCGCGGGCGGATCGGTCCCGTAGACGAGCCGGTAGGCACGATACATCGTCCGCTCCCACGTCGTCGCCCGCGCCGCGTCGTATCGAAAGACGACGTAGACGCGCGCGGCGTAATCATCGCCCGTCTTTCGCCGCGCGTCGGCCGTGGCGACGACGTTGTCGACCTTCCACCGCCACGTCAGCCGGGGATAGGCGGCCGCATCGACATCGAGGCGACGGTACAGCGCCGACGCGCTGGCGTCGCTGGTCGCCCTCAGCACCCAGCCGTCGCCGTCGCGCACGACCCGGTACTCCGTGTGCCGCGCGACGCTCCTGAACGCGAGCGGCTCCCAGCCGGGCGGTAGCGCGTCCGGAGCCGCGGGGGCGCTGAACCGTCCGACCTCCACCAGCGGAGCGCCGGCCGCGACGATGGCGTGCACCATCACCGCCACCGCCACCACGAGCACACCGACGCGCACCGCAGCCGCCACGCTAGCGCCGGGCGGCGAACCAGGCGCGCAGCGCGCGCTTCGTCCACGGCGTCAGCCGCTCGCGGTTGTAGGCATCGCCGAGCGCACGGATCGCCTCCGCCTGTGTCGGATAGGGATGGATGACGTTCGCGAGGCGCGCGAGGCCGATGCGATGGCCGATGGCCATGGTCAGCGCGGACACGATCTCCCCCGCGTGACGGGCGACGACGATGCCGCCCACGATGCGATCGGAGCCGGGGCGCACGTGGATCTTCACGAAGCCGTCCGTCTCGCCGTCGAGGCGGGCGCGGTCGACGTCGGCCAGCGCGCGCACGTACGTGCGCACGCGGATGCCCCGGGCCTCGGCGTCGCGCGCGGAGAGTCCGACGTGGGCGACCTCCGGATCGGTATACGTACACCACGGCAGCGTCAGCGCGCTCGCCCGGGCCCGGCCGAAGAAGAGCGCGTTCCGGACCACGATACGCGCCTGGGCATCCGAGTTGTGAGTGAAGCGGTGGTCCGAGCAGACGTCCCCGGCGGCGAAGATCCGGCGATTCGACGTGCGCAGCCGGTCGTCGACCCGAACGCCGTGACGGGCGTCGAACTCCACGCCGGCGGCGGCGAGGCCGAGGTCCTCGACGTTGGGCGCGCGCCCGGCGCCGACGACAATCGCGTCGGCCGTCAGCGTCTCCGCGCCCTGCGCGCTCGTCACGTGAAGCGTCCGCTCGCCGGCGGGGCCACGCTGGACGCTCACGATCTCACTGCCGAGGACGAGGCGCACGCCGTCGCTCGTGAGGGCCCGCTCCACGCACGCCGACACGTCGACGTCCTCGCGCGTCAGGATCCGCGACGCCGTGTCGAGCAGGGTGACGGCGGCGCCGAGACGAGCGAAGCCCTGCGCCAGCTCGCAGCCGATCGGGCCGCCTCCGATGACGGCGAGACGCCGCGGCAGCTCGGTCAGATCGAACACCGTCTCGTTCGTGAGGCACGAGGCCTCCGCGAGGCCGGGGATGTCCGGCACGACCGCTCGCGCGCCGGTCGCGATGACCGCACGCCTGAAGCGCAGTAGCGCCTCACCGACCCGCACCGTGTCCGGGCCGACGAATCGCGCGGCGCCGAGAAAGACGTCGACACCGAGACCGCGAAAGCGCGCGGCCGAATCGGCCGGGCTCATGGCCGCTCGCACGCGGCGCAGGCGCTCCATCACCGCAGCGAAGTCGACATGCGTGCCGTCGGGGACGCGGACGCCGAAGTCGCCGGCCCGTCTCACGTCGGCAACGGCTCGTGCGGCCCGGAGCAGCGCCTTCGACGGCACGCACCCGACGTTGAGGCAATCTCCGCCCATGAGGTGCCGCTCCACCAGCGCGACTCGGGCGCCGAGCCCGGCCGCGGCCGCCGCCGTCACGAGGCCCGCCGTGCCGGCACCGACGACGACCACGTTGTAGCGGGCCGCCGGCGCGGGATTGACCCAGCCCGGCGGGTGCACGTTGGCCACGAGCGTGCGGTTGTGCTCGTCCCACGGCGTCAGCGTCGGCGTCACGATGCGATGCGGCGGTCGAGGGCGCGGCGCGCCACCCGCGTGACGTAGAGCGCGACGGCCAGGGTGGCGACGAGGCCCACCGCGTAGAGCGCCCACTCCCACGGCGAGCGCGTGCGAGCGCCGGCCGCGGCCGCCGCGACATCGCCCGCCAGCGACCCGAGATACGTGTAGAGCGCGATGGCGGGCATCATCCCGATCGCGGAGGCCACGACGTACTCGCCCAGGGGCACGCGGGTCAGACCGAACATGTAGTTCAGGAACACGAACGGAAAGAGCGGCGACAGCCGCGTGAGCAGCACGATCTTCCACCCGTCGCGGGCGACCGCGGTGTCGATGGCGACCACGGTGGCGTTGCCGGCCAGCCGCTTCATCACCGCCTCGCGCGCCAGGTGACGTCCGATGAGGAATGCCAGCGTGGCGCCCAGCGTGGCGCCGATCGAGACGAGGACGAAGCCGCGGACGACGCCGAAGACGGCGCCCGCACCGAGCGTGAGGACGACGGCGGGCAGCACGGCAACGGTGGTGGCGACGTAGAGGAGCACGAAGATCGCCAGTCCCCAGGCGCCGAGTCCGGCGACGGCGGCCAGCGCGCGCGGCAGCCGCGACGGTACGTCGACGGCGTGCCCGAGGACGAGGACCGCCATGCCGGCGAGGATCCACAGGGCAAGGCGCCGGCGCGACCACGACGCAACGGGCGTCACGCGAACCGGTGGCGCTTCCATCGGTAGCCCGGCTCCACGATCGTCCCCGGCTCGGAGATCGTCTCGAGCGCGGCGAGCGCGTCGCCCAGGATCGTGCGCTGCTGCGCGGTGGCGAACGCTTCACCGAGCGGATGCCCGAACGGATAGCGGAGGTACAGCGCCCGTGGCGGTCGCACGCGGCGTGTCACCTCCTTCTGCAGCGTGATCCCGATGGTCGGCACGCCGGCGGCCTCGATCGCCCGCTGCACCAGACCGACGGTCTGGTTGCAGAGCCCTCAGGCAGGTGTCAGCACCACGGCGTCGGAGCCGTCATCGCGCAGCCGCCGCGCCACCTCCGGCGCCGTGGCCTCCATCAGCGTTCGCAGATGGGCGCCATCGACGTGGCCCATGAACGAGTAGAGCCGGGGTGCGACGCCGGCGACGACGCGCGCGGCCGCCAGCTCCTGCAGCCGGTCGACGGGCAGCACCACGTTGAGGTCACGGTCGGCGGCCGCGTGATCGTAGTACTTGTGCGTGATCGTGATCTCGCCCCGTGGCGTGCCGACGGGAATGACACGATAGCCGGGATCGCCGTCGGCATCCGTCATGTCGAACGGCGGGTCGCTCCGGCGATGCACGCCGGCGGTGGTCACCAGGGCGACGACGGCCTCGCGCAGCGGCCGGCGCATCGGCGTCCACGGAATCGAGTTCGATTCGACGAATCGTCGCTGCCGCGCCCAGACGTCGGCGAGCCACGGCAGCCGCCGGAAGAGCTGCACGGCGACGCGATTCGCGAGGTCGCCGCCCGCCACGCGCTGGCTCAGAACTTCCCGCGCGCCCGCTCTCTGGCGGGAAGGTTCTCCAGACACGTCGTCCACCATCCCGTCCGGATCGTCTCGACGAACTCGGGCGGCAGGGCCTCGGCCTCCATGTCGCGCGCGAGGCCTTCGGTGTCGTAGTGCACGGGCACGAATTCGACCTCGAGCTCCGGCACGGCGGTGAGGATCGTGTACCAGACATTCGTGGTGCCGTCGTTCTCCGGGCGGCCGATCACGCCCACGTTCACCGCATGCGCGCCGCCGCCGAGCGCGCGATGCCACTTGATGCCCGTATGCGTGCACAGCAGCGCGTCCGCGTCGCGTTGCGCCAGGAACGCGCGCAGCAGCGTCGAGGGCGTGCTCGACTCCCACAGAAACTCGTTGATCACGCGCGGCGAGCCGTGGCACATCGCGAGGCGGTGCGGCCCGAGCCGCACGCGGCGCTCGCGCGGCAGCGTGCCCAGCCAGGCGCGATGCTCGGCCGACGTGCGGGAGAACGTGTACTCGTAGCTGATGCGCGCGAAGTGATTGTCACGCGGGTCGGTGTAGCCGCAGCCGCAATCGGTCCGGCCCTGGGCGAGCGACTCGTCGTAGTTGCCCTGGAGCACGTGCACGCCCGCGTCGCGCAGCAGCGGATAGATGCGATCCGGATGGGGACCGAAGCCGCCGAGGTCGCCGAGGCAGAACACCGCGTCGACGTCGCGTCGTCGAACGTCCTCGAGGGTCGCGTGCAGCGCCGGCGCGTTGCTGTAGACGCCGCCGAAGACCGCGATGCGCCGGTACTCGCTCAGGCGTTCCTGCACGTCATCCCCGTCCGATGGCACGTCACGCACGCCGGATGATAGAGCGCCGCCGGCCGGAAGGACGCCTCGAGGTTTCCCGTGGACAGGCGGGCCTCGGGCAAGCCGGCGAGGATCGGGCAGGCGTAGACGCCGCCGGAGGCGACCACGCGCGTCTCCGCGCACTGCAGCTGCGTGCGGTCGAACCCGTCCAGTGCGTCCTCGGTCAGCCGCTCGCCGCCGCGCGCTTGCAATCGGCCGACGGCGAACACGGGCATGATCTTCAGACGCGGCTTGGACACCCCGTGCGCCCGCAGGAAGTCGCGGAAGCGAGCATACATGCCACCGCCGTCCGGCTCGGCCGAGACGATCTCGGTCGCCGTCACGATCGGCACAAGACCGCGATCGCTGAGCAGCCGTATGGCGCGCACGGCCTTGGCCCAGGCGCCGCGGCCGCGGATCCGGTCGTTGAGCTCAGGATCGACGTGGTCGAGGCTGACGCGCAGCTCCAGCGAGTACATCGCCGCCCGGGCCAGGCGCGCGAGCGCATCGGCCATCGCCTCGTTGATGACGGTCCCGTTGGTCAGCACGGTGGTCGGCGCACAGGACAGGCTCAGCTCGACCAGCGAGAGCACATCCTTGTGCAGGAACGGCTCACCGCCGGTGAAGTAGACCTCCTTCACCGCGAGGCGCTCGGCGTCGGCCAACGCCGCCCGCACCGTCTCCGTGTCGAGCGGCTCCAGCCACGGCGCCTTCGGCCCGCTCGCGTTCAGGCAGTGCGTGCATTCGAGGTTGCACCACGTCCCCGTGAGCTGGATCCACAGCGCCGTGAGCCCGGTGAATGGCGCGCTCGGCGCGCCAGCCGTGTCGACCCGGAGCAGCGGGAGCGCCGCCTTCATCCAGGACAAGATACCTCAGCGGCTGCCGCGTTTGACTTGTCGCGCGCGCTCTGACAGGATCGGCCGGTTTGCCGGCCCCGAGCAGGGGGCCCGGCACGGGAGGCTCATCATGATCCGACGTCGCCTGGCCGCCATGGCCCTCGCCGCGCTCTTCTGCGCGGCGCCCGCGCTCGCCCAGGACAAGCTGCCGCCGCTGAGGACGGGTGTCGACGGCACCTTCGCGCCGCACGCCATGCCGAAGCTCGGCGGTGGCATCGAGGGATTCCAGGTCGATCTCTTCACCGAGGTCGCCCGCCGCATGAAGCGTGAGATCACCATCGACGCGGTGAGCTTCTCGACGCTCATCCCCGGCATGCAATCGGGCCGGTACGACTTCATCGCAGCGCCGACCACCGTCACCAGGGAGCGCGCCGAGAACATGCTGTTCACCGCCGGCTATCTGTGGACGGCCTACCAGTTCGGCATCAAGAAGGGTTCGGCGCCCATCAAGGACTGGGCGGATCTCAAGGGCAAGTCGGTCGCCGTCAACAAGGGCACGCCTTACGAGACGCTGTCGAAAGCGAAAGCCACGGAGCACGGGTTCACGGTGCAGGTCTACGACACGCAGCCGGATGCCACGCAGGCCGTCCTGTCCGGGCGCGCGTACACGACGCTCGGCGGCAACACCACCATCGTGTACGCCGCGTCGAAGAACCCGCAGTTCGTCGCCGATCTGGAGCTCAAGGACACGCGGGCGCACTGGGCGGCGCCGGTGCCGAAGAGCAATCCGCAGCTTCGCGCCCAGCTCCAGGACGCGCTCGACTGCATGAAGAAGGACGGCACGATCGCGAAGCTCTCCGAGAAATGGTTCGGCCGCAAGCCGGCGCCCGACGCGCTGGAGGTCGTCATCACGCCGGGCTATGGCGTGCCCGGCATGCCCGGCTACGACCCGACGCCGCACGAGCTGCATTGCAACTGACCTGAGCGCGTGAGCCGGCCGATCGTCGAGGCGCGCGGCCTGCACAAGCACTTCGGCGCCGTGCACGTGCTGCGCGGAATCGATCTCAGCGTGGCCGAGCGCGAGCTGGTGTTCGTCATCGGACCGTCGGGCTCCGGAAAGTCCACGCTGTTGCGCTGCCTCAACCGGCTGGAGGAGCCGTCATCCGGCAGCGTGGTGGTCGACGGCATCGACATGCTGGCCCCGCGGACCGATCTGAATCAGGCTCGGCAGCGCATCGGCATGGTGTTCCAGTCGTTCAATCTCTATCCGCACATGACGGCGCTCGGTAACGTCACGCTCGCGCTGCGCAAGGTGGCGGGCAAGTCACGGGCCGAGGCGGAGGCGCTCGGCAAGGCGGCCCTCGAGCGGGTGGGGCTCGCCGATCGCGCCGGCCACATGCCGGGCGAGCTCTCGGGCGGCCAGCAGCAGCGCGTCGCCATCGCGCGCGCGATCGCGCTCGAGCCGCGCGTGATGCTGTTCGACGAGCCCACCAGCGCGCTCGACCCCGAGCTGGTCGGCTCGGTGCTGGCGGTCATGCGCTCGCTGCGCGAGAGCGGCATGACCATGCTCGTCGTCAGCCACGAGATGGGCTTCGCGCGCAAGGCCGCCGATCGCGTCCTGTTCATGGACGGCGGCGTCATCGTCGAGCAGGGCCCGCCCGCGGTGATCTTCGAGCGCCCCGTTCACGATCGCACCCGCGCCTTCATCAGTCAGATCCAGCGGCACTGACCGGCGGCTCATCGCACCAGGCGCCATGTCGAGCTGGAGCCGCTTCACCGAGACGTTCTTCAACGGCCCGGTCATGGCGCGGTATCTGCCCGACATCCTGGCCGGCGTGGTGGTGACCATCGAGCTGGCGGCACTCGTCGTCGTCACCGGCATCGTGGCCGGGCTCGTGCTGGCGCTGCTCCGTAGCCTCGGCGTTCGCCCGCTGACCTGGCTCATCGTCGGCGTCGTCGACCTGTTCCGCTCGCTGCCGCCCCTCGTCGTCATCGTCCTCGTGTATTTCGGCCTGCCGAGCATCGAGCTGTCGCCCTCCGGGTTCGTGTCGACGTGGCTGTCGCTCGCGCTGGTCCTCATGGCGTTCTCGGAGGAGATCTTCTGGGCCGGCATCACGTCGGTCCCGAAAGGCCAGTGGGAAGCGGCCCGCTCCACCGGCCTGTCGTTCCGGCAGGCACTGCTCAGCGTCGTGCTGCCGCAGGCGCTGCGGCTGACCATTCCCCCGCTGACCAACCGCACCATCGCGATCACGAAGGGTACCGCGCTCGGCACCGTGGTCGCGGTCACGGAGATCCTCGGGCAGGCGAGCTCGGCCATGTCGAACTCCTACAACCCCTCGCCGCTGATGCTCGGCGCCGCCGCCTACCTGGTCCTGTTCTTTCCGGTCGTGGTGGCGGGGCGCTGGATCGAGACGCGGTTCGCGTGGAAGCGATGATCCAGACATTCTTCAACCGCGAGATCGTCGTGGCGTCGTGGCCGATCGTGCTGGCCGGGCTGCGCAACACGATCCTCCTGTCGCTGCTCGTGGTGCCGCTGGGCCTCCTCGGCGGCCTGATCCTGGCGCTGCTCGCGAGCGTGAAGCATCCGGCCGTGCGCTGGCCGCTCATGGCCTGGGTCGATTTCTTCCGCGCGTTCCCACCCCTCGTGCTGCTCATCCTGCTGTTCGCCGGGCTGCCGTTTGCCGGGCTCGAGCTCGGCGGCTTCGTCTGTGTGGCCATCGCGTTCTTCCTGAACACCGGGGCGTACTACGGCGAGATCCTGCGAGCGGGGATCGATTCCGTGCCGGCCGGCCAGGTGGAGGCCGCACGGTCCACCGGCCTTTCCCGGCTCCAGGCGATGACGTATGTCGTGCTGCCACAGGCCGTGCGCAACGTGCTCCCGGACCTGCTTTCGAACACGCTCGAAGTGGTGAAGCTCACGTCGCTCGGCAGCGTGGTGGCGGTGCCAGAGCTCCTCTACCAGGCGCGCCAGGCGCAAAGTCTCACCTACAGTCCGACTCCCATCGTGGTGGCGGCCATCATCTACTTCCTCATGCTGTGGCCGGTGGTGCGGCTGCTGAGCCGTCTGGAGAATCGCGCGCTCGCCGCGCGGTAGGCGTAGTGCAACGACCCGGATCGCGGAGGAACCCATGCAGATACGCGCGCGCATCACACGTCTGTCGCTGATCGCCGTCGCCCTCGTCGGCCTGGCGGTCTCGGGCGCCCTCGCCCAGCCCGGCGCCGCCGACCGTCTCTACGTCATGGACTGCGGCCACAATGCCGCGGGCGACCAGTCGCGCTGGTCGCCCGGCGTCAACGTCGGCAAGCCCATCGAGCTGTCGGACAACTGCTACCTGATCCGGCACGGCGGCGAGTGGCTGCTCTGGGACACCGGCTATCCCGACGCCGTGGCCGGCAACGAGGTGAAGACGCCGGTCGGCACGGCGACGCGGGCGAAGACGCTGGCCGCGCAGCTCGCGGAGGTCGGCGTGAAGCCGTCGGACGTGCGCTTCGTCGCCGTCTCGCACACGCACGGCGACCACGTCGGCAACGTCGACCTGTTTCCCGAGTCGACGCTCCTGATCCAGAGCGCGGAGGTCGGCTGCGCGTTTGCGCCCGACAAGCGGCCGCCATTCAAGCTCGAGCGGCCGATGCGCAAGCTCGACGGCGACCTCGACGTGTTCGGCGACGGCAGCGTGCGGATCATTTCCACGCCGGGCCACACGCCCGGACACCAGTCGCTGCTGGTGCATCTGCCGAAGACCGGATGGGTCGTCCTGAGCGGCGATGCCGTACATTTCAAGGACAACTGGGACCACCGGCGGGTGCCGTCGATGAATACCAGCGCGGAGCAGACCCAGGCCTCGTTCAAGCGGATCGCCGACGTGATGGCCGAGAAGCACGCCCAGCTGTGGATCAATCACGACGAGCGGCAGAGCGCGGCCCAGAAGCACTCGCCCGAGTTCTACGACTGAGGGTCGACGCGCGCGACGGCGGCGCGTGGCGTCCTCACACCTGACCCCACGCGCCGCCGCGGTGTCGACAGCTTCAGGTCAGGCGGCGCGCGTCTGACCCTGCTCGCCGCCGTGCTCGCTGCGGATCGGGATCTCGCGCGCGCTCGCGCGCGCCGCCTTCCGGCGGAATCGGATGGTCAGCATGCCGTTGCGGTACGACGCCTCGGGATTCTCGGTGTCGACGCTCTCCGGCAGCATGAGCTCGCGATAGAAGCTGCTGTAGCGTTGCGTCCGTGAATCGTCCTTGCCTTCCTCGGCGCGCTCCTCCCCGCTGATCGTGAGCATGTCCTGATCCAGGCGGACCGAGATGTTCTTGGGATCGATCCCGGGCATCTCGGCGCAGACCTCCAGCGCGTCGCCGGCGTCGCGCATCTGCACGCGCGGCACGCGGGCCATCGGCTCGCCGCCGGACCACTCGCCGCTCGACCCGGCTCCGAAGCCGCCCAGCAGCGATGAGCCGAAGAAGTCGCGCGACATCCGGTTGAACAGGTGCTCGAACAGCGAGAACGGATCCTGATACTGCCGGCTGGCCATGCGCTGCTCGCCGCCGCGCGCGATGGCGCCGCCCTGGCGCTCCGTCGAACGATCTGCCTGACCCTTGCTCTGCTCGTTGGCCATGATGCACTTCCTTTGCTGCGCTGTGGTGGTGGTGTCTCCCCCCATCTGCGAGCATACGCCGCCGCCGAGCGGCAGCAACTGCCACGCGCGCCGGCGCGGCGCCCGCTGCAGCGCGGTTGCCGCCGGAAGGAAGACGTGAAATCATCACGCGACCTTTCCGGGAGGCGGCGATGGACGTCGGTCTGCAGATGATCTTCTCGAGCTACGGATGGAGCAATGTCTCCGACGCGCAGGTCTGGGACGAGGAGCTGCGTCTGGCGCGCCTGGCCGCCGACCTCGGATTCGACGTGCTGTGGTCCGTGGAGCACCATTTCAACGACTACTCCTTCTGTCCCGACAACCTTCAGCTCATGTCCTACCTCGCGGCCGCCTGCCCGGACGTCGACCTCGGCACGGCGGCGGTCATCCTGCCCTGGCACGATCCGCTGCGCGTGGCCGAGCAGGTGTCCGTCCTCGACCATCTGAGCCGCGGCCGCCTGCGGCTCGGGATCGGCCGCGGTCTGGCGCGGCGCGAGTTCGAGGCGTTTCGGGGCACGATGGACGAGTCGCGCGAGCGCTTCGACGAAGCCGCCCACATGATCCTGCGCGGACTGCGTACCGGAGTGATGGAGGGCGACGGGCCGTTCTATCGGCAGCCGACGATCGAGATCCGACCCCGCCCCACGCGCAGCTTCGACGGCCGTGTGTACGCGGTCGCCTCGTCGGACGACTCGGTGGTGTCGGCGGCGCGGCTCCACGCGCACATGGTGATGTTCGCGGACCGGCCGTGGCCGCTGCGCATGCCGGCCATCCAGAAGCACCGCGAGCTGGTGCGCGCGCTGCATGGCGCCGAGGCGCACGCGCCGCTCCTCGCCGACTTCTGCGTGTGCACGCCGACGCTCGACGGCGCGGAAGCCCTGGCCAGGCAGTACATGGGCAAGTTCGTGGAGAGCAACTTCTATCACTACGAGCTGCTCGGACCACACTTCAGCACGGTCAAAGGCTACGACGCCTACGCCCAGAAGATCGCGATGGCGCGCGAGATCGGCATGGACGGCATCGTCTCCGCGTTCATGGAGGCGGCCGTGTGGGGCACGCCCGATCGGATCCTGCGCAAGCTGGAGGAGCGGCGGGCGCTCGTCGGCGACTTCGAGCTCGCCACGTCGTTCCGCTTTGGCGGCACCCCGTTCGAGCTCGCCGAGTCAGGCCTTCGTCTCTACGCCAAGGAGGTCCGGCCCGTCGTGCGCGGCTGGGCGCGCGCCGCGCCCGGTCGCTAGCGCGTCGGCTCGGCGACGAAGACCGGGATCTTCCGCGTCGTACGCGCCTGGTAGTCGGCGTACGGCGGATACGCGGCGACCGCGAGCGCCCACAGGCGCGCACGCTCACGCTCGTCGTTCACCTCGCGCACCCGCATGCGCTGTACCACGGCGTGATCGCGCAGCTCGATCACGGGATTCGCGCGCAGGTTGTACACCCACACCGGATGCGTGGGCGCGCCGCCCACCGAGCCGACGAGGACGTAACTGGCGCCGTCCTTGACCCGCATGAGCGGCGTCTTGCGGATCGCGCCCGTCTTGTTCCCCGTGTGCGTGACGATGACGACCGGCAGTCCCGTGTCGCGCAGCGTGGTGCCCTGCGTGCCGCCGCTCCGCTCGTAGAGGTCCACCTGCTCGCGCACCCAGTCTCTCGGACTCGGAATGTATTCGGCCATCATGGACTCTGCACGTCCTCGCGGGCGACGCGATTGAAGCCGGTGACGGTGATGCGGTATGTCGTCGCTCGTGGAATGGCCGGCGCCACGAAGTGTCCTTGCCCGTGGGCCGGGATGCTGCCGAAGGCCCATGTGGACGTCTCGCCGACCGGTTGGCCATCATCATCGAAGCCCTCGATCCGCAGTCGGACCGAGTTGATGCGGAACTCGGAATCGTTCGCGACCTCGCCCTCGAGCGCGGGTCTCACTCCGTACGCGCGGCGCTCCCAGGTCACGCGGAACGGCCGGGCGCCATCGGTCGCGGTCTGCGCGTGCGACGCCACCGGTGCGGCGAGCAGTGCGAGCAGCGCAGCGACAACGACGTCGCGTGTCCGGTTCATGGTCGCCCTTCTGGCCCGCGGGCGCATCACGCGAGACCCGGGGCTGTTATACGGGCACCACCGCGCGCCGTCAACGGCGCCGCCTCGCATCCGTGACAATACTGCTACGATGGCCGGCGGCGCCTCACCGGGCGGGAGGTTTCAGGCATGAAGTGTCCGAGGTGCGCGCACGACAACCAGCCGGGTCAGAAGTTCTGCGGGGAATGTGGCGCCCGCCTCGCGCTGGCATGCCCGTCGTGCCGGAGTTCGAATCCGCCCGCGCAGAAGTTCTGCGGAGAGTGCGGCGCCGCCCTCGTCCCGGAGGCCGCGCCGACGTCCGGGTCGCCGGAGTCCATCACCCCGAGACACCTGGCCGAGAAGATTCTCACCTCCAAGGCGGCGCTCGAGGGCGAGCGGAAGCAGGTGACGGTGCTCTTCACCGACCTCAAGGGCTCGATGGAGCTGCTGGCCGACCGTGACCCCGAAGAGGCTCGCCGGATTCTCGATCCCGTGCTCGAACGCATGATGGAGGCGGTCCATCGCTACGAGGGCACCGTGAACCAGGTGATGGGCGACGGCATCATGGCCCTGTTCGGTGCGCCGCTTGCCCACGAGGATCACGCGGTGCGGGCGTGCTACGCCGCCTTGCGCATGCAGGAGATGATCCGACGCTACACGGAGGAGCTGCGCCGCACGCACGGCGCCGAGGTGCAGATCCGCGTCGGTCTGAACTCGGGTGAGGTCGTCGTGCGCTCGATCGGCAGCGACCTTCGGATGGATTACACGGCGGTCGGCCAGACGACACACCTCGCCGCGCGCATGGAGCAGCTCGCCGCGCCGGGAACGACACGGCTGACCGCAGAGACGCTTGCGCTCGCCGAAGGGTACGTGGAGGCGCGCTCGCTCGGCCTGGTGCCGATCAAGGGCGTCGCGGAGCCGGTCGAAGTCTTCGACCTCGTCGGCGCGGGCGCGGCACGCACGCGGCTTCAGGCCGCGCGCGTCCGCGGCCTCTCGGCGTTCGTGGGCCGGGACGCCGAGCTCGAACAGATTCGACAGTCGGCCGAGCAGGCGCGGCACGGCCACGGTCAGGTGGTCGGCGTGATGGGCGAGGCCGGGGTCGGAAAGTCTCGCCTCTTCCACGAGTTCATTCGCTCGCATCACACGCAGGGATGGCGTGTGCTCGAGGCGAGCTCCGTCTCGTACGGCAAGGCGACACCGTTCCTGCCGCTGGCCGATCTGCTGCGCGGCTACTTCCGCATCGACGACCGCGACGACCCGCGGAGCGTGCGGGCCAAGGCCACCGGCACGGTGTTGACGCTCGACCGCGCGCTCGACGACACCGTGTCACCGCTGCTGTGGGTGCTGGACGGCCTCGATGCCGACGATCCTTTTCTCGCGCTCGATCCGCCACAGCGGCGGCGGCGCACCATCGACAGCGTGAAGCGTCTGCTGCTCCGCGAGAGCCGCGTGCAGCCGCTGCTGCTCGTGTTCGAGGATCTGCACTGGGTCGACACCGAGACGCAGGCGGTGCTCGACAGCCTGGTGGAAGGCCTTCCGACCGCTCCCGTGCTGCTCGCCGTCAACTACCGTCCCGAGTACCGGCACGCGTGGGGCGGCAAAACCTATTACCGGCAGCTGCGCGTCGATCCGCTGCTGCCGGCCAGCGCCGATGCGCTGCTCGACGCGCTGCTCGGACACGACCCATCGGTCGTCCCGTTGAAGGCACGGCTCATCGCCCGCACCGAAGGCAATCCACTCTTCCTCGAGGAGAGCGTGCGCACGCTGGCGGAGACCGGGGTGCTCCACGGCGCTGTCGGTGCCTACCGCCTCGCGGGCGACCCGGCCGCGGTGCAGGTGCCGGGGACGGTGCAAGCCATCATCGGCGCCCGCATCGACCGTCTCCGGCCGGAGCTGAAGCGCCTGCTCCAGGCGGCGGCGGTCATTGGCAAGGACGTGCCGAGACCGCTGCTGGCCGCGATCGCCGAGATCGGCGAGGACGCGCTGCCGCAGGCGCTCGCGGAGCTCCAGGCCGCGGAGCTCCTCTATGAAGCGCGGCTGTTCCCCGAGATCGAGTACACCTTCAAGCATGCGCTGACGCACGAGGTGGCCTATGGCAGCATCCTGGCCGACCGGCGCCGCGCACTGCACGCGGCCATCGTGGACGCCATCGAGCAGCTCTACGCGACCCGTCTCGCCGAGCACGTCGAGGTGCTCGCGCATCACGCGTCGCGCGGCGCGCTCACCGGCCAGGCGGTGAAGTACTTGAGGGAGGCGGGCACGAGAGCCGTTGCGCGCTCCGCCAACCGCGAGGCCGTCGACTTCTTCGAGCGCGCGCTGGCCCTCGTCGCGGAGCAGCCTGAGACGAGCGCGACGATGTCGGAGGCGCTCGACATCCGGATCGCGCTGGGGGCTCCGCTGATCCTGCTCCACGGCCCGAACACGACCCCGGTGGAGGACAGCTATCGCGCGGCGCTCGAGCTCGTCGACCGTGTCGGTGACGTCTCGCGACGGTTTCTCGTCCTGTGGGGCCGCTGGTACATCCGCTTCACGAGCGGCGACTACGGGCCGGCCGTCGAGGCGGGTCAGCAGCTCATGGACCTCGCCATGCGCGGCACCGATGTCGGCCACCTGATCGAGGCGCATCATTCGCTGTGGCCGACACTCGTCTCGATGGGCAGGCCGTGGGAGGCGGTGCCTCACATGCAGCGCGGCATCGCCCTGTACGACGCATCCCACCACGCGTCGCTGATCCACCTCTACGGCGGCCACGATCCGGGCGCGTGCTGCCGTTATTACCTCGGGCTGGCGCAGTGGTTGCTCGGACAGCCGGACCAGGGGCTGGCGATGGCACACGAGGCGCTCCGCCTCGCCGAGCGCCTGAAGCACCCGCTGTCGACGGTGATCGCGCTGTGGTTTCTGTCGATCGTCCAGTACGAGCGTGGCGAGCGGTCCGCCGCCGCCCTCGTGGCCGAGCGTGCGATCGCGCTGAGCGACGCGCACGGCTATCCGGCGTGGCGCGACGATCTCGTACCGCTGCTCCACCATGCGCGCCGCGATGCCTTGACCGTCTCCGATCTCCGGGATGTCGAGCGCCGGCTTGGCGATGCGCGGCCGACGCTGTGGCGCCGGTTCCTCGCTGTCCGTGTCCTGGCCGCGATGTACGCGGAGCTCGACCATCCCGACGAAGGGCTTCGCGTCCTCGCGGCGCAGGTCGGTGACGCCGGCTTGTCGACGCC
Organism: Candidatus Methylomirabilota bacterium; assembly: GCA_036265915.1. GTDB lineage: Bacteria > Methylomirabilota > Methylomirabilia > Rokubacteriales > CSP1-6 > AR12. The sequence goes on along the minus strand of DATAOC010000019.1, from coordinate 24,427 downwards.
GGAAATTCACCGGCTGACGGGCGACCTCACGCTGCAGGCGGCGCGCGCGGCAACCGACCGTGCGGAGCAGTGCTTCCTGGCCGCGCTCGACGACGCCGGCCGCCGTCGGGAGAAGGCCTTCGAGCTGCGGGCCGCCATGAGCCTCTATCGCCTGCGCCGCGCGCGCGGCGACGACAAGCAGGCATACCACGCGCTGTCGACTGCCTACGCCACCTTCGAGGAGGGGTTGTCGACCGCAGATCTGTCCGCCGCGCGAGCCCTGCTCGGCTGACGCGCCCGCGGCGCTACATCTCCCAGTCGTCGTACCAGGTGGCGTCGGCGCCGATTCCCTCGCGGGCGACGGTGACGTCGAGCAGGTACGGTCGGCGCCGTGTGATCACGACGTCCAGCGCGCGGCGCAGCGCGGGCTCGAGGTCCTTCACCGTCGTCACCGCCTCGCCGTCCACGCCCTGCGATTTCGCGAGCGCGACGTAGTCGGTCGGCGGATCACCGAGGAAGAGCCCGGGGTACTTGCCGTCGCGGACCATCTTGCTGTCCGGCATCTGGTTGGCCCAGTTGTGGCGCACGATCTGGTACGTCTCGTTGTTCGAGACGATGGTGAGGATCGGCGTCTTGTACCGCGCCATGGTCCAGAAGCCGCTCGCGCTGTAGGTCAGCGCGCCGTCGCCGAGATGAAGCACGACCGGACGCGCGTGGCCGACGGCGAGCTTGGCGCCGACGGCCGCCCCCACGCCCCAGCCGAGCGAGCCGCCGCCGCTACGAGTCCACGTCATCGCCTCGTGGCCGAACGGGATGAGCGCGGTGCGCGCCGTCGAGCTCTCCTGCACCATCACGGTGTCCCGCGGCAGCATGGTGGCCAGCTGCGCCTCGAGCACCGCGGGATGCACGATCGCGTCGTCCGCGTGGTCGCGCACGAGCGTCTCCTCGCGCGCGATCAGCGTCTGCGCGTACGCGCGGACACGCGCGCGCCTGCGCGTGAACGCCTCGGCGCCCGGCTCACGCGTCAGCGCCTCGGTCAGCATGGCAAGCGTCTCACGCACGTCGCACTGCACCGCAACGTCGAGCGGATAGTGGCGTCCCATGAGCACCGGGTTGGGGCCGACCTGGATGACGCTGGACTCCTTGACGCCGCCGTGCACTCCCTGGCAGCCGACCATGAAGAGCACGTCGGGCGTGAGCCCGGTGACCTTCTCGAAGTCCTTCGACACCGGATACGTTCCGCAGTAGAGACCGTGGCGGTTCGGGAAATTGACGAAGATCTGCCGGCTCGCAAACACGGGCGCCTCGAGCGCCTCCGCCAGGCGCACCGCCTCTGCGGCCGCGCCGGTGCGCCAGACGTCGTCGCCGAACATCAGCGCGGGGCACTGCGCCTGCGCCAGCCGGCGGGCAATGGCCGCGATGGTGGCGGCGCGCGCCGGCCCCGGCGGCTCGATCCGATAGCCGGCGCCTTCGCCGATCTCGCTCTCCAGCCCCTCGCGATTGAGCAGCTCGGCGCTGATCGACAGGTACACGGGCCCGGTCGGCGGCGTCGTCGCCTCGCGCAGCGCCCGCACGGTGGCGACCGGGATGGCCGCCGGGTTGGCGTGCACCTGGTACGCGCACCGCGCCTCCTTGGTGATGGGTCGCATCGACTCCGCCTGGCTCAGCCCCGGAAACGGCGCCAGCCCGCGGTAATCCTGGAGCTCCGAGGCCCAGTCGCCGGCGATGACGAGGACGGCCGAGCCGGCCACCTGGGCGTTGAACAGCTGCCCCGCGAGCTGGTACGAGCCGCCCATGACGTGCGCGATGACGACGCCGACCTTGCCGCTGATGCGATGGTAGCCGTCGGCCATCGCGGCCACGAGGCCTTCGTGCTTGCCGATGACCAGGCGCGGGTCTTCGGTCTCGGCCAGCGCGGCGAAGATCCCGGTCTCCGCCGAGCCCGGGTTCGTGAACAGGTAGTCGACGCCCGCGTCCTTCAGGGTCTGCACCAGCAGCATGCCGCCCGTGCCCGTGATCGTCTTTCGCATGCTCACCTCGCTCCGCACTGATAACACATCCGGCGGGACCGGGATCGCCCGGATGGTGCGGCGCGGATAGCGCCGAATAAGCGCTCGATGCGCTTCGTCAATCCTCAGTGCGGTGGTTCCTGGTCGTCCTTGCAACCAGCCTCGCGGTCGGCTTCATCGTGATCGGCCTCTCGGCGCTCATCGCGTGGATCCGCCGGCCGCCGGCCTAACATGCATGCGCGGCGGCCGTGAGTTAGAGTAGCGATCACTCGCTGCCCGAGGGAGGAACCGCCATGCCGTACTACGAACGAGGACCCGTCCGCATCCACTACAAAGAAGTCGGCTCGGGCTTTCCCCTCCTGCTCATCCCGGGCGGTGGGCTCAATTCAGCGCTCTCGTCCTGGCAGACGGCTTCGCCCTTCGATCCGATGGAGCGGTACAAGGACGACTTCCGGTGTATCTGCGCTGACCTCCGCAACGCCAATCCGGGGCTGTCCAGCGGCCCCCTCGACATCGACCGCCCGTGGGACGCCTACACCGACGATCAGCTGGGCCTGATGGACCACCTCGGCATCCGGCAGTTCATGGTCATGGGCTTCTGCATCGGCGGCCCGATGATCCACAACCTCATCAAGCGGGCGCCGGAGCGCATCGTCGCCGCGGCCATGATGCAGCCGAGCGGATTCCGGCCGGAGCTGCCGGACCTGTTCTACCAGAACAACATCAAAGGCTGGGGGCCGGCGCTGTGCGCGAAGCGGCCCGACGTGACCATGGACATGGTTCACCAGTTCCTCACCAGCATGTACACGAATCGCGCCGACTTCGTCTTCACCGTGTCGCGCGATTTCGTTCGATCGATCGAGACGCCGCTGCTGATCGCGCCGGATGACGTGCCCGCGCACCCCTACAAGGTGGCGATGGAGGTCGCGAGCCTCGCGCCCAACGCCGAGGTGACGATCTATCCGTGGAAGGACTCGCAGGAGCACATCGACCAGGTGGTCGGCCACGCCCGGCGATTCCTCAAGGCCCACGAGGCGTAGCACCGGCGCCGCGCGCAGCGAGCGGCGCATGGCGCGCGAGAGCGAAGCGGGGCGCCGCCATACACGGCGCCCCGCCCTGGCGCTGCGTCGAGCCTAGGCCTTCAGCTGATCACGGATCGGCAGCTGGCGGATCCGCTTGCCCGTTGCGGCGAAGATGGCGTTGCACAGCGCCGGAGGAATCGGTGGCACCCCCGGCTCGCCGACGCCGCCCATGGGCTTGCTGTAGTCACCGGGCACGATGTGCACGCGGATCACCCGCGGTGCCGCGTCCATGCGCGTGACCTGATACGAGTTGAAGTTGTCCTGCTGCACGCGGCCGTCCTTGAAGCTGATCTCGCCGAGCGTCGCGACGCCGACGCCCATCACGCACGCGCCCTCCATCTGCGCACGCACGCGATCCGGATTGACGGTGGCCCCGCAGTCCACCGCCATGTCGACGCGCGGGATCCTCACCGCGCCCTTGTCGTCCACGGCCACCTCCACGACGGCCGCGACGTAGCTCACGAAGCTGTAGTGGGCCGCGATCCCGAGGCCATGGCCCTTCGGCAGCTTCTTGCCCCAGCCCGACTCGCGGGCAACCGTCTCCACCACGCGCCGCAGCCGGCCGGTGTCCACCGGGTACCGCTCCGGCGACTCCCCGTGGTTCCAGGTGTCGCCGAGCATCTCCGGGCTCACCGAGCGTGCGGGCCCGATCACCTCGAGCAAGAAGTCCTTGGGGTCGCGGCCGGCGGCCGCCGCCAGCTCGGCGACGAACGACTGGATCGCGAACGCGTGCGGAATGTTGGACACGGATCTGAACCACCCGATGCGCGTGTGAGCGGCGGCCTCGGGATTCTCGATGCGAACGTTCGGAATCGCGAACGGCACGTTGATGACGCCCATGCCCAGCTCGAAGGGCGCCTCGTTCTTCGCCGCCGCATTGAAGGTCGAGATGATGGTCGGCGCCACGCTGCGATGCAGCCACGCGACCGGCTTGCCTTGCGTGTCCACGCCGGCCTCGAGATGCTCCACCGAGACCGTGTGGTAGTAGGAGTTGTGCAGATCGTCCTCGCGCGTCCACGTGACCTTGACCGGCTTGCCGTCGACGGCCTTCGAGATCACGGCCGCCTCGATGGCGTAGTCGGGCTTCGATTTGCGTCCGAATCCACCGCCCAGCAGCGTGACGTGCACGGTCACGTCGTCGGCCGACATCCCGAGCCGCTTGGCCACGAGGTCACGCGCCGCCTGCGGTGACTGGAAGCAGCCCCAGACCTCGCACTTGCCGTTCGCGATCCGTACGGTCGCCGCCGGCGGTTCCATGGTCGCGTGCGCGAGATGGGGCACGTAGTACTCGGCCTCGTGACGACGCGCAGCGCTCCCGGCCGCGGCGGCGAAGTCGCCGTCGTTCCGCACGGCGTTGCCGGCCTTGCGCGCGGATTCCTCGAGCGAGGCCTTGAACGCCGCCGAGTCGTAGCCGGCGTTCGGGCCATCGTCCCAGGTGACCTTCAGCGCCCGACGCCCCTGCATGGCCGCGAACGTGTTGCGGGCCACGACGGCGACGCCTCCGACCGGATTGAAGTGCGCAGGGGGCGGGCTGTCCTCGATCTGGACGACACGTTCCACGCCGGGCACCTTCAGCGCCTCGGCGGGATCGAAGCTGGCCACCTTGCCGCCGTAGACCGGCGGGCGCGCGACGACGGCGTAGAGCATTCCGGGCAGCCGGGTGTCGATGCCGTACTGCGCCTTGCCGGTCGCGATGTCCCAGCCGTCGACGAGCTTGAGCTGCCCTTTGCCGATGTAGCGGAACTGCTTCGGATCCTTCAGCCGCAGGGTGTCTCGCGACGGAACGGGCTGAGTCGCGGCCGCCTTGGCGAGCGCACCATAGCCGAGACGACGTCCCGACGCGCGATGCACGACCTCGTGGTTCCGGGCCTCGACCTCCGTCACCGGCACGTTCCACCGCGCTGCCGCAGCGGCCTCGAGCATCGTCCGCGCGGCGGCGCCGCAGCGGCGCATGGGCTCGAAGAAGTGGCGGGTGCTCCGGGAGCCGTCGGTGTCCTGGTTGCCGAACTTCTTCTCGTCGCCCGGCGCTTGCGCGACGCGCACGCGTTTGAAGTCCGCTTCGAGCTCATCGGCCACGATCATCGGCATGCCGGTGCGAACGCCCTGCCCCATCTCGGAGCGATGGCACACGATCGTGACGGTGCCGTTCTCGGCGATCGACACGAACGCGAGCGGATCGTCGACCCAGCCGTTCGGCATCCCATCCGCGCCGTACTTCTTGGCCTCCTGCGCCCCGGCCGCCGACGGATATCCCACGGCGAGCACGAGTCCGCTCAGGGAGAGGCCTTGAAGGAACCGACGCCGACTCACATTGGCGACGATCACCGGGCTCATTGCGCGCCTCCCTGCTTGGCCGCCGCCTGCTTCACGGCGGCGCGGATCCGCGTGTAGGTCCCGCAGCGACAGATGTTGCCGCTCATGGCCTCGTCGATCTGTGCATCGGTCGGCTTCGACGCGCGCCGCAGCAGCGCGGCCGCGGACATGATCTGGCCGGCCTGGCAGTAGCCACACTGCGGCACGCCGACATCGACCCACGCCGCCTGCAACGCCTTGCCGACCGGATCGGTGCCGAGCCCTTCGATGGTGACGACCTTCTTGTCCGCCGCGGCCGAGATGGGGGTGACGCACGAGCGCACGGCCTGGCCGTCGAGGTGCACGGTGCACGCGCCACAGAGCGCCATCCCGCAGCCGAACTTCGTTCCGGTCAGGCCCAGCTCGTCGCGGAGCGTCCACAGCAGGGGCGTCTCCGCGGGCAGATCGACGTTCTGCCGTTTGCCGTTGATCTCGAGTCGGATCATCGAGGCCCTCCTCTGGTTCGAGCGTTCACGGGCGCTTCACAGAGTCCCAGTCCCAGTCTCGAGAGACACGGCGGTCACGATATGGTGGTTCTTTGCGTGCCGCGATGCTAGTCCCGAACCGCCCGCTCAGCAAGCGACCAGGTGGCCGCATGCAGTCGTGCGCGGTGGCATGTCGCGTGCAGCGCCGACACGGGCGCAAAACAGTGCACCCAGAACATCGGACGGCCAGGACATTCGACAAGGCGCTGCGCGGCGGCCTGCCGCGACCGACGGCGGACCGGGTTCAGGCTTTTCGCGGGAGCAACGAGCCGTGTGACGGCTGCGGCGACCCGATCTCACACGGCGACCTCTTGCTCCGGGTGATCGTGCGCCACAATGTGTCGTTCTGGTTCCATGACTGCTGTTACGAGGCGTGGCTGACGTTCGTGAAGTGACGATCGCGCTGTAAGCTGTGCACTGGCCCGCACGCCGTGCACGACGTCGAGCACATCGGCGTCTATATCGATCGCGCGCCGTCCGGGCGCATAGCGAAGGAGAAGCGATCATGTCGACCGGCACCGTCCGGCTTCACCGAGTGCTCCGAGCGACGCCGGAGAAGGTCTACCGAGCGTTCCTCGATGCGGATGCGATGGCCAAATGGCTTCCCCCCCACGGCTTCACGGGCAAGGTGCACCACGTCGAGGCGAAAGTCGGTGGCACCTACAAGATGTCCTTCACGAACTTCACCACCGGTCACCACCACTCCTTCGGCGGCACCTATCTCGAGCTGGTGCCCGACGAGCGCATTCGCCACACGGACGCCTTCGACGACGCCAATCTCCCCGGAGAGATGCAGACGACGATATCCCTCAAGAAGGTGTCGGTCGGCACCGAGCTGAACGTCGTGCAGGAAGGAATCCCGCAGGCCATCCCACCGGAGGCGTGTTACCTCGGCTGGCAGGAGTCGCTCACCCTCCTCGCACAGCTCGTCGAACCCGAGATTCCGGACTGAGGGCAGGGCTGCGGGGAAGGCACCGCCACGTGCCACGATGCGCAGCGCCGCCGGGTCGATCGCGGACTGCGGCGGCGGTAGAGCTTGGCCCGCCCCGGGGGGCTCGTGCATGATCGAGGTCTGGCGGACGTCCCGCCGGCACCGCTGTCCTGGGAGATCGGCATGGCGTCGCCGCTGGGCTCGCGGATCGTCGAATGGGTCGACGCGGTCGAAGAGGCGACCGTCGAGCTTCGGCTGCTGCACGGCAGCATGGCCCGTGGTCCCGGGTCCCGACGTCCGTGGCAGGACGACGAGGGACGGAACGACTGCGCGAAGCCGCTGGGTGCGGCGGTCGAAGATCTGACCGGTGACCTCGACATGGCGATCTTCGAAGCGCACGCCCTCGTGGATGCGGACGGGCTGCTCAGCGAGGTCGCCCGGCAACTCGACGACGCCGGCCGCCAGCAGCTCGCCGCCGCGCTCGACAAGCTGTGCGAGATCGACTTCGGCACGCGACTCGACCGCCTCGGTCACGAGGTGTACACGGTGCGGCGGCTGCGCGCCGCGGCCGCGGTGAACTGACGCGGCGTCTGCCCTAGTCGACTGCCGGCCGCACCCGGAACGCCAGGCTGATGCGCGGACCCACGCGCTCGGCGGTCTTCGGCACGCCGTGCGTGTAGTGAAGCTGCGTCTCGTAGCTCATCAGGAGGAGGCTTCCGGCGGCGAGGTCGACATGCAAGACGCGCCGGGGCGCCGCCTTCGCGCGGATCGTCATGCGACGCGTGGCGCCCAGGGACAGCAGCACGATCGGGCACCCCGGTGCGATCTCGTCCAGATGGTCGTTGTGCGGGGCCACGCTGTCCCGGCCGTCGCGGTAGAAGTTGAGCCCGACGCTGGTGAAGGCAACACCGGTGGCCGCCACGACCCGGCGCGCGGCGGCGCGGATCACGTCCGGCGCGGGCGTCGCCTGGGGCCCCAGCCGGAAGTGGCCGACGAGCCGCGGCACGTCCACCTCGCGGTCGTACATCCGCCGCCGCTGCGCCTCCCACGCGACGCCGTCGCGCAGCTCGTCGAACCAGGCGCGGGCGACGTCTGCGGGCACGAAGTCGGGTGTGTAGACGACGCGGCCGCGTGCGTCGTCCACGAAGACTGTCTCGCTTCCTTGCGGCGCGAAGAGTGATAGCTGGGACATGACTTTCAGCCGAGATCCGCTCGCGGTACCCTGAGTGTACGATACCGTCGATGCCGACCCTATCCGAGCAGCAGGCCCGCGCGCAGGCCGCTCCCGGCCTCGACTTCGACACGGTCGTCATCGGCGCCGGGATCTCGGGCCTCTATCAGCTCTACCGGCTGCGCGAGATCGGGCAGCGCGTTCGGGTGTTCGAGGCGGGCACCGGCGTCGGCGGGACCTGGTACTGGAACCGCTACCCCGGCTGCCGCTTCGACTCCGAGAGCTACTCCTACGGTTACTCGTTCAGCCAGGCGTTGCTGGACGAATGGGACTGGACCGAGCACTTCGCCGCGCAGCCGGAGACCGAGCGCTATCTCAATTACGTCGCCGACAAGTTCGATCTGCGCCGGGACATCCAGTTCCGGAGCCGCGTGAAGGCCGCCACCTGGGACGACGAGCGTCACGCATGGGAGATCGCGCTGGATGACGGCGCCTGCTACCGCTCGAGATATCTCGTCACCGCGGTGGGCCCGCTCTCGGCTCCCACGCTGCCGCGAATCCCGGGCGTCGACGACTTCCGGGGCGAGGCGTACCACACGGGGCTCTGGCCGAAGCATCCGGTCTCGTTCGCGGGCAAGCGCGTCGCCGTCATCGGCACCGGGGCCACCGGGGTGCAGGCCATCACCGAGATTGCGAAGACCGCGGGCCACCTGACGGTGTTCCAGCGCCGCCCGAACTGGTGCACGCCGCTTCACAATCGACCCATCACCAAGGCCGAGATGGACGAGATCCGCAGCCGGTATGCGGCGATCTTCGAGCGCTGCCGGGAGACGGCCGCCTGCTTTGTTCACACCACCGACCCGCGCGGCACCTTCGAGGTGAGCGCCCAGGAGCGCGAGGCGTTCTGGGAGACGCTCTACTCGTCACCCGGCTTCGCCATCTGGCTCGGCAACTTCCGCGACGTGCTGATCGACCGCGAGGCGAACGCGCTCTTCTCGGCGTTCGTGGCGGACAAGATTCGCCGGCGCGTGAAGGATCCGCGGGTCGCAGAGCTGCTGATCCCGAAGGATCACGGCTTCGGCACGCGCCGCGTGCCGCAGGAGAGCGGTTACTACGAGGTCTACAATCAGCCGAACGTCGAGCTGGTCAGCATCGTGCAGACCCCGATCGAACGCATCACGCCGACCGGTGTCCGCACGAGCGAGCGCGACTTCCCGTTCGACCTCATCGTCTTCGCCACCGGCTTCGACGCCATCACCGGCAGCCTCGATCGCATCGACATTCGCGGCGTCGGCGGCCGGAGCCTCAAGGAACGCTGGCGGGCCGCCCTCGAGACGTTCATGGGCGTCATGGTCGACGAGTTCCCCAACCTCTTCATGGTCATGGGTCCCCACACCGCGCTCGGCAATATCCCGCGCAGCATCGAATACAACGTCGAATGGATCCGCGATCTCATCGCGTACCTCGAGCGCCATCACTTGCGCGTGGCGAATGCGCGCCGCGACGCCGTCGAGGACTGGACCGCCTTCGTGAAGAAGAAGGGCGAGGGCCTGCTCGCCAACGAGGTGGATTCCTGGATGACCGGCGTGAACCAGAACGTCGACGGCAAGAGCGTGCGCATCATCGCCCGCTACAGCGGCACCGCGCCGGAGTACCGCGAGTGGTGCGACCGCGTCGCCGCCGGCGGCTACCGCGAGCTGGAGCTGGCGTAGCCGTCATCACGAACCAGGAGACCTGCCCATGTCCCGTCTAGGTTTCGGCGCCTTCCTCGCCCCTCACCATCCGATCGGTGAGCATCCGATGCTGCAATTCCTCCGCGATCTCGAGCTCGTCGAGCATCTCGACACGCTGGGGTACGACGAGTTCTGGTGCGGCGAGCATCATTCGAGCGGCTGGGAGATGATCGCCTCGCCGGAGATGTTCCTGGCCGCGGCGGGACAGCGCACGGGCCGCATCAAGCTGGCCACGGGCGTCGTCTCGCTACCCTATCACCACCCGTACAACGTCGCGCAGCGGATGGTGCAGCTCGACTACATGACCGGTGGACGGGCCATCTTCGGCTCCGGGCCGGGCGCGCTGGCGTCCGACGCCCACACGCTCGGCATCGATCCGATGCTGCTGCGCGATCGGCAGGACGAGGCCATCGGCGTCATCCGCCGCCTGATGCGCGGCGAGCGCCTGACCGTGAGATCGGACTGGTTCACGCTCCAGGACGCCGCCCTGCAGCTGCTGCCGCTGCAGGAAGACATGCCGTTCGCGGTCGCCTCCCAGATCAGTCCCTCGGGCATGACATTGGCCGGAAAGCACGGCATCGGCATCATCTCGATCGGGGCGCTGGCCGAGGAAGGTCTGAACGCACTGCAAACGCAGTGGAGCTTTGCCGAGGCGGCGGCCGCCGAGCACGGCCAGACGGTCGATCGCAAGAACTGGCGTGTGCTGATGAGCTGGCACATCGCGGAGAGTCGCGACCAGGCTCGCGCCGAGGCGCGGGACGGCCTGTTCCGGCACAACAACGAGTACATCACGGCGACCCTTCAGCGACCGGGTGCGCGTGCGTTCAAGACTCCCGACGAGGCGGTGGACAAGACGGCCTTTGCTCCCGGCGCCGTGGCCACGATCGGTACGCCGGACGACCTCGTGGCGCGCATCAAATCGGTGCTCGAGATCTCGGGCGGCTTCGGGACGGTGGTCGGCTTCGTCCACGACTGGGCCAATCCGGAGAACACCCGGCGGAGCTGGGACATGGTTGCGCGCTACGTGGTACCGGAAATCAACGGCTATCTCACCCGGTTGCGAGCGTCGCGCGAGTTCGTTGCGAACAACCGTGAGTACTTCAACCGCGCGCGCGACGCCGTCATGACGAAGATCAAGGAGAATCCGGTCGCGGCCAAGGCGCTCACCGTCACCAGGTCGCCGCTGCTGGCCGCTTCGTCCAGCAACCTGCCCGATCCGAGCGAGCCATGACGCGCACCATCCGCGTGGGGATCGTCGGCGCCACGGTCACGCAAGGGGGCAGCGGCTGGGGACAGAATGCGCACGTGCCGGCTCTCAAGGCGCTGCCCGCCTACGAGCTGAAGGCCGTCTGCACCGCGCACGAGGACACGGCCAAGGCGTCCGCCGCAGCCTTCGGTGCCGAGCACGCCTTCCACCGGTTCAGCGATATGGCCGCGCATCCGGAGATCGACCTGATCGTCGTGTGCGTGCGCGTTCCCGGACACCGGGAGCTGGTCGTGGCCGGGCTGCAGGCTGGCAAGGCGGTGTTCTGCGAGTGGCCGCTCGGACGGACGCTGGCGGAAGCCGAAGAGATGGCCGCGCTCGCCCGTCAGCGCTCGGTGACGACGATCGTCGGCCTGCAGGCGCGCAGTGACCCGGCGATCCTTTACGCGCGCGAGCTCATCGAGGGCGGCTACATCGGTGAGGTCCTCACCGCCAGCCTCACGACGTCTGCCCAGGCCGTGCTGCAGCGTGGTCCCGGCCGGATCTGGCAAGGCGCCCGCGCCAACGGCGCCAACACGCTCACGATCGCCGGGGGGCACGCCATCGACGCGCTGTGCGCGGTTCTCGGCGAGTTCGCGGAGATCTCGGCGCGCGTGGCGACGCGGATTCCCGAGTGGCGAACGCTCGAAGGCAAGCCGGTACCGGTCGATGCGCCGGACAGCATCGGCGTGATCGGGCGGACGGTCGGCGGCGCCGAGGTCACGGTGAACGTGGCCGCCGTTCCCTGCCCGGGCGGCAACCGCATGGAGATCTACGGCCGCGAGGGCACGTTGATCGTTCGCGCCGACGGCTCGTTCAACATCGGGCCGAGCCAGGTGCACGGGGGGAAGGGGAAAGAGCCGGTGGCGCCGATGCCCGTTCCCTCCAAGCACAGGGTCGCGCCGGCAGGCATCCCGACCGGCCCGCCGTACAACGTCGCCCAGGCCTACGCGCGCGCCGCCGAGGCGCTGCGCGGCGGCGTCTTCGACGTCGACTTCAACCTCGCCGTCCGGCGCCACAGGCTCATCGACGCGATCGAGCGGTCGTCCGCCATGGGCCGGTCGGTCACGCTCGATACGTAGTGGAAGACGTCTATTGCTTCGGCGGCAACCCGCTGGATCGGGCCAGCGAGCGCCGCGACGACGGCGGCTGGATCGCGACCCTTCTCGCCGACCCGCAGACGCGCCTGCTCGCGCTGCGCGAGCTGAAGCCCTACACGCGCAGCACGGCCGTCCCGGCGCTGGACTGGCAGCCCGTCGCCGACTGGCGCGAGCAGATCGACGGCGGCGCGCCTCTGGTCTTTCTCGGCCTCGGCGACGGCCGCGCGCACTTCGCGATCGATGCGGCGGGAGCGAAGGTCGCGCCCGACGTCGACACGGAACTGATCGACGTGCGCGCGCTCGCGCCCACGATCGCCCCCGGCGAGGCGGCCATTCTCGCCGAGGCGCGCTCCCTGCTCGACTGGCACGCGCGACACCGCTTCTGCGCCCAGTGCGGGTCGCCGACCACGATGGCGTCGGCGGGCTGGAAGCGGCAGTGCCCGGCGTGCCGGGCCTCGCACTTCCCGCGCACGGATCCCGTCGTGATCATGCTCGCCATCCGCGGCGAACGGGCGCTGCTCGGCCGCAACCGACGGCGCCCCGGCGCGAGATTCTCGTGCCTCGCCGGCTTCGTGGAGCCGGGGGAGACGCCGGAGGAGGCCGTGCGTCGCGAGGTGCGCGAGGAAGCGGGCGTGCGCTGCGGGCGAGTGCGCTACCTGGCGGCGCAACCCTGGCCGTTTCCGTCGAGCCTCATGATGGGCTTCCTCACGGAGGCGCTCAGCGAGGAGATCACCGTGGATACCGAGGAGCTCGCCGAGGCGCGCTGGTTCTCGCGCGACGAGATCCGGGACATGGTTACGCGGGCCGCCGGCGGGCCTGACGATCCGACGCAGGTGTCGGTGCCGGCGCCGATCGCGATCGCCCATCACATCTGCCGGCGATGGTCGAGCGGCCACGACGGCGTGTGAGCATTTGATACAGTAGCGATTCGATCGATCCACACGCGCACACCGACGCAGCGCGAGCGCGTCGAGAGGGAGACGGCATGAAAGACGGGGAGCGACGCACCCAGGGCCGCGGGCGGCTGTTCGAGAGCGTGCTCGACACGGTGGGCGACACTCCGTGTATACGGATCAATACGCTGGCGCCACGGCACGTGACCGTCTACGTCAAGGCCGAGTTCTTCAATCCGGCCGGCTCCGTGAAGGACCGGCTCGCCCTCAGCATCATCGAGACGGCCGAGCGCAACGGCACGCTGAAGCCCGGACAGACGGTGGTCGAGGCGACGAGCGGTAACACGGGCATCGGACTGGCGATGGTGTGCGCCGCCAAGGGTTACCCGCTGGTCGTCACGATGGCCGACAGCTTCTCGGTCGAGCGGCGCAAGCTGATGCGGTTTCTCGGCGCGAAGGTCATCCTCACCCCCCGAGCGCTCAAAGGCTTCGGGATGGTGCAGAAGGCCAAGGAGCTCGCCGACAAGAACGGATGGTTCCTCGCCCGTCAGTTCGAGACCGAGGCCAACGCCGCCATCCACGCGTCGACGACGGCGCGCGAGATCCTCGCCGACTTCGACGGCAAGCGGCTCGACTACTTCATCACCGGCTACGGAACGGGCGGCACGCTGACCGGCGTGGGCCGCGTTCTGAAAGCGCAGCGTCCGACCGTCAAGTTCGTGGTGAGCGAGCCCGCAAATGCCGCGCTCATCAGCAGCGGCAAGCCGCAGAAGCGGAACGAGGCGCACGAGCCTGCCGAGGGCCATCCGGCCTTCGAGCCGCATCCCATTCAGGGGTGGACGCCGGACTTCATCCCCTGGGTGCTGCAGGAGGCCATCGACAAGAAGGTCATCGACGAGCTCATCCCGATGCCCGGAGCCGTCGCCATCGAATGGTCGCGGAAGCTCGCCCAGCGCGAGGGCATCTTCACCGGGATTTCCGGTGGCGCCACCTTCGCCGTCGCCATGCACGTCGCGCAGACGGCGCCGGCGGGGTCGGTCCTGCTCGCCATGCTGCCGGACACCGGCGAGCGGTATCTGTCGACGCCCTTGTTCGACGGCATCGTCGAGGGAATGGACGACGACGAGATTGCCATCATGAAGTCCACGCCGAACTGTCAGATGCCGAGCTGACGCGGCGGTCGCGCCGTGTCGCTGCCTTGACAGAGCGGCGGCCGAGCGGTACGCCGAGATTGTATTCGGCCACCGAGCGGCGGACCGCTCGCGCGCCCGAGACAGAAGGGAGTCGAGGTGAGCAAGACGCGCGTGCTCGTGAGACACGGCGACGGCGAGACGCTGAACGTGCTCGGAACCGGCCTGCGGTTCCTCTGCGGCGCAGACAAGACGGATCGGTCCTGGTCGCTGATGGAAGTGGAGGTGCCGGAACGGGCGGGAGCTCCGCCGCACCACCACCCGTGGGACGAGGCCTACTACATCCTCGAGGGCAACATCCGGTTCCTGGTGGACGGCGAGGAACAGACGCTCGCGAGAGGCGACTTCGTGTACCTGCCCGCCGGAACGCTGCACGGGTTCGAGGGAGCGTCGACACCACCCGCGCGGACGTTGATCTTCGACGCGCCCGCCCACGCCGAGGCCTTCTTCCGCGAGCTGGACCGGGACGTGAAGGATCTGTCGCGCGATCTCTCGAAGGTACCGGACATCGCCGCGCAGCATCAGATTCACATGGCCGATCACGCCGCCCGGTAGACGACCTCGCCGCCGACGAGCGTCAGCATCGGCCGGATCCGGGGAATCAGCGCCTCGTCGCACGTCATGACGTCCTCGGAGAGGACGACGACGTCGGCCTGCTTGCCGACTTCCAGGGAGCCGAGATCGCGCTCCTGCCGGGAGGCGAAGGCGTTCCACGTCGTGAACGAGCGCACCGCTTCCTCGCGCGTCATGCGCTGCTCGGGCTGCCAGCCGTCGTCGTCGCCGGTCCGGGAGCGGCGTGTGACGGCGGCGTGGATGCCGTGGAACGGATTGGGGCTCTCCACGGGAAAGTCCGAGCCGCCGGCGATGATGACACCCGTGGCGAGCAGCGAGCGCCAGGCGTACGCACCGCGCAGCCGGTCCGCGCCGAGCCGCTCGGAGGCCCACGCCATGTCCGATGTGCAGTGGGTGGCCTGCATGCTCGGCAGGACGCCGAGGCGCGCAAATCGCGGCACATCGCGCTCGGCGAGTACCTGCGCGTGCTCGACGCGCAGCCGGTGATCGGGCCGCGGCATGCGGGCGAGCGCGCGCTCGAACGCGTCGAGGACCAGCGTGTTCGCGCGATCGCCGATGGCGTGCACGCAGACCTGAAAGTCCCGCCCGAGTGCCTCGAGCGTGAGCCGCTCCACTTCGGGGCCGTCCATCAGGACGAGGCCGGTGTTGCCCGGATCGTCGCAGTAGGGCTCATGCAGGGCGGCGCCACGCGAGCCGAGCGCGCCGTCCGCCATGAGCTTCAGCGCGGCGATCGTGAGGCGGCCATCACCGAGGCGCTCGGGTCCCCGCTCGCGGTAGTGCTCCCATGTCGATCTCGAACGGCCAGCGACGGCGACGTAGTTGCGGAACGGGAACTGCCCGCGCTCGAGCAGCCGGCGATACGAGGCGAGTGCGTAGAGCTCGGCGCCCATCTCGTGGATGCCCGTGAGGCCGACGGCCAGGCAGTCCGCGAGGCAGTCACGCACGGCCTGATCGAAGTGCTCGTCGGTCGGCCGTGGCTCGACCGCGTGGAGGAGCCGCTGGGCCGTGTCTACGAGCAGCCCGGTCGGCTCCCCGCGCTCGTCGCGCGCGATGCGCCCGCCGTCGGGATCGCGCGTGGCCCGCTCGATGCCGGCCGCGCGCAGCGCCGCAGAGTTCGCCCACGTCGCATGCCCGTCGACGCGCACGAGCGCGACCGGATGATGCGGCGCCACCCGATCGAGCGTGGCCTTCGACGGAAATCGAGCGGCCGGCCACAGGTTCTGGTCCCAGTTGCGCCCGCCGATCCACTCGCCCCGCGGCAATCGGGCCGCCCGCTCGCCGACCCGACGCGCCGCCGCCTCCTCGGACTCGGCGCCCCGCACGTCGAGCGTGAGACGACCACGCGCCAGGTGCATCAGGTGCCCGTGCGCGTCCACCAGTCCGGGCAGCGCCGCGCGGCCGCCGAGATCGACGATCTGTTCGCCCGGCGCGGCATTGACGTCGGCGCGCCGTCCGGCGAACGCGACCCGGCCGTCGCGCACGACCAGCGTGTCGGCGATCGTCCCACGCGCGTCGAGCGTGTAGATCCGGCCGTTGGTGAGCAGCATCGGCCGGTCATGTTACACGGACGCGCCGGGCGCGCCGAGACCCGCGGTTAGCCGCATTGACTCTCGGCAGAGAATCCCCTACCGTCGCGCACGCAGCATGCAATGCGCAGGACGCCAGCCGTATCGCCGCACGACTCGACCCCGAGCGGCAGAGGAGATCTGACATGCTCGTGAAGCCCGAAGAAGTCGGACTTTCGTCGGCGCGCCTCGGACGCATCAGCGATCACCTGCGACGCTACATCGACGACGGGAAGCTCGCCGGCACGCTGACCCTCGTCGCGCGTCACGGCAAGATCGCGTACCTGGAGCCGCAGGGACATCTGGAGATCGAGCGCAGACGGCCGGTGACGCCCGACTCGGTCTTCCGCATCTACTCGATGACCAAGCCGATCGCCAGCGTGGGGCTGATGATGCTGTGGGAGCAGGGCCGGCTGCAGCTCGACGATCCGGTGCACAAGTTCATCCCCTCGTGGCGCGACCAGCGCGTCTTCGTCGGCGGCAATCACCCCGCGTGGAAGACGACGGCGGTCGAGCGCCCCATGACCGTGCGCGATCTGCTCAGCCATACCTCCGGGCTGACCTATGGATTCATGGAGCGCACGAACGTCGACGCGGCGTATCGCAAGCTCGGCGTGGCGGACCTGACGCGGGCCGGCTATACGACGCGCGACATGGTCGAGGAGCTCGCGGCGCTGCCGCTCGAATTCTCCCCCGGCACACGGTGGAACTATTCCGTGTCGACGGACGTGGTCGGGCATCTCATCGAGCTCGTCTCGGGCCAGCGGCTCGATGCCTACCTGCGGGAACACGTCCTCCAGCCTCTCGGCATGACCGATACGTCGTTCGTGGTCAGCGAGCGGCAGATCCCACGCTTGGCCGCGAACTATCAGCGGCAGGCGGACGACCGCCTGAAGCTCATCGACGACCCGGCGAAGAGCAGCTACCGCGCGTGCACGTTCTTTTCCGGGGGCGGCGGGCTGGTGTCCACGGCCCACGACTACTTCCGGTTCGCGTCGATGATGCTGAACAAGGGCGAGCTCGACGGCATTCGCTTGCTCGGACGCAAGACGGTCGAGCTCATGACGATGAATCACCTTCCGGACGGACAGGACCTCACGAACCTGGCGCAGCCCGGCATGTTCACGGAGACCGCCTACGCCGGCGTCGGCTTCGGTCTCGGCTTCTCGGTCATGCAGTCACCGGTGCGCGCGCAGATCGCCGGGACGGCCGGTGAATTCGCGTGGGGCGGCGCCGCCGGCACCGCGTTCTGGATCGATCCCGAGGAGCAGATCATTGCCGTCTTCATGACCCAGATCATGCAGCTCGGCTTGCCGGCGCCGTATCCGCTGCGCCGGGAGCTGCGGACACTCGTCTATTCGGCGGTGATCGGGTAGCGGATCCCGGTCATCGCGTGCCCGCAGTCGGGCCCCTCGGCTCCGCCAGCCAGAAGCAGATCGAGCCGGCGACGCAGAAGAGCGTGGCGACCAGGAACGGAATCCGATAGCTGCCGGTGACGTCGAACACCGCGCCGGCGAACCAGGGCCCGAGCGCGCCGCCGAGCCCGTTTCCGATACTCATGAACCCGTAGATGGCGCCGAAGCGCCGCCCGGGAAAGCGCGCGGCGGCGATCGCGGTGATGATGGGACCGCGCGCGCCAAAGCCGAGGCCGAACAGCGCTGCGTACGCATAGAGGCCGGCGACGTGCCGCCACGGCTCGATGGAGAGGAGCGCCAGCGTGCCGAGCGCCGTGCACGCGTACGAGATCGTCGCCGACAGCGCGCGACCGATGCGGTCGGCGGCGAAGCCGAAGAGGACCCGGCCCGCGATGGACATGAAGCCCGTCAGGCCAAAGATGCTCGCCACGAAGAGCCGCGGGAAGCCATGGTCCACCGCGAACGCCACCTGGTGTGTCACGACGGTGAACACCGCGAGCGGCGTGCACATGTAGGCCAGGAACAGCGCCCAGAACGCGCGAGTCCGCAGCGCCGCGCGCACGCGGATGCCGCCATCGTCGACCGGCGTCCCGGTCGACGCGGTCTTCGACGGCGCGGCACGCGGCGCCTCCTGCGCGCCCCACCACACGAGCGGCACCAGCAGCAGCAGCGTGCCGACGCCGAGCCAGCGATACGCATCGCGCCAGCCATACGCGGAGATGAGCCACTGCGCGAGGGGGCCGATGGTCAGCACGCCGACCCCCATCCCCGAAAAGGCGAGGCCCATCATGGTCGCCTGCCGGGTGGCGAACCACTGCGCGACCAGCGCCGCGGTCGGCACCCAGCCGACCGAGGAGATCGCGACCGCGGTGACAACCCCGGTGACGAGGTAGAGATGCCACACCGCGGCGATCCGACTGCCGAGCAGGCACGACACGCCGAGTGCAACCACGCCGCCGAGGATCAGCCGGCGCGCCCCGAATCGATCGACGAGCGCGCCGATCGCCGGCGACAGCAGCCCCTGGACGACGGCGGAGAGCGAGAAGGCGCCCGCGGCCAGGCCGCGTGACCAGCCGAACTCCTCGAGAAGCGGAACGAGGAATACCGAGAACGAGAACATGAGGCCGAAGGTGACGCCAAGGGTGAGCCACACGGTGACGACGACGAGCCACGGAGACGCCGGACGCACAGGGACCACGCGCATGGCAGGATACCCGGCATTGGAGGTTTCATGATCGAGGCCGAGGTGGTCATCGTCGGCGGCGGCATCGCCGGCTGCTCGGCGGCGTTCCATCTGGCGTCGCACGGCCGGCGCGTCGTGCTGCTGGAGCGGGGCGACATCGCGTCGGCGGCATCCGGCCAGAACATGGGCGGCATCGACTCCTACGGATGGGGTGACACGCCCGATCTGCAGGCGCACCTGACCGCGGGGAGCGTCGACATCTTCGAGGCCGTGCAGGCCGACCTCGGTCAGGACATCGAGTTCCGTCGCTCCGGCGGGCTCCAGGCCATCCGCACGCCGGAGGAGTACGAGTGGGAGCGCGAGCGCGTCGCGACCCTCCGCAAGCGCGGACAGGTGGCGGAGCTTCTGTCGCCGCGCGAGGCGCGCAGCATCGAGCCCGGGCTGTCTCCCACCCTGCCCGGCGCCATGTACGCGCCGCGGCGCGGCCAGGCGGACCCCGTCCTGGCGACGCAGGCGTTCGCCCGTCTCGCCGAGCTACGCGGCGCCCGCGTGCTGACGAACCACGAGGTGACGGCAGTGGCGCCGCAGCCGGCCGGCGGTTACTCGCTGACGACGTCGGCCGCGAACGTCGTCGCCGGTGCCCTCGTCATCGCCGCCGGCGCCTGGTCTGGTCCGCTCGGCGCGATGCTCGACCTCGACATCCCGATCGTCCCCGTGCGGGGTCAGATGTGGGCGACGGCGCCCGTCGGGCCTCGCAGCTTTCACACCATCTCGGCCGCGGAGTCGGCCATGGCGTGGGCACGAGATCACGGCGGCGCGCCGCCCGATCTGACCATCCGCGACGGCCGGCGCGTGACCCGCCATCTCTATGGCCGCCAGCGACGCAACGGCGAGATCGTCTTCGGGGGCGATCGCGAGGCGGTCGGCTATGACACCACGCCTGATCCGCGCGGCATCGCGGTGAACAGGGAGCATGCGATCTCCGTGCTGCCATTCCTGGGCGAGCTCCCGATCGCGCGCACGTGGGCGGGCCTGATGCCCTTTCCCCTCGACGGCAAGCCGCTGATCGGTCGGATCCCGGGTCGCGACGACCTCTGGATCGTCACCGGGCTGGCCTCCTCGGGCTTCGGGCGCGGCCCCATGGCCGGAAAGCTGCTCGCGGACTATGTGCACACGGGCGTGCCGGCGCCGGTGCTGGCGGAGGCGGACCCCGCCGGCCGCGTGCGCGAACGCGGGCGGTGAGCACGCGAGCGCCGCAGCGCTAGGATCGGTGGGCGTTGTGCCAGGCGACGAAGCAGGCGCGGTCGAGGAGCAGCGTCTCGCCACCTGCGACCACCTCGTACTCGGGGGAGCCGCCCGGGATGTCCTTGCCGCAGACGCTACAGCGGGTGCGGCCGTCGGCCGGACCGGCCCAGATACGCGGGGGGTCGTTCTGCGGGGTTGTTCGCCGGGCGGGGCGACGGGCCGCCGGCTCAGCGAGCGCGGTCGACCCGCCCCGGATGACGCGCAGCACACGGCGTCGTGCCTGGCCGACGAGTCGGCGACTGGCGTCGATCAGGCCACGCGACTGCTGGATCAACGCGCTGCTGCTGATCCGCATCCCGGCCTCCGTGCTACTTTCCATGTACTCGCCGCCGCACGCGTTCGCAAGTTGCAGCGCGGCAACGGCGAAGTCCTCGCGCGTGTTGATAGATGGGGGTGACACATGAACAGCCGTATCCGGATCGCAGCACCGTTGGTCGCGCTGTCGCTGGCCGCGGCCAGCGTTGCCCTGGCCCAACCGCGCGAAAAGCTCGGTAAGGTCGACTTCCCGAATTCGTGCAGCCCGGCCGTGCAAGAGAAGTTTCTGCGCGGCGTCGCCATGCTGCACTCGTTCTACTATTCCGCGGCGCAGACGGCGTTCGAGGAGGTGGCCGCCGAGGACAATGCCTGCGCCATCGCCGCCTGGGGCTACGCTTCGATCCTCATGTCGAACCCGCTCCAGGGTATCGGCGCCTCGCCGAAAGGCGCAGAGCTGGCGCAGGCGGCCGTCGAGAAAGGCCGCAAGATGGGTGCGAAGACGGCGCGCGAGCGCGACTACCTCGAGGCCGTCGCCGCGTACTACGAGGAGTTCACGACTCGCCCCGAGCGCGCGCGCCAGGTGGCGCGTGCCAAGGCCTACGAGGCGCTCGCCGCCAGATATCCCGACGATGACGAGGCGCAGATCTTCTATGCGCTCTACCTCGCAGCCACGCAGACCGCCTCCGACCAGACGTACTCCGCGTACCTGAAGGCGGCCGGGATCCTCGAAAAGCAGTTCGCGAAGCATCCCGACCATCCGGGAGTCGCGCACTACCTGATCCACAGCTACGACGCGCCGCCCATCGCCGCGCAAGGCTTGCCCGCCGCCCGCCGCTACGCCGCCATCGCCCCCGACGCGCCGCATGCGCAGCACATGCCGTCGCACATCTTCACCCGCGTGGGCGCGTGGGCCGATTCCGCGGTGACGAACCGCCGCTCCGCCGATGCCGCGCAGAGGAGCAACGATCCCGACGACGCGCTGCACGCGCTGGACTACATGACCTATGCCTTCCTGCAGCTCGGGCGCGACGCTGACGCGCGCAAGACGCTGGAGGAGGCGCGCACACTGACACGCATCAATCCGGCCCGTGCGACGGGGTACTATGCGCTGGCCGCGATGCCCGCGCGCTACGTCGTCGAGCGCGGCGCCTGGCGCGACGCGGCCACCCTCGCGCCGAGCGCGACGAACTTCCCGTTCACCGAGGCGATGACCCATTTCGCGCGCGCGCTCGGCGCGGCGAGGGGCGGTGATCCCGCCGCCGCCCAGGCCGACATCGAGACGATCACGGCGTTGCGCGACCGGCTGAAGGCAGCGAAGAACGACTACTGGGCGAACGAGGTCGAGGTCATGCGACTCGCCTCCGTCGCCTGGATGGCGGTTGCGCAGAAGAAGGATGACGAGGCGCTCGCTCTGATGCGCCAGGCGGCGGACATCGAGGACAAGAGCGAGAAGAACATCGTCACGCCGGGTCGCCTGGTACCCGCGCGCGAATTGCTTGGCGACATGCTGATGGAACTGAAGCGCCCCGCCGAGGCCCTCAAGGAATACGAGGCGTCACAGCAGCGCGAGCCCAACCGTTACCGCGGGCTCTACGGCGCCGGGCAGGCGGCCGCGCAGTCGGGCAACCGCGACAAGGCGCGCCTCTACTTCTCCAGGTTGATCCAATCGGCGGGCGCCGGCGATCTCCGCCCGGAGACGGACGCCGCCCGCCGCTACCTGGGGAGCAACTGACGTCCGCGGGCGCCAGGCGTCCGCAGACGGCATCTCACCTCTGCCCACGCACGAGACGGCGCGGCCGGATGCGATGCAGGCCGGCTCTCGCTCGGCGCTCCAGCGGTTTCGCGCCCTGAGCAGCAGCGACGGCGATCGCGCGCTCGAATGACGCGGTGGCCGCCTCGTCGTCGCCTCGCCGCAGCAGCCACTCGGCCCTGAGGCGATGTAGCGCGGACTCATCGTGCAGCTGGCCGGTGCGCGCGACCGATGTGATCAGCTCGTCGATGGCCGCCCCGTGCTCTGCGGAGGCGCCCGCGACCACGTCGAGCAGTGCGACGTGATCGCCGACCTCGTACAGTCGTGCCCCCGTTGCGCGATATCGATCGAGACCGTCCTGCATGAGTGCCCGGCCCTCGTCGGTGTCGCCGCGTGCGGCGACGGCCCAGCCCCGTTCGAACGTCGCCTGCGCGAGCCAGAACGGAAAGCCGGCATCACTCGCGACGGCGCCCAGCTCCGTCGCGAATGCCCCGGCCACATCCGCCTCGCCGCGGAGCCGATGGAGCCAGGCCGCCATGCCGAGGGCGAACGCCATCGGCGCCGGCAGCCCGAGCGCTCGGGCCGTCGCGAGCGCGGTGCGACTCGCCTGCAGCGCGCGCTGGGGGAAGCCGCGGTACCAGAGCACGACCGCACGATAGCCCTGCAACGGCACCTCCACGTTTTCGCCGTACGCCGTCCCGAGCGCGTGGGATTGCTCGGCGTCGTACAGCGAGAGCGCGCGGGCCAGATGCGCGTCGGCGCTCGCCAGCCTGCCTGCATTGAACTCGACGGCGCCGAGGAGAGTATGCGCGCCGGCGAAGTCACGATGCCGACCCCGCTCGGCCAGCCGGTGCACCCGCGCGGCAAGCTCTTGAGCCGTCCGGATCTCTGCGCGGTGCAATTCGAATCGAGCGAGGGACACGAGTCCGGGCAAGACGCTCGGGTCCTCGGGGCGCTCGTCGCACAGCGCCCGCAGCCGAGCGTAGTTGGCGGCAACCTCGGGGGCATTGCAGGCGCGCCGAACGAGCTCGAGACGGCCCAGCGTGATGCGCAGCTCCTGCTCCGCGGCGGCGCGCTCGCCTGCGTCAGTGAGGCTGGATAGCAATGGGAGCGCGCGGTGGGCAATGGCGATCGCTTCGTGCGGGGCCCGGCGCCGTATCGCGTTCCGCGCCGCGCGACAAAGATGTCGCAGCGTGTCCCCGTCGACGCTCGCCGCGTGCGACCCGCCTGGATGACCCGCGGAGTCCCGTCCGGCGCCACGCACCGGTAGGTCGGATGGTACCGAGGACGGCTCGCTGATGCGCGCGATGAAACGATAGCCGCGCCCATGCACGGTCTCGATGAAGCGCGGCCGCGCGGCGCGATCGCCAAGCGTGCGACGCAGGCGTCGCACACGAACTTTCACGACACCCGGCGTGACCGCGACGTCCGGCCATAGCGCGGCGAGCAGCTCATCCCGCGTCACCAGCCGGCCGGCCCGCGACACGAGGTAGGCCAGGATAGCCGTGTCAGTCGCACTCAGCGGTATGCGTTTGTTCCGCCGCCAGAGACAGCTCTCCTGCGGGTCGAGCCGAAAGGGCGTGAATGCGATCCTGGTCCCCGCGCGCATGGCTTTCACCATAATTTCACCGGCGACTCGCGGCTGTCCAGGGTATTGCTGACGGGGGAGGTTCGATATGGCGAGTTCGACCGCGCTCAGGCGCCGAGATGTGTTACAGGGAGCGATTGCGGCGGCGGGTCTTTCGATGCTCGCGTCACCGACAATGACGCGCGCAGCCGACGAGACGTACAAATGGGTTCTCACCGATGTGACGCCGAGCACCGTCGCGGGGCCGTTCTATCCCCTGCTCAACAAGCCCGTAGACCGCGACGCTGACCTGACCGTGATCGATGGGCGCGCACCGCGCGCAAAGGGTCAGGTTTTGCACCTGATCGGACAGGTCTTCAACATCAAGGGCAAGCCCGTGAAGGGCGTGCAGGTCGAGATCTGGCAACCGAACGCCGCCGGGCGCTACGATCATCCCTCGGATCCGAACCCCGCACCGGTAGACCCGAACTTCCAGGGTTATGGCGCCGCGACGACAGACGGCGACGGACGTTATCGGTTCAAGACGATCAAGCCGGGCGGCTACCCCGTGACCGCGGGCTGGGATCGTCCGCCGCACATCCATTTCCAGCTCACCGGTCGAGCCGATCGGCTGGTCACGCAGATG